>DASUTB010000095.1:0-33799 GCA_036374835.1 Jiangellaceae bacterium | reverse complement strand
TGGCCGAAAATTGATCGTGACACGAGTTTGTGACACGAATCCGAGTGATCAATGAGGTTGTCGGCGGGTTGTGGGGTCGGCGCTGTGGCTGTTTGTGCTGGTAGTGGCCAGGTGAGGTGGGTGGCACTCGTCTTGTAATCGAGCGGTTAGTGGTTCGAGTCCCCTCGCCGACTCTATGTGTGACCTGCGCAGACGCAGTCTGGTGGCAGGTTTGATCGGCTGATTATTGCACGTACGCGCAATCGTGGAGAAGCCGAGCGACTCGTAGAGACGGCGCGGGCCGGGTAGCCGTCGTCTCCGCGTGGAGCGCTGGACCGGGTTCAGTTGCGCGTGCTCGGGGCCACGTCGCGCACCATCACGCAGTTGCCCTGGCCCTTGGGCCGGTCGTAGGTGAAGCCCTCGCGCTCGTACATCGTGCGGGTGCCGTTGTAGAGGAACGACGAGTTCTTCTTCCGGACCCCGCCGGTGTCGTGCGGGTAGCCCTCGACCAGGCCGCCGCCGGCCTGCGCGATCAGCTCGACGGCTCCGCGCAGGGCGATCGCCGCGAGGCCCTGACCGCGAAGGCCGCGTTCGACCAGGATGCAGGTGACCCGGTAGTCGGGCAGTCGCTCGGCAGTGGCAAGGTACTCCTTGCGGTGCTGGATGCTGGGCAGCTCCTCGGGTGTTCCGTACTCCGCCCAGGCGACGGCCCGGTCACCGTCGTAGACCAGCGCCGCGTGCGCGATCCCTTCGGCCACCAGACGTTGCTTGAGCGCCCGGTTCCCCTCGGCGCTCTGGCCCTTCTCCGCGCAGTCGGGATGGAACTTCGTGCACCAGCAACTGGCAAACATGCCCTTGTTCCGTTCGACGACAGCGGCGAAGTCGTCGAACGTCTCCGGCGTGAGCGCTTTGATCGTGAAGTCGGACATGCCGGCAACATACATCGGATCGCGGACGTTCGGCGTCCGGTAGCTCACGCCGCCAGGGCGGCGTATGCGCCGTCGCGGGCGAGGAGCTCGGCCGGATGGAGTCGACCCGACTCGGATCGGGCGACGGGTGTGGACCCTATGGCGCGCAGTCGTACCGGGCGCGGCTCACAAGAGCACCAATGGTGCGCGATGCGGACGGAATTCGTCCGGAATCCCGCCTACGATGACCGGCATGGTTGCCATACTTGCCCGCACTCCGGTCATCGCCGATTCGCACCCACATGGGCCATCACTGCCCGCCCACTCAGGTTGTGGATCATGAGGAGTCCCTTGGGTTTCGTCGCGGGCCAGCCGCCAGAGTGGGATGTAGAGCGGTTTCTTCACGGTGACGAGGTGGACACTGCTCTGATCACCTTGGAGCGGAACCGGCTCACGTTTGCTTGGAAGTGCGCCGGCATCGGCGCCGAAGGCATGGCCCTGCGACTCGCTCCCTCGTCGGTGACGTTAGGTGGCCTACTCAAGCACCTTGCCTGGGTCGAGGAGCTCTACTTCCAACACCGTCTGGCGGGTCGGCCGGTGATGGCGCCGTTCGACAGGCTCGATCTCGAGACCGACTGGGAGGACTGGCCATGGCGCACCGCAGCCGACGACACCCCGCCGGCCCTGCGCGCGCTGTGGGTCGATGCGGTGCACCGCTCCAGAGCCTCACTCGCCGAGGCGCTGTCGAACGGTGAGCTCGATCAGCCGACCCAGAGCGGGATGAATCTGCGTCGGTTGCTGGCTGACATTGTCGAGGAATATGCCCGCCACACCGGTCACGCCGACCTCCTTCGCGAAGCGGTCGACGGCTCCACCGGCGAGGGAGCACCCCAGGACTTCCCAGTGCCATAGACCAGGACCCGTCTCCCGCCCACATATCCCCGCAGGCCAACCTTCTGCGAGACGCGACGCGGATCGTGGGCCGGTGCCGGACGCCACGTCCCGTATGCCCCGCCCGGCCGTTCACACCAAGTCGAACTATTCCTACTGGTTGTCTAGATCGCACCATGTCACGGAGCCGTGAGAATCAGGTGCTTGAGCTGATCGACGACCATGGCGGCTGGTCGCGGACAAGGTCCACTCACCCGTCCACCCACCGACAGCTGCGCCGCCTGAGGATTGAGCACGATATGACCGCTGGATCAGTTACCTGCGCGCGAATAGCGCAGAATAGTGCTGGTCCTTGACAGGCTGGTCTTAGCCGGCTCCACGCTTGCTGGGAGGAGGGGCTGTGGGGAAACCGAACACGAAGGTGCTCGCGAGTGTCGCGGTAGCCGCTCTCGCCGCCGCTGGAGTTGCCGCGGTCGTTGATTCGCGTCGTGGACAGAAACTCCACTCCGACCAACACGTTTATTTGAATGAGCTGGACACCCGACTCGCGACGGCTGACGAGCCGGGCAGCGACGCCCCACCGAGCGGCCTGGGGCGCATTCTCGATGGCCTGCAGCGACGTCAGGGGATCACAGTGGGCCGCTTGAGGGGCTGGATCACCGGTGTGAGAACCGGCACCTTGAGTCCCGAGCAGGCGACAGCGGCCGAAAGTGACTTCGACTCGCTGGAGAGAGAGGCGGGTAAAGGGGGACTGTAGGACCACGAGTAGGTGAGGGCAGCACACGCAGACGGTCCCACGCATTTGAACGGCGCTCTTCTGCCACCCGGTTGGTTCTTGCGGGGAGCTTTCGGTACGCAGCATGCGGTTGTTGCCACCCGCTGGGATTGTCGGGTCTCCGTTGTGTGCGGCCCGCCGCGGGTGGGCAGCGCAGGTCTATGTGCGGTACTGGGTGACTAGCGGGCAGCGGGTGGTATGTCTTCCGGCCAGCCCGACCTGGTTGAGGTAGCGCACGACGATGCCGTAGGCGTCAAGCAGGCTGGTCTCGGCGTAGGTGATGTTGTGCCGGGCGCAGTAGTCGCGCACGATGGGCCTCGCCCGGCGCAGGTTCGGCCGGGGCATGCTGGGGAACAGGTGGTGCTCGATCTGGTGGTTGAGCCCGCCCATGGCGAGATCCATGACGCGGCCGCCGCGGATGTTGCGAGACATCAGCACCTGGCGCCGCAGGAAGTCAATCTTCGTGTTCGCCGGGACGATAGGCATGCCGATGTGGTTGGGGGCGAACGAACCACCGAGAAGCAGGCCCAGCAGCCCCATTTGGACGCCGAAGAAGGCTGCGGCTTTGCCAGGTGGCAGAAAGAGCAGCAGGACGGTGATGTAGCCGCCGAGCCGGGTCGCGACGAACGCCGCCTCCCACCAGCGATGTTTTAACGACTTCCGGCTGACGATGGTCTGGATGCTCGCGACGTGCAGTGCCAGGCCCTCGAGCAGGAGAAGCGGGAAGAAGTAGTAGCCCTGCCGTCGCGTCAACCGGGCGGCCGAGCCGCGCCGCGCGTGCGCGGCGGCGGGTGTGAACGCGAACGCGCCGGCGGCGATGTCGGGGTCTGCGCCTTCCTTGTTCGGATTAGCGTGGTGACGATTGTGCTTACTGTGCCACCAGCCGTAGCTCAGCCCGACGAACAGCCCGGAGAACACCCGAGATGTCCACTCATTACACCTGTGGGAGCTGAAGATCTGGCGGTGCGCGCCGTCGTGCCCGAGGAAGCCCAGTTGGGTCAGGCTGATCGCCAGCAATGCGGCCGGGATGAGCTGGAACCAGGAATTGCCGAGGAGGGCGAACGCCACCCAGGTCCCAGCGAACAGCAGCACATTGATGAGGATCTTGGACCAATAGTAGCCGTACCTACGTTTCAGCAGCCCAGAGGCCTGGACTTGGCGGCGCAGGTCGGTGTATGCGCTAACGTAGCGCACCCGAGGCGGGACGCTGTGGCGGTCCGTAGCCGTGGTCTCGTTGTGAGGTGCCGGGTCGGCAATCTGTGCGCGGGTACGGAGTTCGCTCATGCAGGCCCCAAGCCCCCGCCCGCTCGTGTCGAATGTCGTGATCTGCCGTCGGATTCCCACATTGCCTCGGCCGAAACTGCCCGCGACCCGGCCAGGCTCGCGGTGGCGGCGGTCAGGGAGGAGGCAGAGATCTCGGCTTCGCCGCGGTGCAGCCGCAGAAGCCCAGTTGGGATAGCGGGAGCGTGATTCGGTGCGGGCGGAACCCGCCGAGGCATTCCATCGCCTCGGTAAACCGGGGCCGGTCGCCATGTCCAACTCCACAGGACAGGTGCATCAGACCGGCGCCACTCTGGTTGCACACCACAATGTCGAGTTGACCCCGCTAGGGTCCTGCCCGGTGGCCGCAAGCGACGGCAGGGATCCGGTTGACCGCCAAGAGAGTCTGTCGTGTTTGCCATTCCCGGTTCCCCTCTACCACTAGCAGAGGTCACCGGGGTCTAGGGCGACATGATCAAGCACTATCAAGACCAGTTTGTTTGAGTCAGAGGCAAAACGCAAGCGGGCCGGAGTACCGGCTCAGCGGCAGAGTTGCCGTGCCTGGTCAGGTGTGCTGTGGCTGGCCGGTGAGGATCGCCGCGGGTTCGATCTTGCCGTCGACAAAGGTCGCGGGCGAGGTGGACGAGCCGCTCTATGCCTGGTCGGGGTTTCGTTCGGCAACTCACCTGGGTTCGCTGAGGGGTGTCAGTTCTCCGTTGTAGGCCCAAAATCCGCCCGTGGTTACACTCCGGCGCCCGGGGGCGTCGGCGACTCTCGATGCAGGTCAGACGTTCGCATTCGTAGATTCTGGTCGCCCTCACGGCGAGACTGGGGGCGGGCTGCGGACATAGCATCTAAGTATGTTGACTCTAGTGATCATTCTCCTGGCTGTCTGGCTCATCTTGGCCATCATCGGCTTTGCGCTCGAAGGCATCCTGTGGCTCGGTGTCGTTGGGGTTGTTCTATTCGTAGCCACAGCGATCATCGGATTCGTGAGGCTTTCGATCAACAGGAAGAAGCGCTCCGCGGCCCCTTGACGGTGGGTGTAGGCATCAGCCAGCGGCCGCAACGCCTGAGCCGAGCGCGAACGAACCGCCGAGCGGCAGGCCGAATAAGCCGATCTGGACGCCGAATTCCCGTCGGTCAGGTTCACCGCGTTCGAGGTACTGGAGACAATCAGCAGCGTCCACACTACGAACAGCACGACTGGCAGCACGAGCGGCGTGTCGCGCAAGAACGACACGGCCTGCGACGCTGGTGTCAACGACTGGTCGTTCTCGAACCGGATCGCCAGCAGCGCGAACGCTAGTGCTACAACCACCTGCCCAGCCAGCTTCGCCCGGCTGCGAAGGCCAAGACTCCGCTGTTTGAAGATCTTGAGGTAGTCGTCGAGGAATCCAACCAGACCCAGCCCGACCATCAGGCCGAGCACGAGCAACGCCGAGACTGACGGCTCGGACGGGCGGATCAGGTGGGCGGCTGTGTAGCCGACCAGCGCCGCCAGGATGATCACTATCCCGCCCATCGTGGGCGTGCCCCGTTTGGCGTGATGACTCGTCGGGAGTTCGTCCTGGATCGGCTGGCCGTAGCCACGCCGGGCGAGCGCCCGGATCGCTGCCGGAGTGCCGAGAATCGAGACCACCAGACCCACGACGGCCGCGGTCAGTACTGTGATCACCCAGGGTTCTCCTTCACCCATTGGCTCGGCAGCGACTTCTCGAGCCCTGTACCTGAGATGCACCGCAGCGTCTCCCGGCCGTCGAACGCCAGCACGCGGCCCGCCACCTCAGGTCTTGTCTGTACCGCTTGCGGCTACCAGCACTACATTGGCGCTCCTGATGCCGCGTTCACCGCCGCGACGATAGCGGACCTCGGATCGCCGATCTCGCGCACCCTCGAGCCAGAAGATCCGTCACCTTGAAGTCCAGCACCTTGTTGGTGCTGGCTCGAACCGCTTGCGGGACGTGTAGCGAGTTAATGCACCCTCTTCCCTCTGGTTTCCTGTAGTTCGCTGCACGCTCGTATCACGGCGACGTTCGAGTGGACGGTGGGGGTAGTCAGGTCGGGATCTCGAGTCCGCATGCTCCTGATCGCCGGCGGCCTCAAGATCCCAACCTGAACCCCACCGCAGGTGCGAAGAGCCGGTTCAGGAGCTTCGGCGGCGGAGGTAGAAGGAGAGCGTGGCGGCGCCGAGTGCTGCTCCCCAAATTGGCCACAGTAGCTGCGGTAGGTAGATCCAGAAGCCGTCGACTAGCTCGGAGAATAGCGACAATTGGGTACCCAGGGAAAGGCCGGCCGAGGTGACGAGCACGCTGACCACGGACGCCGGGACGACTGCGAGCATGACCGGCACCGGCCTTCCGGCCAGGCCGATCATCCAGCGCGGGAACCGCTCTCCCCACCGCTGTACCAACCCAAGCGTGAGCACCGCCCCGATCACCGCGAAGGTTGCCAGCCAGGCACCGGCCCACACCCCGCCCTCCGCATGAAGTTGGTCAATGAACTCGTCGTTGACCAGCAACGGGATCCCAAGTAGCCACGCGTACCGGCTGACCGCGTAAATGAGCGGGATCGCCACGGCGGCGTAGACCGCCCAGCGGCCCCAGCGTGCCGCGGCGGCAGGCGTGGCCCATCCCGGCTCGTCGTCCCGGTCGTGGGTGCGGCGCCGCCAGGCCACCAGCGTGGCCGCCACGAGAAAGCCGCCGAGCATGGCGAAGGCCTGGTTGAGCAGCGGCCAGCTGAACGCAGCCGAGTAGTCCACGCCGGGTGGAAAGCCGAACGGCGCCCCAACGATGAGTACCGGTGCGTATCCGACGAGCGCCAGCACATCTACTTCCGGGACGAGGACCAAAAACGTTCCGGCCACCACCCAGCCGAATCCGAGCAGCGCAAGCCTCAGTGGCCGGGACGGTCCTGTGTCGCCGATCATGACGAGCGTCACGACGGTGGTGGCGAGAAGCACTCCGGCGAACAGCGGCGCACCGATCTCTGCTGGTAGGCCTCGGAGCAATCCGATCGAGTCCGGGTTCCCTTTTCCAAACGGGAATCCGTCACCGGTCACAGTCCAGATCAGGGCGATCGTCGCGTACACCGCGGCCCAGCCGGCCGCCGCGTACCCGATCCACTGCGTCCAGTTCCGCCTGGCCGGTGGGTTCTGCGTAGGTTGCGTGGTGCTTGTCGTTGTCATGTATCCACCGTGGCTGGGACGACGGGCGTCACGCCTCCCACCGCAGCGGGGTTCGTCTCCCCCAGAGGAGGGACGGCTAGCTCCGAGGGTGCCTAGACGGTCGGCGTGACGAAGCCGGATTCGTAGGCGACGATGACCGCCTGTGTCCGATCCCTGGCGTCCAGCTTGGTCAAGACGTTGCCGACGTGGGTCTTGACGGTTTCGACTCCGAGCACCAGGTGTTCAGCGATCTCGGCGTTCGACAGCCCGGCCGCCATCAGCCGGAGCACCTCGGCCTCTCGCTCGGTGAGGCGAGCCGCGGACAGCGCCTGTTCGTCCGGACGTCCGGCGTGGGTGGCGACCAGCCGTCGCAGCGCGGCCGGGAACAGCAGCGAGTCACCTCGGCTGACAACCCGTACTGCCTCGACGACCTCGGCCGGGCGGGCACGCTTGAGCAGAAAGCCACTGGCACCCGCGCGCAGGGCCTGGTACACGTAGTCATCGTTCTCAAAGGTCGTGATCACCAGCACTCGCGGTGGCTCGACCATGGTGTCGAGTAGCCGGCGGGTGGCTTGGATGCCGTCGATCGCCGGCATGCGTACGTCCATCAGCACCACGTCTGGATGCAGTTGCCGCACCAGCGGCATTACCTCGGCCCCATCGCCCGCCTCGCCGACGACCTCGAGGTCGGGCTGCGCGTCGATGATCGCCCGCAGGCCGGTTCGAACCAGCTCCTCGTCATCCACGAGCAGGACGGTGATCGTCATGCCGGCTACCGTATCCGGCGTCCAACAAGGGGGAGGCGCGCCGTCACCCGCCACTCGCCGTTGTCGTGACCGGTCGTCAGCTGGCCACCGAGCAGGGCAACCCGCTCTCGCATGCCCGCGAGGCCACGGCCACCGTTGGTGGCCGGAGCGACCCGCTGGCTGTGAACCGGGTTCGCCACGTCGATGGTGAGCAGGTCGTTGGCCACCGTTACCTGCAGCGTGATCGGTTGACCACGGGCATGTCGGGCGGCATTGGTCAGGCTCTCCTGCACGATTCGGTAACCTTCCCGGGACACGATCGCCGGTACCCGAGAAAGCGTCCCGGTGACCGATGGGGTGATCGCTGCATCAGTCGCCCGAGCCTCGCCGACCAGCCGGTCAAGATCTGCCAATGTTCGCTGAGCCGGCCGGGACGATCCGTCCGGTTCGCGGAGCAATCCGAGGGCGTAGTCCAGGTCTGCCATCGCCGTCCGACCGGTTTCTTCAACAGCCTGCAGCGCGCGCCGGACAAACTCCGGATCGGAATCCACCACTTCGCCCGCGGCGGCCGCTTGCAGGGTGGTCACCGTTAGCGCGTGCCCGATCGAGTCATGCAGTTCGCGGGCAAGCCGGTTGCGCTCGACCAGCTGATCCGCCTCAGCTTCGAGCGTGGCGATTCTCTCGGCCGTCGACGGGCCTAGCAGGACTGGCGCCATTATGGCCGCGAGCCGACCCAACCCGGCCACCGCATACGTCAACCCGATCAGCATGGCGAGCCCGACCAGCGACCACCACCCGGTGTCGTCCTGGTCCAGCGGACCGAACTCGAGCCCGGCCAGTGCCTCGGTGCCGACGCCAAACTGCGCGGCGATGACGACCAACGTCATCGGCAATGCGACCAGCATCGTGAATCCGACCGCTCCACCGCAGGCCATGTGGACGGCGAACCACAGCGCGCTGCGCACCCGAGTCTCCAGTTCCGGCGGATTGGCAACCGGGTCGGGCAGGTCAACCTCGAGCAGTGCCCGGGCGGCAGCCGTCTCGAGGGCTCGGGTCGCGCCAAGGAACGCCGGTGCGCACGCGATGGCCGCCGTCACCCCGAGCAGCAGCAAAGAGATCACCTTTGGGGAGTCCGACCGCAACATCTGGGCGAACGCCACGCCCAAGAGGACGTACGGCAGCAGGAGCACGCCGCCGAGCAGCAAGTACACCCCACGCCGGTAGGTCGACCCGTTCACCAGCGGTGCAAAGATCATCCGGACCGCCATAGCGATGATTCTCTCAGCTTAGTTCGACGAGTCTGCTCCTTCGGGCGGGGAGCCGGTTCACTCGCCGTCGTGATGGTGCGGAGTGATCTTCACCGTGCGGCTGAGTCCCAACCCTGACCAGGCCGTGATACGTGCGCTTCGGGTGCCTTCACCTATTCGTGGAGGACCTAGTGGGCGCTCGGCGGTTCAGCCAGGCGATTGGCCGGGTGAGCGCGCGGCCGATAAGGCGGTAGAGCCGGGCATTGAGGTAGGGGTCGCGTTCCTCGAATGCTACTCGGGCACGCGGGTGTTCTCCGAGGATGAGGCCCGGCTTGGGGAACGTGCGCGTGGCTTCGAGTCTGATCAGGTGCTTGATGTTCTTGTAGCCGTACTGGCTGGGGCTTACGAGGCGTAGAGGTGCCCCGTGGCGGTCGTCGAGCGGTTGGCCGTCGAGCCGGTCGGCGAGCATGACGTTGTCAGCCATCGCGTCACGCAGGTCGATGACAGCCGTTACCCCATCGGCGCCGTGGGCGATGATGCCCACGGTGGCATCGGCGGGCTTACAACGTGGGACGACGACCTGCTCCCAGAACTGCCGGAACGAGACGCCCGACCAGTGCAGGCCGGTGGCTGACCAAGTGGCGACGCAGTGGAAATCGGCAACCTGCTCGACGCGGGGGAGTATGGAGTGCAATTCGGCAAGTGGGAGCCGCAGGTCGTGCTCGACCGCGCCGGTGACGGCGAGCCCCGGGACGTCCGGCGCCGGGGGCGGCGAGAGGAACGGTACGCCGAAACGGGGGAAATCGCGACGTCGGCGCTGGCCAGGCGGGAGACCAGCCCTGGAAGGGCTACCGATGGCCGACAGGTTGTGTGGATCCATACCGCCCAGTCTCCGAGGACGGCCCGTTTCATCACTCCCTCGGGAGAGGGAATCTGCTCCCTCTAGAGGGTGAGAGTGCGTGTGCCGGCGGTGATCGTCACCCACGACGTCCGGATGGTGACGTCCGGATGGTCCAGTACGCGGAGCGCGTCGTCCACATCACCGACCGCGTCCTCGAAGCCTGGGTCGGCCCGGAGTTGGTCAAGGGATCTGACACACGAGGGCATGTCGTAGGAAACCCCGTTTCTGTAGCGGACCGGTCGATACCGTCTAGGGGTGTCGGTTTTGGCGTGGATCCTGGTCTCGGGACTGGCGATGAGCGCGCTTGCCCTGGTCGGCAGCGTCTCCGTTCTGATGCGGGAGAGCCTCTTCCAACGCCTGGTGATGCCGCTGGTCGCACTCGCGGCGGGAGCGTTGCTCGGAGGCGCGATGTTCCACATGCTGCCCCAGTCGTTGAGCGTGCTCGACAATTCGCTGTCGGTCTTCGTCTGGGCTGTCGCGGGACTGTTCGCGTTCCACGTACTTGAGCAGTTCCTGCACTGGCACCACTGCCACCGCCCGGTGAGCGAGCACACGCACGGCCCGCTCGGCTACCTGATCCTGGTGGCCGACGGGCTGCACAACCTGATCGGCGGCCTGGCCGTGGGAAGCGCCTTCGTGGTCGACGTGCAACTCGGGATCGTGACCTGGCTCGTCGCAGCCGCGCACGAGGTGCCGCAGGAGCTGGGCGACTTCGGGATCCTGGTCCACAGCGGCTGGAGCAGACGGCATGCGCTGGTGTACAACGTCGCTTCGGCGCTGACTTTCCCGCTCGGAGGACTGATCGCCTACGGGATGGCCGGCAGGGTCGATGTGGCGGTGCTGGTGCCGTTCGCGGCCGGCAACTTCATTTACATCGCAGTGGCCGACCTGCTGCCGGAGATCACGACCTCGCCGGTGCCGCGGGAGAAGCTTGTGCACACGGCGACGTTCGGTGCGGGCCTGGCTTTGCTGCTCGGAGTTGCTCTCGTTACGTGAACGGCGTGCCGCTCAGCGGATACCGTGCTATTCGTGGGCCATTCGGCCCGTTCGCACGACGGCGGCCCGAATGACCACGACGTAGGTGAGGTCCGTGTACGACGGCGAGCGGCCGAGCCCTCACCACTCGCACGCCATCTTTGCACGCAAGCGATGGAATGCAGGTTGGGGACATGCGACGATGAGAGAGGTCGTGATCGAGGGTCCAAGTGGCAGCTGAGTGACCGCAAGCGACGTCCGAACCTGCCGGTCACGTCGCCTGTTGGGCACTCCCTGCTGGCGGCGTAGCGTTGGGCCGACGGCGACGCTGATGGAGGCGAAGGCCGGATGGCGAGTGGTCGGCAGCGGGTTCTGTATATCGCGGGGTGGGGTCGCAGCGGCAGCACGTTGCTGGCCTCGATTCTCGGTCAGTACGACGGTGCGTTCGCCGCCGGCGAGCTGCGCTCGCTGTGGGCGCGGGGGATGCTCGAACATCGGCTGTGCGGTTGCCGTGAGCCGGTGCCGGAGTGTCCGCTGTGGAAGGACGTGATCGCTACCGCGCGATTCACCCTGCCGGCGGCTGAGATGGCGTCGATTCAAGCCACCCACCTGCGCACCCGGGACTATCCGCAGGCCTGGGTGCGCCTGCTCGCTCGGCGTGATGTGGATTCCCAGATGCAGGCGTACGTTGAGACCTACGCGGCCGCGCACTCGGCGGTCGGCGAGGTCACGAAGGCCGAAGTGATCGTCGACAGCTCCGGCTACCCGCTCGATGCCATTCTGTTGGCCCGAGGCGGCGTGGACCTCTCCGTCATTCATCTGGTGCGTGACCCTCGGCCGGTGGCGTCGGCGTGGGCGACGCAGAGGCCGCTGGACGATACCGCCGACGGTGCCGAGTCGACATTCCGGCAGCTCAATCCGGCCGGCAGCTCGACGATCTGGTCGTTATGGAACTCCATGATCACGGGCCCACTGGCCCGGGCGGTAGGCGCCGGCAGAACGTTCCGGCTGCGGTACGAAGACCTGATCGCCGACCCCGCGGGCGCCGTCGAGGCAATGGCGCGTTTCGCCGGCCTGGACCCGGCCTCGACGCCGGTGCACGGCCGGGTTGCCGATCTGGCGCCGTCGCACCTCGTGGCCGGCAACCGGTCGCGGTTCGCCACCGGACCGGTCGAGATCCGGCGCGATGTGGACGCGACGTTGTCAGCGGCGGGGAACGTGCTCGCCACCATTCCCGCACTGCCGCTGCTGCGCCGGTACGGCTATCCGATGCGCTGGTCGTCCACCCACCGCGGCGGCTGACGCTGAGCAGGGCGCGGCGAGTCGCGCAGGTGCTACCGGCACCAAGAAGAGGGCCGGAGGTTGCCCGGCCCTCTTCCTTTCTTGACGCGTTACGGTCTGCTACCGCTGGACGATCCGTACCCACCAGGGAACCAGGTACGTCTGCCCGTCCGCGGCGGTGACGACCACGTCTCCTTCGTAGTCGCCGTCCGCCAGCGTCCGGGAGGCACTGAGGGAGACGACCAGGTCCCCGTCGGCGTTGACGGTGGCCGTCACCTCCAGATCAGCGGACGTGTCTCCCTCCACCGCCACTCCGGAGATGGCGGTGCCGCTGACGTCCACCGTCACCGACCTGAAGAGGGGACGGTTGCCGATGTTCTCACCGAAGCTGACCGACACCGGATCGAAGAAGGTGGCGGCATCGAAGCCCTCCACCATGTCGATGCGTCCCCCGCCCCGGGTCAGGACGCCGGGGTCATCAGTGCCGTTCACATGGTCGGTCACGACCCGGGCGGCCGAGTTGGCGAGCCGCGACTTGACCTCTGCCGGGGAGGCATCGGGGAAGCCGTCGAGGATCAGGGCCGCCGCTCCGGCCACGTGCGGTGTTGCCATCGAGGTGCCCTGGAAGAAGGCGAACTCGCCGTCGAACACGCTCGACAGGACATTGACCCCCGGTGCGGTCACGTCCGGCTTGATGAGGGACGTGAACGGCGTCGGTCCCCGGCTGGAGAAGCCGGCGATGATGTCGGCATTGTCGGTGACGAACTCTTGAGGAGTCGTCCCGTCCACCGTCACCTCCCCGTCGGGCTTGACGGCCTCGCCCTCGGCATTGCCGACCATGGCGGCGGGGATCTCCGGGAACGGGTCGGTGCCGTCGTGGGCCATCGCGGTCGGGTCGCCGGCCACGTTGTTGACGACCAGCACTCCCACCGCGCCGGAGTCCTCGGCGTTGCGGATCTTGGTGGTGAAGCTGCAGGCGCCCCGGTCGATGAGGGCGATCTGCCCCGCCAAGTCGGTGGAGATGGCGGCGCAGCCGTTGGCCGGTTCGGTGACCGTGTAGTCGGCGGTTAGGGCTGGGTCGAAGTTGTTGAAGTCACCCAGTGCCGCCCCCACGGTGGCCCCATCGCCTCCGGTTGGGCTGAAGCTCGCCGGGATCCCCACGAAGTGCGGGTTGCTCGAGGCGCCGGCGGTGATGACCTTCTCGGCCGAGCCGGGCGACTCGACAGTGGCGTCACCCGGGCCGGAGTTTCCGGCCGCCACGGCCAGCACCATACCGGCGTCGACGGCCGCATTGGAGGCCTCGGCCAGGAAGTCGTGCGGGCCTTGCACCGTCCCACCCAGGCTCATGTTGGCGACGTGCATGCCGTCCAGCACCGCGTCTTCGAGTGCCGCGGCGATGTCATGGCTGAACGCCGACCCGCCGAATGCGACGAACCCGGCCCCGAAGCCGGGGAAGACGTTGTAGTTGCCGAGCAGGGCGCCCGGCGCCATTCCGCCCAAGCCATCGATCTCGACGTTGGTGCCGGCCACCGTGCCGGAGGTGTCCGAGTTGCCGGCCACCGTCCCGGCCACGTGGGTGCCGTGATCGAAGAACAGAGCCGGGTTTGCGTTCTCGCCGGCGGTGCCGCTGGCGTACACCCGGCACACGATCACCTTGTTGTTGGTGTTGGGGGTTGTCTCATCGAGGTCTTGGTCGGGGCACTTGTCGATCTGGGCAGTGCTGTCGTAGCCGTTGTCGTCGAAGAAGGGATTGGTGAGGTCGATCCCGGTGTCGATGATGGCCACCTTGATCCCGCTGCCGGCGTCGGCTTCACCGCCGAGTCCGCCCCATACCTCGGAGGCTCGCACCAGGTCGGTGGAGATGTTCATGGTGGGCCGGTAGAGGGCTGAGTGGCCGACGTCCTTGACCTTCGGTCCGTTCTGTAGCCGGCTCAGCTCGGCGCCGTTGAGCTTGACCGCCATCCCGTTGAGCACGGTGTAGTACTCGCTCACGATCTCGGCACCCGGGAGCCTTTGGGCCACGTAGGCGCGGAAGTCGGCGTGTTCGTTCTCCAAGAAGCGAACGTACGCCCGGTAGGCGGGGCTATCGGGGTCGAGGCGGCCCCGGACCGGCTTGGTCCGCTCGAGGCCGTCGATCCCGCCGGTATAACTGGCCGCCGGCGGCGACTTGAAGGTGACGATGGCGTAGTCGGTGCTGACCTCGGTGGCGGCTGGCCCCCCATCGTCAGGGGACACCATGCCGGCAGCGGGGACGGCGCCGGTAAGGCCCGCCAGCAAAGCTGCGGCAACCAACAGCAAGAACGATCGTCTCATCTTTCCTTCCCTTCCCTCGGCTCGCGCCCCGCCATGTGGCGGGCGGGGATCGTGAGCATGCTCAAAGGTGGCTGGTCAGCAGCTTGCCTGCGGATGATCCAGCATCCCCGAAGCTACGCCTCACCAAGGCCCAAGACAATGGTCAGATTGAGATGGTTTGGGACCGCCGAGTGCGACCGGTCAGGGTTCTGCGCCGAACCGGCACCTGATCGCACCTACGGCTTCTTGAGCAGTCCACCGAACTCGTGGTATCGCTGCGACTTGGCGGACGCTCCGAGGAACGGTTGGAGTGGCTCATGGACCGGCGCGAGGGGCGGTTGATCGGGATCGGGCCGCCACTCGGTGATGTTGAGCAACCCGGGCTCGATCGGCTCGAACCCGTCCAAGAACCCGACCACGTCCGATGCGAGACGGGTCTTCCACTCCAGCCTCAGCTCGCCTGCGACCCGGTTCACGTCGTCGGCGGCCGCCTGGCTCGTCGCGACCATCTGGGTGAACGCTACGTAGCTGCCGGACACGATGGCATCGTTGATCGTGGCGAGCATGCTCCGTACGTTCGCGTCGTCGACGATCGAGTGCCCGACCGACAGGAACAGCACCGCAACCGGCTCGGTGAAGTCGATCAGACGTTGTGTGTCCGGCCCGACAATCCGCCTTCAGCCGGGGACGCGTCGTCGTCCACCCATACGCTCAGCCTGGTAGGTGAGCCCGGACGTCGGCCAGGCGTCGGGTGAGGAAGGCGCGCTCGACGTCGTTGTCGGTGAGGGTGATCGCTTCCTCGTAGGCCCCGGCGGCTTGGCTCCACAGGTGCAGCCGGCGGAGGAAGTCGGCGCGAGCAGCACTCAGATAGCTGTAGGTTGCCAGGGCCGGCTCGTCCTGGAGCGGAGCCAGCGCGTCCAGGCCGGCTCGAGCGCCGTCCCGAAACCCGATCGCGACGGCACGGTTGAGCTTGACCACGGGTGACGGCCACAGTCCGAGCAGGACGTCATACAACGAGACGATCTCGGACCAGTCCGTGTCCTCCCAGCTCGGCGCTTCGGCGTGCACGGCGGCGATCGCGGCTTCAACGGCGTAGCTCGTCGGGGGTTGGCGCCGCAGGGCTTCGGTGAGCAGGGCGACGCCTTCGTCGATCAACTCGCTGTTCCAGCGGCTGCGGTCCTGCTCGGCCAGCAGCAGCATCCGCCCGTCGGGGGACAGACGCGCGTCCGCACGGGCCTCGATGAGCAGCAGGAGAGCGAGCAGCGCAGCGATCTCGGCGTCGGCCGGCATCAGCAGGTGCAGCATGCGGGCTAGACCGATGGCGCTGTCGACCAGGTCGCGGCGGACCAACTGCTCGCCGACAGGTGCGGCGTGGCCGGTGGTGAAGATCAGGTGGACGACCTCCAATACGGCGCTGACCCGCTCGGCGAGTTGGTCCGGAGAGGGGACGCGGTACGGTATCCGCGCGGTGGCGATCTTCTTCTTGGCTCGCGTGATCCGCGCCGCCATGGTCGGCTCGGACACCAGAAATGCGCGCGCGACCTCGGCGGTCGACAAGCCGCACACCAGCCGCAGAGTCAGCGCGATCCGGGCATCCCGCGACAGTGCCGGGTGGCAGCAGGTGAAGACCAACCGCAGCCGGTCGTCGTCCAACGCGTCTTCCGGACCGGGCACCGACGGGTCGGCCACGAGCTTCGGCATGGCCCGCCGGAACGTCGACTCGCGCCGCATGACATCACGGGCCCGGTTCCGTGCGATGGTCGTCAACCACGCGCCCGGACGCGCCGGAATTCCGGTCTGCTCCCATGTCTGCAATGCCTGTGCGAACGCGTCCTGCGTGCAGTCCTCGGCCAGATCCAAGTCTCGGGTCAACGTCGCCGTGGTGGCGAGTACCTGGGCCCATTCGCGGCGGTGGGCCTGCGCCACCGCCGCGACGACCTCGGAGTTCATCCGTGATCCACGACCGGGCGGATCTCGACCCCGCTGTGACCGGCGTGCACCTCTGGCAACAGGGACGCCAATCCGATGACTTCATCGAGGTCGGCCGCTTCGAGCAGGTAGAAACCGCCCAGCGCCTCCTTCGTCTCGAGGAACGGTCCGTCGGTCGTGACCACCCGACCGTCCTCGTCCGAGCGCAGCGATGTTGCCGTCGCCGCGAGCTCCAGTTCCTCGCCGCCGACATTCTTCGAACCGGCCTTGGCCCGGAAAGCGGCATGCGCGGCTTCGTGCGACTTCTGCTGCTCCGGCGACATCGCACCCCACTGCTGTGCGTCCCCGTAGATCAGGACCATGTACTTGGCCATCTCACAATCCCATCATCCGCGGCCCCTGAGTGGGGCCTCTTACCCACCGACGGATGGCACCGACTCCAGATCGACACCGGTTAGGTAGCAGCCTGGCAGGAATTCTGCGCTAGGCGTCCGAAACCCGCTTTCCTTCTGTGCTCTCGCGCCGGAGAATTGCGCTGACAGGAGTCAACTAAGGGGACGTTCGTGTTACGCTCGACCGCTGGATCGTCGGGTAGCGCAGCCGTGTGGGCGGCGCTGCTCACCGTCTATATCGTCTGGGGATCGACCTATCTCGCGATCCGGGTCGTGGTCGAAGCGGGGATCCCACCGATCCTCGGCATGGGGATGCGGTTTCTCGTCGCGTCGCTCATCTTCATGGCGATCTTGGCCATGCGCGGCGGCTGGTCGTCGTTACGGATCTCCGCCAAGGAGCTTCGCGGCGCGGCCACCATGGGCATCCTTTTGCTCATCGGCGGTAACGGGCTCGTGGCGATCTCCGAGCAGACGGTGCCGAGCGGGCTGACCGCCCTCATCATCGGCGCGGTGCCACTGTGGTTCGTCCTCCTGCGGTTCTCCGGAGGCGACCGACCCCGACCGCTGACCTGGTTCGGCGTGCTGGTGGGGTTCATCGGCATCGCCACGATCAGCCTTCCGCGCGGCGGTATCGAGGGCGTCGAAGCCTGGGGCGTGCTCGTTCTCCTGGCTGCGACGATCTCCTGGTCGATCGGGTCCTACCTTTCCCCACGCCTGAATCTCCCGAAACGCACCGCCGTCGCCGTGTCGTACGAGATGCTGGTCGCCGGGCTGCTGATGACGGTCGGGGCGTCCTTGGCCGGCAGTCTCGGTGAGCTACGCGACGCATCGATCTCCGTCGATGGATGGATCGCGCTGGCGTATCTGATCGTCTTCGGGTCGCTGCTGGCGTTCACCGCGTACGGCTACGCGCTGGCAAACGCGCCGTTGTCGTTGGTCGGTACGTACGCGTACGTCAACCCGGTGGTAGCCGTTTTCCTCGGCTGGCTGATCCTCAGCGAGTCGATCACGACGATCGTGGTGGGCGGCGGCGCGCTCGTGGTCCTCGGTGTCGCCATGGTCGTCAGCGCCGAGCGGCCTCGCCCGGCCTCGGAGAACTCGAATACCCGCCCGGACGCAGAGGTGTCGAACGTTTCGTAGCACGTGAGTTCGGTCTCCGAGCCCGCCTTCTCAACGCAGCGCGTAGGCGCGAATGATCTCCTGCTCGATCGTGTTGCCCTGGTCGTCGGCCGCGGACAGCCTCAGCGAGATAACCAGCTCAGTTCCGACCGGAGAATCTCGTTGAGGTCGTTGTCGAACAGCAGGCGATCGCCGCCCGGTTCGCCCAGTTGCAGAACCGCACCGAGCAAACAGTGCACTGGTGGTGCGTGAAAGCGCGCTGGTTGAAGCATTGGCGCAGCTGTTCCACCTGCTGTGGGAGCAGGCCCATCCGCTCGTGCCCGAGCCGGTGGACGACGGTATGACCGAGGCCGACCAGCGGCTGGTGGCCATGCTGGCCTCGGGCATGAAAGACGACGCGATCGCCCGCCAACTCAACGTCAGCAGCCGCACCGTCGGACGGCGCGTCGCCGACCTGATGGAGATGCTTGGCGCCCGCAACCCGCTCGAGGCGGGTGCGCACGCCCAGCGGCGCAATCTGCTCGGCTCCGGGTAGCACACCGGTGCCCACGTCGAGAAGGCTCATGGACGGGTGAAAGCATGATGGGTATGACTGTTCCGACGATCGCCCTCAACGATGGCAACTCGATCCCTCAGCTCGGCTTCGGCGTCTTCCTCGTCGATCCCGCCGAGACGGAGCGCATCGTGACCAGCGCCCTGGCCGCCGGCTACCGGCATATCGACACCGCCGCGGCATATAAGAACGAGGAGGGTGTCGGGCGTGCCATCGCCAACTCCGGCATTGCCCGCGATGAGCTCTTCATCACCACCAAGTTGTGGAACGGGGATCAGGGCACCCGGTCGGCCCATGACGCGATCGACCGCAGCCTGGCGAACCTTGGCCTCGAGTACGTCGACCTGTACCTCATTCATTGGCCGGTCCCGGCGCAAGGCAGGTACGTCGAGAGCTGGCTCGCGCTCGAACAGATCAAGGCGGCGGGCAAAGCCCGGTCGATCGGCGTGTCGAACTTCAAGGAACACCATCTGGACGAGGTCATCGACGCGTCCTCCACGGTTCCCTCGGTCAACCAGATCGAACTTCATCCCAAGTTCGCGCAGCGTGAGCTGCGGGCATACGCCGCCGAGCGCAACATCGCGATCGAGTCGTGGGGCCCGCTCGGTCAGGGCAAGTACTCGCTGGCCGAGCTACCCGAGATCGCCGCGGCTGCCGAAGCACACGGTGTGACGCCTGCTCAGGCGGTCATCCGCTGGCATCTGCAGAACGGCATCATCGTCTTCCCGAAGACGAACCGAGCCGAGCGGATGAAGGAGAACTTCGATGTCTTCGGCTTCGAGCTCTCCGCCGATGAGATGGCGGCGATCGACTCGCTTGACGACGGCACGCGGCTTGGGCCGGACCCGGACACGTTCTCGCTGACCTGACGCGGTTTCGGCCGGGTCATGCGGCTCGTCGTCCAGTCCCCGCGCTCATAACCGCTCACCTGCGTAGATGGGCGTGTCGAAAGTGTTGCCCTCCGGGGCGAGCGGGCACTCCCATGCGGGGTTGTAGCGGCAGGACGGGTGGTAGAGGAAGTTGAGATCGACCACGAGCGCGGCAGCGTCACCGCCGAGATCCGCGCCCTTTGCCGTATCCAGCAGGTAGCGGCCGCCGCCGTACGACTCGGTGCCGGCCGTCCCGTCGCGGAGCGGAACGAAGAGTCCGCCGCCGTACTGGCCGAGCCACCACACGTCCAGCGTGGCGTTGACCGGCTCGGGTAGCGCTATCGCCGCTACGCGGTGCATCCGGATGTCGCCGTCGGTCGCGGTTGAAACAACGCGCTCCGGGCCATTCTCCGGTTCGACCTTGACGCTGAACCGCAGGGCGGGGTCGTACGGGAAGTAGCGCAGCCCGGTCAGTCGCAATCGGTCGTCGGGAAGCAGCGGACTCTGTGGATGGGTTGAGAACAGGACGTCTCGACGTCGCCGCCATCGCCTGTGAGCGGCTTCCGGTTCCGGCGAAGCCCGCACTGCGGCATACATCTCGGCGACATTTCGGCGCCAGTCGACGACCTCGATCTGTGCTGCCATGACGCCAGCCTAGGACGTGCACAAAGCAAGACCGACGGCGAAGCTAGCCGGAAGATTCTTCGGCGGGCGTGCCGCAGGCCACGAGTAATCGCAAAGCGCCTAGTGCGCTCGCGGCCGCGGCACGTCCGCCTGCTCACCCAATGACGCGGAGCGGGGGTCTACACGACATCGGGGAGTCCGCTGTGCATCTGCACGTGCTAAAGCATGCTACGAATCGCGTGCTTGCGCAAGCCCCTGGTGCAAAAGCATGCTCAAATTCTGAGATTAATGCGGCTACGTGGTAGCGCAATGATCGTAGACCTGTGTCATGATTTTCTGGACTGGGTAACATTGAGCGGATGAGTCGGCCGGCAGCCACTTGGAGGGACGCGTGACCGATACGCACCCGCAGAGTGGCCCGCACGCTGGTCCGACTGCTTTGCGCATGGTCCTTGGGACGCATTTGCGGCGGCTGCGCGAAGAACGCGGTATCACCCGCGACGCGGCCGGCTGGGAGATCAGGGCATCCGAATCCAAGATCAGCCGGATGGAACTCGGGCGGGTCGGCTTCAAGGAACGCGACGTCGCCGACCTGCTGACGCTCTACGGCGTCACCAACGAGGCCGAGCGCGAAGCGCTGCTGGATATGTGCCGCCGGGCCAACGAGCCCGGCTGGTGGCATCGAGACACCGAGCTGTTGCCGAGCTGGTTCCAGTCGTACCTCGGCCTGGAGGCCGCGGCGTCACTGATCCGTTCATACGAGATCCAGTTCGTGCCCGGCCTGCTGCAGACGCCCGACTACGCACGCGCGGTGATCCGCCTGGCGAACGCGAAGGCGCCGGTGGACGAGATCGACCGACGAGTGGATCTTCGCATGAAGCGGCAGGAACTGCTGGCCAGGGATAGTGCGCCCACCTTGTGGTCCGTCATCGATGAAGCCGCACTGCGGCGTCCGATCGGCGGCAAGGCGGTGATGGCGTCCCAGATCGCCGCTCTTGTCGATGCGACCAAGCTGCCGAACGTCCGGGTCCAGGTCATCCCCTTCGCAGTCGGAGGCCACGCGGCGGCAGGAGGGGCGTTCTCGATTCTTCGCTTCCCTGAGCCCGACCTGGCGGACACCGTCTACGTCGAGCAGCTCACCAGTGCGCTGTACCTCGATAAGCGAGAAGACGTCGAGGTCTACGTGGCCACGATGGAGCAATTGTCGGTCCAGGCGCGACCGCCGGACGAGACGCCCAAGATCTTGGAACAGATCCTCACCGACCTCAGCGACTAACGCGCGCGGCAAGCACACACTGGTCTTGGGGTGCGCACCCGGGCGTTATTCCAACTTGTTGATTTTCAAGAGCTGAAGAATTTATTGATAGGGCATCTTCCGGTGCGTCTGCACGTGCATTATCATCCGACGTAGATCATGCAAACGCACTCCACAGTGCACGTGGCGTGCGGTTGGGGGGTTGCAGCCCAGCAACCGATAAGAGGTGGATAGAGATGGCCAGGCCCTACAACGGCGTTCCAGCAACCGAACTCGCCGGCGTCACGTGGCACAAGAGCAGCTTCAGCAACCCGAACGGCAACTGCGTCGAGGTCGCCGAGCTTCCGGACGGTGGCGTTGCGGTGCGGAACTCGCGGCATCCTGAAGGCCCGGCGCTGATCTACACGCCGGCTGAGATCTCGGCGTTCGTGGCTGGTGCCAAGGCAGGCGAGTTCGATCACGTCGCGCAGTTGTAGTTAGCGCATCGCGGGGCTGGTGGGACGTGGCGCGGTCTGGTTCGATAGATCGAGTCACGTCCCACCTGAGCGTACGGCGCGGTGGCGCGCAAGCCCTAACCTGGGGATAGAGCCCGGTCGGCTCACTTCGTGCCGGTGCCAACGCGCATCTCTGCGTGCAGCACAGCGCCCGGCTCGCCTCCGGATCGCTCCCGTAGCAAACCGTCCAGCGCCTCCTTGATTCCATCCCGTTGTTGTTCGGTCAGGTCGGCCAACAGCTGCGGAACCAGCGGATTGCCGTGCAAGTAGCTCCACAGGTGTTCGGCGGACTCGAACTGCATGTCGTGCGAGAGAGTATCCACGGCAACGTCCGACAGTCCCGCGTCGGTGAGCGTGCGGGTGAAGGCGTCTAGATCCTCCAGCTGGAACGGCGCCGGGGGCTCGGGCGGTGGGGTGAACTCGGGCACGGCCGCCTGGATCGCGCCGAGGAAGAAGGTGAAGAACTCCACTTTGGCCATGGCGCCGGCACCGACAAGGAGAACAGTGCCGCCCGGTTTGGTGACCCGCACCATTTCGGCAAGAGCCTGGGTCGCATCCGGAATGATCGTCACGCCGAACTGCGATGCGGTGACGTCGAAACTCGAGTCGGGCAGGTCGAGATCCGCGGCTGGCATTGCGCGGGTATCGACGTTGGACAGGCCTTCGGAGCGCGCCCGGATCGCGAGCCGCTCCAACATCGTGGGGGCGATGTCGATGGCCAGCACATTGGCTCCGGTACGAGCAGCCGGAATGCTGAGTCCGCCGCTGCCGGCGGCGACGTCTAGAAATCGAGTGCCTGGTCCGACATCCACCTTGCCGAGTACCCGCTGCCCGACGCCGATGCTGAGCGGGGTGGCGAACTCGTCGTAGCCGGGAGCGGTCGAGTTCCAGGCGCTGCGAATCTGGTCTTGGGTGGGTGCTTGCGTGGGCATGAGATCCTCCGATGTCGCTCGGTTGCCTACGCGTGCCATCGTCGTCGCTGACCGCACCCCGGGCTTCGGGAAGATGACGGAACTCGACTAACAGCGGCCGTGAGTGAAATCACCCACGGCCGCTGTTCAGATCAGGCCGTGCTCGTACGCGAGTGCGGTCGCTGCGGTGCGCGACGGCACACCGAGCTTGGTGAGGATGTTGGCGACGTGCCGCTCCACGGTCTTGACGGCCAGGTGGAGCTCAGCGGCGATCTCGCTGTTCGTCTTACCGGTCGCGACCATGCGGAGCACCTCGAGTTCGCGTCCGCTGAGCCCGAAGGGGCTCTGATCCACCGCAAGCGACAGCCGGTTCAGGTCCGGCACGGCGCCGAGTTCGGTGAAGACGCGGCGTGCCGCGGCGAGCTCGAGTGCGGCCGCGTCTTCGTCCCCGATGTTGCGGCAGGCTTGCGCGACCAGCGCGCGTGCCCGGGCCGTCTCGTACGGAGCCTTGAGCGACCGCCACGTCTCGCTGGCGCGCCGAAGCGCGATGAGCGCCTGATCGGGTTCGTCGGTTGCAAGATGGACCGCGCCCTGCGCGAGGTCCGCCTCGGCGTGCAGCGCGGACGTGCCGTAGGCAGCGGCGATTTCGCGGAGCTCTCCGGCGACGTGCGACGCCGCAGCGACATCCCCGTTCGCGAGCAGAATCTGGACGGCCGCGGGCAGCAGGCGGATGCGCTCGATCGCATCGGTTCGCTCGGTGAGCTCACGTCGCATCGTCGTGGTCGCGGCGTCGACCCGGCCCTGGGCCAGGCGTAGCAGAGCCAGGCCGGGCTGTGGGTTGTGGCCCCAGTCGCTCGCGCCGCGGTAGGCGTCCTCCGCTGCGGTGAAGTCGCCGGCCAGCCGGTGAACCTCGCCGAGCTCGTACAGTGCTTTCCCGGTGGCCCGTTCGTCGGCCGCGCCGGCGAATCGCTCTCGGGCCTGCGTTACCTGCGTCTCCGCGGCCATCCAGTCGCCCTGGCGACGCAGAATCGTTGCGCGGTGCGTCAGGCACTGTCCGGTGAACGTGATCATGCCCTGCTGCCGGTCGCACCACCTGGTCAGGGCGTCGGTCCACTCCAGCGATCTCCCGTACTCGGCGATCTCCTCGCAGGCGTCGATGAGCGAGCAGTAGACCGACCCTGCCGCCGGTGGGGACAGTGTTCCGGACACCACGGCCACCATCGCTTCGTCCAGTCTGGCCAAACCTTCCTCGACCTGTCCGGCGCGAATCCGCGCCCGACCGGCCACGTTGAGTCCGAGGGCCAGCAAGTCGTCATCGCCGGTTCGACGCGCGACCTCAACGGCGCCGTCTGCCATCTGCCGGCCTTCGGCGTACCGTTGCTCGATGGCGGTCAACCGAAATGCGTGGATCACCGAAAGGTAGCTCTGTTCGGCGCCGTCGGCCGGAATCCGATCAAGCAGATGTCCGCAGTGGCTCATCCAGCCACTCGCCTGTGCGACGTCGCCGCGGCCGATCTGGATGAAGATGATCCAGAAGCCGCATCGCAACGCGGCGCATGGATCGCCGGCATCGAGATGCATCCGGTATGCCCGCGCCAGCGCATCGACTGCTGTGTCCACATGCCCGAGCAGGTACGCAGCCGTCGCCCACGCCTGCACGTCCTCGGCGGAGAGCGCGTCAGTGTCCGCCTGGGAGAACGCGGCATACGCCTCGTCCCACGCGAGCTTTCCCGCTGCCGCCCGGCCGCGCGCGGCAGCGTCACCGACATCACTGGTTGGTGCGGTCACCCTCCGACCCTAGACCGCCGGTCATGATCTCGAAACTGGCCGGTAACCCACCGGACGTGGCACGTTCGGCTCAGCCGCGCGGTGCGTACATCATGACCGCGACGCCGAGTAGACACAGGACGGCTCCGGCGACGTCCCAGCGGTCCGGCCGGAAGCCGTCGACGACGATTCCCCACAGCAGTGCGCCGGCGACGAACACGCCGCCGTAGGCGGCCATGATGCGGCCGAAGTGCGCTTCGGGCTGCAGCGTCATGAGCACGCCGTAGCCGCCGAGCGCCATGACACCCGCGCCGATCCACAACAGGCCGCGGTTCTCCCGCAGACCTTGCCAGACCAGCCAGGCGCCGCCGATCTCGGCCAGAGCGGCGACGACGAACAGCAGGATCGAACGGCCGATGGTCATCGATACCGCACGATACTGGAGTGGCGGCACGGGCCATGCGGGGCCGTGCCGCCATCTGATCGTTCTCGTGGTGCCGGCTCAGCCGCCGGCCCGGTATGCCGATGTCACCAAGGTGGCGAGCTCGGCCACCTTCCGGTCGGTCGGCATCGTCCGGCTCAGCGCGCCGACGTGTTCGGCGAGGGCGCCCATGCTGACGTGCTCGGCCCACGGCGCGCCACGCAAGACCTCCGCGAAGGCGGCGACGAGTGCGTCCTGGCGAAGGCGGGCGGGCGCGAGGTCGAACGACGGCGCGAGTGAGGCCGCGGTCACAATCGCGGAATCCTCGGCCGGCGAGCGGGTCGCCGGATCCTTCCACCGTGCCTCAACCGTCACCAGCGCGGTCTCGTCGCTGACTTCGACGCCTTCGTGCAAGGCCACCTCGTACAGCGCGGTCACAGTGTGCCCGGCACCGATCTCGCCGCCGTCCACCGTGTCGTCACGGAACTCGTCCGACTCCAACTGGCGGTTCTCGTAGCCGAGCAGCCGGAAGTGGCTGACCACCTCGGGGTTGAACGTCACCTGGACCTTCGCATCGAGCGCCACGCTCTGCAGGGTCGCGGTGAGGTCCTCGACGAACAGCCGCTCCGCCTCGGCAGGCGTATCGATGAATGCATAGAAGCCATTGCCTTGGTCGGCGAACTGTTCGAGGATCACATCGTTGTAGGTGTCGCGCCCGACCCCGACCACCACGAGCTGAGTCGAATCACCGGCTTCTTGCGCGATCTGTGCCGCAAGCAGGCCCGGGTCTTCCTGGCCCTCGTTGGCCACGCCGTCGGACAGCAGCACGACGCGGTTGATCGCACCCTGGACGACGTTGGCCTTGGCGTGCTCGTAGCCGATCCGCAGTCCGGCCTCGAGGTTGGTCGACGCCTGCGACCGCAGCCCCGCGATGGCTTCCCGAATGCGGCCGGCGTCGGTCAGCGGCGCCATCGGCAGCAGCAACTCGGCATCGGTGCTGTAGGTGACGATCGCCAGCCGATCGTCCGGGCGAAGCGAGTCGACCAGCCGTCCGAGCCCGGCCTTGACCATCTCGAGCTTGGCGCCCTCCATCGAGCCGGATACGTCGACGACGAGGGTCACGTTCGCCTGCTGCCGGTCGAGCTCGGCGACCGTCGCTCCCTGCAGGCCCACGCGCACGATCCGCTTTGCCGGATCGGTGAGCCACGGCACCGGCGTGCCGTCGACGTGGATGCCGAGCCCGGTGGCCGGCGCGGGGTAGTCCTGCGCGAAGTAGTTGACGAACTCTTCGGTGCGGACCGATTCCGGCTCGGGCAGATACCCGTCGGTTAGCGAGGCGCGGGCGATCGCGTACGAGCCGGTGTCGACGTCGAGCGCGAACGTCGACTCGTTCTGTTCAGCCGTCGGCACATCGGCATTGACTCCGTGGTCCTCGAACGTCCGATCCTCGGGCGGTCCCGCGGCCTCGTTCCCGGTTTCGTAGTCGGCGGCCTCGCCGCCCACAGGTGCACTATCGACCGCGTCCCCCGAAGCCCCGCAGGCCGTAGCCAGAAGTAGTAGTACGGTTGCTGTTCCCACCACGTGCTTCGTGTGCGTCATCGTGGGCCTCCATCCCGTTTCGTCGCACGTTATGAGGGCTTGGACGCGGGCGGAGTGGCTCCGGATCGTGCCGTTACCGTTCCGGCATCGACCGTTACGATCTTGACGTCGGTCCGTGACCCGGTGTTCGGTGCGGGCGGGCCGGTGTTGGTGCGATCGGGTGGGACGTCACCTCGAACCGCTCATACGTCATGCGAAGAGTCTCCTGAGGAACCTGAGGTCTTCCTTCTCCTGGAACATCTCGCCGCCCTCATGGCCGTTGTACGGCCACACGGCGATCTGTTTCGGGCCCGCGTAGTTGTTGTATGCCGCATACACCGTGGACGGCGGGCAGACCATGTCCATGAGCGCGACCGAGAACAGCGCCGGTGCCGTAGCCCGTGCTGCGAAGTTCATGCCATCGAAGTAGCTGAGGGTGCCGAACGTGGCGTCCACCTGGTCGCGGCGGATCTTCAGGTACCGGCCGATCTCCTTGTACGGCATCTCGTCGGTGATCTCGGACGCGCGCCGGAAGTGGCAGAGGAACGGCACGTGGGCCAGCACCGCAGCCACCTGCTGGGCCAGCGCACCCGCGGCGAGGGCGAGCCCGCCGCCCTGGCTGGTGCCGTGAACGGCGATGCGGCTCCGGTCCACGGCCGGGTGCGCGGCCACGCACTCGACCGCCCGCACCGCATCGGTCATCACCCGCCGGTAGTAGTACGTGCGCCGGTCCGACACGCCACGGGTCACGAAACCCGGGTGCTGCCCGGTTCCCGGATCGGGTTCGGGGTCGGGCGTCGTCCCAGGGCTCCAGCCGCTGCCCTGGCCCCGGGTGTCCATGATCAGCGTCGCGTAGCCCGCGGCCGGCATGAGAAGGTGCTGGTACGGCAGCCCGCGCCCACCGCCGTAGCCGACGAACTGGACGACGGCGGGCACGCGTTCGGGACGGTCGCGCGGTAGTAGCAGCCATGCCGACACGCGCTCACCGTTCCAGCCGGCAAAGGTCGTGTCGAACACGTCAACCGCCGTGAGCAGGTAGTCCGCCGGTTGGAAGGACGGTGCGAGCTCATGCCGGCGCGCCGAGTCGAGGGTCGTGGCCCAGAAGTCGTCGAAATCGTCCGCCGCGGTCGGCTCCGGTCGATAGGTTTCGAGTTCGGCTAGGGAGAGGTCGAACAGCGGCACGGTCGCTCCTTCGCAGTCTTTGGACGTGCGGACGTATCGGCATCAGGTTTGGAGGCGGCGCGGCGCTGCGCCGAGCTCACCGGTCCCGGTACGGAATCCGCGATGCCGTGACGGTATCCGACACCCGATTCCCATCCGCGCTCGGCATGGCAGCCCGTCCTACCGGGGTCCGCGGCACCCGCGTGCCGTAAATGAATTGGTCCCGCGAGTTGGAGGGCACGTAGCGGCAGCCGTCCCGGCACCCGCCCGTCCCAGCCTTGCGCGGGCCGGAAAAGAGCAAGGACGGCTCCAGCAACGGCATTGCAGCCGATGCTGGAGCCGTCCTCGCGATGCGGGTCTGTATGCCACGTACGGCCGGGAATCCCCGACCCTACGTGATCATTCTAGTTCTAGATGGCGCGGACGCCCGAGGCCTGCAGGCCCTTCTGGCCCTGGACGATCTCGAACTCGACGCGCTGGTTCTCCTCGAGCGTGCGAAAGCCCGAACCCTGGATCTCGGAGTAGTGGACGAAGACGTCCGAGCCGCCCTCGTCGACGGCGATGAAGCCGAAGCCCTTCTCCGAGTTGAACCACTTTACTGTGCCCTGCGGCATGTCTCTCCTTACAAGGTGATTTCGGGGACCCACCCTATGTGAGCCTCCGGCCGTCGGGTTTGCCGGCACTTGCGCACTTCTTGTAAGAAAAGCAACACGCCCGCAGGATCTCGCGGCCCCGCGCGCGCGGTCAAGCACTGTCACAGAACTGACGACGCAGCAATTAAACCACGGTATGGGGCGAACGTCGCAATGCCCGCCGTGCGATTGCCGAGCCCCGCCGGGCTCACGGCGAGTTGACCCACTCGTCGGTCCCGTCGTGGAACACTTGGTGCTTCCAGATAGGCAGCCGGGCCTTGGCCGTGTCGACCAGGTCGGCGCATGCGGCGAACGCTTCGGCCCGGTGCGCTGCGGCGACGGCGCAGGCCAGCGCGACGTCCCCGATCTTCAGCTCACCGACGCGATGACTTGCTGCGATCGCGTGCACCGGATGGCGGGCCGCGACGTCCTTGAGCACTGTCGTGAGCACATCCTCCGCTGTCGGGTGGCTCTCATAGTCGAGCCGGTCCACCTTGCGGCCATGGTCGTGATTGCGCACCACGCCGGCGAACGTGACGACCGCACCCGAGCCGTCACCCTGGACGAGCTGCGCGTGTTCGTCCGCACTGACTGGTTCTGTCGTGATTTCGGACCGCGCGATTCGCGGCGTCGGAACGGTGTCACGAGCGGTCCCGGCAGGCGGCATCGGCTCTGTTGCCCTCGGGTGGTCACCGCCGGTGACTTGGTCCAGGGCGTGCTCCAGAACGCCGTCCAGCACCGCGAGCCCGTCCTTGACGCCGCCACGCGAGCCGGGCAAGTTCACGATCAACGTTGTGCCGGCCACACCCGCCTTGCCGCGCGACAGCATCGCCGTGGGTACTTTCGCTACACCTGCGGCGCGGATGGCTTCGGCGAGTCCGGGGACTTCGTAATCGAGGACGGCGCCGGTCGCCTCAGGTGTTCGATCGGTCGGTGACACGCCGGTTCCACCCGTCGTGATGATGAGATCGATAGCCTCGCCGAGGCACGTGCGCAGTGCGGCGGTGACCGGCGCGCCGTCGGGCACGACGATCGGGTCGGCCGTCGCGAAATCGCGTTCGGCCAACCAAGCCGCGATGACAGGGCCGGTCGTGTCCTCGTAGACCCCGGTCGACGCCCGGTTCGACGCCACAATGACTCGGGCGGATCTCGCTGTGTCGCTCACAGTCTCGATCGTACGGTCCGATCGGCCGGCCTTGCCGATAGCGGCCCTAAGAAGGGGCCATAGGGGCGGTCTGGACCTCTCCCGAGCCGGAACGGTGCAGAGAAATGATTCTGTCCGGTGCCGTCGGCAGTGCGCAGCTAGTAAGGTAAGGCTACACTCAGTTACACTGTCGCGGTGATCACTGCACCACGGGCGTCGCCCGACTCGCCGGCCGGTGTCGCGGCTCATGCCCCGGCGGCGCAGGGCGTGCCGTTTGTGGCCGATCTCGGGGAGTACGGCGACCGGCCTGCGATCATCACGGACGAGCGTTTCCTCACGTATCGCGAGCTCGCCGCCCGGGTAGCTGACGCAGCGGCTCAATTCGGGACGCAGCGTCGCCTCGTTCTGGTCGAGGGATACAACGATCTGGACACGCTCGTCTGGTACCTCGGTGCCCTCGCCGCAGGTAACGCCGTCCTCCTCGTGCCGGGCGACGACCCGAGTACGACCGCACCCATCATCGACCGGTACGACCCGGACGTGCTGATCCGTTCGGCGGTCGGCACCGAACGCCTCGATGTCAGGCGGGACGTCACGGCGCATGACCTGCATCCGGATCTCGCGCTGCTGCTGAGCACCTCTGGGTCCACCGGATCGCCGAAGCTCGTCCGGCTCTCGCACGACAATCTTCAGGCCAACGCCGAAGCCATCGCGGCATGCCTCGGCATCCGCGAGACCGACCGCGCGGCAACCACACTGCCGATGCACTATTGCTACGGCCTCTCGGTGATTCACAGCCACCTGCTGCGCGGTGCCGGTCTGGTGCTGACCGATCTGTCCGTGGTGGACGCGTGCTTCTGGGACCTGGTCCGGGACGCCGGCGCGACGACGTTCGCCGGCGTTCCGCACACATTCGAGCTGCTGGACCGGGTCGGCTTCGCCGAGATGTTCGTGCCGAGCCTGCGCTACGTCACGCAGGCAGGTGGGCGGATGGCTCCGGACGACGTCCGGCGCTACGGCGAGCTGGGTCAGCGCAAAGGCTTCGACCTGATCGTGATGTATGGCGCGACCGAGGCGACAGCGCGGATGGCGTACCTGCCACCGGAGCACACGCTGACCGATCCCGGCTCCATCGGACGACCGATTCCCGGTGGCGCGTTCACCGTCGAGCCGGTGGACGGGATGGACGACGCCGACGCCGGTGAGCTCGTGTACCACGGCCGGAACGTCATGCTCGGATATGCGCAGACGCCGGCCGAGTTGGGTATCGGTCGGACGGTGACCGAGCTGCGCACCGGCGATCTGGCCCGCCGAAACGGCGACGGCCTTTACGAGATCATCGGCAGGCGGTCCCGCTTCGTGAAGATCGTCGGGTTACGAGTCGATCTGGACCACGTCGAGCGCACGTTCGCGGACCTTGGGCACGAGGCGCTCTGTGCCGGCGGTGACGGCGAACTGGCCGTTGCGCTGGCCGGGCCCGGCGGCGTGGACCCGGTCGGCATCGAGACCGAGTTGGCGCGGCGGTTCGGAGTGCCGCGGGTGGCCGTCCGGGTCGGTGTGGTGCCGGAGTTGCCGCGGCTGGCGAACGGTAAGCCGGACTACGGGGCGGTGCGCACCCTTGCGGGGCGGGCCGGCCAGAGGCACCCCGATACGGTCACGGGGCGGGCGGACGTCCCCACCCTGGTGGCGCTGTACGGCGAGCTGCTGGGGCGCGGCGACGTCACGCCGGACTCCACGTTCGTCGGCTTGGGCGGTGACTCCTTGTCGTACGTGGAGATGTCCGTCCGGTTGGAGCAGGCGCTCGGGCAGTTGCCGATCGGCTGGCACACCACGCCGATCCGCGACCTCACCCCGGCGGTGCGGAACAGGCGCCGACTCTCGCTGCACACCGTGGAGACGACGGTGGCGATGCGCGCGATGGCGATCGTCATGATCGTTGGTACGCACATCGGTCTGTACACGGTTCCGGGCGGCGCTCACGCGCTCCTGGCGGTGGCCGGATTCAACTTCGCGCGGTTCCAGCTGACGGCGGCGACGGGGTGGGAACGCATCCGGCGCCAGCTGGTCAGCATCGGCCGCATCGTGGTGCCGAGTGTCGCCTTCATCGCGGTGGCGTTCGCGCTGACCACGGACTACTCGCCGGCCAACCTGGTGCTGCTGAACAATGTTTTCGGCCCGGAGACGTGGACGTCGAGCTGGCACTTCTGGTTCGTCGAGGTTCTCGTCCAGCTCCTCGTGCTCATGGTGGCCGTCATGGCCATCCCGTGGGTGAGTCGGTTGGAGCGAGCGCATCAGTTCGGCTTCGCCGTCGGTCTGCTCGGCATCGGGATGCTGCTGCGGTACGAGATCGTCGAGATCGGCCTGACGCACACCAAGCCGGCGCTGTGGCTGTTCGCGATCGGCTGGGCGGTGGCGCGCGCGTCGGCCCGGTGGCAGCGGCTACTGCTCAGTGCCGTGGTGCTCACGACCGTGCCGGGGTTTTTCGACAGTATGGGCCGCAACCTGTTGATCGTCGCACTTCTGTTGCTGCTGGTGTGGGCGCCGACGGTGGTTGTGCCGGAGCCGGTCCGCAAGGTGGCCGGCGTGCTGGCGAGTGCCTCGCTGTACATCTACCTCGTGCATTGGCTCATCTACCCGCTGATCCGGGACTTCTCCGGGTGGCTCGCGCTCGTGGCGTCGCTAATGGCCGGCATCGGCTACTGGCTGCTAGCGACGCGCGCGGTCCCCGCAGTGTGGCACGTGTGGGGCCGTGCCGAGCGGGACGGCGTATAGCGCTTTGCTCGGACTCCCTCGGCTTTGCCGGGTCTGTAGCCGTGGTTTGGCTGGAAAACGCCAGCTTTACGTGATCATTCTTAGACGACGGCGCCGTAGTTCGGGTCCTCGCGAGTGCCGGCCGGCTTCTTCTCCTTCTCCTCCGGGATCGGCGCCGGGTACTTCTCCTCGAGCTCGAGCGCGATCGGTGCTGCGGTGAAGTTCGACGAGTACATGCCGACCAACAAGCCGACGATGAGAGCCAGCGCGAAGTCCGACAACGAATCGCCGCCGAGGAGGAACAGCGCGACCAGAATGAACAGCGTCGACAGGCCGGTATTGAGCGTGCGGGGCAGCGTGTTGAGGATCGCGCCGTTCGTCGTGACCCGGAAGTCCGCGGTCGGATCGCGACGCCAATCCTCACGAATGCGATCGAAGAGCACGACCGTGTCGTTCACCGTGTACCCGATGATCGTCAGCAGCGCGGCGAGGAAGATCCCGTCGATCGATTTGCCGAGCCAGGCGAACAAGCCGATCACGAGCACCACGTTCTGGAACAGCGCGGCCACCGCGCCGGTGCTGAACGTCCACCGGAATCTGATCGCCAGATAGGCCAGCTGCGCGGCAAGCGCCACCGCCAGTGCGATGAGCGCGTTGCGCTGCAACTCTTCGCCGAGGCTGGGCCCGATCAGCTCGTCGCGCACGATGTCCGCGCCACCGGTGGTCTCCCCGATCGCTTCGGCGATGCCGCGTGCCTCCGCGTCGGAGATCTCCTCGGTCCGCACCGAGATGTCCGCATCCTCGGTCTCCTGGACGATCGCGGTGGGGTATCCGGTTTCGGCGATGATGTCGCGCGCGTCGTCGATGTCGATCGGCTGCTCGGTCTCGATGGCGAGCTGCCGTCCGCCGGTGAATTCGACACCGAAGTTCATCCCTCGAACGAGGATCCCCGCCGTCGCGATGATGACCGCGATCAGCGAGCCGACGAGGAAGCGCCGGCTGTGCTGCATGAGATTCGGCTTGATCCGGCGCAGCCACAGGCGGAACTTCGTGTGCGCGCCGATGCCGGACCACTTCGGATTCCGTTCGACCCACCCGCGGGAGACGGCGATCTCGGCCAGCACCCGGGTGACGATCAGTGCGGAGAACAGCGATGCCAGCACGCCGATCGACAGCGTGATGCCGAAGCCGCGGACCGGCCCGGAGGCGAGGAAGAACAGCAGGGTGGCTGCGATCAGCGTCGTCACCGACGAGTCCGCGATAGCGGACAACGCGTTGCGGAAACCGCTGCGCAAGGCTTTGCGTTTGCTCTTGATGTTGCCGTCGACGTAATCCTCGCGGGCTCGCTCGAACACCAGCACGTTGGCGTCGACGGCCATGCCGATGGCCAGCACGAAGCCGGCGAGGCCAGGCAGGGTCAGTGTGGCGCCGAGCGCGGTCAGCGTCCCGAGCGAGATGAGGGCGTAGCCGCCCAGCGCGATCGCGGCCATCAGCCCGACCAGCCGGTACACCCACAGAATGAACAGGCCGGTGACGGCGATACCGATGATCGCGGCCTGGAAGCTGGCGTCGATCGCGGCCTGGCCGAGTGTCGGGCCCACCACGCGCTGCTCGATCCGTTCGACCTCGACCGGCAGCGCACCGCCCTGGATGAGGGCCGCGAGCTCCTGTGCCTCCTCGGCCTCGAAGTTGCCGGTGATCTGGGTGGCGCCTTGGGTGATGCCGACGTCGCACGGGATGTTGGCGTTCATCTCCGGAGACGAGATGATCTCGTCGTC
>DASUTB010000094.1:0-46957 GCA_036374835.1 Jiangellaceae bacterium | reverse complement strand
GATCGCCGACGAGCCGACCGGCCAGCTGGACCTGCATACCGGACGTGCGGTGATGGACCTGATCCGCGACCTCGTCCACGAGCGCGAGATGACCGCCGTCGTCGCGACGCACGACCCGGTCATGATGGACCTCGCCGACCGTGTCGTGGAGCTGCGCGACGGCCGTATCGTCCCCGACACCGTCCCCGCAGAATGATCACGTAAAGCTGGCAATCCCCGGCCAAACCACGGCCGTAAGACGCGCAAAGCAAGAGAACGCCTGGTATCGGCGGGAGCCGGTTGTCGCCACTGGCGAGCCTTGGCGGACTGGCCGTGCTGCCGTGGTTGGTGATCGTGTACGAGACGGTGGGTGATGGGGACGCTCGCGCCCGGTTGCGTCACGACGCGCAGGGCGAACCGCCTTTGTCGTAGGCGTCGCGAACCCGGAGCCCATGGGCCGTTACGGGGCCGGTCGATCCGGGGTTCGAGAGGTGATCGTTCTGGCGGCCGGTAGGCCCGGCGGTTCCGCTTGACGGCCTTGTGCGCAGCATAGACGGTTAACGTAAGCAGTGTTCTCCATGCGTGGACGGGGGTGCCCAGCCGTGTCGACGGGGACTGAGCCGTCCCGAGCCGGAGCGTCCGGGTGGACCACTAGAGCCGCACAGCGAGTGACCGCGCCACGCATCTTCTGGCCGGCCGCCGGACTGGTGCTGGCCTTCGTCCTCGTCACCGTGATCTGGCCCGGGCGGGTAGAGGATCTGTTGCAGTCCGCCATGGACAACGTGGTCGGTGCATTCGGCTGGTACTACGTCCTGATCGTGGCGGCATTCGTGATCTTCGCGATCTGGATGGGCCTGTCCCGGTTCGGCGACATCAGGCTGGGCAAGGAGGACGACGAGCCGGAGTTCGGCGTCCGTACCTGGTTCGCCATGCTGTTCGCCGCCGGCATGGGCATCGGGCTGGTGTTCTGGGGTGTCGCCGAACCGCTGAGTCATTACGCCAACCCGAAGCCGGGCACCGACGGCTCGGACATCGGCTTGGCGCAGACCGCACTCGCCCAGACCTATCTGCACTGGGGCATCCACGCCTGGGCGATCTATGTGGTCGTCGGGCTGGCCCTCGCCTATGCGATCCACCGGCGCGGCCGTCCGGTATCGATCCGATGGGCCCTGGAGCCGATCCTCGGTGACCGGGTGAAAGGCACCGCGGGTGATGTGATCGACATCGTGGCGATCATCGGAACGGTGTTCGGCGTCGCGACGTCACTCGGGCTCGGGGTGCTGCAGATCGCCGCCGGCTTCGAACGCATCGGCTGGGCCGACACGTCGACCGCGCTGCAGGTGATCCTGATCGTTGCGATCACGCTGCTCGCCGTGCTCTCGGTGGCCACCGGGCTGGACAAGGGAATCAAGTGGCTGTCGAACGTCAACCTCGTGATTGCCGGGCTGGTCATGCTCTTCGTGCTGGTCGCCGGGCCGACCCTTTTCCTCCTGCGCGAATTCGTCCAGTCCATCGGTGTCTACCTGATCAACGTGCTTCCGATGACGTTCGACAACAGCGCCTACACCGGCGCCGAGGGTCAGGAGTGGCAGAGCGCATGGACGACCTTCTACTGGGGCTGGTGGATGTCGTGGGCACCGTTCGTCGGTGTGTTCATCGCGCGCATCTCCAAGGGCCGGACGGTCCGCGAGTTCGTGGCCGGGGTGCTGCTCGTCCCGACGATCGTGACCTTCCTGTGGTTCGCGGTGCTCGGCGGGTCGGGGCTGTACCGGGAGATCTTCGGCGAAGGCGGCCTGGTCCAGCCGGACAGGACGGTGAACGAGGACTTCGCGATGTTCGACCTGCTGGACGGACTGCCAGCCGGCGGGATCGTCAGCGTCCTGGTCATCTTTCTGATCGTCGTGTTCTTCGTGACGTCGTCCGACTCGGGCTCTCTGGTCGTCGACATGCTGGCATCCGGCGGTGACCCCGACCCGCCGGTGTGGAGCCGGGTGTTCTGGGCGAGCGTTGAAGGACTCGTCGCCGTCGCGCTTCTGGTGGCCGGCGGGCTTCTGGCGCTACGCACCATGGCGATCATGATCGCACTACCGTTCAGCCTGGTGATGCTCGGAATCTGCGTCGCGACGGTCCGGGCGTTCCACGGCGAGCATCAGGCGTTCGTACGCGCCCAGGCGCGCCAGCTGCGAAGCGAGCTGACCGAGCATGTGACCGAGCACGTCACCGGACGGTTCGAAGGGCGGTTCGAGGATGTGGAACACTCGGTGGACCGGGCGCTCGCGGAGGACGGCGGATCGACCGACGAGCCGGAGCAGACCGGCTCCACCTCTCCGCGGGCCGTGAAGGCCGAGCGGTCGAAGCCGAAGCGGCGGCTGCCACCCTTCCGGAGCCGGTAAGAACACTCACGACTAGGGTCGATGGTATGAAGGTGACGCCCGACGAGATACTGGCGGCGCCGAAGGTGCTGTTGCATGACCATCTGGACGGCGGGCTCCGTCCTTCCACGATCATCGAGCTGGCTCGCGAAATCGGCCATGAGCTACCGGCGGACGACGCGGAGTCGCTGGGGAAGTGGTTCATCGACTCGGCCAACTCGGGATCACTCGAGCGGTACCTGGGGACTTTCGAGCACTCCGTCGCCGTCATGCAACAACGCGACGGACTCGTCCGGGTGGCCGCTGAGTGTGCCGAGGATCTGGCCGCAGACGGTGTCGTCTACGCGGAGGTCAGGTATGCACCGGAGCAGCATCTGTCCAGCGGACTCACTCTGACCGAGGTCGTCGAAGCTGTGGAGGAGGGCTTCCGCCTCGGTGAACGGCGGGCCGCCGCAGCGGGCACGCCCATCCGGATCGCGACACTGCTGACCGCGATGCGGCATGCCGCGCGGTCACGGGAGATCGCCGAGCTCGTAGTGCGATACCGCGACGCCGGGGTGGTCGGCTTCGACATCGCCGGTGCCGAGGCGGGCTTCCCGCCCACGCGGCACCTGGACGCGTTCGAATACCTGCGCCGGGAGAACGCGCATTTCACGATTCATGCCGGTGAGGCGTTCGGGCTGCCGTCCATCTGGGAGGCGCTGCAGTGGTGCGGTGCGGACCGGCTCGGGCACGGCGTGCGCATCATCGATGACGTCACCGTCGACGCGTCCGGTGCCGTGACGTTAGGTCGGCTGGCGGCGTACGTCCGTGATAAGCGGGTACCGCTGGAGATGTGTCCGTCCTCGAACCTGCAGACCGGAGCCGCCTCGTCGATCGCCGAGCACCCGATCGGTCTGCTGGCTCGGCTGCGGTTCCGGGTCACGATCAACACCGACAACCGCTTGATGAGCGGAACCTCGATGTCGCGCGAGTTCGAGTTGCTCGCCGACGCGTTCGGCTACGATCTCGACGACTTCCAGTGGTTCACCGTCAACGCGCTCAAGAGCTCGTTCATCCCGTTCGACGAGCGGCTGGCGTTGATCAACGATGTGGTCAAGCCCGGGTACGCCGCGCTTGCTTCGCGCCGCGCATTCGCCCGCATGCGCCTCCCCGCCACAGAATGACCACGTAAACGCCGCTTCGCTACCGTTAGCGCCTCTTCAACGGGTCGCTAACCGTTACTAATGCTCCGCACGGGGCTCTGCCCGCTGCGTGGGACCCACCGTGGCACGAAGCCTGTGGTAACGGTTAGCGACCCGTTGAAGATGCGCTAACGACGCTGAAGAGACGTTTACGTGGTCATTCGGTGGGCGGGGTATCGTGCGGGTATGGCGGGTGTGTACAAACCGGACGAGGTCGTGGCGGCGCTGCGCACCGGCATCCCCGAGAACTCGGTGCTCGCCGACCCCGATCTCATGGAGCAGTACCGCTACGACAAGGCGCTGTTCTGCCCTGCGGGCATGCCGGCCGCGGTCGTCGTCGCTCGGGAGCGCGCACACGTCGAACACACATTGCGCACCGCTTCCGAACTAGGCGTCCCCGTCGTCCCGCAGGGCGCGCGCAGCGGACTCTCCGGAGCCGCCAACGCGGACGACGGTTGCATCGTTCTTTCGCTGGCGAAGATGGACAAGATCATCGAAGTCGATCCGGCGAACCGTATCGTCGTCACCCAGCCCGGCGTGTTCAACGCCGACCTTTCACGCGCCGTCGGCGAGCACGGGCTGTACTACCCGCCGGACCCGTCGAGCTGGGAGTTCTGCTCGATCGGCGGCAACCTGTCGACGAACTCGGGCGGCCTGTGCTGTGTCAAGTACGGCGTCACCACGGACTACGTGCGCAGTCTCGAGGTCGTCCTCGCGTCCGGAGAGGTTGTGCGGACCGGGCGGCGGACCGTCAAAGGCGTCGCCGGCTACGACCTCACCAAATTGTTCGTCGGCAGCGAGGGAACACTCGGGGTCATCACGGAGGCGACGCTGGCGCTGCGCCCCGAAGCCCAGCGCCCGCACACCGTCGTCGGCCTGTTCGACACTGCCGACGCCGGTGCGCGCGCGGCCGCCAGCGTCATGACCGCCGGTATGGTGCCGAGTCTGCTGGAGATCATGGACGGGACGACGATCCGTGCGGTCGACGAGTGGAAACGCATGGACCTGCCGCAGGACGCCGGCGCGATGGTGCTGGCCCAGTCGGACTCCGGCGGTCAGGCCGGTGCCGAAGAGATCGATCGTATCGCCGCGCTGTTCAGCGACGGTGGCGCGACGGACGTCATCCGGGCCGATGATCCGGCCGAGGGCGAGTTGCTCCTGGCGGCGCGGCGGATGGCCCTGCTGGCGCTAGAGCAGCTCGGCACGACGATGATCGACGACGTCTGTGTGCCGCTGACCGAGCTCGGTGCGCTGTTCGACGGTGTCACCAAGATCGCCGTGGAGCACGACGTCACGATCGGCATCGTGGGGCATGCTGGGGACGGCAACATGCACCCGACGGTGTGCTTCGACTCGTCCGATGCGGCCGAGGCCGAACGTGCGCACCGGGCGTTCGGTGCGGTCATGGACCTCGGGCTGGATCTCGGCGGGACGATCACCGGTGAACACGGCGTCGGTGTCCTGAAGAAGGAGTGGCTGGCCCGCGAACTCGGCCCGGTCGGCATCCGGCTGCATCGCGACATTAAGCGGGCGCTCGACCCGGCCGGCATTCTCAACCCCGGAAAAGTCTTCGACGCGTAAGCAGCAGCGCGCCAGAATGATCACGTTAAGCCGGTGATTTCCGGCTTTGCGTGGTCTGAAGAGCTGGCTTGGCTGGGGATTTCCGGCTTAACGTGGTCATTCTCGTTGAGTGATCTTTATGGGAGCGAGTATGAGCAGTGACGACATCCCGCGCACGCGCCGAGCCCGAGCCGTCGCGCGGACCAGCTCGAAGGTGCGGTTCCTGGAGTTGTTCTTCGACCTTGTCTTCGTACTGGCGTTCACCCAGAGCACCGCGCTCATCGTGGAGCATCCGACGTGGACCGGCGTACTGCAGGGCATGTTCGTGGTGGCCCTGCTGTGGTGGGCGTGGAGCGGCTTTGCCTGGCTCACCAGCGCAGTCGACCCGGAAGAAGGGCTCGTTCGGGTCGCGATGTTCGGCGCGATGGCCGCACTGCTCATCGCTGCACTGTCCGTCCCGGGGGCATTCGACGACCGAGCATTGGCGTTCGCGATCGCATACGGAGTCGTCCGGTTCGCACACATCGCGCTGTTCGCGCTGGCGAGCCAGGACGATGCCGACCTGCGCTCGTCGGTGGCCAGCCTTTCGGTCAGCTCGGGTATCGGTGTGGGCCTCATCGTGACGGCATCGTTCCTGGACGGTGCGGCACAGCTGATCCTCTGGGTGGTGGCGATCCTCATCGACTTCGGCGGCCCGGCGTTGTTCGGAGTGGCCGGTTGGAAGATCGTGCCGGCCCACTTCGCCGAACGTTACGGCCTGATCATCATCCTCGTGCTCGGTGAGTCGATCGTCGTGCTCGGCGTCGGCGTGCATCTCGACCTGTCCGCGGGGCTGATTACCGCGGCGGTCCTCGGTGTCGCGTTGGCGTCGGCATTGTGGTGGGCGTACTTCGATGTCGTGGCGATCGTCACCGAGCAACGGCTCACCGGCAAGACGCCCGGTCGCGAGCAGAACGCGTTCGCCCGAGATTCCTACCCGTACCTCCACCTGCCGATGGCGGCCGGAATCGTGCTGGTCGCGGTCGGCCTGGAGAACACACTCGCCCACTACGACGAACCGCTGAGCACGATCGCGGCGTTCGCCCTGCAGGGCGGTGTGGCGCTGTACCTGCTGGCTCACGTCGCACTGCGGCTACGTGGTGCCCGCAGCGTCAACTACCATCGCCTGCTCATCGCGATCGCGCTGGTCGCCGCCGTCCCGCTGGGCCGCGAGCTGCCGGCGATATGGACGCTCGTCGCGGTCAATGTCGTGATCTGGGCGATGATCGCCTATGAGACGTTCTCCTACGGCGCCGCACGTGCCCAGGTACGGAGCCGCAACTGATGATCAGCCGAGGCCGACAAGGTTGGTGCAATCGCGGAGTTCGGCGAACGAAGCCCGCATCTCATCCGCGAGGTCGCCGGTCGCGAACTCCGGGATGCCGTCGTCGCCGATGCGCGCCGGTGCCCACCGGTCGTCGGTGACGCGTCCGTCCGGTGCCACGGTCAGCGTGAGCACCCCGGTCGTCGTGGTCGGCTCCGACGCCTGGGTGTACCAGACGAAATTGCCCAGCCCGTACGCCACGTACGTGTCATCGAGCCGCCCGGCGCCCTGCAAACGGTGCGCATGGCTGCCCACGATGACGTCCGCACCGGCGCGGGCGAGCGTGCCGGCGAGTTCCTCCTGCTCCGGGCTCGGGCAGCTTCGCCCCTGCACGCCCCAGTGCAGATACACGACGACGACGTCGGCGACCGCACCGGAGATCGCGCCGGCGAGAGCGGCCGGATCGAGGGCATCGGCGGTGCCGGCGCGGTCCGGCGTTGCAGCCCAGTGCCCGGTCGGATCTGCCGTCGGATCGTCGTCCGCGGCCGACGCGGCGAACACGGCAACGGTCGTCCCGTTGATCTCGAACGTTGCCGGCGTGAACGCGCGGTCGGCGTCCTCTCCGATGCCGACGACCTCGAGCGGCGGATCGGCGTGACGGGCGTCCTGCGCGGCCGCCAGCGACGACTCGAGACCGCCGAGACCGAAATCTGCCGCGTGATTGTTTGCGAGTGAAGCCACATCGACGCCGGCCGCGGCCAGTGCGGCCAAGGACGTGGGCGGTGCTTGAAATGTGAATCGCTTCGGCTCGGGTTCACCACCTGGCCCGATCGAGGACTCGAGGTTGACGATCGTCAGGTCCGCGGCGGACAACTGGGCTGCTATCGGGCTCAGCGCCGTTGCGGGATCGTCCAGCAGCGGCCGGAGTTCGCCCTCGAAGTGAATGTCGCCGGCGAACGCGATGGTGACCGGTCCCGGCTCCGGTGTGATCGTCGCCTCGGCCTGCGGCGGGACGCTGCGTTGTTCCTCCGGAGGCGGTGTCGCGTCCGCCGTCTGCTCGGTATCGGATGAGCCATCACCGGCGCAGGCAGACGTGCCGAGTGCGGCCACGACGAGTAGTACGGCCGTCCCACGCAAGCCCATGCCCTCGAGCGTACGGGAGCGCGGACGAGAGCCGGTGTGGCTGGGCGAGGTCGTTTGGGTGCCGACTGTCCAGGACGTTCGTACCGTCCAGGCATTGATCATTTCGCCGGGATCTGGCACTGTAAAAGCACTGCCGCGGGGCTCGGAGGGCATTGCCATGAAAAGGCTTATCGCAAGCATCGTTGTGACGTTCGGGTTGGTGCTGGGTTTCGGGGCGACGGCGCACGCCGGCGGCAACTCGACATTGCCGGAAGGCATGATCACCACGATGGGGGGTGGGCCGTGTGGCTCGTCGTACACCCATATCGGGCACTACCCGATCAAGGCCAACGGCTCGACGTATGCGCACCTCGACGTGTACTGGTCGTGGACGACCCGCCGCAACTGCCTCGTCACGAATCACGCCGGTCCCACCTACGGTGTGAAGCTCTACACCGAGGCGAAGATCCGGCCGAGCGGTTGGAGCTGGCCGAGCTGCCCCAGCAGCACCGGCTGTGACGGTGGCTTCTACTCGTATTACGCCGGTCCGGTATACACGCCGCGCGGCGTCGACATGACGAACCGCTGCATCGACATCAGCGGCTGGATCGACTGGGCGAGCCGCACGATGAAGAAGATCCACTGCGGCTGATCGGTACCGGTCGAGCGCAGCCGGCGAACCGCGCCGTAGCATGCGAAGCATGCCCGCCCCGAACTGCGTTGGTGCCTTGATTCGCGACGGCAGGCATCGGGTTTACGCTCAACGGCGCTCACCTGATCGTCGCCTCCTCCCCGGCATCTGGGACATCGTCGGCGGGCACGTCGAGCCGGGCGAAACGCCCGAGCAAACGCTTGCCCGGGAGATCGAGGAGGAGACCGGCTGGAGGCTGCGGCGCATCGAGGCGGTCGTGGCGGAGTGGGAGTGGACGCCCGACGAGCGTCACACGCCGGATCCGCGCAACCGGTTTGCCCGCCACGAGCGTGACTACCTCGTCGACGTCGACGGCGATCTGGACGCACCGGTGCTTGAGGACGGCAAGCATGACGCGTTCGCCTGGGTGGGTCCGGCCGATCTCGACCTCATGATGGTGGGCCGTACTGACGGTGACCGGCGGTTGCGTGATCTCGTCGCGCAAGCCGTGCGGACCCGGCTGACCGATCGGCTTCGGCTGGTCCCGATCGGACCCGAACACGCGGCGGACCTGGTGCGGCTACACGGCGAGCCCGGGATCGTGCGCTGGTTCGGAAGTAGCTGGAGCCGCGACCATGCTGTCGAGGTGGCTGCGACGAAGCAACGGGCATGGGAGACGAACGGCACCAGCAAGTGGATGGCCTACGAGCGCGGGACCGGCGAGCTCGTGGGACGTGGTGGCGTCGACCGGTTGTCCGACGACAACGCGGTAACCGCTCATCTTGTGGATCTTCTCGCCGGCCATACCTGGACCACCGACCGCCTCGAGGTCGGCTGGTCCGTGTCGCCGACCAGGCAACGGCGCGGCTATGCGACTGAGATCGGTCAGGCCGGGCTCGACTTCGCGTTCGGCGAGCTGGGTGCGTCCGGTGTGGTGGCATTCACCGAGACCCACAACGAGGCGTCGCGAGCGGTGATGGAACGGCTCGGCATGGTTGAGGTCGGCGAGGTGAGGGGTCCAGGCCTGATCCCCGGCCGAAACGACGTCAACGACGATGCTGCATTCGCGGTGTACCTGATCACGAATGATCAGTCGCCGCGGTGAACGGTTCGACCGGTTCACGCCAAACGCGTCAGACGCCGACGGGGTGCCAGACGGTTTTGGTCTCCAGGTACGCGGTGATGCGGCCGATGCCGGGCGCTTTGGTCCAGTCCGGCTCGGTCGACGGCGCGCGGATGACGCGCTTGAGGTTCTCCGCCGCGGCCAGCTCGAGCTCGGTCGCGTGCTCGTCGTCGCCGGCCGCGCCGGCGAGATCGATCGCGTTGACGTCCATGTGCGAGGCCAGCGTTGGCGCCGTGTCGCCGACCCTGCCGGTCAGGATGTTGACCACGCCGCCGGGTACGTCGGACGTCGCGAGCACCTCGCTGAGCGTGATCGCCGGCAGCGGACGTTCGTAGGACGCCGTCACGACCGCCGTGTTGCCGCCGATCACTGCAGGCGCGAGCACCGACACCAGGCCGAGCAGCGACGAGTTCTGCGGCGCCAGCGCTGCGACGACGCCGGTCGGCTCCGGAATGGAGAAGTCGAAGTACGGGCCCGCCACCGGGTTCGTCGACCCGGCCACCTGGGCGATCTTGTCCGACCATCCGGCGTACCAGACCCAGCGGTCGATCGCCTCGTCGACGGACTTCTCGGCCCGGGTGCGCGAGATGCCCTCACCGGCGACGACCTCGTCGATGAACTGCGAGCGACGACCCTCCATGATCTCCGCGACGCGGTACAGCACCTGGCCGCGGTTGTACGCCGTCGCGCCGGACCATCCGGGCAGTGCCTTGCGCGCTGCGCCGACGGCGTCCCGCGCGTCCTTGCGCGACGCCCAGGCAGCGTTGGCGAGGAACCGTCCCTTACTATCGGTGACCTTGTACGAGCGGCCGGACTCCGAGCGCGGAAACTTGCCGCCGATGTAGAGCTTGTACGTCTTCTTGATCGCCAGCCGTTCGGCCTGCTTCGCCGCCGTACTCACTTCAGGTAACCCTCCAGGCCGTGCCGTCCGCCTTCGCGGCCGTAGCCGCTCTCCTTGTAGCCTCCGAACGGGCTGGTCGGGTCGAAGCGGTTGAACGTGTTCGCCCAGACGACCCCGGCGCGCAGCTTCTGGGACATCCACAGGATGCGCGAGCCCTTCTCGGTCCACACGCCTGCGGAAAGCCCGTACGGCGTGTTGTTCGCCTTTTCGACCGCTTCCTCGGGTGTGCGGAACGTCAGCACGGACAGCACCGGCCCGAAGATCTCCTCGCGAGCGATCCGATGAGCCTGCGAGACGCCGGTGAACACCGTCGGCGGGTACCAGTAGCCCCGCTCGGGAAGCTCGCACGGCGGCGACCAGCGCTCGGCCCCCTCGGCCTCGCCCACCTCGGACAGCTCGCGTATCCGGGCCAGCTGCTCGGCCGAGTTGATCGCACCGATGTCGGTGTTCTTGTCCAGCGGCTCGCCGACTCGCAGCGTCCCGAGCCGGCGCTTGAGCGAGCCGAGCACCTCGTCGTAGACCGACTCTTGGACCAGCAGCCGCGATCCCGCGCAGCAGACGTGCCCCTGGTTGAAGAAGATGCCGTTGACGATGCCCTCGATTGCCTGATCGATCGGCGCGTCGTCGAACACTACGTTGGCTGCCTTACCGCCGAGCTCGAGCGTGGCCTTCTTCGTCGTGCCGGCGACGGATCGGGCGATCGCCTTACCGACCTCGGTCGACCCGGTGAACGCGACCTTGCCGACGTCCGGGTGCTCGACGAGCGTGCGTCCGGTCTCCCCGGCGCCGGTGATGATGTTGACCACACCCGGCGGTAGGTCGGCCTGCTGGCAGATCTCGGCGAACGTGAGCGCGGTCAGCGGCGTCGTCTCGGCCGGCTTGAGCACGACGGTGTTGCCGGTCGCGAGCGCCGGGGCGATCTTCCACGCCAGCATCAGCAGCGGGAAGTTCCACGGGATCACCTGGCCCGCAACGCCGTGCGGCTGCGGATTGACGCCGAAGCCCGCATAGTCGAGCTTGTCCGCCCAGCCGGCGTTGTAGAAGAAGTGCGCGGCGACGAGCGGGACGTCGACGTCCCTCGACTCGCGGATCGGCTTGCCGTTGTCGATGGACTCCAGCACCGCCAGCTCTCGCGAGCGCTCCTGAATGATTCGCGCGATACGGAACAGGTACTTGCCGCGGTCCTTGCCGGACATCGTCGACCATGTCGTCTCGTAGGCGCGGCGGGCCGCGGCGACGGCGGCGTCGACGTCCTGCGGACCGGCCTGCGTCACATCGGCGAGCACCTCCTCGGTCGCCGGGTTCACAGTCTTGAAAGCGGTACCGTCGATCGAGTCGACGAACTCACCGTTGATGAACAGCCCGTACGAGCTGGCGATATCGACGATCGCACGCGACTCGGGAGCCGGTGCGTATTCGAACTTGGCCATGGCAGATCAGTCCGTAGCGGTCTAGGAGGTTACTGCGATCCAGGGTAGTCCCTCAACCGACCTGACCGGCATCGCTCGCCGCTTCGATGCCGGGGTGATACGTGGGCGCTCCGTGCAAACGTGGTATCGGTCTTCAGTCCAGGGTGAAGTAGTCCGGCCCGGCGTAGCGGCCCGTCTTGGTCTTCTGGCGCTGCATGAGCAGGTCGTTGAGCAGGCTGGACGCGCCGAAGCGAAACCAGCTCGGGTCGAGCCAGTCGTCGCCGGCGACCTCGTTGACCATGACCAGGTAGCGGATCGCGTCCTTGCTGGTGCGGATGCCGCCGGCCGGTTTGACGCCGACCTGCCGCCCGGTCGTGTCGCGGAAGTCGCGCACCGCTTCGAGCATGACGAGCGTGACGGGCATCGTCGCCGCCGGGGCGACCTTGCCGGTGCTGGTCTTGATGAAGTCTGCCCCGGCCAGCATCGCCAGCCACGATGCGCGGCGCACGTTGTCGTAGGTGGCCAGCTCGCCGGTTTCCAGAATGACCTTGAGGTGCGCACTCTGCCCGTCAGCGCCTCCGCACGCCTCCTTGACCGCGACGATCTCGTCGAAGACCTGCCCGTAGTTGCCGGCGAGGAATGCGCCGCGGTCGATGACCATGTCGACCTCGTCGGCACCCGCGGCCACGGCGGCGCGGGCTTCGATCTGTTTGACCTCGAGTGTCGTCCGTCCGGACGGGAATCCGGTGGCGACGCTGGCGAGATGGACACCGGAACCGCGCAACGCATCGGCGGCCGTCGCGATCAGATCCGGGTAGACGCACACCGCGGCGACCGGAGGGACGGTCGGATCGGACGGGTCCGGCCGCTGCGCCTTGGAGCACAGCGCGCGAACCTTGCCCGGCGTGTCCTGACCTTCGAGCGTCGTCAGGTCGATCATGGAGATGGCCAGGTCGATCGCCCACTGCTTGGACGTCGTCTTGATCGAGCGGGACGCCAGCATGGCCGCTCGGGACTCCGCACCGACCTGATCGACCCCGGGCAGACCGTGTAGGAACCGGCGCAGCGACGTCTCCGACGCGGTGATGTCGGCGAGGTGGGAGTCGCCCAGCGCGGTCAACACGGTCATACACCGAGTTTAGGTGGTCGCGGCTATGCGCCACTAGGCGTGGCGACATCACACCATGCCTGCATGGGTGGTGGGATGTCGCCACGCCTGCCGAACGTGATCGATCGGAAGCGTCAGGCGCGGATCTCCTGGCGCAGGAACGCCATGTAGGCGACCGTGAACAGCACCACGCAGACCGCCACGAGGGCCGTCACCTGCGGCCATACCGCGAGCAGGCTCTGTAGCAACGAGAAGTTCAGGTCGACCACGTTCGCCGCCTGCTCCAGATCACCGCGGCCCAACATCGCCACCTGGAAACTCGGGTCCGCCAACACCGACGCGGCGCTGGCGTCGTAAAGCCCGGCCGGGGTGAACTGGGAGAGGGTGTACTCCAAGTTCCGCCGGCCGAGTTCGTCGGCCGGGCCGACCGCACCCGCGACGAGGCCGGCTAGCCACGTGCCGAACAGCGTCAGAACGAGCCAGGTTGAGAACACGACGAGCGCGGCCGTCGCGGCCCGCCTGAGCAGCACCGAGCACAGGATCGCGAAAGCCATCCAGACGCCGACGTAGGCGAGCGTGATCACGACGAACGCGACCAGCCTGGCTGCGTCGGAGGCCGACGGAGTCACTCCCAACCGAAGAATGCCGACACCCGACATGATGACGACCACGATCGCGAGGGTCACGCCGATGGTCGCCAGGCCGGCGGCGAACTTGCCGTTGATCACGTCGTCTCGGTGGATCGGTTGTGAGACGAGTCGCGGCAGGGTGCCGTCCGCTCGTTCCTGGTTGATCGCGTCGAAGCCGAATGCGATGCCGACCAGCGGTGCGAAGAGCCCGAGGAATCGAACGAACGGGAAGATCTCGTTGTCCGACTGGGTGAACAACAACAAGAAGGGGCTGCTGATCGGCGCGTCGGCGGTACCGCTCGCGACGTCCCGCAAGAAGCCCGCGGCGTTGATGACGGCGACGAGGCACGCCAGCCCGATGATCACGAGCAGGATGAGGAACCGGAGTGACGCGATGTGGTCGCCGAACTCCTTACGCGCGACGGTGCGCCATCCGGGCTGCGGTGCCGCCGGACGGGGTGCGAGCCCAACCCGTGCAGCCGCGGCGTCGAGCACCGACAGCGAACGCCCGCGCGCCGTCTTCACGCCGGTGCGAAGCGGACGGAGACCGGCGGCCAGCGTGGATCCCGCCCGGTCGCTAAGGCGACGGATCCGGGATCGGTCACTCATTGCTGCCCTCCTCGGCGAAGTACCTGCGGTAGATCGCCCCGAGCTCTTCGGTGCGCTGATGAAGATGCACGACCGTGAGATCGCGCTCGTGCAACCGGCGCGTCACCGCCGCGCGAACGTCGTCCTGCGCCCCGACCACCCAGCCGGAACCGTCGCGGTCCACCTGGACCACCCCTGGCACGCCGGCCAGCACGTCGGCCAGGTCGGCGCTCGGCTCGGCGACGGCGACCTCGAGGACGAGCCGCCTGCCATGCTCGGCGGCGAGCTCGTCGACCGTGCCGGACGCGATCATCCGCCCGCGTACGAAGATGCCGATACGGGTGCACACGGACTGCACCTGGCCGAGCAGGTGGGACGAGAGCAGTACGGCCACGCCCTGCTCGCTCGCCAACTCGTGCACGAGTTGCAGCACGTGGTCGATGCCGCGCGGGTCCAAGCCGATGGTCGGCTCGTCCAGGATGAGCACATCCGGCGATTTGACCAGCGCGTCCGCGATCCCGAGCCGCTGGCGCATGCCTCGCGAGTAGACCTTGACCGGATCGTCGGCACGCTCGGTGAGGCCGACCTGATCGAGCAGCCCGGCGATCCGCTCCCGCGCCGCCGCTGGGTCGAGGCCGTTGAGGGCTGCGGTGTACTCCAGGTTCTCCCGCCCGGTCAGGTGGCCGTAGAAGCCGACGCTGTCGGGCACGTAGCCGACGCGGCGCTTGACGTCGAGCGGGTTGCGGGTCGGGTCGACACCCACGACCCGCACGTCGCCGCTTGTCGGCTCGGACAAGCCGAGCAGCATCAAGATGGTGGTGGTCTTGCCCGCGCCGTTCGGTCCGAGTAGGCCGAAGACCTCGCCGGCCCGCACTTCGAGGCTGAGCCGGTCGACCGCGGTGAATTTGCCGTAGCGCTTGGTGAGCTGCTGAGTCCAGATGGCGGTGGTCGCGGCGGGCGCGTCCGGCGTGACCACCGAACCCGTCGTCGCGCCGGTCATCGCCGTCCGTACCTCCGGTAGACGCCGAACAGGGCGGCGAGCGCGGCCAGGATCAACAGAACGCCGACGAAGCCCCACCAGCCGGACGTTTCGACGGCGTACCTGATGTCGACCGACTCGTTGTTGCCACCGCCGGCCGCGCTCAGCGTCACCGAGTAATCGCCCGCGACCGCGTTACCGGCCGGAGTGATCCGCGCGTTGACCTGCGTGCTCTGCCCGGCCGGCACGTCAACGGACGACGGCTCGAACTCGACCTCCCAGTCCGTCGGCGGCGTGCTGCTGAGCTCGACGCCCTCGAGCGGCGTGTTGCCGTCGTTGGTGATGACGAGTGTCACGGTCGACGCCTCGCCCGCATTTCCGGACATGCTGAGCCGTTCGTTGGCGGTGGACAAGGTCATCGATGTGGAACCGATGATCTCGACGTTGAGCACCTGTTGCAGCGGCCCGCCGCTTTCGCCGCTGGCCTGCACGCCGAGCTCGTACGTGCCCGCGGCCACTCCCTCGGGCGGCTGGGCCTCGACGGTGATCGATGACGAGTCGCCTGCGGGGACGGTGAACGACGCCGCCTGTTGCTGTGCGGCCGGGCGGGCATTGACCGTCCATCCCTGCGGTCCACCAGCCGCGATCGAGAACGTCGCATCCTGGCTGGAGCGGTTCTCCAGCGTCAGGTTGAAATTGAAGGTCTCGGACGCGTCGCCCTGTAACGACGGATACTCGGCGCTGAGCTCGAACGCCTGTGGTGCCTGTTCGACGATCTCCAGCGTGAGCGGGAGGGTGGACGTCCCGCTGGCGGCGCCCGAAGCTCTGACCACCACGCGGTGGCGCCCTGCCTCGGCATCGTCCGGGACACTGACGTCGAGTTGCACTTCGCCGGCCTCGCTCGGACTCGTATGGACGGCGGACACCTGCCGTCCGTCTCCGCGTAGCACGGTGGTCCAGCCCTCCGGCGCCTCAGTGACCTCGACGTTCACCGTCTCCGATTCGTCCGACATGATCTGGAGGTCGAACGTGCTGGTCTGGCCGGGCTCCGCAGCGACCGACGGATAGGGAGTGATGACTTCCGCCGCGGTTGCGGGAGTCGCGGCGACGGTCGTGATCAGAGTGCCGGCCAGAGCGGCAGAAAGGATCTTAGCGGGGGTTCGTCCCTTCATCTGTCACTCCATGAGGAAGACGATCTGTTGAGTTGTCGGCAGGAAATATAGGAACCGTTCGGCCAGGACGCCAGAGCTCCGGCGAGAATCTCAGCGTGCTCTTGGCAACTTCTTAGCGTCCTCTCAGCCCGAGCCGTCGAGGCGACTCGAATGGCAGTCACGGCACGCGCGCCAGATGGCGGATGTCAGGTCGGCCGGGGCCCGCAGCCATGCGACACGGGCCGTAGACTTGCTGGCCGAGACGACGCGCCGGGTGCCGGCCATCCCGGCATCCACGACTTCTGGCGAGGATGTTCCACGTGTTGACGATGCAGGACGCGCTGCTGACGCTGACCAGGTACTGGACGGAACAGGGCTGCATGATCGCCCAACCGTTCAACACGGAGGTCGGCGCGGGGACGATGAACCCGGCGACGATTCTGCGCGTCCTGGGTCCGGAGCCGTGGCGGGTGGCCTACGTCGAGCCGTCCGTCCGCCCGGACGACGCCCGCTACGGCGAGAACCCGAACCGGCTGCAGATGCACACGCAGTTCCAGGTGATCCTCAAGCCTGATCCGGGTGATCCGCAGGAGGTGTACCTGCGCAGCCTGGAGGAGCTCGGTATCGACCTCCATGCGCACGACGTCCGGTTCGTGGAGGACAACTGGGCCTCACCGGCGCTCGGCGCCTGGGGCCTGGGCTGGGAGGTGTGGCTGGACGGGCTGGAGATCACCCAGTTCACCTACTTCCAGCAGGCCGGTGGCACGACGCTCGACCCCGTGTCGGTGGAGATCACGTACGGCATCGAGCGCATCCTGATGGCGCGCCAGGGCGTCAATCATTTCAAGGACATCCAGTACGCGCCGGGCGTCACGTACGGCGAGGTGTTCGGCCAGGCCGAGTACGAGATGTCGCGGTACTACCTGGACGACGCGGACGTCGAGGCCAACCGCGCGCTGTTCGAGACGTACTCGGCCGAGGCGCAGCGGATGATCGACGAGCGACTGCCCGTCCCCGCGTACACCTACGTGCTGAAGTGCTCGCACGTGTTCAATGTGCTCGATGCGCGTGGCGCGATCTCGACGACCGAGCGGGCGAACGCGTTCGCCCGGATGCGTGCTCTTGCCCGCGAGGTGGCGGCGCTGTGGATGGAGCGGCGCGAGGAACTCGGCCACCCGCTGGGAACGGTGTCCGCACCGGAGCCGGTTCGGCTGCCGGATGCTCCGGCGCACGCGGACCACCCTGCGACGCTGCTGTTCGAGATCGGCACCGAGGAGATGCCGCCGGCCGAGGTGGACCGCACCGTGGCAGCGGTCCGGGAGTCCGTCACCGGCAAGCTCGGCGCCACTCGGCTCGACCATGGCGACGTCGAGGTGTACGGGACGCCGCGCCGCGTGGTCGTCGTCGTCCCGGGCGTTGCGGCTTCCGAGCCGGACGCACAACGCCTGGTCCGCGGCCCGAAGGTCACCGCCGCGTTCGACGCCTCGGGCGCGCCGACCAAAGCCGCCGAGGGTTTCGCCCGTGGCCAGGGCGTGAGCGTGGACGCGCTGGAGCGCGGCGAGTGGGGTGGCAACGAGCATGTCGCCGTGACCGTCACGGACACCGGCCGCAACGCCGGCGAGTTGCTGCCGGAGCTGCTCTCCGACGTGGTCGCCGGGCTGCGCTCGGACAAGAACATGCGGTGGAGTGACGGCTCGCTCTCGTTCACCCGCCCGATCCGGTGGCTCACCGCCATGCTCGGGGACGAGGAATTGCCCGTGGCCGTCTCGGCGCTGCGGTCGCATCCGAGCACCCGCGTGCACCGGACCGCGGACGAGCCCGTCGTCGCCGTACCGTCGGCGGACGGCTACCTCGAGTACTTGGCGCGGCACGGCATCGTGGCGGACTCCGCGGTGCGCCGGTCGCGCATCGTGGCCGCGGCCCAGGAGCTGGCTGCCGAGGTCGGCGGTGTGGTGGACGTCGAAGGCGAGGCGGCACTCATCGACGAGGTGACCAACCTGGTCGAGTCGCCGACGGCCATCCGCGGCGGTTTCGCCGAGAGCTACCTCGAGCTGCCGCCGCAGATCCTGACCACCGTGATGCGCAAGCACCAGCGATACCTACCGGTGCGCACCCCGTCCGGTGAGCTGCTGCCGTACTTCATCGCGGTGGCGAACGGCTCGTGCGAGGAGGAGAAGGTGCGCGCCGGCAACGAGGCGGTGCTGCGCGCCCGCTACGAGGACGCGGCGTTCTTCTGGCGTGCCGACCTGGAGAACGCGCCGTTGACGCACAAGGTCGGGTTGGACAAGCTCACCTTCGAGGAGCGGCTCGGCTCGATGGGCGAGCGGGCCGAGCGCATCGCCGCGCTGGCCGGCACGTTGGCCGAGCAGGTGTCGCTGGACGACGATCAGCAGGCGACGCTGGACCGTGCGGCCGAACTGGCCAAATTCGACCTGGCGACCTCGATGGTGATCGAGTTGCCTGCACTGGCCGGGACGATGGCCCGCGAGTATGCGCTGCGCGCCGGCGAGCCGGAGCCGGTCGCGACCGCACTGTACGAGATGGAACTTCCGCGCACCGCGGGCGACGACGTGCCGTCCACCCTGCCCGGTGCGTTGCTGGCACTGGCCGACCGGTTCGACCTGCTCGCCGCGATGTTCGCGCTCGGTGCCAAGCCGACCGGTAGTTCGGACCCGTACGGGCTACGGCGTGCCGCGCTCGGCGTGGTGAGCATCCTACGTGCGCAGCCGGGTCTGGCGGCGGTGACCGTCGGCGGTGGGCTGGCCTCTGCTGCCGCTTTGTTGGGCGAGACAGCGGACGTGCCCGGCGATGCGGTCGACTCGGCCCAGGCGTTCGTGATGGGTCGCTACGAGCAACTCCTGCTCGACGAAGGTGCGTTCCACGGTTTCGTGGAGGCGGTCCGGCCAGGGCTCGATTCTCCTGGTGCGGCATACGCGACGCTGCAGGCGTTGCCCGGGTATGCCGCGGACGAAACGTTCCGCTCGCTCGTGATGGCGGTGCAGCGGGCGGCGCGTATCGTCCCGTCCGGGACCGCGCCGTCGTACGACGCGTCGTTGCTGACCGAGCCGGCCGAACAGCAACTGGTCGAGGCGGTCGAGAAGACCGCGACGGCGATCGAGGACGACGACCTCGGGACCTTCGTCCAGCACGGCGCCCGGCTCGTCGAGCCGATCAACGCGTTTTTCGACGGCATCCTCGTCATGGCCGAGGACCCGGACGTACGCGCGTCCCGTCTCGGCCTGCTCGCCCGCCTGCTCGAGCTGGCACCGGCGACCATCGACTGGAGCGCCCTCGACAACGCCCTCGCCCAAGAATGATCACGTAAACGCCGCCTCAGCATGCTTAGCGACCCGTCGACGGGTCGCGATGCGTACCAAGTGCGCTGGTTACCGTACTGCCATGCGATCGACGACGACGACCTCGGGACGCGATACATGAGCCCGCTCTCGCCGCGGCTGGCCGGCGTCGTGGCGGCCCTCCCGCTCCGGCCCGGCATGCGGGTGATCGAGATCGGGTGCGGTCCGGGGGCAGCGGCAAGGGCGGTGGCCGAGCGGCTCGGCCCCGGCGGCCACGTCCTGGCCGTCGACCGGTCCGCCAAAGCGATCGCGCAGCTGACCGAATCCTCCGCCGACCTGATCGGGGCCGGACGGTTGAGCGCACGGTGCAGTGCCGTCGAAGACCTCGAGCCCGATCCCGGCGAGGAACCTTTCGACCTCGCCTTCGCCATTCGGGTGGGCGCGTTCGACGGCCGTTTTCCGAGCGCCGGCGAGCGAGGACTGCAGCGATTGGCGCGGATGCTCGTCCCGGGCGCAGGTCTCTACATCGACGGCGGAGACCCGCTGCGCCGGATCGAGCTCCCGGTCGCGGACTGACTCGCTCAAGTCGGCGTCCTCACCACAGAGCCCTAGCTCGTACCAGAACCACGCGGGCCTTTTCGACGTGGCGACAAGGAAGACATTTAGCGCTCAAGATCGGCATACGACACCCAAAAGATTGGTCGATCTCGTTCTTGTGCAGGTCGAGATGATCTCAATGTGGCCATTGGGTGTCGGGCGTCGATCTTGACGGTCTGGACGGCGCGGCGCATCTGCGACTTGGTCATGCGAGCTATGTGGCGAGCGGCCGATTGTTGCAGGTCCTCGAACAAGCCAGTCCGAGCCGAGTTGCGTACCTCGCTCACCGAGTACCTCAACGCGCATCCGGACCGCAAACCGCAGTGCGGCGTACAACTCGCGGACGAGTACCTCGCCGCGCTACAGGAGTCCGGGGCGATCCGCGAGCCGCAGCTTTCATGCAGGTGCGTAGCTGCCTGATGCGGGTCAGCCTGCCATGGCTGACCGGCGACGCCCCAGGCGTGCCGACACGCGAACACGTGGTGGATGCTGCGGCCGTGGCGATGCTCGCCCGGTGAGACCCGCGCTCGTCGCTGTTACTCGATCGTCCAGGTGTCGTTTCCGGTGATTAGCGCGGCTAGGTCGCCTTCGCCCTGAGCGTCGGCGGCGTGCTGGAGCTGGGCGTTCATCTGGTCGTCGTAGGTGGGCCGGTCGACGTCACGGAAGATCCCGATCGGGGTGTGCGCCAGCGTGGCAGCGTCGGCGAGCCGGGAGAGCGCGAACGCCACGGACGGGTCCGAGTGATGGGCGTCGTGCACGAGCACATCGGGCTCACCACCGGCGCACAGCTCAAGCTGCCCGGACGCATTGCGGCGGACGCCTTGGTCGAGGTCCGCGCCGAACCGGATCGGATGCTCGTGCTCGAGCCGGATCAGCGCCTCGTCCCGGGTGTCGCGGTTCTTCAGGATCTCGAACGCGCCGTCGTTGTAGATGTTGCAGTTCTGGTAGATCTCCACGAACGACGTGCCGCGGTGGGCGGCCGCTGCGCGCAGGACGGACGTCAGGTGGGCGCGGTCGGAGTCGATGGTGCGGGCCACGAATGTCGCCTCGGCGCCGAGCGCCAGCGAGACCGGGTTGAACGGGGCGTCCAGCGAACCCATAGGGGTCGACTTGGTGATCTTCCCCTGTTCGGACGTCGGGGAGTACTGTCCCTTGGTCAGCCCGTAGATCCGGTTGTTGAACAACAGGATCGTCAGGTTGACGTTGCGCCGCATCGCGTGGATGAGGTGGTTGCCGCCGATCGACAGGCCGTCACCGTCACCCGTCACCACCCACACGGACAGGTCCGGGCGGGTCGAGGCCAGGCCGGTCGCGATCGCCGGGGCGCGACCGTGGATCGAGTGCATCCCGTAGGTGTTCATGTAGTACGGGAAGCGGGACGAGCAGCCGATTCCGGAGATGAACACCACGTTCTCTCGTCGTAGCCCGAGTTCGGGCATGAATCCCTGCACGGTGGCGAGTACCGCGTAGTCGCCGCAGCCGGGGCACCAGCGCACCTCCTGGTCGCTGGTGAAGTCCTTCTTGGTCTGTGGCTCGTCGGTCGTCGGAACGCCGGCGAGGCCAGGCATGCCTATATCGACGATCGTGTCAGTCACGATCCATCACGTCCTTGATCACGGTGGCGAGCTCCTGTGCTTTGAAGGGGAGCCCGCGCACTTTGTTGTAGCCGATCACATCCACGAGGTAACGCGCCCGCAGCAGCATTCGGAGCTGGCCGGAGTTCATCTCGGGGCACAGCACGGTGTCGTACGCCTTGAGCACGTCGCCGGTGTTGGCCGGTAGCGGATTCAGGTTGCGCACGTGCGCGTGGGCGACGTCGTTTCCGGCTCTGCGGACCCGGCGCACGGCCGCCCCGATCGGGCCGTACGTCGAGCCCCAGCCGATGACGAGCGTCTTGGCCGCGCCGGACGGGTCGTCCACCTCGAGGTCCTTGACGCCGATGCCATCGACCTTCGCCTGGCGTACCCGGACCATGCGGTCGTGGTTGTCCGGGTCGTACGAGATGTGGCCGGTCCCGTCCGCCTTCTCGATGCCGCCGACCCGGTGCTCCAGGCCGGGCGTTCCGGGAGTCGCCCACGGTCGGGCCAGCGTCTCCGGGTCGCGCAGGTAGGGCCAGAACTCCGGGTCACCGCCATTCTGGTGGTTCGGCGCGGTGGCGAAGGCCGGGTCGATGGTCGGCAGATCGTCGACCGCCGGGATCCGCCACGGCTCGGACCCGTTCGCCAGGTAGCCGTCCGACAGGAGGAACACCGGCGTTCGGTATTTGACGGCGATGCGCGCCGCCTCGATCGCCGCGTCGAAGCATTCGCCCGGCGACGCGGGCGCCACGATCGGCACCGGCGCCTCGCTGTTGCGGCCGAACATCGCCTGGAGCAGGTCGGCCTGTTCGGTCTTGGTGGGCAGGCCGGTGGACGGCCCGCCGCGCTGGATGTCGCAGATTACGAGTGGGAGTTCCAGGGAGACCGCGAGCCCGACCGTCTCGGATTTCAATGCGATGCCTGGTCCGGAGGACGTCGTCACGCCCAAGGCGCCGCCGAATGCCGCGCCGAGCGCCGCACCGATGCCGGCGATCTCGTCCTCGGCCTGGAAGGTCCGGACGCCGAAGCGCTTGTGCTTGGCCAACTCGTGCAGGATGTCGCTGGCCGGTGTGATCGGGTACGCGCCGAGGAACAGCGGCAGCCCGGACCGCTTCGACGCGGCGATCAAGCCGTAGGCGAGCGCCAGGTTGCCGGTGATGTTGCGGTAGGTCCCGGCCGGCAGTGTCGCCGGCTTGACCTCGTACCGGACGGCGAAGTCCTCGGTCGTCTCGCCGTAGTTCCAGCCGGCTCGCAGCGCGGCGATGTTCGCGTCCCGGATCTCAGGCTTGTTCGCGAACTTCGACTCGAGGAACCTGATCGTGCCGTCGATCGGCCGCCCGTACATCCAAGACACGAGGCCCAGTGCGAACATGTTCTTCGATCGCCCGGCCTCCTTGCGGGTGAGATCGAAGTCCTTGAGCGCTTCGGCCGTGATGCCGGTCAGGTTGACGGCGTGCACCTTGTAGGCGTCGAGGCTGCCGTCTTCGAGTGGGTTGCCGTCGTAGCCGACCTTCTTCAGCGCCCGGGCGCTGAAGTCGGCGTCGTCGACGACGATCGTCGCGCCCTTGGGCAGGTCCGCGATGTTCGCCTTCAGCGCCGCCGGGTTCATCGCGATCAGAACGTCCGGTGCGTCGCCCGGGGTGAGGATGTCGTGATCGGCGAAGTGCAGTTGGAAACTGGATACTCCGGGTAGGGTGCCGGCCGGTGCCCGGATCTCGGCTGGGAAGTTGGGCAGCGTCGACAGGTCGTTACCGAAGGCGGCTGTCTCGGAGGTGAACCTGTCGCCGGTGAGTTGCATCCCGTCACCTGAGTCACCGGCGAAGCGGATGACGACACGGTCGAGCTGATGTACTTGTCTTGCGCTCACCGCGGGAAACGCCTCCTTGTGAGCTTTGTGCGGGCCATTCCCGCATCTCCAGTGTGGTCCATCACCGGCCATCTGGGGTCATTATCCGGACCAACGCCATAGTTCGTCACACGAGTACCCTCATGTCAATCCTACGTGTTCCAGTAACAAGAACGGGCAACCGGTTAGTCCCGTTCGTCGCACGTGTCATTCCGGACGGCCGAGGCGCTGCAACCCCGAAGGATGGGCGGTGGCGCTGGGGTCAGGCGCTGCACTTCCAGATGGTGAGCCGCCAGAACAGCCGGGAACCCTTGCGACTTAGCCGGATCACTTCGTCGGACAAGAGGCGGGCGACGTCACGGACCCGGGTGACCGCCTCCGGTAACGGGAAATCGCGGGTGGCCACGGCTCGTATGTTGTCACCGAACACACGCTTGGCCGCCCGTAGCACTGCCGACTCGTCCTGGATCGTGCCGGTGGGCAGGAAGACACTTCCTCGCGGCGTCAGGTGGTCCTTGATGTCAGCGAGCATCGCGACCGGAAGCTCGGCACCGGTCGGGCCGCCGCCGTGACCGTCCGGGAACCAGCCGGACGTGCGGGCGATGGCGTCCGGTATTCCGCTGACGTCGGCGATCACAACGTCGGCGCGCACGTCCGCGACCGGCTCGAACAGCGATCCGCAGCGGAACTCGGTGACGTCGCTGAGGCCGAGCCGCTGTGCGTTGCTGGTAGCGCACCTGACTGCGGCCTCTGATACGTCGCAGCCAACTACGCGGGCGGCGCCGAGACGGGCGGCGGCAAAGCTCAGGACACCACTGCCGCAGCCGGCGTCCAGCACGGTGTCTCCGGCGCCGATGGTCATGGCATCCCCGAGGACCCGGCTCGTGCTGCTAGGTGCAAAAACTCCTTCGTCCACCGTCAGCGTGAACGGGCCACCGGCGCCTTTCCACGTATATGTGTTGTCTTCGCTCACTGGTGTGTCCTCCGTCCGCTGACCGCCGGCAGCGCCCGCGAACACTGAAGTCGTGGACGTGCGGCTTTTCAGTCCTGACCGATTGGAACGCGAACTCTACAGACCAAGTCAAGCTTAACGTGATCGGTCTGGCGGGCAGATGCTGGTCCGGCCGCAGGTGTCGATCACCTCGCCGGTGCGCAGGAAGTGGTCTTTCTGCTCCTGCGCGGCCGGATGGTTGCGCGGGAACTCGTGCGGGTCCGCGCCGAAGTCCGGTGGAACCGGTGGCAGATTGCCCAGCGGCGGGGTCGGTGTCCCGAAGTCCCAGATCACGAGCGCGCTCCCGTCGAACGGGTACTGCTCGATCGGCGGGATGTTCCAGTACGGCTCGACGTCGGGCTGGCGACCCTCCTCGACGGCCGGCGTGCGCAACGACGCGCCGATCGTGCGGGCCTCGACCTCGGCGGATACCGGCGCCACCTGATGATCGCCGTATGCGACGTGCAACAGCACGTTGTGCTCCGGCGTGCCCGGCAGCGGATCGTCGGTCATGTGCGCGGCGTATCCGTTCGTCTCGGCGCGGTCCCACAGCATCTGGGTGACGGCGACGACGATCTGCCGGTCAACCGGGTCCGGGTAGGACGGTTCGAAGAACGGCCGGAACTGGTCGAAGTCCACACTGCGGTCCAGCAGCGTCGAGTAGTTCATGCCCGGCACGCCGAGGATCGCGTTGGTGAAATCCTGCGACAGCGCCGTCAGCGCTCCGCCGGCGATCGCGCCCTGGCTGTTGCCGTCGTAGGCGAGGCCGGCCGCGGTGTCCAGGAGCGGGTCCCCGTCCTCGTCTTGGAACGCCGGATGGCCGACCAGGCCATCCTCGTGAATCATCGCCCGGCCGAGGAACAGGAAGTTGACGAAGCCCTGCTGCATCCGGTCCGGCAGCGCCGGGAAGATCGAGAAGTCCTGCAACATCCCAACGACGAACGGGATGTCCTCGTCCGCCATGCCGATCCAATGCCCGGAGCAGTAGCCGAAGCCGCGATCGGTCATCCTCCGGATGTTGCCGGCCGTCCCTTCACCGTGCGGGCTGCCGAGCAGACCATGCCCGTACAGGACCGGGTTGACGGGCTCGTCGAACGCCCGGCGCGGAATCGTGCAGACGAAGTCGGTGCTCTGGATTCCGGTGGCGGCCGGCAGATCGTCCGGGCCGTAGGCCAGGCGTGAGCCGGGACCGCCGTCACCCTGCAGGAAGGACGGCGCGTGCACCTGCCCGCGCACGACCCGGCCGACCGGCGAGTCCGGGCCGAACGGCTCGTCCTCGATGCTCGTGACGGTGAACTCCGGTGCGGCATCGCCGAGCTGATCGAACGCGGTGTCGCGCATGTGCACGGCGCGCTCGGTGAGGTTGCGCTCGGATGCGACCGTGAAGTCCCAGGCCAGGTAGAGGTCATGCCGGTTGACCCCGGCGTCCTCCTGCAGGTCACCGAAGATCGATTTCATGTGGTCGAACCTCGGGTCGCGCTCAGGGTCGTACTTCGGCCGGCCCGATACGTAGGACGCGAACTCGTCCTGCGGCTCGAGTACGTCGCCGTCGGCGTCCCGGAGATTGCGCAGCGCCACGATGTAGCGGGCGCCTTCGGCGAGGTTGACCGCCGGGCGGATCATCAGCAGCTGCCGGTCCGGGTCCGTGGCGCGCAGGTCGAGCTCGGACCAATACGGGTGACGTTCGCCGGTGTCCGCATTCAGCAGCACGATCGGTGCGTCCTCGTCGAGTGAGGCACCGATGTCGGTGATCGGTGCCGCTCCGGTCCGTTCCAGGTCGAGCCCGGGCACCGCGGTCAGAATGACCGAGCCGGGACTGAACCCGTCGTTGCGGTTCCATTCCGTCGGGTCAACATGGACGCCGAGTGCGTTCTCCGGTAGCGCGTCCTGCTCGAAGTCGATCCGCTTGCCCGTGTCGGTCGTCGGGTCGTCGACGGTGAACAGGTCGTTCGGGAACGGCAGGACGCAGGCCGTGTCGTCGAACGGATCGCAACCGTAGTCCGGTGGCTGCGCGGGTGGTGCCGCACCCGCTGTCGGCAAGAGTGATCCGGCGAGCACCACACCCGCTGCCAGCGCCGCTCCGTTACGTGCCCGAATTCGCCAGGTCATGACCCACCCCATTGTGTGCGTGACGTAGCTGCGCACATCTGACCACGCGATCGTTCGCAAAACAAGGGGTCTGCTCCGGCGGCAGCCGCGTGCGCATCGCCACCTCGCAGGTTGACGCCCACCTCGCTCGATTCGTGCTCGCATGAATCGCGCAAATAGGGCGTCTCGCCCACTGGAGATGCACAAAAACAGCGAGGTGCGCGAATGCGAGCGAGGTCGGCCGCCCAACCCCGCAGTTGGCACTCATCTGGTGCCGTCTGGTTGGGGAGGCGGCGGGCGGTACGTTGGACGTGTGGAGGACTTCCTGTCGCCGTATATCGTGGCGGCCGTCGTCGGACTGGTCGGCGTCGCGATCGTCGCCGTTGCGTACGGCGCGAACCGGCTGCTGGCGCCGCGCCGTCCCACCCGCGAGAAGGTGCTGACGTACGAATCCGGTGTCGACCCGGTCGGTGCAGGCTGGGCGCAGGTGCACGTGCGCTACTACGTCTACGCGTTCCTCTACGTGGTCTTCGCAGTCGACGTCGTCTACCTCTTTCCATGGGCGACCGTCTTCGCCGACCCAGGGTTCGGGATGGTGACGCTCGTGGAGATGTTCGTCTTCCTGGGGTTCTTAGCGGTCGGGATCATCTATGCGGTCAAGCGCGGGGTGCTCACATGGGGATGACGGAACTCGGCATGCCGATTCGCCGCGACGGTGGGGACGTCGGCACCGTGCAGAAGATCGCGCCCAAGCCGGTGCGGCTGGTGCTGAACTGGGGACGGCGCTACTCGCTGTGGGTCTTCAACTTCGGGCTGGCGTGCTGCGCGATCGAGTTCATCGCGGCGTCGATGGCCCGGCACGATTTCATCCGGTTCGGCGTGATCCCGTTCGCGCCGGGACCGCGGCAGGCGGACCTGATGGTGGTTTCGGGGACGGTCACCGACAAGATGGCGCCGGCGATCCGGCGGCTCTATGAGCAAATGCCGGATCCGAAGTACGTGATCTCGTTCGGCGCCTGCTCGAACTCGGGCGGGCCGTATTGGGACTCGTACTCGGTGACCAAGGGCGTTGACCACGTCGTGCCGGTGGACGTGTACGTGCCCGGTTGTCCGCCACGGCCCGAAGCGCTGCTCCAGGGCATCCTCATGCTCCAGGAGAAGATTGCGGACGAGCATCTCGGCGATCGGTATACGACCACTGAGCAAGCGTCGGGGGCTGAGCTGTCCCGGCCGCTGATCAAGCCGTGACCCACCGTGGATGGCGCCGGCCGTCGTCCCGTCCTGCAGAATACCGGGCGGCGGCTCGCTACGACGTGACCGTTCGAACGAGTGAGCAGGGAGCATGACGTTGGCGGCTGCGGGTGACCGGAAGCCGGACGACTGGGCCGTGCAGCTGGCCGAGGCGGCCGGCGAAGGCGCGGAGGTCGGCGATGCGTTCGGCGTGCCGGTATTCGACGTACCGTCCGAGCGCTGGGTGGAAACCCTGCAAGCCGCCCACCACGGCGGCCTGACGTTCTTCGACTGGCTCTCCGCGGTCGACGAACTCGACGAGGGCTTCACCGTCGTCGCCCACGTCGCCGACATCTCGAGCCGGCCGCTGCTACACCTGATCATCCGCACCCGGATCGCACGGGACGCCCCGTCTCTTCCGACCGCCACGACCGTCTACCGGGGTGCGAACTGGCACGAACGCGAGACTCACGAGATGTTTGGCATCGTCTTCGACGGTCATCCGAACCTGACCAAGCTGCTGCTGGCCGATGAGTTCGAGGGCCACCCGCTGCGCAAAGAGTTCGTGCTCGCGGCCCGTGCGGCCAAACCGTGGCCGGGGGCCAAGGAGCCCGGTGAAGGGGCGTCGCCGTCCCGCCGCCGGCTGCAGCCGCCAGGCGTGCCGGATCCGAGCTGGGGACCGCGTCCTCCCGAGGATGATCAAGCGTGACCGACGTCGTGGAACTCGTCGCCAAGGTCGTGCTCGTCGTCGTTGCGTTTCTCGTACTGCCGCTGCTGGTCGGACAGACCGAGCACAAGGTCATGGCGCACATGCAGGGCCGGGTCGGACCGATGTACGCCGGCGGCTTCCACGGCTGGGGGCAGCTGATCGCCGACGGATTGAAGTTTCTCCAGAAGGAGGACGTGCTGCCCGCGCGCGCCGACCGCACCGTCTACCGGCTGGCGCCGACTGTCGCGCTGCTGCCGTACCTCCTCGTACTTGCGTTCATTCCGCTGGCTCCGGGCTGGGTGGGCGCCGACGTCGATGCCGGCCTCCTGGTCGTGCTGGCGCTGGTGGGCGTCGGCGTGATCGGCACTGTCATGGGCGGCTGGGCCAGCGCCGGCAAGTATTCGCTGCTCGGCGGCTTGCGCGGCGCCGCTGCGCTGCTGGCCTACCAGCTACCGTTCGTGATCAGCGCTGCGTCGGTGGCGATGGCGGCCGGTACGCTGGCGCTGCCGGAAATCGTCGAGGCGTGGCAACCGTGGTGGCTGGCGTGGCAGGCGATCGGCGCGGTCGTGTTCTTCGTCGCCGGGCTCGCCGAGCTGCACCGCCCGCCGTTCGACATGCCCGTCGCCGACACGGAGATCGTCTTCGGCGCACTCACCGAGTACACGGGCCTGCGCTTCGCGTTGTTCATCATGGCCGAATACGCGGGTATCGTCGTGCTCTGCGCGTTGACGACGGTCCTGTTCCTCGGCGGTTGGCAAGGGCCGGGGCCCGAGGCACTAGGTCCGGCCTGGACGCTGGTCAAGATCTTCCTGTTGGCAGTGGTCGTGATCTGGATACGGGTCGCGTTTCCGCGGCTTCGGGCCGATCAGCTGCAGAAGCTGGCCTGGCAATGGCTCATCCCGCTCGCCCTACTCCAGCTCGCGATCACCGGCGTCGTGGCCGTTGTCTTCCTGTGATCGACTGGGCGGTTCGTTGACGCGTCGGCGCCGATATGCGTCCGATCCGCAGACGATTGGGTTGGGCTTGGAACGTGTGGCCGGTTAGCATCCTGGGGAGTCTTCGAATGGGGGTGCTGCCGTGCGCAGGCGAACCGAGTCTGTTCAACGCGGTGACCCGCACTTCTTCCCGGACGGACGGCGCAAGACCTCCCCGGACGACACGAGTCTGCTCGGCCTGTCCGCGGTGTGGTCCGAGCTGGACGAGCCGCTGCCCCCAAAGGGCGTCGCCGCAGCCGGTCGTCGGCATGCCGGCGGGGGTAGTCATGGGCGGCGAGCGGCCCGCCGTCGGGCCCGCCGCGCGGAACGCACGATCCCACGCGGCGTGATGATCGGCGTCGGCGGCGCGTTGTTCCTGGTCTTGTTGAGTAGTTGGATTCTTATCAGTATTTTCATCCCCTAGCTTGGCCGGGTCGGGGTCGAACGGGACTCTCAAACGCGCCAAGATGGAGGCATGCTTGGGCGAGGCCTCGCAGCGGGCTTGGTGACGACGTTCCGGCGGATGATGCGGCGTGCCGTGACGGCTCAATATCCGGACGTGCTGCCGGAACTGCCTCCGCGTAGCCGCGGTGTGATCGCATTGATCGAGGCGAACTGCACGGTCTGTATGTTGTGCGCCCGTGAGTGCCCCGACTGGTGCATCTACATCGACTCCCACAGCGAGCAGATGCCGCCGGCCAGACCGGGAGGCCGTCCCCGCTCGAGGAACGTGCTGGATCGGTTCGCGATCGATTTCTCGCTGTGTATGTACTGCGGCATCTGCATCGAGGTGTGCCCGTACGATGCGCTCGAATGGTCGCCGGAGTTCGAGTACGCCGAACTGGACATCCGCGATCTCGTTCACGAGCGGGATCGGCTCGGCCAGTGGGCGGCGACCGTTCCGCCGCCTCCGGGGCTCGACAGCGGTGCACCCGAGCCGAAGGAACTGGAAGCCGCACGCAAGGCTAAGCGAGGGGGCGGTCCGGCGGCAGGGCCGGGTATGTCGTTTGGGGGGTCGGGCGCTCGAGGGGGCGGTCCGGCGGCAGGGCCAGGTATGTCTTCGGCGGGACCGGACGCGCCAGCGGGCGGTCCCGCGTGAACGGCGTTGAAATAACGTTCGTGCTGTTCGGAGGGCTCGCGGTGGTGGCGGGTGCGTTCGCGGTCACGACGTCTCGAGTCGTACACGCTGCGCTGTGGCTGGCCGTGAGCTTGGCCGCTATCGCCGGGTGCTTCCTGATGCTGGCCGCCGAAGTGCTCGTCTGGGTGCAGATCTTGATCTACGTCGGCGCGGTCGTGGTCCTCGTACTGTTCGCGCTGATGTTGACCCGGGCCCCTGGCGAGCCCTCTCCGGCGGCCCCGGCGGGCCGGATCGCCCTGGATGGGATCATCGCCGGGATGATCACGATCCTGCTGCTCGCGGTCCAGCTGAGCACGTTCGGCGACGAGCGAATCGAGCTCGGCGGCACCGGCGGAAGCGCCGAAGACATCGGTGGCGGGCTGTTCAGCAATTGGGTGGTTCCCTTCGAAGCACTTTCGGTGTTGCTGCTCGCGGCGCTGGTCGGTGCGATCGCGTTGACGCGGCGGGGTGGTGGCGACGAGGTAACCGGTGGGAGTCGTAGCGTGCCGTCGCCCGAGGGAGAAGGCTCATGAGCCTGAGCCTGCCGTTGATCATTTCATCACTGCTGTTCGGAATCGGGGTCTTCGGCGTTCTCGCGCGCCGCAACGCGGTTCTGGTTCTCGTCTCGGTCGAGCTGATGCTGAACGCGGCCAACATCAACCTGGTCGCGTTCGACGCGTGGTGGTCCGACGCTCTTCACGGCGGACAGGTGCTGACGCTGTTCGTGATCACCATCGCGGCGGCCGAGATCGGGATCGGCCTGGCGATCGTGCTGCTGGTGTTCCGCGCCAGCGGCAGCTCGGACCTAGACGATCTCGGGGCACTCGACGAGCGCAGCCATACCTCCCATGATCATGTTCAATCTACCCCGGATTTCGCTGGTCGATTGAACATGATCATGGGGGATGAGGGTAGGGGCGACACGTGAGCGGGCTGATCGTGCTAGTGCCGTTCGCCGCGTTCGGTGCCGGACTGGCACTGGGGCGTCGGCGCCGGACGGCGCAGTGGATCGCCATGGCGGGCGCCGGCATCGCGTTCATTGGCGCGGTCATCTGGGCGGTTCAGGTGTGGCTCGGCGAATCGTCGGTCACGGTGTGGGGTGAGATCCCGACCGGTTGGATTCCCATCGAGATCGCGACTCGCGCGGACGGGCTTACCGTCACGCTGGTGGTGATGGTCACCGCCGTCGCGCTGGCGGTTCAGGTGTATTCCACCGCATACCTGAAACGCGACCGGCGATACGGCAGCTACGCCGCATTCGTGTCGCTGTTCACCGCGGCCATGGTGCTGGTGGTCATCGCCGATGACTTGATCATCTTACTGGTCGGCTGGGAGATCATGGGCATCTGTTCGTTCCTGCTGATCGGCCACTACTGGGAGCTGTCCGAGGCGCGATCCGCGGCGGCCAAGGCGTTCATCGTCACCCATCTCGGTGATGCCGGGCTGCTGGCCGGCTTCTTCGTGCTGGCCACGCAGGCGGACTCGTTCCGGATCTCGGCGATCGTCGCTCAGGCAACCCCGTCGGCGACGCTCACTGTCGCGCTGATCCTGGTGCTGTGCGGAGTGGTCGGCAAGTCTGCGCAGGTGCCGCTGCACGTGTGGCTGCCGGATGCGACGGTGGGCCTGACACCGATCTCCGCACTGATCCACACAGCCACCATCGTCGCCGCGGGCGTGTTCCTCGTCGCGCGGCTCTACGGCGCGTTCGTGCAATCGGGAACGGCGCTTGCCGTGCTGGCGGTGATCGCATCGGTGACGATGGTCGTCGCCGCACTGTGCGCACTGGCCAATGACGACTTCAAGCGAGTGCTCGCCTGGTCGACCTCCAGCCAGCTGGCGTACATGCTCGGCGGGCTCGCCGTCGGTGGCTTCTCGGCGGGGGTGTTCCACCTGGTCACCCATGCCGCGTTCAAAGCGATGCTGTTCCTCGCCGCCGGCGCTCTCGCGCACGCCATCGGGACGACGCTGCTGTCCCGGATGGGCGGGCTGGCCGACCCGATGCCGGGCATCTACGTCGCCACGACGATCGGGCTCGCCGTAATGATCGGCGCACCGCCCCTGGCCGGCTTCTTCTCGAGAGAGTCGATCCTGTCCGCTGCGGAGGAGGCGGCGCGCAACGGAGGGCCGGTGCCGTCCTGGGCGGCATGGTCGGTGCTCATCACGGGGCTGGTCACCGTCTTGATCACCGCCGCGTACGCGACCCGTGTCTGGCTGCTGGCGTTCCATGGCGCACCGCGGACAGGCGACCCGCGTCCGCACGATCCGCACGCCAGGATGGGCGTACCGATCGGCCTGCTCACCGCTGCAGCGGCTTTACTCGGACCGTTCGCCTTCGCGTTGCCGGGCGCGGTCGACCCCGGCACCAGCGGTGCGGCCGACGGGGTGGGGCTCCACTCGACCACCGCGGTGGTCTCCCTCGGACTGGTCTTCATCGGGTGTTACGCCGCGTTCCACGATTGGCAGGTCCACGGTGGCCGCGATCCGGCGGCCGCGCTCGGTCCGGTCCGGCCACTGTTCGCCCGGGGCTTCGGGGTGGACGCGCTCTACGGCCGGACGGTCGTCCGCCCCGTCTACGGTCTTGTGCGGCTGGCCGTGGCCGGTGATCGCGACGCCATCCAGCCGTACGTGCTCGGCGTCGGCCGGGTCGTTCGGGCTCTCGGCGCCTTGCCCCGGTCCGCGCAGACCGGCCGGGTGCAGGCATACGTCACAACGATCCTTGCGTCGGTCGTGATCCTTGTTGTCGTCGGGACGGCGGTGGGCCTGCGATGATCGATCGGCTCATCCTCCACCTGCTGATGCTGGTGCCGCTGGCCGGATGCCTGACGCTGTTTTTCCTGCCACGCGGGGCAGCGACCCGGTTGGCGCCGCTGGTGGGTCTGGTCGCATCCGGCGGGGCGCTGGCCGCTGCGGTGGTGGCCGCGGTGCGGTTCGATATCGGCTCGTCCGGCACGGTGCAGTTCGTCACCGAAGCGGAATGGGCGCCGGCGCTCAACCTGTACTGGCGGCTCGGCGTCGACGGGCTGTCGTTGCCGTTCGTACTGCTCACCGCATTGCTCGTGTTCTGCTGCCTGCTCTACACGGTGCGGGTCAGGCCGGCCGGTGGGCGGTTGCGTGTGTTCATCGGCCTCATCCTGTTGCTCGAAGTCGGCATGATCGGCACGTTCCTCGCACTCGATCTCGTGCTGTTCTTCGTGTTCTTCGAGATCGTGTTGATCCCGATGTGGTTCGTCATCGCCTGGTGGGGCGATCCGGACGACGAGAAGGGACGGACATCCGCGGCCACCACGTTCATCATCTACACGGTGCTGGGCTCGGGAATCATGCTGATCGGTTTCCTGATCGTCGGAGTCCGGGCCGGCACTTTCGACATGATCGAGCTGGCGGCAGCCGGCGGGGACGGCATGAGCGCGCGGGACCAGCTGATCGCGGCGTCGGCCATCGTCGGCGGGCTCGCCGTGAAGGTCCCGGTGTGGCCACTGCACACCTGGCTGCCGGACGCACACGCCAAGGCGCCGACCGTCGGCTCGGTTCTGCTCGCCGGTGTGCTGCTGAAGATGGGCTCCTACGGGCTGGTGCGGGTCGCCGTCCCGGTCGTTCCCGACGGTGTCCGCGTGATCGCACCGATCCTGGGCGGGCTCGCCGTCGTGGGCATCGTGTACGGGGCGCTGGCCTGCCTGGGGCAGCGCGATGTCAAACGGCTCGTCGCCTACTCCAGCGTGGGTCACATGGGATTCGTCGTACTCGGTGTCGCGACGTTGACACCGGCCGGCCTGAACGGCTCGGTGTTCGCCGGGCTGGCTCACGGGCTCATTATCGGTCTGCTGTTCTTCCTGGCCGGGGCGGTGAAGGACCGGCACGGCACCAGCGAGTTCGCCGGGCTCGGAGGCGGGCTGTACGCCCGGCTGCCGCGGCTCGGCACGCTGCTGACCTTCGGGGCGGTCGCCGCGCTCGGCCTGCCCGGGCTTGCCGGGTTCTGGGGTGAGCTGCTCACCCTGGCCGGAGCCTTCGATCCTGCCGCGGCGCTGGGACGGCCGTACTTCCTCGGGTTGCTGGCGGTCGCCTTGATCGGCGTGTTGCTGACCGCGGTCTACCTGCTGACCATGGTGCGGCGGATCTGCCAGGGCGCCGACGTGATCGGTCCGAGGCTGTCGGTGCTCGGTGACGTGACCGGTATCGAGGCCGCGTCCTGGGCGCCGCTGGTGGCGTTGATCGTGCTGCTCGGGTTGTGGCCCGCGCTGGTCCTGGAGTTGGTCGATCCGGTGATGTCGGGAATGGGATCGTGATGGCCCAGACCGTCGATTGGCTGGCGGTCGCCCCGCCCGTGGTGCTGGCGGTGGCGGCGCTCGTAGTGCTGCTGCTGGACCTTTGGTGGCCGGGACGGGCGGCCGTGTCGACCGCCGTCTCCGCGGGCGCGGCGGCGGTTGCGCTAGCCGCCGTCGGCTATCTCTGGACGGATCCCAGGGCGACGTTCTGCCTGTCCGCCGATGGAGCGCCGTCGTGTTCCTACGTCGTCAACGAACTCACCGTGGTGCTCCAAGGTGTCGTACTTATCGGCACCTTCGTGGTCCTTTTGCTGAGCCACTCGGACACCGCTGGTGCGATGCCGGTCGGAGAAACCAGATTCCTGCTGCTCGCGTCGGCCACCGGCGCGCTCGTTCTCGCCGCGGGACGGGATCTCGCGACGATCGTGGTCGCTCTCGAGGTTGTCTCACTGCCCGCGTTCGCTCTGGTCGGCCTGTGGCGGGCCGGCCGGCGCGACGCGGAGGCGGCCCTGACCTTCTTCCTCGTCTCGGTCGTGTCGATCGCCGTCATGATCTACGGCATCAGCCTGATCTACGGTGTTACGGGTGCGATCCACCTCGACCGGATCGCAGCGGCCCTGGCCGAGCCCGAGGGCCGGACCGCGGCCGCGACGGCCGGTGTCGTCCTGACCCTCGGAGGTCTCCTGTTCAAGATCGGCGCAGTGCCGTTCCACTTCTGGGTTCCGGACACCTACGACGGAGCACCGGTCGTGGTGGCCGCGTACCTCTCGGTGGTGTCGAAGGCGGCGGGCATCGCCGGGCTGGTGATCGTCGTCGGGATCGGGTTTCCTTCCTACGCGGACGTGTGGGCTCCGCTGCTGGCCGTTCTCGCGGTGGTGACGATGACGCTTGGCAACGTGGCGGCGCTGCGCCAGCGCTCCGCGATCCGGCTGCTGGCGTGGTCGTCGGTCGCACACGCCGGCTACATGCTCGTCCCGCTGGGCGCATCGGTCGCGGCCGATGGTGGGCTGATCGGCGCTCAACTGTCGACGGCCGTGGCATACCTGGCGTTGTACGCCGTTATCAACCTCGCCGCATTCGGCGTCGTCTCGATCGTGGCTCGGTCCGCCGAACCAACCGGCGCCATCGAGGATTATCGCGGCCTGGCGTGGGCCAAGCCGGCTGCAGCGGTGGCGCTCGGGTTCGGCCTCGTAGCGCTCGCCGGCCTGCCGCCCGGTGTGGCGGGTCTGTGGGCGAGGGTGGTGATCGTGGACGCGGCCGTCGCCGGCGGTGCGACGTGGCTGGCCGTCGCGGTCGTGATCAACACCGCCATCGGGCTGGTGTACTACCTGCGCTGGACGGTGCTGCTGTTCACGCCTGCGCGCACCAAGGAGCCACGAACGTACCGCGTGCCGATGACCTCCGGTGTCGCGGTCGGCATCGCGCTCGCCGCCGGCCTGGCGTTCTCGGTGCTGCCGCAGCTCGTGCTCGGCTTGGCCGGCGAGAGCGCCGGACTGTTCGGCTGACCTCCTGCGGACGACTCGTCAACGGAACCGAGCCAGTCGTACGTGGCGCAAGCTATCCGCGCGGCCTCGCGGCCAGTTATGGGCGAGGAGTCGTCAATGCCGCAGGCGGTCATCGCGTCTCGCCGCACAAGAGGATATGGTGGCTGTCGTTCGACAGAAATCTGGCGGTGGTCAATGAGAAGTCGAGTGTCGCCGTGAGCGGCTGGGGGAGCGAGGGTAGGCGCTGGCTGCGGCCGCAGTCCGTGGCGTTCACTCTGCTCGCTGAACACGTTCCACCGAACAGCGGCTTGTTCTCCGGCAGTTTCATCGAAGCGTTCGATCGCGTCGGCATCAGCGAGCATGCCACACGCGCCACGCTCGCACGGATGGTGCAGCGGGGATTGTTGGCCCGCCACCGCCGTGGTCGGCGGATGTATTTCGCGATGACGCCGCGCTGTCAGGAGGTGCTCGAGGAAGGGCGTCGGCGGATCTGGGAGGTCGGCGCCGTCAACGAGGACGCCGATTCGGACTGGACGATACTCACCTTCTCGCTGCCCGAGTCGTGGCAGCGGCAGCGTCATGGACTGCGATCGCGTTTGACGTGGGCCGGATTCGGCTCGCTGCACAGCGGCGTCTGGATCGCGCCGTCGACGCCCGGCGCGGTCGGGCAACTCGTCGAGGAACTCGGCGTGGACGCCCACGCCCACGTCTTTCAGGTCCGGCCGTCCAACTTCACCGATCGGGCCAGGGTTGCGCGGGAGACGTTCGACCTCGCGCGACTCGCCGCTGGCTATGAGCAGTTCCTGACCGACTGGAGCGAGTGCCCGGACGACAAGCCTGCCGAGGACGCGCTTGCCTTGACGTTGCGCCTGAGCACCGAGTGGTTGTTGGTGCTGCGCGACGATCCGCGAATCCCGATCCAGCTCCTCCCGGGCGGCTGGCCGGCGATCCGGGCCCAGCAGCGGTTCCGAGCCCTGCACGCGGCCAACCATGGGTCCGCCAAGCGCGACGCCGCCGCATTTTTCGACCTGATCGACGACGTAGCGGCGAGCTGACGCGAACCGCCTGGCCGGCGCCGGCGAATCGTGAGCTAATATTCGACACTCCATTGACGGGCATGGAATTTCCGTCCATGATGGCGCCCAACAAGGGACGCGATGTGGACGGGCGACCCAACGGGCGGGAGCAGCATGAATCTCAAGGGAAAGGTCGCCGTGGTCACCGGAGCCGGCCGCGGCCTGGGCCGCGCCTACGCCGGGGCGCTCGCGGCAGCCGGGGCGTCCGTCGTTGTCAATGACGTCGACGCCGACCTAGCCGGGCAGGCCGTCGACGCGATCAGCGATGGCGGAGGCGCTGCGGTCGGACACGTCGGCCCGGTCGGGGAGACCGAGACGGCCGACGGCCTTGTCGCGGCTGCGGTATCGGAGTTCGGCCGCATCGATGCGATGATCACGAACGCGGGCGTCCTGCGCGACCGTGTGCTCTGGAAGATGAGCGACGACGACTTCGATGCCGTCGTGCGGGTACACCTGCGCGGCACGTTCACCTGCGCCCGTGCCGCCGCCGTCCGGTTCCGCGAACAGGGCGATGGCGGGCGGATCGTGCTCGCCGGCTCGCCGGCCGGCCAGTACGGCAACTTCGGCCAGGGCAACTACGCAGCCTGCAAGGCCGGCGTCACGGCGATGGCCCGTACCTGGGCGATGGAGCTCGCTCGCGATCAGGTGACGGTCAACTGCATCGTGCCCACCGCGGCGACCGAGATGACCAAGACGATTCCGGCGTTCGCACCGTATGTCGAGGCGTTCGAGCAGCGGGGGGAGCCGTTCCCGGACTGGCTGCGCAAGGGAGCGGCGTTCGGCACGCCCGAGGACGTCGCAGGGCTGATCGTCTTCCTCGTCTCGGACGCCGCCGCGGGCGTGACCGGTCAGACGATCGGGCTCGGCGGCGACCGGCTGGCGCTGTGGGGCTACCCGTCCGAGGTTGCGGCCGCATACCGCGACGGCGGCTGGAGTGCGGACGACATCGCCGCGGTCTACCCGGCGTCGTTCGGCAAGACCCCCCAGCCGTACGGCGTCCCGCCGTTCTCGGAGCCGAGCACATGATCGACGTTGGGACGCTGACCGCCATCGATGTGCACGCGCACGTCGAGGTGTCGGCCGTCAGCGGACGTGGTTCGCTGACGCCGGAACTCGAGGCCGCAGCCGACGAATACTTCGGAATCAAGGACTCGGGGCGTCCCAACATCCACGACATGGCGGACTACTACCGCCAGCGATCGATGGCCGCAGTCGTGTTCACCGTCGACTGCACCACGACGATGGGCGTGTCGCCGATCCCCAGCGACGAGATCGCCGCGGCGGCCGCCGGCAATGCGGACGTGCTCATCCCGTTCGGCAGTGTCGACCCGCACCTCGGCAAGGCCGCCGTGCGTGAGGTGCATCGCCTGGTCGACGAGCACGACGTTCGCGGCTTCAAGTTCCACCCCAGCACGCAGGCGTTCTTCCCCGACGATCGCGACGTCTACCCCGTGTACGACGCGATCGCCGAGCACGAGCGGATCGCGCTGTTCCACACCGGCCAGACCGGCATCGGCGCCGGTATGCCCGGCGGCGCCGGTATCCGGCTGAAGTACTCCGACCCGATGCGGGTGGACGACGTCGCGGCGGACTTCCCGGACCTCGACATAATCCTGGCCCACCCGTCGTTCCCGTGGCAGGACGAGGCGCTGGCCGTCGCCACTCACAAGCCGCGCGTGTACATCGACCTGTCCGGCTGGTCGCCCAAGTACTTCCCGCCGCAGCTCGTCCGCTACGCCAACTCGCTGCTGCAGGACAAGATGCTGTTCGGTTCGGACTTCCCGATGATCACTCCGGACCGGTGGTTGCAGGACTTCGAGAAGCTCGAGATCAAGGACCATGTCCGGCCGAAGATCCTCAAGGACAACGCAGCTCGGCTGCTCGGTTTGGCCGGAGGGGAGTGACGAACCGTGCGCAACTATGGTCTGGGTTCGTGGCTGCGCCGCCGGCAGCGGATGTCTCCGGACGAAGTCGCCGTGATCGAGGGCGAGTCGCACCATACCTACGCTGAACTCGCCGACCGCGCTCATCGCCTCGGCAACGCGCTGCGCGGGCTGGGCGTCGAGCGGGGAGACCGGGTTGCCTTCCTCGGCAAGAACTCCGCGACCTTCCTGGAGACGCTGGTCGGTGCGACATCGCTCGGCGCGATCTTCGTGCCGCTGAACTGGCGGCTGGCACCTCCGGAGCTCGCACACATCGTCGCGGACTGCGGCGCACGAGTGCTGATCCACGACGCCGACATGGGAGACGTCGTGAGCGAGGTGCGCACCGACGACCGGGTGGACCTGCGGCACATCGTGGTCCGCGGCGACGAGTACGACTCCCTGTTGGCCGGCGCCAGCCCGGATTGGGTCGACGTGCCGGTGACGCTCGACGATCCGGCAGTGATCATCTATACGTCGGGTACCACCGGCCGTCCCAAGGGCGCCACGCTGAGTCACGGCAACATCACCTGGAACTGCTTCCATCTCCTGATCGACACCGGCCTGGCGGCCGACGAGGTGGCGCTCGTGTGCGCGCCGATGTTCCACGTCGCCGCGCTCAACCAGGTCGCGATGCCGTCGATCCTCACCGGCGGAACGATGGTGTTCATGCCCCGGTTCGATCCCGGCGAGGCGCTCCGTCTTATCGAGCAGCACGGCGTCACCGTCATGTTCGGCGTGACCTCGATGTTCAACGCGCTGTCCCAGCACCCCGACTGGGAGCGCGCCGACCTGTCCAGCATGCGGAGGGCCTTGTGCGGTGGCGCACCGGTGCCGCTCACGACGATCACCACGTGGCACGACCGGGGCGTGCCGTTCCTGCAGGGCTACGGCATGACCGAGACGTCACCCGGCGCGCTGTTCCTCGGCGCCCGCCGGGCCAAGGACAAGGCCGGGACAGCCGGGGTGCCCTCGTTCTTCACCGACGTCGAGGTGCGTCGCCCGGACGGCACCCCGGTCGAGACCGGTGAGCGTGGGGAGGTCGTCGTCTCCGGACCGAACGTGATGCTCGGCTACTGGAACGATCCGGCCGCGACCGCCGAAGTGATCCGCGACAGCTGGTTCCACTCCGGTGACGTCGCCGTGGTCGATGACGAGGGGTACGTCACGATCGTCGACCGGCTAAAGGACATGTACGTGTCGGGCGGCGAGAACGTCTATCCCGCCGAAGTCGAGGACGCGCTCTACTCGCATGATGCCGTCGCCGACTGCGCGGTGATCGGCATACCCGACGAACGGTGGGGCGAGGTTGGCCGGGCTCTCGTGGTGCCGCGGGCCGGCACCCGGCCGACCGGCGCGGAGCTGGCCGCCCATCTCGAGGGACGGCTGGCCCGCTACAAGATCCCCGCTTCGTTCGTCATCGTCGACGAACTACCCCGCTCGGGCGCCGGCAAGCTGCTCAAGCCCAGCCTGCGCGAGAGGTACGGGGGACCGCGCGGTTCAATCGAGAACGAGGAGAAACCCTGACCATGACGACGACCGTCAAGCACCCCGAAGACCTGCTCGACCTGGTGGGCACCGAGCTCGGCGCCAGCGACTGGGTCGAGATCGACCAGGCGCGGATCGACCTGTTCGCCGACGCGACGGACGACCACCAGTGGATCCACGTCGATCCGGAGCGGGCCGCCGCAGGGCCGTTCGGCACGACGATCGCCCACGGGTACCTGACCCTTTCACTGCTGATTCCGATGATCGAGCAGATCGTGACGGTGACCGAGAAGACGTCGTCGATCAACTACGGGCTCGACAAGGTCCGGTTCCCGGCACCGGTGCCCGTCGACACCAAGGTGCGGACGCGGGCCACGCTGGCCGAAGCCACCCAGATCCCCGGTGGCGTGCAGATCGTCCTCGACTGTGTCGTCGAGACTCCCGGCGGGGATCGGCCGGTGTGCGTCGCTCGCGCCATCCACCGGCATCTGTCCTGACCAAACGAACTCACGAAGGAACGGCCATGACCACGGCGACACGGCAGCGATCCGAGGCGATCCTGCTGCCGCTTCTCGGCGTCGTGGTCGTGCTCGCGGCATTCGAGATCGCGCCCCGGATCGGCGTGCTCCCGCGACAGTCGTTCCCGCCGGTCAGTGAGATTTTCGGTTCGCTCGCGGATCTCATCGCGGCAGGCGAGCTGTGGACGCCCATCGTCCAGACCCTGGACGGGTGGCTGCGCGCGATGCTGATCGCAAGTGTGATCGCGATACCCGTCGGCATGCTGATGGGCGCATCCCGCGTCGGCGCGCTGACGTTGCGGCTGCCGGTCGAGTTCCTGCGTCCCATCCCGTCCGTTGCGCTGATACCGGTCCTGATCCTGCTCTATGGACCGCAGGGGTCGGCGTTGAAGATCGCGCTCGGGGCGTTCGGCGCCACCTTTCCCCTGCTCTTCCAGGCGAGTTACGGCATCGCCGACATCGACCCGGTCGCCCGCGACACCGCGCGTGCATTCGGCCTGAAATTCAGGCAACGTCTCCGGCATCTCGTGCTGCCGACGATGCTGCCCTACCTCGCCACCGGCTTTCGCCTGTCGGCCGCCGTTGCGCTGATTCTGGTCATCACCGGTGAGTACATCGTGGGGGTGCCCGGGCTGGGGCGGGAAGTGCTGACCAGCCAGAGCGCCGGCGCCTACAGCCAGATGTACGGGCTGATCATCGCCGCCGGGTTGCTCGGGCTCGCGGTCAACATCGGTCTGCAAGCGGCCGAACGGCGCGTCTTGCGCTGGCACCCGAGCCAGCGTGCCCGATTGGAGGGCCGGACGCCATGACGATGTCGCGGATCGGATCGGGCGCACGCCGCGCGCAAGGGACGGCGATGGGTGGCTTGACACGCTCCCGGGTCGGGCGGATCGTCCTGCAGTTGTTGCTGCCGACCGCGCTCGTGCTGGCATGGTGGTGGACCTCGCGCGGCAGCACGTCGTATTTCTGGCCGCCGCTGACGGACGTCATCGGCAGCATCCGGTCGGACTGGCTCTTCGACCAGTTCATGACCGACCTGGTGCCGAGTCTGGTGCGGTTCACCCTCGGCTACTTCCTCGCGGTGGGGGTCGGGATCGCGGCGGGAACGCTGATCGGGCTGCTGCCCCGGCTGCGCCGCGCCACGTCCCCGGTCACCGAGTTCGTGCGGGCCATCCCGCCGCCGCTGCTGCTGCCGTTCGTGATCGTCACTTTGGGTATCGGCGACTTCTCGAAGGTGGTGGTGATCGCGCTCGGTGCCGTCTGGCCGGTGCTGCTCAACACGGTCGACGGCGTCAGGAGCGTCGATCGGCTGACGGTCGACATGGCGCGCAGCTTCGGGCTCGGTCCGTTGCGGCGCATCGTCCACGTGATCCTGCCGGGAGCGAGCCCGCAGATCACCGTCGGTATGCGAATCGGGCTCGCCGTCGCGCTGATCCTAATGATCATCAGCGAGATGGTCGGCAGCACGAACGGGCTCGGTTTCCGGGTTCTCGACGCGCAACGCAGCTTCGACTCGGCCGGAACCTATGGAGGAGTGATCGTCATCGGGATTGTAGGACTCATCGTCAACGCCGGGTTCCTCGTGGCAGAGGCGCGCATCATGCGGTGGTACCGCGGATCGCGAGGGCTGCTCGATGGCTGATCGACGAGCCGGCGCGATCGACCGTCCGCAAGCCGGCGTGCTGGCGATCGACGCTGTATCCAAGGCATACGAGACCGGCGCCGAGCCGTTCCTGGCGATCCAGGACGTCACGCTCAAGACCGAGCCGGGGGAGCTGATGTGCATCGTCGGACCGTCCGGCTGCGGTAAGACCACGCTGCTGCGTTGTATCTCCGGGCTGATGCCGGCGACCACCGGCCGCGTCGATTTCGACGGCGACGAGGTCACCTCGCCCCCGCGGCACATGGCGCTCGTCTTTCAGGACTACAGCCGGTCGCTGCTGCCTTGGATGGACATCGTCGGCAACGTCACGCTGCCGCTGCGAGCCGCCGGAGTTCCTCGCAAGGACCGTACCGAGCTGGCCCGGCTCTCGCTCGAATCGGTCGGCCTGGCCGGGCATGAGCACAAATACCCATGGCAGTTGTCCGGCGGTATGCAGCAACGTGCCGCCATCGCCCGGGCGCTGGCCTACGAACCGTCGATCCTGCTGCTCGACGAGCCATTCGCCAGCGTGGACGCGCAGACCCGGGCCGATCTGGAGGACCTGCTCCTTGACGTCTGGGAGCGCAAGCGGCTGACCGTCCTGCTGGTGACGCACGACATCGACGAGGCGGTGTATCTCGCCAGCCGGGTGGTCGTGCTATCCGCGTCACCCACGCACGTCAAAGAGGTCGTCCCCGTCGACCTTCCCCGTCCACGCGACCAGATCACCACGAAGGAAATGCCCGAGTTCGCGCACTTGCGTGCGCGAGTTTTCGCCTCGATCAAAGCGGAGTCGTCGGCCGGTGCGGGGACACCGTCCGCTGGCGCGGCCGCTGTCCCCGATGACACTAGCGGCTCCGCCGCGGGGCGCGCCGACGGCGAGACATCCCAGAAGAAGCCGGACGTGACGTCCGGCACGACGAGAGAACAGGAGTAATGACCGTGAAAACACCACGAAACAGCTGGATCGGCGTGCTGCCGATCCTCGGACTGTTGCTAGCCGGCTGCGGCGGCGACGAAACCGAGGAAGCGCCGGAGGTGGAGGAGGCTCCGGAGGACGAAGCAACCGACGATACGGACGACGAAGAGCCCGCGGATGACGGCGGTGAACTGACTCCGATCACGGTCGGTATCCTGCCGATCGCGGACCTCGCGCCGCTGTACCACGCCATCGACGAGGGCTACTTCGAGGAGGAGGGCCTCGACGTCACGATGGAGATCGGCCAAGGAGGCGCGGCGATTGTGCCCGCGGTGGTCAGCGGTGACTACCAGTTCGGCTTCGGCAACTACATCTCGCTCATGCTGGCGCGGCAGAACAACGTCCCGGTGAGCATCGTGCAGAACATCGTGGACGGCTCGGAGAACGAGGAACGCGGCGCTAACGCGCTGCTCGTGAGCCCGGACAGCGGCATCGAGGATGTGAGCGGGCTCGCCGGTCGGAGCTTCGCGGTGTCGACGCTCAACAACATCGGCGAGGTCACGATCCGTACGACGCTGCGCAACAACGGCGTCGACGACTCCGACATCGAGTTCGTCGAGGTGCCGTTCCCGGACATGAACGGGGCCGTCGAGGCCGGCGAGGTGGACGTGAGCTGGGTCCCGGAGCCGTTCGTGACGCTGGGCGAGGGCGCCGGGCTGGTCAACGTGGTCGACCCAATGTACGGGACGATGCCGTCGATGCCGCTGGCCGGCATGTTCGCCTCCGACGAATGGCTTGCCGAGAACCCCGATCTCGCCGAGGCGTTCATCACCGCACTGCGGCGCGGCATGGATGACGCGAGCGACGAGGAGGCGATGAAGGCCGCCATCGTCGCCAATACCGAGACGCCGGAGGACCTCGTCAACCAGATCGCGCTGGCGAACTGGAACCCGGACCTCGACACCGAGAAGCTCGCCGAGACCGGCTCGCTGGCGGTCGAGTACGGCATTCTCGAGGCCGATCCGGACATGGAAACACTCGTCTGGCAGGGCGGCTGATCGGTTGTCGCAGGTGGGCGGGGCGGCACCCCTGACCGCCTCGCCCACCGATGTAGTTCGATCACGTTCGGCAGGCGCGGCGACATTACAACAGGTCTGCATGCCTGTTGTGATGTCGCCGCGGGTGGTGAACGTGATCGAACAGCGGGACCGGTGGGAACGTCGCAACGGGCAAAGACGTTGACCGATACGTGCACCGCAACGGATTGAAGACCGCAGCACTCCTGGGTCTGCTTTCGGCGCTCATCGTCGTTATCGGCGCGTCGTTCGGCACGACCGGCCTGGTGCTCGGCTTTTTCGTCGCGATCGCGGTCAACGGCTACGCGTACTTCCGGAGCGACCGGATGGCGCTGCGTGCGATGCGCGCCTACCCGGTCAGTGAAGCCGAGCAGCCTGTGATGTACCGGATCGTACGCGAGCTCTCGACGTCGGCTCGCAAGCCGATGCCGCGGTTGTATGTGAGCCCCACGGCTGCACCGAACGCGTTCGCGACCGGCCGCAACCCGGTGAATGCCGCGGTGTGCTGCACCGAAGGGATCCTACGCACGCTCAATGAGCGTGAGCTGCGCGCCGTCCTCGGTCACGAGCTGGCCCACGTCTACAACCGCGACGTGCTGACGTCGTCGGTGGCAGGTGCGCTCGCGACCGTGGTGCTGTTCGTGGCGAACGTCGCGTTCTTCCTGCGGGGCAGCAGCGGCCCTGGCCCGATCGCGTCGCTTCTGATGCTGCTGGTCGGCCCGTTGGCGGCGTCGGTGATCCGGCTGGCGATCAGCCGGTCGCGGGAGTACCAGGCCGATCTGGACGGCGCCAAGCTCACCGGTGACCCGCTGGCGCTCGCCTCGGCGCTGCGCAAGCTCGAGGCGGGTACGCGTCGGCTGCAGCTGCCGCCGTCGCGTGACCTCGTCGCGGTGAGTCACCTGATGATCGCGAGCCCGTTCCGCCCCGAAGGGTTGGCCCGGCTGTTCGCATCCCACCCACCGATGGCCGAGCGGGTCGCCCGGCTGGAGCGGCTGGCCGGCTACCGCCGGTGACTCGCCAACGCGGCGCAGTTCAGCGGTAGTTCACGAACTGCAGCGCGAAGTCGAAGTCCTGGTCTTTCAGGTGGGCGATGACGGTCTGGAGGTCGTCGCGCTTCTTGGATGAGACGCGGACCTCGTCGCCTTGAACCTGGGCCTTCACGTTCTTGATGCCGGCATCGCGAATGGCCTTGGAGACCTGCTTGGCCTGGTCCTGACTGAGCCCGTCCTGCAGCGTCGCACCGATCTTGTAGAGCTTGCCGGACGCGCGTGGCTCACCAGCATCGAGCGCCTTCAGCGACACCCCGCGCTTGACCAGCTTGTCCTTGAACACGTCGAGTGCGGCATTGGCGCGTTCCTCGGTACCGGCCTCGATCTCGATCGCGAGCTGCCCGGCCCACCGGATCGCGGCGTCGGTGCCGCGAAAGTCGAACCGCTGGTTGATCTCTTTTGCGGCCTGGTTGAGCGCATTGTCGACCTCTTGCCGGTCCACCTTGCTGACCACGTCGAACGACGACTCGCTTGCCACGTGTTGCTCTCCAGTGGTGTTGGGTGACGGTGCTTCCAGCTCAGAAGTTATCACCCGGCGCGTTTCGACCCGGCATGCCGTATCAGCTATCCTTTTGACGCGCCGCAGCACCCCGCGGTGCCTGGCAGGTTGCCCGAGCGGCCAAAGGGAGCGGTCTGTAAAACCGCCGGCATTGCCTTCGTTGGTTCGAATCCAACACCTGCCACCGAGCCTCTGACCAGGATGGAAGCCCGGGCCAGAGGCCTGTCTTTCGATGCGGCCAATCCGAGCGCGGAGGCGTCGGATGATCGCACCGGCGTTTCCTCGTGGCTGATACCTAGTTGCTCGAGGACATCGGAGGCGGTGCGGGGTGGTCATCGGTCGGGTGGTCTGGTGGTGCGTGGGCCGCTGCCGGGTCGGCCTGGGCGGGGTCGTGTGGTGCGGCGTGCGGCGCGTTCGGGGTCGATCCAGCGGGGCGGGTAGAAGGTGGGTAGGCGATCGTCCGGGTCGATCTGGACGTCCCAGCCGTCGTGGTGCACGACGCGGTGGTGGTGGCCGCAGAGCATCACGAGGTTGTCCAGGTCGGTACGTCCGCCGTTG
>DASUTB010000093.1:0-19877 GCA_036374835.1 Jiangellaceae bacterium | reverse complement strand
GTCGTGCTGTCCGCCTGCGGCTCCGATGACGACCCCGACCCGGCCGCGTCCGACGCGCCGGGCGAGGACGCGGCCGAGACGGAGTCAGCGCCGGGCTGCACCGTCGAACCGCCCACTGCCGAGGACGGTGCGCCGCTGGTGCCGACCGAGGTGGAGACCGGTGTCGAGGTCAGCGGATCGGTGGGCGAGGTGCCGACGATCGAGGTGCCGGATGCCGAGCCGCCGAGCAACCTGACGATCGAGGTGCTCGAAGAAGGCGACGGCGCGCCGGTCGGCGCGTGTGACTTCATCAGTGTCGACTACTACGGCCAGAAGTGGGTTGCGGGGGACGACACGTCGGACAACGTCTTCGACCAGTCGTTCGAGCGTGGCGACCAGTTCCGGACCTCGCTCGGCGTCGGCAGCGTAATCGCGGGCTGGGACGCCGGCCTGGACGGCGTCCCGGTCGGTTCACGTGTGCTGCTGTCGGTTCCGCCCGAGTACGCGTACGGCGGCGACGAATCAGGACACGAGCTCGGCGGGGAGACGCTGCTGTTCGTCGTCGATGTCGTCGACCGGGTCGCCGCGGCGGACGCCGCCATGTCCGGCAAGCCGGTGGACGACGTGCCGGACGACCTGCCCGCCGTCACCGGTGATGGCGTCGAGGAGCCGACCATCGACTTCACCGACGCCGAGCCGCCGGCCCGGTCCGATGCGGTACTGCTGGTCGCCGGGGACGGCCCGGAAATTCAGGATAATATCGTCGTAAAGATGGTGCAGGCACCGTACGGCGAGGGCAACGCGCTCTCGACATGGGAGATCGGCCAGGGTCCACTGGGCAGATGGCCGAACGGTGCCCCGGTGTCGGTGAACGACCTGCCCGGTCTTGCCGACGTCCTTGACGGCCAGAAGGTCGGCTCGCGCGTCCTGGTGCGGATCGGTACCGAAGACAACACACAGACTGCTGGCGAGGCACTGGCGATCGTCATCGACGTGGTGGGCACGTACCGCGCCTCGTCCTGACCATCCCGCCGAGTTGGTCACCTGATCGTCGGAGTTGCACCTGATCGTCTGGCCAAGCGATCAGGTGCTAAATCCGAGCGCCTGGGGCGGGATTCCTCACCTGATCGTCAAAGATCAAGCAGTCCAACAATGATCAGGTGAGGAACTCGCGGCTCATCGGACCGATTCGTCGTCTGATCGCCAGCAAGTTGACGATCAGGTGACAAAGCGAAGATCAGGTGAGCATCAGGAGTCGTCGCTCAGCAGCGCGGCGGCGTGCCGTCCGGCCGCGGCCGCGGCGAGGAAGTACTCCTCGTCGTCGTCCAGGCCGCGGCCCATGCTGGAGAGCCGAACCGGGGTGGCCTCGAGGGCGGGACGCAGCCCGTCCAAGTCGACCGTGGCGACGCGGTGCCGACCGAGCGTGAGCGCCTGCCGGCGGATCTTCTCGCCGAACTCACCGTCAAGGTCCGGCAACGCGATGTCCGCCGGAGTGAGGGCGACCCTCCCGTACGCGGTCAGGCTGTGGTGCGAAATGCCGACGTGCCGCTCGCGCGGATCGGCTCTGCTGATCCGCAGCGAACCGACGGCGCGGCCACCCAGGATGGTGATCGCATTGATCGCCTCGCCGCACGCCACACCGGAAAAGCCCCACTTGGTACCGGTGCCGAGATTGCCCGGGCCCTGCGAGACGATCGCGACGTCGGCGCCGAGCACGTGCCGCGCCGCGAGTAGGCCGGAGTGGAGCGTCACCGCCTCGGCGTCTCCGCCGTACGCCTGACCGACCGTCACCGACGCCGCAAGCCAGGAAGCGTCCCGCAGACCTGCCACGGTTCGGCTGAACCATATGGGCAGCGCACCACCGTCGGTCATGATGTACACCACCCGCACGTCGGTGCCGTACGACGCCCGCAGGCCTGCGATCACGGCCGGGACCGCCGAGTGCAGGTCCGCCGTGACGACGACGAGGCCCTCGAGGTCGTCCGCGCCGTTGAGCGTGTCGTGGTCGGGGGAGTCCTGCTCGTCGACACCGAGCACGGTGGTCTGCAACGGCGTGTATCGAGCCTTGACAAGATGTCCCGGCCCGTCGTCGGGGTCGGGCGGGAGCCGATCGGGTATCGCCACCACCATCGCGTATCCACCGGTGCCGAGGCCGAGTTCCAGCGCGGTGACGTTCAGCACGACGCGGTCGCCCGGCTTCGGCTCGCCGACCATCTCCGGATACGCCAGGGCGCGCACGTTGTCGTCATCGGTGAGCGAGACGGTAAGCTCCCGACCGCCTGCCCAGGTGCGCCCGAGCGACGCGACGGTGCCCTGGCGCCAACGAATCACGAGGTGAGCCTAACCACTCCGATAGCCTCGTTGTGGAACGGGAGGGATGCGGTGTCGCAGGCGAAGAGCGAACGCTTGATGAATCTGGTCATCTGCTTGCTCGTTACGCGGGGATATGTCGCCAAAAGCCGGATCCGCCAGATTGTCGGCGGCTATGGCGATCAGGAGGATGGCGCGTTCGAGCGAATGTTCGAACGCGACAAGGATGAGTTGCGTGAGCTCGGGATTCCGATCGAGATGGGGAGTATCGACCCGTTCGAGGACGAACCCGGCTACCGGATCAGGCGGCAGGATTTCGAACTGCCCGAGATCAGCCTGGAACCGGATGAAGCGGCCGTGCTGGGCCTGGCCGCCAGGGTATGGCAGCACGCGAGCCTGGCCGAGGCGACGAGCCGGGCGGTGCTGAAACTTCGCGCCGCCGGCGTTGAGACCGATACCTCGGCGCTGACCGCCATCGAACCCCGCCTTGCCGCTGAGGAACCCTCGTTCTGGCCGCTGTGGGAGGCCGTGCGCGACCGGACGGCCGTCCGCTTCTCGTACCGCAAGCATCCGGGCGAGCAGTCGCAACAGCGTCGTGTGGAGCCGTGGCGCGTCCTGTCCTGGCACGGACGCTGGTATGTCGTGGGACGGGACCTCGACCGCGAGGCGCCGCGGCTGTTCCGGCTCTCCCGCATCACCGACGACGTCACGCCGCTCACCAAACCCGGCGCGTACGAACTGCCGCCCAGCGAGCAGATCCAGGCCGCTGCCGGCGCGCTGGCGCCGCTGCGCGCGACGTCGACCGCGCGGATCCGGGTGCGGCAGGGCGCGGGCTACGGCTTGCGGCGTCGCGCCCACTCGTGCGACATCGCGCAGGACGGCTGGGACGAACTGACCGTGCCGTTCGCGGATACCGGCGTGCTCGTCGACGAGGTCGCCGGCTACGGCTCGGACGCCGTCGTGCTCGAGCCGGCCGAGGTGCGCAAGCAGGTCGTCGAGCATCTCCAGAACGTCATCGAGGAGGTGGCGGTATGACACTGCCTGCGGGGCGCGCGCAGCAGCAGGTCGGACGGTTGTTGTCACTGCTGCCATACCTACTGGCGCACCCCAACGCCAAGATCACCGATGTGGCGAACCTGTTCGGCGTGACCGAACGGCAGATCCTGCGCGACTTGAACGTGCTGTGGTTCTCCGGCCTACCCGGGCTGGCGATGGGTGACTACATCGAAGTCGACATGGAACTGGCCGAGGGCGAAGGTGTCATCAACGTGAGCAACGCGGAGTACCTCGCCCGGCCGTTGCGGCTCGGGCAGGACGAGGCACTCGCGCTCATCGTGGCGCTGCGCACTCTGGCGTCGATGCCGGGTAGCTACGACCGCAGTGCGATCGAGCGGGCGATCGTCAAGCTCGAGCGGGCCGCCGGGTCCGCTGCCGAGCGCAGCGGCGACGTGCACGTGGACGTGGACGCCGATGCCGTTGCCGACGTGGCCGCCACGGTGCGACGGGCGCTGGACGACAAGCGCCGTCTGCACCTCTCGTACTGGGTGCCCGGCCGGGACGAGACTACGGAGCGGGACGTCGATCCGATGCGGCTCGCGCTGGCCGACGGGCGCCTCTACTTGGAGGGCTGGTGCCGTCGTGCCGAGGCCGAGCGACTCTTCCGGCTGGACCGGATCGCGGCGATCGAGATTCTGGACCTCCCCGCTGAGGTGCCGCCCGGCGCTCGCCAGCGGGATCTGTCGGCCGGGATCTTCCAACCGTCTCCCGACGACGAACTCGTCACGGTCGAGCTGCTGCCCGCCGGGCGGTGGGTGGCCGAGTACTACCCGTGTGAGTCGGTCTCCGATGGGGGCGACGGCAGGATCCACGTACAGATGCGCGTCGCGGACCGGCAATGGTTGCAGCGGCTGCTGCTACGGCTCGGAGGCACCGCCAGAGTGCTCGATCCGCCCGATCTCGCTGCCGAGGTCGCCGCGCGGGCCAGGGCAGCGCTCGCCGGTTATCCTGAGACGGTGGGTGAGTGAGCGATGTCGACACTTGCGTTCTGGCTGCTCATGCTGCTGGTTGTGCTGTTCGTCGTGGCGGTGGTAGGGGTCGGGCTGGCCGTCCGAAGATTGTTCCGGCGAACTCACCGGATGTTCACCGAACTGGACAGCCTTTCCAGTGATATAACGGACATCGTGCGCTCTGGCGAGCGTGGCTGACCGGCCGCGCGGGACATGTGCTCACCTGCCGTACGATGGCGGTAAGGCCCGCTGTGAGGAAGAGGTCAAGTCATGGGAACACTTGGATGGCCGCAGATTCTGATAATCGCGGTGATCATCATCCTGCTGTTCGGTTCTCGGAAGCTGCCGGATCTCGCACGAGGGCTGGGTAGCTCACTGCGGATTTTCCGGGCCGAGACCAAGGGCATGATGGAGGACGACAAGGGGTCGTCCGAGAAGAGCACATCGTCAGACGAGCAACCGCGCGCCGTAGAGGCGTCGCAGGGCACGCCCGCCGAACCGGTGAACGACCCGGCAAGCGAGAGCGTGACCGACCAGACCAAGCGCGACAGCTAGCCCGGCGGTCAGCGTGGCGAGCATGGTCACCCGCCGCGAGTCGAACCCCGAAGGCCGGATGACGCTGGCCGAGCACCTGCGGGAGTTGCGGTCGCGACTCATCAAATCCGCTCTGGCGGTACTTGTCTTCGCCGTCGTCGGCTTCGTCTTCCGCGACCAGATCATCGGCTGGCTCACCGACTCGATGTTCGAAGCCGCGGCGCAGGTGGGAGTGGAGGATAACACCCGCGCGCTCTATACCAAGCCCACCGACGCCCTGTTCGTCCCGATGCGGATCGCGATGCTCACCGGGTTCGTGTTCGGCGCGCCGGTGTGGATCTATCAGCTGTGGAGTTTCATCACTCCAGCGCTGTATCGCAACGAGAAGCGCTGGGCGTTGGCCGTCATCGGCGCGGCCGTCCCCATGTTCGCCGCCGGTGTGGCGCTCGGCATCTGGATCATGCCGCACGCGTGGCAGTTCCTGCTGTCCTTCACACCGACCGAGAACGTGTCGAACCACATCATCTTCGAGGAGTACCTGAACTTCTTCATCCGAGTCGTGCTTGTGTTCGGCATCGGCTTCCTGCTGCCGGTGTTCGTCGTGCTCCTCAATGCGATCGGTGTGCTGCGGCACGAGACGCTGTCGTCGGCTCGGCGCTGGGTGATCGTCGGCATCTTCGTCTTCGCCGGCGTCGCCACTCCGACCGGTGATCCGATCACGCTGTTGGCGCTCGCGACGCCGATGTGGCTGCTGTTCGAGGCGGCAGTGATGGTGTGCCGCGTCATGGACCGACGTCGGCGGCCCACGCTGAGCCCGGACGAGCCGACGCCGATCGAAGACCTGGACAAGATGGGCCGCTGGGACGACGAGACGTGATCATGTCGCAGATCATGAAGCGGAATCACGCAAAATCGACTAGTTCAGCTTCATGATCACAGGGTCCGCTACTGTTTGACGGGTGAATCGCGACATCACGCTCGTGGTGAACCCCACCAGCGGCGGCGGGCGCGGCGCCCGATACTGCAACGCCGCAGCCGAACGGCTCCGCGCTGCCGGGCACGCCGTCACGATCCGCACCGGCCGCGATGTTCGCGAGAGCCAGGACATGGCACACGAGGCTGTCGCCGCCGGAGCGGACACGCTTGTGGTCGTCGGCGGCGACGGGATGGTACACCTCGGATTGCAGGCCATCGCGGGGACGGACGTCCCGTTCGGCGTCGTGCCGGCCGGAACCGGCAACGACATCGCGCGCGGGCTCGGTGTTCCGCTGAGAAATCCGGTAGCCGCCGCCGACGTCATCATCGGCGGCCGCGAACGCAAGATCGACTTGGGCCGGTGTGGCGAACAGTGGTTCGGGGGAGTCGTGGCCGCCGGGTTCGACGCGAGGGTCAACGAACGGGCCAATCGGATGCGGTGGCCACGTGGGCGGATGCGGTACAACCTCGCAATGGTCGCCGAGCTCGGCGTCTTCCGGCCGGTGCCGTATGAGCTGGAACTCGACGGCGTGACGTGGGAGACGTCGGCGATGCTGGTGGTCGTGGGCAACGGCCGAAGCTACGGCGGCGGCATGCTCGTCACGCCGGATGCGCAGCTCGACGACGAGATGCTCGACGTGCTGGTCCTCAAGCCCTTGTCGAAGGCGAAGTTCCTGCGGGTGTTTCCGAAGGTGTACTCAGGCGCACACGTCGCGTTGCCGTACGTCGAGGTCCGGCGGGCGCGCAGCGTGCGGATCAACGCGCCGGACATCGTCACGTACGTGGACGGTGAACGGCTCGGCCCGCTACCGTGCACGTTCGAGGCCGTGCCCGGCGCCGCCCGCGTCCTCATCCCACCAGAATGATCACGTTAAGCCGGCATTCCCCGGCCACACAGCGTCCGCAGTACATGTATGGCTGGGAAAGGACGGCTTAACGTGATCATTCAAGTCGTGCGGCGAGAGCGTACGGTGCTACCCACAGGTTGTAGCGTGGACGTATGAGCGCGCCAGCGCCGCCTACCCGCGGCACCGGCGAAGGGACCTTCGCTGACCAGTACACCTTCGACTTCGATCCGTTCCAGATCCGGGCCTGTGAGGCGCTCACAGCGGGACGCGGTGTGCTCGTCGCCGCGCCGACCGGATCCGGCAAGACGGTCGTGGGGGAGTACGCCGTCCACCTGGCGCTCCAGCAGGGACGCAAGTGCTTCTACACCACGCCGATCAAAGCACTGTCCAACCAGAAGTACCACGACCTGGTCGCGCGCCACGGCGCCGGCAACGTCGGCCTGCTCACCGGCGACAACAGCGTCAACGGCGAGGCGCCGGTCGTCGTCATGACGACCGAAGTGCTGCGCAACATGCTCTACGCCGGGTCGCCGACGCTGCGCGGACTCGGCTACGTCGTCATGGACGAGGTGCACTATCTCGCCGACCGGTTTCGCGGCGCGGTGTGGGAAGAGGTCATCATCCACCTGCCGGAGTCGGTCAGCATCGTGTCGCTGTCGGCGACGGTCTCCAATGCCGAGGAGTTCGGCGACTGGCTCGAGACCGTACGCGGCGACACCGAGATCGTGGTCTCCGAGGAGCGGCCGGTGCCGCTGTTCCAGCACGTCATGGTCGGCAGCCGGCTGCTGGACCTGTTCGTCGAGGACCAGTCGGGACGCCGCCGGATCAACCCGGCACTGCACCGTTTTACCGGCGATCCGCGACAGGCCGTTGGACGCCCGCCCAAGGGGGGACGGCGTCCCCGCCGTACCGGCGCGTACACACCGAACCGCATCGAGGTTCTCGAACGCCTCGAACGCGCCGGTCTATTGCCGGCGATCACTTTCGTCTTCTCGCGGATCGGATGCGACGCCGCCGTCCAGCAGTGCCTCAACGCCGGCATCGAGCTGACGACGCCGGCCGAGGCCGAGCAGATCCGCGCCGTCGTCGAGGAACGCTGCGCCGACATTCCGGCCGAGGATCTGTCCGTCCTCAACTACCGCGAATGGCTGGCCGGCCTCGAGCGTGGAATCGCCGCCCACCACGCCGGGATGCTGCCAACGTTCAAGGAGGTCGTCGAGGAACTCTTCGTCGCCGGCCTGATCCGTGCCGTGTTCGCGACCGAGACACTCGCGCTCGGCATCAACATGCCGGCCCGGTCGGTCGTCCTGGAACGGCTGGTCAAGTGGAACGGCGAGACGCACGCCGACGTCACTCCCGCTGAATACACCCAGCTCACCGGCCGTGCCGGGCGCCGCGGAATCGACGTCGAGGGGCACGCGGTCGTGCTCTGGCAGCCCGGATTCGACGCTGCGGCCGTCGGCGGCCTGGCCGCGACGCGTACCTATCCGCTGCACTCGTCATTCCGGCCGTCCTACAACATGGCGGTCAACCTGGTCGGCCAGGTGGGACGGACGGTCGCCCGCGAGCTGCTGGAATCGTCGTTCGCCCAATTCCAGGCCGACCGGGCCGTCGTCGGCTTGGCGCGCGAGATCCGCCGTCACGAGGAGGCCCTGGAGGGCTACCACGAGGCGATGACCTGCGACCAGGGCGACTTCGAGGAGTACGCGAAGCTGCGCCAGGCGATCAAGGACCGGGAGACCAAGCTCGCCCGGGAGGGTACCGCGAACCGACGGGCCGCGGCCGCGCAGTCGCTCGACCGGCTCAAGCCCGGCGACGTCGTCCGGGTTCCGAAGGGCAAGTTCTCCGGGCTGGCCGTCGTGCTGGATCCCGGCGTGTCCGGCGGACGCGGGGACGCTCGACCGACCGTACTCACCGAGAACCGGCAAGTCCGGCGGCTGTCCACCGCTGATTTCCCGGTGCCGGTGGAGGCGCTCGCGCAGGTGCGAATTCCGCGCTCGTTCAATCCGAAGGCCGCGTCCTCGCGCCGGGACCTCGCGTCCGCGATGCGTGCCAAGGCGCCGCAGGATGGGGGACGGCGGCCGCCGCGGCGTCAGTCGTCCGGTGCGGCCGATGACAAGAAGCTTGCCCGGCTGCGCGACCAGATGCGGGCGCACCCGTGCCACGACTGCCCGGACCGTGAAGAGCACGCCCGCTGGGCCGAACGGTGGCTGAAGCTGCAGCGCGAGACGGAGCACCTCAAGCGGCGCGTCGAGTCGCGGACGAACACGATCGCGCGCCAGTTCGACCGGGTGTACGCGCTTCTCCAGGACGTCGGCTATCTCGACGGCGACAAGGTGACACCGGAGGGCGAACGGCTGGCCAAGCTCTACACCGAACTGGACTTGCTGGCCGCGGAGTCGTTGCGGCAGGGCTTGTGGGAGGGCCTCGACCCGGCGGAACTCGCCGCGTGCGTGTCCGCATTGACGTTCGAGTCGCGACGTCCCGACGACTCGATGGCCCCGCCGCTGCCGACCGGCAGAGTTCCCGCCGTGCTCGGCGACATGGTCAGGCTCTGGGGCGACCTGGACGCGCTGGAACGCGACCATCGGCTCGATTTCCTCCGGGAGCCCGACCTCGGGTTCGCGCTCGCGGCATGGCAGTGGGCCAGCGGGTTCGGACTGGCGACCGTGCTCGGTGACAGCGACCTGACCGCCGGCGACTTCGTCCGGCAGGTCCGGCAGCTGCTCGACCTGCTCGACCAGGTGGCCGCGGCGGCCGGCGACACTCCGCTGCGCAAGACGGCCCGCCTCGCGGCCGACGCGATCAACCGCGGCGTCGTCGCCTACGCGACGCTGTAGCTGTCCTGGGCGGAATCACTGCTGTTCTGACGACAGTGATTCCACCCAAGTTGTGTCGCTGCTCCATAGATCCGCCGCACGGTAGGCGTGGTTCAGTGTAGGGGCCGGTCGTCGTGGGAGGTTCGGGCGTGGACGCGAGCGAAGAGTCGTTTCGGGCGTTCGTCTCCGCCCGGCTGCCGGCCCTCAAACGCGCCGCCTGGCTGCTGACCGGCGATGCCCACCTCGCCGAGGACCTCGTCCAGACCGCACTGGCCAAGACCGCCAGCCGTTGGGAGCGGGTCGCGGCCGGCGGCGACCCGGAGCCGTACGTGCGCCGCATCCTCTACACCGAGCACGTGTCGTGGTGGCGGCGGCGCAGACTGCCCGAGGTGCTACGGGACGACGTCCCGGAGCAGCAGCAGGCCGAGGTGGACGTCCCGCTGCAAGTGACCATGATGGACGCGCTGGCCCGGCTCACGCCGAAACAACGCGCCGTCCTCCTTCTCCGCTACTACGAGGACTTGAGCGAGTCGCAGGCGGCCGACCTGCTGGGCGTGAGCATCGGGACGGTGCGCTCGCAGACCCGGCACGCGCTGAACCGGCTACGTGCCCTCGCGCCGGAGCTGGCCGACACGGTTGGGATGAACGAATGAGCGAGCAGTTGAGAACGATGCTGCGCGACGCGGCGGACGACCATCCCGACCTCGCCCTGCGCAGCGACCCGTGGCGCCGCGGCCGCCGCATCCGACTCACCCGGCGACTTGCGACCGCCGCCGGTGCAACGGTCACGGTCGCTGCTGTCGTGGCCGGGACGGTGCTGCTCACGACGCCTGGCCCCAGCTCCGCACCGGAGCCGGCCGAGGACTCGATGGAACCGGCGCTGCCCGACACGCTGTACGAGGTCCCGCCGAACATTCCGGGCATCAGCGAGGACCCGCTCGGCGGGCCCGCCGCCGTCAGCTACGTGGGCACAGTTCGCACCGGCCTGTTCTCGGATGCGACGCGTCCCCTCGTCGTCGGCGCCGACTCTGGCGAGATCCGTGCGGTCCGGGACGTTCCGGTTGGTGGCGAGATTGCGCTGTCTCCGGACGGGACCAAACTCGCTGTCGCACAGGGCTGGCGTCCCACCACGGTTGAAGGGGGCGAGCATGACCCGCCCACGGTGCACGTCGTTGACGTAGTCGCTGGAGATTCCAGCGTGTATCGCCTGCCGGATGAGGGGTTGGGCGGCGGAGTGGACAAGCTTGCGTGGTTGTTCGATTCATCAACACTGGCCCTCACCACGACAGTGACAACCTCGGTCGATGACGATGACGAGGGAAGAACTGGCCACGAGGTCCACGGTCGGCTCGACCTAGAGACTGGCGATTGGCATATCGACGCGACACCGTTCTTCCCTGATGATCAACGGATCTTCGTTGAATCAGATGCCGGGGAACTGGTAGAGATCGAGATGGGCGACAACGAAGGTGCAAAGCTCTCACCCGACGGCGAGCACGTCGCGAACGTCTATAAGCCCGGCAGCAGCCGCACTTCGTCTGACCCGTATGTGTTAGAAGGCTTCGATGCCAACGGCCAGAAGACTGTCGAGCTCGAGCTCGGCGAGCACGCCAGCGTACGGCTGCTGGGCTTCGGCGAACGCGGCGTTCTCGTAGAGACCGTTGATCGGCTCGTCGCTAGCGACGGGCAACACGACTTCAGAGCCGTGGTTGAGCGGATCGACGTTACCGATCCGGCCGATCCGGAGCGTACGACCATCATCGAAGATCGATCGGCCTCGGGCATGATCGGTATCGCGACGGCATTTCTCGATGCAGACACCCGAAAGGCCGAGCCGCCGGACGCTCCGTTCGACTGGGTCGGGTTGGTTCCGGATCCTTTCGTCGTCATTGTCGTGGTGGCGATCGGCATCGTCGCAGTCATGGTGTACCTGGGTCGGCGAGCGCGTTCAGAACGCGATTCAGCGACGGAGCCAGGTTCCAGCGATCGCTGAGTTCGAGCAGCCGCTCCGGCGAGCGTGGCGAGCGGGGGAGTGCGTCGTCGACTTCGGGGAGGGGGACGTCCCTCCGTACCCGAACGACCGCCGGAGCCGCCTCGAGGTAGTCCCGCGCGTCCAGGAGGCGGCGCCGGATGCCAGGCGACATGTCGGCGCCGGGGTCGTCGGCGGCCTTCAGCAGTTCTTCGACGTCGCCGAACCGGCTGACCATCGTGGCGGCCGCGCTGGCGCCGAGACCGTCGACGCCGGGCAGGCCGTCGCTCGGGTCGCCGCGCAGGGTGGCGAACTCGGCGTAGGCCTGGCCGGGGATGCCGTACTTGCGCGTGACGGCCGTCTCGTCGATCACCTCGTACCTGCGAACACCGCGGCCGATGTAGATCACACAGACCCGACGCGCGTCGTCGACGAGCTGGAACAGGTCGCGGTCGCCGCTGACGATCTCGACCGGTCCGGCGTCCCGGGCGGCGATCGTGCCGATTACGTCGTCCGCCTCGAAACCGTCGGCGCCGACGTGAGCGATGCCGATCGCGTCCAGAACGTCAGTGATGATCGGCTCCTGCGCTCGGAGAGCGAACGGAACCTTCTGGGCGCCGGTCGCCACATTGGCCAGCCGGTGCGACTTGTAGGAGGGGAGGAGCGCAACCCGGAACGCCGGGCGCCAGTCGTAGTCCATGCCGGCGATCAGGCGATCGGGTTGCCGTGCATTGACCAGGTACGCGATGGAGTCCAGGAGGCCGCGGACCGCGTTGACCGTCCTGCCGTCCGGCGCCTTCATCGCGTCCGCCGGAATGCCGTGGTAGGCGCGGAAGTACAGCGACGCCGCGTCGAGCAGCATCAGCGTGCCGGCGGGACGGTCCATCGCTACAGACTTTCATTCCGCGATCGCGGGCGGTTCAACGACTCGCGCTGGCGCCATCGGCCCGAAGCAACTCAGGGGTCAGGGGCCGACTCTCCAAAGGGCTGGAGTAGACGACGCTGGTCGTCACCGAACCGAGACCCGCGATGCGGCCCGTCGTCTGCTCCAGATGCCGCATCGAACGGGCCAAAACCTTGAGGATGAAGCAGTCGTCGCCGGTGACATGGTGGCACTCGACGACCTCAGGGGTGACGGCCAGCAGGTCGTGCAGCGGCTTGTAGTTGCCCGTCGGATACTTCAGCCGGACGAACGCCGTCACCGTCAACCCCAGCCGCTCGGCATCGACCATCGCGCCGTAGCCGCTGATTACGCCCAGACTCTCCAGGCGGCGGACCCGTTCGGTGACGGCACTCGCCGACATGGCGACCTCGCGGGCCAGATCGGCGAAGCTGGCGCGGCCGTCGCGTTGCAGGGCGTCCAGGATGCGCAGGTCGGTCTCGTCAAGGGATTCAACTGGCATGAAACAGATCTACCGTGGGAACAACGGTGAATCAACTCTATTGCCGGGGAACTGCCCTTCGCATCGCCGACCTGCGTCAGTAGCGTTCCAGCCATGACGATGAATGAGGCCATTGCCAGCGCCGTGCTACGAATTCCGCCCGCGGCCCCCGCCGAGGCTGCAACGTTCTACCGGTCGCGGCTGGCGTTCCAGACCGACGTGTCCGACGTCCATGCGGCCATCGAAAGCGGAACACCGGGCTTCGTCCTGGTCGACTCCCGCTCGGTCGCCGCATGGGAACAGGGCCATATCCCGGGCGCGATGCATATTCCGACCGCACGCATCGCCGCCGACGCCAACGACCTGATCGAACCCTCCACCCCTGTGGTCACCTACTGCTGGGGACCCGGCTGCAACGGCGCCACCCGCGCCGCGCTCGCGTTCGCCACCCTCGGCTACCTGGTGAAGGAGATGATCGGCGGCATCGAGTACTGGGTCCGGGAAGGCTTCGCGGTCGAGACCGCGCAGGGCACGACGCGATCTCCGGCCGACCCGCTGACCGCACCGCTCGACGCTGCGACATGCCACTGTTGACGCTGTGACGGAGGCCGCCGCAAGCCTCGTCCGGAGCGTGGAAGACAGAGCACACGCCGGGGCGTCAAATGCCGTGTCACGCATGACATCTCCGGCTAGGCTCGCAACCGTGAGCGTAATCTCTGACCGCCTGAACCGTGCCCGCGAAGCCGCCGACGCCGACTCGGTCGACGCCATACTGTTGACGCCCGGACCCGACCTGCGCTACCTCACCGGGTACGACGCCCTTGCACTGGAGCGGCTGACCTGCCTGGTACTGCCCGTCAACGATGACCCGAAGCTCGTCGTGCCGTCGCTGGAGCGCCCGGCGGCCGAGGCGAGCGGCATTCACAACGAGCTGGAGATCGTCGACTGGCAGGAAACCGACGACCCGATCGCGCTCGTCGCCAAGATGCTTCCCGACGCGAGGCGGGTCGCTCTCGGCGACAAGATGTGGGCCGAGAAGGTACTCGGCTTCCGCGATGCGCTGCCGCACGTCGAGCAGGTTATCGCCGGCCCGATCCTGGCCGAACTGCGGATGCGCAAGTCGCCGGACGAGGTGGAGTACCTGCGCGAAGCCGCCGCAGCGATCGACCGGGTCCACGCCCGGATGCCCGAGTGGCTGCGCGTCGGGCGAACCGAGCACGATGTCGCCCGCGACATCGCCGCGGCCATCGTCGAGGAGGGCCATGCGACCGCCGACTTCGTCATCGTGGCCGCAGGGCCGAACAGTGCAAGCCCGCACCACGAGCCGGAGGATTACGTGATCGCCGACGGCGATCCGGTGGTCGTCGACATCGGAGGGACGACGTTCGCCGGCTACTGCTCCGATTCGACGCGGACCTACGTCATCGGCGAACCGCGGTCGGAGTTCACCAAGGCGTACGACGCGCTCCTTCGGGCGCAGATGGCCGCGTGCGAGCACGTCCGTCCCGGCGTGACCGCGGAGTCGGTCGACGCCACCGCGCGCGACCTGCTCACCGAAGCGGGGCTGGGGGAGTACTTCATCCATCGGATCGGACACGGAATCGGCATGGAGACCCACGAGGAGCCGTACATCGTCCGCGGCAACACGCTGCCGCTCGAGGCGGGGATGGCGTTCTCCGTCGAGCCCGGTTTCTACCTGGCCGGCAAGTACGGCGCCCGCATCGAGGACATCGTCGTCGTCACCGACGAGGGTGTGGACCGGCTCAACCAGCGCCCGCGCGAGCTGGCAATCCTGTGACGATCCTCGCGCCGATGCGTGCACCTCGCTGGGATCGTGCACTTCAGGAAGCCGACTTGTACCTATTGTCGGTTCTCAGGCGGTACGAGTCCAGCGAGGTGTCCAAGGCCACGCGAGGTGCTCGGAAAGCTAGTGGGTGAGGGCATCGAGGGCCGCGTCGACGTCGTCCTCGGTGCTGTAGAGATGGAACGACGCGCGCATCCGTCCACCTCGGACCGCGGCACGGATGCCGGCGGCCGCGAGTTTCGCCTCGGCGTCCGGCACGTCCGCCGAGACGATGGCTGAGTCGCTCGGCTCCAGGCCGAGGCCGGCGCGGAAGCGATTGGCCAGCGAGACGTTGTGTCGCTGGATCTGCTCGACGCCCACGTCGTCGAGCAGATCGATGGCAGGCCCGGTGGCGATCCAGTTGAACCACGCCGGTGAGATGTCGAGCCGCCGAGCGTCCGGCGCGAGCCGAAGAGGTGGCCCGTAGTACGACGTGTGCGGGTCGTCGCCGGCGAACCAACCCGCCTGTGACGGGACGACCCACTCCCTCAGCCTGGCGTTCGTAACCAGGAACCCGGTGCCACGCGGAGCGAGCAACCACTTGTACGCACCGACGGCCATCGCGTCGAACAAGGTCGCATCGACCGGCAGCCAGCCACACGCCTGGGTTCCATCGACAACGATGATCGCACCGACCGCGCGTGCGGCTGCCGTTATCGCGTCCAGATCCGCGACCTCGCCGGATGCGGACTGCACGATGCTGAACGTCACGACATCGGTGCCCTCGTCGATGGATTCGGCCAGCTTGGCCGCCGGCGTCGTCCGGACGTTCACGCCGCGTCGCTGCTGCACGAGCCAAGGAAACAAGTTCGACGTGAAGTCTTCCTCGGCGGCGAGGACGGTCGAGCCGGCCGGCAACGACTCGGCGATGGGGCCGACCATCTGCGAGACCTGCGCACCGATCGCGACGTCCGAGACCGACGCACCGACGAGTCGCGCGAACGCTTCCCGAGACCGGCCGACCGCATCGTTCCAGCCCTCCCACGAGACCCGGCCGCGGCGCCAGTCGGCCAGCGCCTCCTGGAGCGGCTCCCAGGCGACGTCCGGCGGCAGGCCGTAGCTCGCGGTGTTGAGCCAGCCCGGCTCGGCGATGAAATGTGTCTGCGCTGTCTCGATGTCCACATGGTCATCGTTCCAGCCCGCAGCACCTCGTCGGCCGTGAGGTCACGATTGACGAACCATCGCGACACGACCGGCCAAGGGCCACCTGCGTGCTGCCGGGTAGCGTCCAGCAGCGGACGTGCCGCCGCCGTATGCGCATACCTGCCAACGGCACGTTGGCGTCGATGCAGCGGCACGGGGAGCGGGAAGCGAGTCTCGAGATTACCGGCCCGAATCTCACTTGATGAAGCGGATCGTGAGCGGGTAGCGATACATCTCTCCGTTGTTCGCGCGCATCGAAGCAATGATGATCACGACGATCTCGAAGACCAGAAGCGCGACCAGAAGGATGATTCCGATGATCACGATGATGAGGATCGCCGAGATGATCGCGTAGATCGTCAGGGAGATCTGGAAGTTGACCGCCTCTTTGCCGTTGTGGTCGACGAGCGGGTGTTCCTGGCGTTTGAGTAGCCAGAACAGCAGCGGCCCGAGCAGATTGCCCAGCGGGATGACGAAGCCGGCGAACGCGGAGAGGTGGCAGAGCATCGCCCACTGGCGGGCTTGATAGTCGGTCATCGTCGGCCGGCCGGAGTCCGGCGGTCCGGGCGGTGGCGGTGGGTAATTGGTCACGGGCGGCTCCTCATCGCAGGGGATGCGCGGCGAGCGTAGTGGATCGACCGACGGAACTGTACGGCCGGGCTACTGCTGATCGACCAATGTAGCGTGACCCGCACGCCGGACGCCCAGTAAAGTGATCGGGTGGAGGACATCGATCGCAGGATCGTCGATCTGCTCGCCCGTGATGGCCGGATGAGCTATACGGACCTGGGCAAGGCGACCGGGCTATCGACGTCCGCGGTACACCAACGCGTCCGGCGGCTCGAGGAGCGCGGCGTCATCAAGGGCTACCGGGCCGTCGTCGACTACCAAGCACTGGGCAAACCGCTCACCGCGATGATCGCGATCAAGCCGCTCGACCCGAGCCAGCCGGACGACTCGCCGGACCGGCTGGCCGAGCTCCCGGAGATCGAGGACTGCTATTCGGTCGCGGGGGACGACACGTACGTACTGAAGGTCCGGGTCGCCTCACCCGGAGATCTCGAGGCGCTGCTCGCCCGTATTCGCGGTAAGGCCAACGTCTCAACCCGAACCACGATCGTCCTGTCCACTCCGTACGAGGCTCGCCCGCTCACCTGAACAATCGCGCAAAGGCACAGACACGGGCAGCGGGATCAGCGCCGGAGCCGTGCGAGGTTGAACGCCAGGTTCACCAAGATCACCGTGAGCAGGACGAGGACGACTCCGAGAGTGCCCGCATCGGTGCCGGTCACGACGCCGATCAACGGGATCGAGAGGCCGAGTGATGCCAGCGCCAGGACGAAGGCCTTGCCGGACTCCTCGGCAGCGTCCTTGGACCGGCGCCGTTGCTGCTCGGGCGAATCGAGCCGGCGCTGAACCTCGGCCGCGACCCGGCGCTCGATCGCTTCATCGAGCTTTGCGGTGAAAGACTCGACGACGGCATCCTCATAGTCGGGACCGAGTTCACGGCGTGCCGCAAGGGCGGCCTCCGCCTCATCGCGCGGGATGTCCGACGTGCCCACATCGGGACTCTAGCTCACAACGAACCGGTCGACCATCCTCATCGGTACGTGAAATCGTTCTTGCGGACGCCAGGCGAGCGAACCATCGGCGATGGCCGGCGCGGTCGGTCACGCACGCAGGTTGAGCACAGCCCGGCGCCGAACCACTCCGCAGATGCGTCGAACAGGGCCAGCAGGCCGGCCTGGTCCTGCGGCTCACCTGCTCGCGGACGGTGAGAACCGCGCCGGTCCGGTCCGGGACGTGCCAGATCAAGAGAACGCGGACTCGCCCGTCAGAGCCTGGCCGATCACGAGCTGGTGGATCTCGGACGTGCCCTCGTAGGTGAGCACGGACTCGAGGTTGTTGGCGTGCCGCAGCACCGGGTACTCGAGCGTGATGCCGTTCGCGCCGAGAATGGTCCGGCACTCGCGGGCGATCGCGATCGCTTCACGCACGTTGTTGAGCTTGCCGAGGCTGACCTGGCGGGGGTCGAGCCGCTCGTCGTCCTTCAGCCGCCCGAGATGCATCGCGAGGAGGAAGCCCTTCTGGAGCTCGAGCGTCATGTCGGCCAGCTTGGCCTGAGTGAGCTGGTACGACGAGAGCGGGCGGTCGAAGATCTCGCGGTCGGCGGCGTAGGCTATGGCCGCTTCCAGGCACTCACGCGCGGCGCCCAGTGCGCCGAACGTAATGCCGAAGCGGGCCTCATTGAGGCACGACAACGGCCCGCGCAGGCTGGTCACCTCGGGCAGGACGGCATCGGACGGCAGCCGCACACCTTCGAGGACGAGTTCGCTCGTGACCGACGCCCGCAGCGACAGCTTGCCGCCGATCTTCGGTGCGGAGAAGCCGGGCGTGTCGGTGGGGACGACGAAGCCGCGGATGCCGTCATCGGTCCTCGCCCAGACGATCGCCACGTCCGCGATGGAGCCGTTGGTGATCCACATCTTGGTGCCGTCGATGATCCAGTCGTCACCGTCCCGCCGGGCGCGGGTGCGCATGCCGGCCGGGTTGGAGCCGAAGTCCGGCTCGGTCAGCCCGAAGCATCCGATCAGCTCGCCGGCCGCCATACCCGGCAGCCACTGCTGCTTCTGCTCCTCCGAGCCGAACGCCCAGATCGCGTACATGGCCAGCGATCCCTGCACCGACACCAGCGAGCGCACGCCGGAGTCGGCGGCCTCCAGCTCCATGCAGGCCAGGCCGTACGCGACGGCGTTCGTCCCGGCGCAGCCGTAGCCTTCCAGGTGCATGCCGAGCAGGCCCAGCTTGCCGGCCTCGCGGGCGAGCTCTACGGGGATCTCGCCGGCCTCGTACCATTCGGCGATGTAGGGGCGGACGTGGTCGTCCGCGAACCGGCGCACCGTCTCGGTGATCGCCTTCTCCTCGTCGCTGAGCAGATGGTCGATACCGAGCAGTTGTAATGGATCAACAGGTGCGGTCATACTGATCCTTCCTTGACGAGGCGCCGGGCGGCCTCCTCTATCTCATCTTCGCCCAGCAGCACGTGGTTGGCCGCAGGGCCCAGGGGAACGAAGCTGTCAGCGCTCGTCACGCGCGCGACCGAGCCGGCGAATCCGCCGTCGACCAGCGCTGCGATCACGCCCTCGGATACGCCGCCGGACCGGCGCGTCTCGTCCACGATGAGGACCCGCCCGGTCGCCGCCGCTTCACGCAGGACGTCGTCCACCGGCAACGGAGCGAGCCACCGCAGGTCGACGACGCGTGCTCGGATTCGGTCCTGCTCGAGGCGGCGCGCGACGCGCAGGCTCATCGGCACGCCGTTCGCAAAACTCACCAAGGTGAGGTCCGGCCCGTCCCCGTAGGTGCACGCCGAGCCGATCGGCACGGTCTCGCGACGGTCGTATCGGTCGAGCCATGCGTCGTCGCCCGGTTCGTGCAGGTCGCGGGTGTGGTACAGCGCGATCGGTTCCAGGAACACACATACCTGCCCGCTGGCGAGGCAGGTGCGCAGCATCGCTGCGGCGTCGGCACCGCGCGCCGGGCAGGCAATGACGATGCCCGGAATGTCGCGCAGTACGCCGACGGCGTTGTCGTTGTGGAAATGCCCGCCGAAGCCCTTCTGGTAGCCCAGCCCGGCGATCCGTACCACCATCGGGTTCCGGTACTGGCCCTGGGAGAAGAACGCGAGGGACGCCGCCTCGCCGCGTAACTGGTCCTCGGCGTTGTGCAGGTATGCCAGGTACTGGATCTCGGGAACCGGTAGCAGGCCGGCCAGGCTCGCGCCGAGACCGAGCCCGAGGATCGACTGCTCGTCCAGCAGGGTGTCGAAGACCCGGGCGGCGCCGAACTTGCGGGCCAGGCCGCGGGTCGCACCGTAGACGCCGCCTTTGCGGCCGACGTCCTCGCCGAACACGATCACGCGCGGGTCGACGGTCATCGCGTCGCCGAGCGCGGCCGTGATGGACGCCGCCAGCGTTAGCGGCTCACCGTCCCCCTGATCGCTCGTGGTTCGATCACGTTCAGTAGGCGCAGCAACATTGGACCATGCATGCATGGGTGGTGTGATGTC
>DASUTB010000092.1:0-42795 GCA_036374835.1 Jiangellaceae bacterium | reverse complement strand
CTCTCCCCGTGATCACCGGCACTTTCCGCGCCATTCGTGTGAAAAGTGCCGGTGATCACGGGCACGATGGCAACCATGAGTCAGGACGACGGTGGCGCGCTGACGTTCCGCGTCGGCCGCGAAGAGCTGATCATCAGGCGGCGATACGAGGCCGCAAGCATCCTGAACGACGTCCTGATCGCCGTGTGGTTCATCGCGGGCAGCATCATGTTCTTCTTCCCGGCATGGGAAACCGCCGGAACGTGGTGTTTCCTCGCCGGTAGTGTCGAGTTGCTGATCAGGCCGCTCATCCGGCTGAGGCGCCAGGTCCATCTCAAACGGCTCTCCGGCCGTCCGACACACGAAGCGTCCCAAGACTTCTGACGTACATCTCGGATCTGTGCCTGGGTGACGGCCACCTACATGCCGAGGGCACGGCGCAGTTCTCTGGCCTGCCGGCGGGACACCTCGACGCGGCTGCGCTGGCGGTCGTCCATCACCAGCGCTAGTCCGCCCTTGAAGTCGGGAACGAGCTCGCGGACGTGATCGAGGTTCACCAGATAAGACCTGTGGGTGCGGAAGAAATGTCCGTGCAGCCGCCGCTCGAGTTCGTTGAGAGAGAAGCTCACCAGGACACGCTCCTCGGCAAGCTGCAAGTACGCATACCCGCGCGCTGCACTGGCGTAGATGATCGATGCCTCGTCCACGAGTACCGTCCGGCCGTCACGCTGCACCGGGATCCGGCCCAGTGGCTCGGCGCCCCCACCCGGGCCGCCCAGTGTGCCGACTTGCGGGCTGCCGGGACGGCGTCCGGTCGAGCCGCCGTCCGCGTCATCCGAGGCGCCGGAGAGGGCACGATCCAGCGCGCGCCGTAACCGCTCGGCGTCGAACGGTTTGACAAGGTAGTCGACGGCTTCGAGGTCGAACGCCGCGACGGCGTAGTCCGGGTACGCCGTGGTGAAGATCACTTTCGGACGCTGCTCCAGCTCGCGCAGCGCCTTGGCGATATCGAGGCCGGTGCCGCCGGGCATGCGGATGTCGAGCAGCACCACGTCGTACGTCAGCGAGCGGAGCAGGACGAGCGCCTCCTCCACATTGGTCGCCTCGCCGACGACCTGGACTCCTTCGAACTCGTCGAGCAGGTAGCGCAACTCCTCGCGCGCCGGCGCTTCATCGTCGACGATGAGGGCTCTGGCACGCATGGCGGTCACCGTAGCGGGATGCGTAGATCGATGACAGTCCCCGTCCCCTCCGTGGACTGGATGTCGAACCGATACCGCTCACCGAACAGGGTCTCCAGCCGCTGCGAGATGTTCCGCAGCCCAACTCCGCCGGTTGCGTCCAGCTCGCCCAACATGATCTTGTCCAGCACCGCGGGCGGGATTCCGATCCCGTTGTCGGCGACCTGGATCGCCGTGGTCCGGGTGAGCGGGTCGACTCTGGCCTTCAGGGTGATCGTGCCACCCTCCAGCTTGTCCGCCAGGCCGTGTTTGACGGCGTTCTCCACGAGCGGCTGAATGGTCAGTACGGGAACGTGCGCGGTCAGGACCTGGGGGTCGATGTCGTACTTCACGCGCACCCGATCGCCGTAGCGGGCCTGCTCCAGTGCGATGTAGGTGCGGACGAAGAAGTACTCCTGGCCGAACTCGGCGAAGTGACCGTCCTGGCGCACCGCGTACCGGAAGAAATCCGAGAGGCGCAGCAGCAACTGGCGCGCCTCCTCAGGATCGGTTCGCGCCTTCGACGCGATGGTGTTCAGGATGTTGAACAGGAAGTGCGGGTTGATCTGAGCCCGGAGCGCGTCGAGCTTCGCGTCGACGGCGAGGTTGCGCTCCCTGTCGAGCTCGGCAAGTTCGAGGTGTAGCGAGAGGATGCCGGCCATGCCCTCGACCAGGTCGCGGGCCGGCGGATCGGGGTAGACGCGGTAGACCTTGAGCGTGCCGGCGATGCGCTTGCCGATCGCCAGCGGGGCGACGACGGCCGACTGCAACGGGCAGTCTTCCTGCGGGCAGGAGAGCTTGGACCGGTGCCGGACGACGACGGTCCGACCGGTGGCCAACACGCGTGCGGTGGCCTCGGTCTGCGGTGGATCGCCGACCTTGTGGTGCCCGCCGCCCGGGCCGACGAAAGCCAACACCTGCTCGCGGTCGGTGATGGCCACCGCGTCGCCGCCGAGGAGAGGACGCAGCAGGCGGGCCGTTCGCAGGGCCGCGTCCTCGGTGAGTCCGGATCGCAGCGGCATCGGGCGTCCGACCGCCGCGAGCGTCCGGGTCGACCGCGAACTGTGCCGGGTACTCGAACCGGCCGGAGATGTGAGCGCGCGCCGCGCCCACGGCGGCCTCGACGTTCGCACCCCTCGCGGCCCGCGCAGCGCTGACGGGTACCCCAGAGTAAGCAGTACCGTGAGAACGATCCCGATTATCAGCGTCGTCCCCAACCCGAGCGGCGGGTCGGCCAGGACCTGCGTCACCAGGTACACGATTCCCCAGACCGCGGCCTGCACCGTAGCCAGCAGTTGACTACCGCCGCGCATCACGCTTCGCCCCCTTGTCGATCACACCGGCGATTGTCAGCCTGGCGAGCCGTTCGGCGTGCCGGTCGGCTGCCGTGCCATGCAACTTCACCCACAGTTGATCAAGATTGGCAGGAACCGACGTCCGCCGGGACACCAGGATCGTCACCGCCGCGGCGATCGGGGCCGCGACGATCGTCGGCGTCATCAGCACCTCACCGAGTTCGTCGTCGCCGATCGCGACGCCCGCGACGAACATCGCGATGGCCGACGCCGCACCGGCCACCATGCCTGCCACCGCGCCGGTGGCCGTTGTCTGCCGCCACCAGATCGTCAGAATGAACACCGGTGTCAGTGCCGACCCGGCGAGCGCGAACGCCCATGTCACCATGGTCGCCACGATCGACGGCAGGAGGGCGGTCAACGTTTCGGGCCGCATACCGAGCGCAAGCCCGGCCGATGCGAACGCCACGACGATCACCGTCGCGCGGCCCGCCCATACCGCCTGGCCCTGCGTCGCTCCGGGGTTGATGTGGCGTTCATAGACGTCGTGCCCCCACGATGCGGCCGAGGCCAGCAACAACCCCGCGATGGTCGACATGACCGCGACCAATGCCCCTGCTGCCACCAGGCCGAGCCCGGCCTCGCCGCCGTAGATCCGGCCGAGCACCGGCAACGCATGCTCGGGAACGCGCAGCACGCCGTCCACCGTCAGCTCATCGAGCCACGGATGATCGGCGACCGCGCCGGGAATGAGCGAGCGGGCCGCCGTCCCCAGCATCACCGCAAGCGCGTAGAAGAGGCCGGCCAGCCCAAGTACCCACACTGTGGTCATGCGCGCCGCCCGTCCGGTCGGGCTGGTGAAGAAGCGGTTCATGACGTGCGGCAGCCCGGCTGTTCCCATGACCAATGTGGTGATGAGCGCGAATTGGCCGAACGCGCCGTACCGGGCGCCGGGTTCGCCGAACGTGGCCGGCACATCCTCCTCGAGCCGGTTCGGAGTCGTTGCCAGCTCCCAGTCCCCCTCCTGCTCGGAGACCGGGTTCATCAGTGGCGCGGCGTCGAGCTCGCCCACCGCCGTGCCGTAGTTGAACCCGGACGCGAGCACCGCGATCGCCAGCCATACCAGCGCGGTCAGCAGCAGAAGGAACTGGACGGCCTGCGACCACGTGGTGCCGCGCATGCCGCCGAAGGCGACCAGACCGGTGATGGCCGCGGTGGACACGATCACCCCGGTGGCATACGGCGACAGGCCGGCGACGCCCTGGCCGACGAGCAGTTGCCACGTGATCCCGCTGCCGACCGCCTGCGGCACCAGGTACGACAGAATGATCAGTTGCACGACGCCCACCGCGACCAGGCGCACCCGTTCGGAGTCGAGCCGGCGCGCCAGGAAGTCGGGGATGGAGAACTCACCGAACCGGCGCAACGGCGCGGCGACGAACAACACAACGGGGACGAAACCCGCCGCGAAGCCGGTCGCGTACCACACCCCGTCCAGGCCGGAGACGTACACCGCTGCGGCCACTCCGAGGAACGACGCCGCCGAGAAGTAGTCACCGCAGATCGCGCTCGCGTTGGTCACCACGCCGACCCGTTGGCCGGCCAGGTAGAAGTCGAGCGTCGACACACCGCGGGGACGGATCGCAAGAGCGAAGCCGCCGACGGTCAGCAGCAGTGCGATCAGGACGACCAGGCTCGCAGTGTTCACGCCTGCCCGCCGTCCTGGTCGACGTACTCGTCCGCCAACCGATCGTCCGGGCCTCCGAGCATGCGCGACTCAACGGCGCTCGACAGCGTTGCCGCGGCGACACCGATGACGAAGAAGAACAGGTACAGGCCGAACGCGGCCATCACGAAGCTCGGGCTCATACCTCCGAGCAGCCGGCCCTCGGACCACCAGTCGAGCACAAGAGTCAGACCAGGAACACCGACGATGCCGACGACCAGGACGACGAAGTAGCCGACCGCCACCCGGCGCAGCGTCCGTACCGTCGCGTCCACTTCGGCCGGAGTGTCATGCTCGTCCTGGTTCATGGTGCTGACTCTAAGGCAGGCCCGCGGCGCAGCGGCAAGTGCTACCGGCCGTGCCGCAAGCACCTGCGGCGTTGCGTACCGCCGATCCGATGCGGCATCCAGACCCGGTACCGCACGCCGCGCACATGGCGGCTATTCACGTCTGCTGGACCAGAGCCGGTAGCCGGTACGCAGCAGGATGACCGCCGCGCCGGCCGCCATCACCAAGCCGATGCTGGGAAGCAGTTGCCCCCAGCTGTCCGTCGAGGCACTGAGGTCGATCAGCCGAGCGACCTGCCACACCACGATGACCGCGATGGCGAGCCCGGCGCCGGCTGCGTGCACAAGTGCCAGTCGCGGCATCGGCATCAGCGCGCCGGCGACGGCGAGAAAGCCGGCGCTCAACGTCCACAAACCCGGGCCGCCGGTGCCGTAGAGCGACCCGAACGGCGTCGAAACCCATGGCAGCAGCGATCCGACGATGGCCACCAGACCGCCGACGAGCATGCCTGCGCTTCCCATGTGGAAAACGCGGCGGCGCGTGGGCTGCGTGGCGTTGGCACTGGCGGCGTGAGTCGTCGACATGTCGGGATCATATGGCCGAAACCTGGCCGCAACCCAGACCCTGATTCGCGAGCGGTCGAAGCCCGTCTCCCGGCGGCGCGCCCGCGCTCCCGAGCGGTCAGCACTGCGCCGGCGAGCCGATAGAACGTCCGTCCCGACCGTTCGCCATGTGAAACATGCCGCCCGCTGATCAGCCCTTGCGGTCGGAAAGCGACGTCCCGTTCGCTTCGCACAAAGGGGGTAGTGGCCTGCGGGTCTCCAAGTGAAAGGAGTGCGGCATGACAGATGCCGAACGCGCGGCAGACAGCCGCGGTGACCAACCGCCACCGACCGATGAGTCGTGGCGCAAGGAATACTGGCGGCGCAACCTCCGCCTGATGGTGACCCTGCTGGTCATCTGGTTCCTCGTCTCGTTCGTATGCGGAATTCTGCTCATCGAGCCGCTGAATGAGGTCGTCATCAACGGGTTCCCCCTGGGCTTCTGGTTCGCCCAGCAGGGATCGATCTACACGTTCGTACTGCTCATCCTGATCTACGCGGTCCGAATGGACCGGCTGGACGACGAGTTCGGTGTCAGTGAGCGCGACGGGAACGGAGACCGGCTGTGAGTGAGATTCAGGCTTGGACCTTCTTCTTCATCGCGCTGACGTTCGCGATCTACATCTTCATCGCCTGGCGCAGCCGGGTGAAGGAGACTGCCGGCTTCTATGTCGCCGAGCAGAACATTCCGACGATCGCGAACGGTGCGGCCATCGCCGCGGACTGGATGTCCGCGGCGTCGTTCATCTCGATGGCCGGGCTGATCGCGTTCCTCGGATCGGACGGCTCGATCTACCTGATGGGATGGACCGGCGGCTACGTGCTGCTGGCCATGCTGCTGGCACCGTACCTGCGCAAGTGGGGCAAGTACACGGTGCCGGAGTTCGTCGGCGACCGGTACTCCGAGCTCACCCGCTCGATTGCGGCGGTCGCGGCGATCATCATCTCGTTCACGTATGTGACCGGGCAGATGCGCGGTGGCGGCATCGTGTTCAGCCGCTTCCTCGGGCTGGAGATCACCGGCGGTGTGATGATCGCGGCGGCGATCATCTTCATCTACGCGGTGCTCGGCGGCATGAAGGGCATCACGTGGACGCAGGTGGCGCAGTACACAGTGCTGATCATCGCCTACCTGATCCCGGCGTTCGCCGTGTCGCAGCAGCTGTCCGGGTTCCCGTTCCCGCAGGTCACGTTCGGGCAGATCCTGGAAGAGCTCAACGCGATCGGCACTGAGTTCGGGCTCGGCGAGCACACTGCAGCGTTCGCCTCCCGGCCGCAGATCGACGTCTTCCTGGTGGCGATGGCGCTGATGATCGGTACGGCGGGCCTGCCGCACGTGATCATCCGTTTCTACACGACCAAGACGGTGCGCGGTGCCCGGTACTCGGCGTTCTGGGCGCTGCTGTTCATCGCGCTGCTGTACACCACCGCACCCGCGGTGGGCGCGTTCACCAAGCTCAACCTGCTGGAGGACGTGCAGGGCGTGCCGGCGGACAGCTTGCCGTCGTGGATCGAGAACTGGCAGGAGACCGGCCTCGTCACGGTCAGTGAGGGAGTCGAGACGATCGAGTCGGTCAGCAACAACGCCGCTGCCGGGGCGGATCTGACCGTCAACGGCGACATCCTGGTGCTGGCAAGTCCGGAGATCGCCGGTCTGCCCGCACCGATCGTCGGCCTCGTCGCGGCCGGCGGCATGGCGGCGGCGATGTCCACCGCGGCCGGGCTGTTGCTGGTCATCTCGTCGTCGTTCTCGCACGACCTGTACTTCCGGCTGGTCAAGCGGGATGCGACCGATTCGCAGCGGCTGCTCGCGGGCCGGATCGCGATGGCCCTCGCGGTCGTCATCGCCGTGTACTCCGGCATCAACCCGCCGGCGTTCGTGGCCCAAGTGGTGGCGTTCGCGTTCGGCATTGCCGCGGCCAGTTTCTTCCCGATCATCGTGTTGGGAATCTTCTGGAAGCGAGCAAATGCCGTCGGTGCGGCGTCCGGAATGATCGTGGGTCTGGTGTTCACCATCACCTACATGATCTACACGCTCGAGGTCTTCGGGACGTCGGCGAATGATCACATCCTGGACGTCAGCCCGGAGGGTATCGGAACGATCGGTGCGTTGATCAACTTCATCGTCACGATCGTGGTGTCGAAGCTGACTCCACCGCCGCCGCAGCACCTGAGCGAGATGGTGGAGAACCTCCGCTACCCGGCGACTCGGCGCTCGAAGGCCGAGGCAGGCGAGTAGCACCAAAGACGGGCGGCCCGTTCCCGACTCAACCCCTGGGGGAACGGGCCGCGCCCGTCAGAATGATCACGTAGAGCCGCCATTCCCCGGCCAAACGCGGGCTGTAGGCCCAGTGAAGCCGGTAAGCGCCTCGCAAAGCGTGTCAAGATACGCGCATGGGCTTCTCTCGTAAATACCTCAGCGATGACGAACGAGTCGTCTACCATCTGCGCACCCACGTCAAGGCCATATTTGTTCCCATCTTGGTTCTTATCGTGGTGATCACGGCGGCGGTCACCGGCACGGTAGTGCTGGACGACCAGCCGGACCTTCTGCGCTGGGGAATTCTCGCCGTTGCACTGATCATCGTCGTCGGATGGGGAGTCTGGCCGATCTTGAACTGGCTGACCTCCACGTATACCGTCACCGACCAGCGCCTGATCACGCGTAGCGGTGTGTTCACTCGCGTCGGTCGCGACATCCCGCATGAACACATACACGATGTTGCCTACGAACAGAGTCTCGCCGACCGCCTACTGCGATGCGGAACCCTGGTCGTCTCGTCGGCGAGCGAGCAAGGAACGGTCAGATTGCACGACGTGCCCGGTGTCCACGGCGTGCAACTCCGGCTCAGCGAACTCGTGCGCGAGTCCGACGACGTCGAACGGGCGACTCCGGCGGATCCGCCCGCTGAGCAGAGTCCTCGCTGACGACCGGGCAGACTGAAGCAACCATTTACAGCCATCTAGAATCACTGCCATCCGCGCTTGCGTCATCGAGGCCCCCGGAAGTGCCCAACGCGGGCGCCTAAGGAAAGGGTGAGCCATGGACAAGGTCGTCCACTTCGAGATCCCATTCGACGACAAGGCACGAGCCATGAGGTTCTACTCGCAATGCTTCGGCTGGCAGCTCAACGAGTTTCCGGAGATGGACTACGTCACCGCGTCGACAGTCGAGACCGACGAGCAGCAGCTGCCCACCGAGCCCGGCGCGATCAACGGCGGCATGTTCCAGCGCCCGGCCGATGCGCCAAACCCGACCATCTATGTCGGCGTCGACTCGATCGAGGCGACGCTCGACAAGGTGAAGAACGCCGGTGGCTCAGTTGTGACGCCCGAGACACCCATCCCAGGGATGGGCGCATACGCGCGCGTCGCTGACACCGAGGGCAACGTGGTCGGGTTGTTCCAGGCGTAGCCGGACGGCGAGGTTCGGCCGCGCGAACGCGGAATCAACTCTCGCCCACCTCGGTGAACAGCGTCAGCTGGAGACCGCCAGGCGCGTCGAGACGCGCGTTCAGCGAGTTCCACGGCGTGCGGGTCGGCTCAGCGATGACGGACGCGCCGGCACGTTCGAGCCGCTGCGAGGTCCGCGTGGAATCGTCCACCTCGAGGGCGACCCGGATGTGCCCGGCGACCCGCCGTCCGACCTCGACGTCGTCGATGTACTCTGCCTGATCGGCGTTGACGATCTCCATCGTCGCCCGGCCCGCCTCGAGCAGGACGACCCTGCCGTTCTCGGACGAGAAGTCCGCGAGCTCATCGAGCCCGAGCGTGTCGCGATAGAAGGCGACGGCTTCGTCGTAGTTGTCGACGGTCACGACCAGCCGAAGTTCCCTAACAGTGCCCATCCCCTCACCGTATGCTGCCGAATCCCGGCCGGTCCGCCAGACTGGGTGCATGCAGATCTCGCTGTTCGAAGGCGACATCACGCAGCATCGGGCCGACGCGATCGTCAACGCGGCCAATTCGTCGCTGCTCGGCGGCGGTGGCGTGGACGGCGCGATCCACCGGCGCGGCGGTCCGTCCATCCTGGCCGAGTGCCGTGAGCTGCGCCGGACGCGGTATCCGGACGGCCTGCCGACCGGCCAGGCGGTTGCCACCGGCGCCGGCGAGCTTCCGGCCGAGTGGGTGATCCACACAGTCGGCCCGGTGTTCTCCAAGAGCGAGGACCGGTCCGACCTGCTGGCTTCGAGCTACCGTGAGTCGCTGCGCGTCGCGGATGAGCTCGGCGCGCAGGTCGTCGCTTTCCCCGCCGTGTCGGCCGGTTTGTACGGCTGGCCGCTGGACGATGCCGCGCGGATCGCCGTCACCACCGTCCGCGATGCCGATACGTCCGTCGCGGAGGCGCACTTCGTCCTGTTCAGCCGGGACGTCTACGACGCGTTCCGGAATCACGTCCCCGAGTAGACCGGAGCCCACCATGCGAAGCACCGACATCCTGCGCGAATCGTTCGACCGACTTCCCGACCTGGTACGCGTCGCGGTAGCCGGGCTGGACACCGACCGGCTGGCCTACCGTCCCGATTCCAATGCCAACTCGATCGCATGGCTGATCTGGCATCTGACCCGAATCCAGGACGATCACGTCGCCGACCTCGCCGGAGATGAACAGGTATGGACGGCCGACGGCTGGGTCGAGCGCTTCGACCTCCCTTTCGACCCCCACGACACCGGATACGGCCACGGCCCCGACGATGTCGCAGCTGTCCGCCCCGATGGCCCGGACCTGCTCATCGGGTACTACGACGCGACCCACGCGCGCACGCTCGGGTACCTCGAGAAACTGTCCGACGGTGACCTCGATCAAGTCATCGACGATCGCTGGACGCCGCCGGTCACCGCCGGCGTCCGCCTCGTGAGCGTCCTCGGCGACTGCCATCAGCACGTTGGCCAAGCGTGCTACCTCCGCGGCCTCGTCGACAAAAGCGCATAAGGTCCGCTGAGAATGACCACGTAAACGCCGCTTCGGCATGCTTAACGCCTCTTCGACGGGTCGCTAACCGTTACTTCGGTCGAACAATCCCGTACCAGTTGCGCTCCGGCCCACCGGGCCTCATGAGGTCACATCGGTGATGTGGACGACGGCGCGGCCTTCGGCATCAGACGTGCGCAGGTCGACCTCGGCGAGGATCGCCCAGTCGTGGTGGCCGGCCGGGTCGTCGAGGATCTGCCGCACGGTCCAGACGTCCGGCCCCTCCTCGATGAGGACCATGTCGGCGCTGCGGGCGGCTGCGTCGATTCCGATGTCCTCGTGTTCCTCGAAGTACGGCTCCAGCGCGTCCGCCCAGGTGTCGGCGTCCCAGCCGTCGTCGCCGTCCAACTCGCCCAGCTCGCCCCAGGCCTCGCGCGCGGCCAGCTCGACGCGGCGGAACATCGCGTTGCGCACCATGACCCGGAACGCCCGTACGTTGCCCGTCACACCGGACGGTTCCTCGGTACCCGGCGGGCGCACGTCGCCGTGCAAGACATCGCCGGCCTGCAGCCGCTCCCACTCGTCCAGCAGGCTCGAGTCGGTCTGGCGGACCAGCTCGCCGAGCCATTCGATCAGGTCGGTCAGCGTCTCATCGTGCGCTTCGGGCGGGACGGTCTGGCGCAACGCGCGGTACGCGTCCGCGAGATAGCGCAGCACGAGACCCTCCGAGCGGGCCAGCTTGTAGTGGGCGACGAATTCGCTGAACGTCATCGCCCGCTCGTAGATGTCGCGGACGACCGACTTCGGCGACAGCTCATAGTCCGCGACCCAGGGATGGCTCTTGCGGTAGATCTCGTATGCCGTGTCGAGCAACTCGGCCAGCGGCTGCGGATGGGTGACGTCTTCGAGGCGCTCCATCCGCTCCTCGTAGTCGAGGCCTTCGGCCTTCATCGCCTCGACGGCCCGGCCGCGGGCCTCGGAGCGTTGGGCGTAGAGCACCTGGCGCGGGTCGTCCAGCGTCGCTTCGATCACCGAGACGACGTCGAGGGCGTAGTCCGGCGACTCAGGATCGAGCAGTTCGATCGCGGCCAGCGCGAACGGCGAAAGCGGCTGGTTCAGCGCGAAGTACTCCGGAAGGTCGACGGTCAGCCGCACCGAGCGCCCGAAGCCGTCCGGTTCGGCCAGCGGTTCCACGACGTCGGCGGCCAGCAGCGTGCGGTAGATCGCGACCGCCCGGCGCACGTGCGACAGGCGGCGCGACCGCGGCTCGTGGTTGTCGTCAATCAGCTTGCGCATCGAGGTGAACGCGTCCCCTGGGCGGCTGATGACCCCGAGCACCATGGCGTGGCTGACCTCGAAGCTGGAGGTCAGCGGCTCGGGTGCGGACGAGACGAGCCGCTCGAACGTCTTCTCGCCCCACGAGACGAAACCCTCCGGTGGCTTCTTCCGGACGACCTTGCGCCGCTTCTTCGGGTCGTCGCCGGCCTTGGCCAGCGCACGCTCGTTCTCGATGACGTGCTCGGGCGCCATGACAATGACCTCGCCCAGCGTGTCGTAGCCGGCACGGCCTGCCCGTCCGGCAATCTGGTGGAACTCGCGCGCGGTCAGGTGTCGGGTACGCGTCCCGTCGAACTTGGCCAGCCCGGACAGGACGACCGTCCGGATCGGCACGTTGATGCCGACGCCGAGGGTGTCCGTCCCGCAGATCACCTTGAGCAGGCCCTGCTGGGTCAGCCGCTCCACCAACCGCCGGTACTTCGGCAGCATGCCGGCGTGATGCACGCCGATGCCGTGGCGCAGCAGCCGGGACAGCGTCTTGCCGAACCCCGGCCCGAAGCGGAACGAGCCGATCTCCTCGGCGATCCGGTCTCGCTCCGCGCGGGATGCGGCTTTGACGCTGGTCAGTGCCTGGGCGCGTTCAATGGCCGCGGCTTGGGTGAAGTGCACGACATAGACCGGCGAGCGGTGGGTTGCGAGCAGTTCGTCCAGCAGTTCGTGCAGCGGATCGGTGGAGTAGGAGAACGTGAGCGGGACGGGACGCTCCCCCGACGCGACGATCGCCGCCGTTCTGGTCGTCCGGCGCTCGAGATCCTCGGCGAAGAACCGGACATCGCCCAGCGTTGCGGACATCAGCAGGAACTGGACGTCCGGCAGCTCGAGCAGCGGCACCTGCCAGGCCCAGCCGCGCTGCGGGTCGGCGTAGAAGTGGAACTCGTCCATGACGACCTGGCCGACGTCCGCGGCTTCGCCCTCGCGCAGCGCCAGATTCGCCAGGATCTCGGCCGTGCAGCAGATGATCGGCGCGTCCGCGTTGACCGCCGAGTCGCCGGTCATCATGCCGACGTTCTCGGCACCGAACGCGTCGACGAGCGCGAAGAACTTCTCCGATACCAGCGCCTTGAGCGGAGCCGTGTAATACGTACGCTGACCGCGGGCGAGGGCGGCGAAGTGGGCGCCCATCGCTACCAGGCTCTTTCCCGAGCCGGTGGGTGTGTTGAGGATGACGTGCGAATCCGACGCCAGCTCGATCAGCGCCTCCTGCTGCGCCGGATACAGTTCGAAGCCCTGTTCGGCCGCCCACGTGGTGAACGCGTCATAGATCGAGTCGGCGTCCGGATCGGCGGGGATCCGGCCGGCGAGCGGGGTGGACGTCACAACCCACTATCGTGCCGCACCGGCCGGTCTCCCGGAAACCGGGAATCCGGCGAATGCCGGCTACCGCCGTCCAGCACGGATCACGCTGCGACCGTGTCTCGAGTACGCGGACGTCTCGCTGCGACGGTCGCCGTCACGGCAGCGGCCGCGACGACTGCGACGATCCACGCGACGAGCACGGCCCGGTTGGCCGGCATTGCGGCGAGCGTGAAGACCTCCCACGCAACGGCGAGGGCGTCGGGCAGGCCGTCCGGACGAATCGCAGCGGGCCGGAGGATCTGGTCGAGGTAGCCGGCCGCGGTCAACGCGGGCCCGACCAGCCAAGCCAGCACCAACGCGACCGGCCACACCAGGATCCCGGTGGGCCGGCGCGCACCGATCACCACAAGGGCGACGCCCAGCATTGCCGCACCCAGCCAGTTGAGGGCCGAAGACGTGCTGGGCACCGGGCCCGCGGCCATCGCCGCCACGACACTCGACACCCACGCCGGCACCGCACCGGCCAGTACGGCCAAAGCAACTCCGAGTGCCGGCCTGCCGAGAACGGCCAGGGCCCCGATGAGCCATCCGGCCACGGTAACGGCGACTACGGCGAGCGCCAGCCCGTGCAGCACTCTGTCGTCGGCGGCGAACGTGCCCGCAGCCACCCCGCGAACCGCCTCCATCGACTGCCTCAGCGTGATCGCGAGAGCGGCCGCCACGCCGACCAGAGACGCGAGGCTCGGCCAGATCTGCCCACGCGGGGCCAACAATCCGGTGAGTCCTGCGGCCAGGCCTCCGACGAGTGCGCCGGCAGCCAACAACGAGTACGACGCGTTGGCAAACGGCAATGCGAGTGCCGTTCCCGCGATGCCGGCTCCGGCGTCCGGCACGTTCCCCGATCTCCCGTTCAGCCCGGTCACGATCCACGGCATGTAACCGATCAGCCACCAGGCCAGGCCCGAGACCGGCACCAGGGCGAGCAGCCGCATCCATTCACGCGACGGCACGGAGGAACTCCTCGACGAGCGGTCCGGCGGTGCGTGAGCCGGACTCTCCAACCTCGACGAATGCGGCCACGGCGAGATCGCCGTGAATCGCGATCATCCACGCGTGCGTGTCGAGCGGTGGCTCATCCCCGAATTCAGCTGTGCCTGTCTTGGCCATGGTCTCGCCGTCGAGATCACCCAGGAAGGTGGCGCTGCCGTCGGTGACGACCGCGCGCATCATGTCCCGCAGCCGCTCGGCCTCGCCGGCGGTCAGAGGTTGCGCCGGTGCTGGGGTGTCGACCTCGTGATCCGGCAACAGCCGCGGGACCACCGTCTCGCCGCGCGCGATAGATGCGGCGACGGCTGCCAACGCCATCGGCGACGCGATAACCCTTCCCTGGCCGATCGTTGCGGCGGCATGTTCGGTCGCCGGCGCCTCGTCCGGCACCGACCCGAGCTCGGCAGGAAAACCGAGATCGTGGTCCGCGCCCAGTCCGAGCGCGGCGGCGGCCTCAGCGAGCTCGGCCGGGGGGATGCGGTCCCGTTGGTGGATGAACGACGTGTTGCACGAGTGCGCCAACGACGTCCTGAGCGTGATGTCGCCGATGCCGCCGGCCGGATAGTCGTCGTAGTTCTTGAAGGCCTTTCCGTTCACCGTGGTCGTCTCAGTGCATTCCACGATGTCGTCCGGGCTCATGCCCGCTCGTAACAGCGCCAGGCTGGTCACGACCTTGAAAGTCGATCCGGGCGGATAGCGGCCGACGGTCGCTGTCGAGTAGCCGTCCGAGCCCGGCCCGCTGGCGGCCGCCAGGACGTGGCCGTCCGACGGCCTGATCGCCACCAGCGCGCTGGCGGGTTCGACATTCGCGAGGACCTGCTCGGCGACCAACTGCGTCGACTCGTCAAGCGTCGTACGGAGCGGAGTACCCGGCTCTGGCTCGACGCTGAACAGTGTGCGGGAGTTTCCGGAGTCGGCGGCGACCGCCTCGACCTGCAAGCCCTTCGTCCCGGCAAGGACGTCGTCGTAGCGCCGCTGCAGACCCGACAGCCCGACCTGATCCCCGACCTCGTACTTGCCGCCCGACTCTTCGATGATCTCGGCCGTCACGGGACCTACGGTGCCCAGGATCGGGCGGGCGAATTCGCGAGTCGGCGCGAGGGGAATCTCGTCGGATATGGCGATCGCACCCGGGATCTCCGGGTAGCCGCTGTCGACCTCCGCCGGCACTTCATCGGAGCGCAACACGATTCCCGGGACGAACGCCCTCTCCCCGGCCGCCTCCACCCGGTCGACGAACCGGTCCCGATCGAGGCCCAAGAGGTCGGCGAGCGCTCCGGCCGAGCCGGCCAGCCGGTCCGGTCCGACCTTGGTCTTGTCAATCCCGAACCGGTGGACGGGACGATCTGTGACCAGCGGCACGTCGCCGGCGCCCAGGACGTCAGCCCGGCGGGAGGGGACGGTCGACACGGCCAGCACTTCGCCGTCGCTCAAGGAAGGTTCCACGAGCGACGTGGCGAACTCGACCTCCCAGCCCTCAGCGGACTCGACCAGGTCGGCCGCCGTCTCGTAGGTCCAGGAGTGGCCGGCGATGTCCCACGCATAGACCAACGTGGCCGTCGCGGCGCCGTCGCCCTCCTCGACCTCGGCGACGTGCACCTCCGGCGAGGCGTCCCCCAAACCCTCGGTGATGCGGTCCCAGGCCTCCTGCGCGCCAGGCCCGTCCGCGAACCCGGCCGTGCTCAGCTCGCCTGCGGTCAGCGCCGCAGCCAAGGCAGTAGCAGCGACTTCCGGGCCCTGCTCATCCAACAACGCACACCCCGCCAGCGCCGTCGCCAGGCCGGCCGCGGTGATCGCGGCGTACGTACCGGGCCGCCTCATAAGAACCAACTCCCTCTTCCGCCTCCCGTATCGGCGGCTTGAGCGGACCATGGGACGACGGCAAGAGTCAAAGTCACTTGAAGTACCGCTGCGATATTCTTTCGATATCCTCGCTGGCCCGCTGATCGGAGGTGTACGTGGACCTGCTCCGGCATCTGCGGTTCTTCGTCGCGGTCGCGGAGGAACGTCACTACGGCCACGCTGCGACCCAGTTGCAGATGACCCAACCGCCGCTCTCGCAGGGAATCCGCCGCCTCGAAGAGCACCTCGGCGTGCGCCTGTTCGACCGCGACGCCCGCAGCGTCCGGCTCACCGACAGCGGGCGGCTGCTGTTGCCGCTGGCCGAGGATCTTCTCGCATCAGCCGCCCGCCTACGGCAGACGGCGACAACGATGACCGCACGCCGCGTCACCCGGATAGGACTTCCGCCGGAGCTAGGCGCGGTGGCGGCGGCAGTCACCGTACGGTTGCACGACGCCCTCGCCGACGTCGATCTTGATACCGTGGTCGCCCCGACCGAGACACTCCTCGAGCAGGTGAGATCCGCCGGCATCGACATCGCGATCACCCGGCACCCGGCGGTCGTCGACGGACTCGAGGCCGGCGACGTGGCCCGGGTTCCGACCTGGCTCCTGCTACCGGCCGGACATGCGCACGACAGCCGCGAATCGGTTCCGATATCGACGGCTGCCGATCTCTCGTTCGCGCTGTCACCGCGACGCCATCACCCAGCGGCCCACGATCTGATCGTCGACACGCTCCGGCGGCACGGTCATACGGGAACGACCATGCCCGTCGAGCCGGCGGGGATCGCCGTCACGGTGGCCACCGGACGTGCGGCCGGGCTCTCGGTCGACCCGCCACCTCCGGCGGCGGGCATCGTCGGCCATCGCATCGAAGGCAACTTGCTGCCGTTCCGCTTCCGCGTCGTCACCGCCAAACAGAGCAGCGCCCGGCCCCGCGCGCCGCTGCGCGCGTGGGCGTCCGAGGCCAATGTCGCGCTCGTCGCCGCCTGCGAGGAGCGTTGACATGGACTCGCGGCTGCGTGAGGTATTCGTGGATGCGGGGGTGCGAGGGTGGTTGCATGCCGTCCCAGTCACCGAGCAGGTTGATGATCAGGACGAGCGTGGATACGACGCCGACCAGCCGGTCGCGATGGCGTCCCTCTACAAGCTGCCGTTGCTGGTGGCGTGGTGCCGCGCGGTGGACGCGGGCGAGATCGACCCGGTCGAACGCGTGACCCTGAGCCAGTTGGCACGGACGCCGGGTCCGGCGGGGATCTCGACGTTGCAGGATCCGGTGACCATGACCCGGCGAGACGTCGTACAGATGATGATGACGCTGTCGGACAACGCCGCCGCGGACTCCATCCTCGCCGATCTCGGGCTGGACCGGCTCTCCGGGACCCTTGCGGCGCTCGGCTTGCATGCGACCACGGTCCGGGGCGGCACCGCCGACTCCCAGCGACTGGTCATCGACGACACCGGCGGTACCGACCTCGATACCGCCGTCCGGCTGCTCGCCGACGTCGACCTAGCGCTCGAGTCCAGAGCTCACGACGCCGCCTACACAAGCGCCACCACCGCGCGGGACATGACCCGGCTGCTCACCGCGATCTGGACCGACGCTGCCGCCAGTCCAGAGTCGTGCCGGTGGATACGCAGTGTCATGCAGCGCCAGATCTGGCGGCACCGTCTCGCGTCCGGGTTTCCCCATGACGACGTTGTGGTCGCAGGCAAGACCGGCACCCTCGGATCGCTGCGGCACGAGGTCGGCGTCGTCACGTTTCCGGACGAGGTGCCGGTCGCGGTGGCCGTGCTTACCCATGCCGCCAGGCCGGAACTCGCCCTGCCCCGCGCCGACGCCGCGATCGGGACCGCGGCGCGGACGGCGGTGACGCCGCTGCGGCGCCCCACCCGGCGATGAGACGGCTCCGCCCTCGATGCGGGTCGCGCCTTCCGCAGGACGAGTCAACCGAGCAGTGCGGCGCGGTTCGCTGCCAGGAAGTCGTACACCGATGTCGGCTGCCGCCCGGCTATACGCGCGACCGTGTCGGTGACGCCGTCCAGCCAACCCTCGCGTGCAGCCTGACCGAACGTCGCGTAGGCCCGAGCGATCTGTTCTGGCATTCCTGCGTGCTGCACCAGACCGTCCACGAACGCGTCGTCAGTGACCGGCTGGTAACTCACCTGCCGGCCGGTGATCTCGGACAGTGCAGCAGCGAGGTCATGCTGGGTGACCGCTGCCGGCCCGGTCACGTCCAACGGGCCGTCGGGCCCGCCCTCGGCCAGCAGCGCGGCGGCCACCGCCGCGATGTCGTCGCGCGTGACGTACGCGACGCCGCCGTCGCCTTCGTTGCCGGTCAGCACCCCGCTGGCGACCGCGGCCGGTGCGCTCAGCAGTTGCATGTCGGTGTAGATGTTCTCGCGTAGCGCGATGTAGGACAGGCCGGACTCGTCGAGCGCCTGCTCGGTCGCGGCATGGTCGCCCGCGACCACAGCCGGGTTGCCCGGATCGGTGGCCCGCACGATCGAGGTGTAGATAACCTGACCAACCCCGGCCTTGGCCGCGGCTTGGACGGCGTTGGTGTGCTGCCGGGTACGGATCCCCGGCTCGATCGGATCAGTACTGATCAGCAGCAGGCGCTCGGCGCCATCGAAGGCCCGCGGTAGACTCTCGGGATCGTCGAAGTCGGCCTGCCGCGACGCCACGCCCAGGTCGGCCACTCGGTCCGGGGTCCGGCTGGCCGCGACCACACGGGACGCGTCAACCCGGTCGATCAGGTACTCAACAATTCGGCGGCCGAGCTTCCCGGAAGCGCCGGAGACGACGAGCATATGATTCCTCCTCAGTTACTCATTGTGTGCAACCCCATCATGGGTCAGTGTTGAACGCATGCGAAAGAAGGCACTTTAATGTCAGTCGCTAACACCGGTGTGCCCACGGCGGCGTCCGTCCCCATCACAGAGCAACACGACTGCCCCATCCGGGAGGTACTCGACCGGATCGGCGACAAGTGGAGCGTGCTGGTGGTTGTTCTGCTCGGCACTCGCACGCACCGGTTCAACGAGCTCCATCGTGCCATCGAGGGCATCAGCCAGCGCATGCTCACCGTGACACTGCGCGGCCTCCAACGCGACGGCCTGGTCAGCCGCACGGTCCACCCCAGCGTGCCGCCCAAGGTGGAGTATGCGTTGACCGAGCTGGGTCGCACCTTGCTCGGCCCGCTGTCCGCGGTCGCGGACTGGGCCATCCAACATCGTGACGACATCCGTGAGGCCCGAGCTCGTTACGACACCCGCGACGAGGACAAATCCTGATAGTGCCGGTCTCAACGATCAGGTGGACAACCGTGACAGCATTCGCCGCGTTGCTCACCTGATCGTTCGCGCTTTCTTTAACGCTTGAATTATATAACAGAGGGCTGCAATACTGAGGTATGCATGCGCTCGACGTTCTCGGAGACCCGGTCCGTCGCCGCATCCTGGAGCTGCTGGCCGACGGCGACCAGGCGGCAGGACAGATCAGCCGGATCGTCGAGCGCGAGTTCGGCATCACCCAGCCGGCTGTCTCCCGCCATCTCCGGGTGCTGCGCGAGAGCGGCTTCACGACCCAACGCATCGACCGGCAGTACCGCATCTATGCGATCAACGCCGAGCCGTTCCAAGAGGTCGACGCCTGGCTGGACCGCTACCGGCGCTTCTGGGCCCAGCGCTTCGACGCACTCGACACCGAGATCGCTCGTGGGAAGAAGGAGAGGAAGGATGACTGATCACTACGACTGGCCGCACCACCCCATCGACCGGGTGGTGCGCCAGACCGGACGAACCCGTGGAGTGGGGCTGCGCCGGCGCTACGACACCTCGCTGGAGGACATGTGGGACGCGTGGACATCACCGGACCGGCTCCGGCGGTGGCTCGGCGAAGTCACCGGCGACCTCGCCGAGGGCGGGACCGTCACACTCGACATGGACGGGGAGATCGCAACGTGCACGATCATCCGGTGCGACCCGCCGCACCGTCTCGTCGCCAACTGGTCCGACGCCGAAGCACGCCACACGACGGCACAGCTGCGACTCAGCCGCGACGGCGGCAGGACCCTCGTCGAGCTCGAGCACCTCGGCTTCGACGAAGCCTTGGTGAGCCGCGACTTCGGCGAAGGCTGGGATGACTTTCTCTACCGCCTCGGCCAGTACGTCGGGGGCATAGATGTGTGGTCACCGCCCTGGGGCGAAGTGCGCACTGCGCTCGACCCGTACTGGCTCCCACTCGCCGACCGGCCGGAGCGCGACGACAGTTGGCCGAGCGTGACGGTCGACGATGATCGCGCGACGCTCGCCGTGCGCCGCACGTATCCCGCATCACCGCACGACGTGTGGACCGCGATGACCGATCCGAAGCACCTCGCCGTGTGGTTCGCCGACGTCGACGTGAACGACGGCGACTCGGGTGCTGACGGCGAGGGCACGTCCTGGCGGGCCGTCTTCAATCACGGCGCGGCCAGCGGAACGATCCAGGAGTGCGCGGCCGAACGCGCGCTCGTGACGACCTGGCGGTGGGAGCACGAGGACAGCGGCTCAGTGCTGCACGTCGCACTAGAACCAGCCGGCGACGGCACGATGGTCCGGATCGTGCAGCGTGACGCGCCGGCCGACAGCGCCACCGGCTATGGCGCGGGCTGGTACGCCATGCTGGCCGGCCTCGCGATCCACCTCGATGGTCGCGCGCCGACCGAGTCGGACTGGGACGCCGACTTCGCCCGCGCCCGGCAGTGCCTCACAACGATAACTTGACAACACGGAAAGTATTGTTCAAACTTTCCATCATGGAAAGTAACGAGGAAGCACTGGCCGCGGCCGAGCGAGCCGCCGTCGCTCCGTGGATCGAGCAGCCGGCGACGCCGTGGTGGTACATCCCGTCATTCGGACTTCTCATGGGTGCGGTCGTGCTCATCCTGGGCGAACGAGCGTCGATGTCGTCGGCATGGTTCGCGCTCTCGGCAATCGCCGTCGTGTTCCTGATCGGCGCCTGGCTGGGAGCCGTCACGGCACATCAGGGCGTCGTTCCCAGGTTGCGCAGTGCGCCCCCGGAGTTCGTTCCGGTGGTCCGTGGTTACTTCGTCGGATATGTTCTGCTGCTGGCCATGGTCGTGATCGTCTACCTCGCAGCCGACTCCAGAGTGGCCGCCGTCCTGGCCGCGGTGGGGACATGGATCGGCCTGGTCGTTTACGAGAAGCGATATACGATCGCCGCGGACGCGGTACGTAGGCGCCTGACGTGACGCTCGACGCTCTGGACCCGGTGATCCATGCACCGAAACGACTCGCCACGATGGCGGTGCTGGCCAACTCGACGTCGGCGAGTTTCGGATTCCTACGTGAGCATCTCGGGATCAGTGACTCCGATCTCTCCAAGCAGATGACAACCTTGGAGAAAGCCGGATATATCAAGGCTTCCAAGACCCGCGGTCCTGGAGGAACCACGACCTACCAGATCACCAAGGAGGGCGCAGCCGCCTACCGCCGCCATCTCGCCGCGCTGCGGGCCATCGTCGGTACCGGCGAGTGAGTCGACGGTATAGGCGCGAACGCGGATTCACCTGTCGACGGCTTCGACCGGGCTGGGCCACCGGAGAGAACCGCCGTCGATCCTTCTCATCAAATACCTGACGGCCGGAGCCGTCCCCTACGGTTGATCGTGTGAGCGCTGACGAACTTCGCGAGCTGCGGGACAACAACGACGTCGCGGGTATGCAGCGATGGCTGAGCGAGCACCCGCCGTATGAGGTCGCCGACGAGATCGGCCGGTCCGACGAGATCACCGCGGTGCTGCTGTTCCGGCTGCTGGACAAGGACAAAGCCGTCGAGGTCTTCGAGGAGCTCGACACATCCGATCAGCAGAATGTCCTGTCCGGCCTTCGCGACCGCGCGTTCGGTGACCTCGTCGAGGCGATGGACCCGGACGACCGGGCCCGACTGCTGGGCGAAGCGCCGGCATCGGTGGCCCATCGGGTTCTTGCCGGCTTGAGCCCGCGCGAGCGGGCGATGACCGCCGACCTGCTCGGTTATCCCGAAGGTTCGGTCGGGCGAATCATGAGCCCGGAGGTGGTGCTCGTCCGCGCCGGTTTGACTGCGCAAGAGGCGCTCACAACGGTGCGGGCAAAAGGAAGCGACGCGGAGACGGTGTACACGCTACCGATGACCGACGATCGGCGGCGCTACCTCGGCGTGGTCGAACTCCGTGACCTCGTGCTCGGGTCGCCGTCCGAACCCGTGGTTAACCTCGCGAATACCGAAGCGCCCCAGGTCCGCGCGACCGACGACGCGGAGGCCGCGGCTCGGCTGATGCAGGAGGCGAACCTGCTGGCGCTGACGGTGGTCGACAGCGAGGACCGCGTGGTCGGGGTGCTGACCATCGACGACGCGGTCGAGCAGATCGAGATCGCCGACACCGAGGACATCGCCCGGCAGTCGGCGGCCGAACCGTTGACCGGCCACTACATGGCGGCCAGCGTCCTGATGCTGGCGCGTTCGCGAATCGTGTGGCTGCTGCTGCTGGTCGTGGCCGGCGCGTTGACCGTCAGCGTGCTCGACCTGTTCGAGCCGCAACTCGGTCGGTTGCCTGAGCTCGCGTTCTTCGTCCCGTTCTTGATCGGAACCGGCGGCAACGTGGGCGCCCAGGCCGCAACGGTCGCCGTCCGGGCGCTTGCCGTAGGCGAGGTCCGAACCACCGATGTGCTGCGGGTGGCGTGGCGCGAATGCCGCGTCGGCTTGCTGCTCGGGTTGACGCTGGCCGTGGCGGCATTCATCATCGCGGCGCTGTTCGTCGACAGCGAGGTCGCGGTGGCCGTTGCGTTGGCGTTGATCGCGGTCTGCACGTGGGCCGCGGTGATCGGCTCAACGATGCCGCTACTCGCCAAGCGGCTGCGCATCGACCCGGCCGTCGTCTCCGCGCCGCTGGTAACGACCCTGGTGGACGCGACCGGCCTGCTGATCTACTTCGGCATCGCCATCGCCACCGTATCCAGCCTCTAAGGAATGACCCCTGCGGCGGCGAGCGCTTGGCTGGTGACATCGGTGATGGCGATCCGGCCCAGTTCGTCTCCGGCGAACCAGTGCGCCTCGGCCGTCGAGCCGCCCTCCTCAGTGGGCACTGCCGGCCCGGACAACTCGTCGTCGGCGACCCGAACCGAATACATGGCACGCACACCGTGCCAGTCGATCGGAAAACCCTCCGGTCCGACCTGGTCCGGTTCATGCCGGCTGCCCACGCCCAGCAGCGCGGTGATCTCGCCCGCGTACCCGGTCTCTTCGGCGAGTTCGCGGAGCATGGCCTCGGCCGGCTGCTCTCCGAAGTCAGTGCCACCGCCGGGCAGATGCCAGGACCCCGCATACGGAAAGCCGTCGGCGATCCGGGTCAGAAGAACCTCGCCACGCGCGTTGCCCACAAGTCCGTACGCGGCGAACCGTTGCACGTGCGGGCGCCCGTCCGGCGCCTCGACGATGTGGAACGACGGGACGTCGGGCATCTCCTCCGGCGGCTGATCCGTCGCTGACAACGGCATCTTCAACGCATTGGCCACGAAGGGGCGCAGCGGCAAGGTCGCAGCCTCGTCCTCGCTCACCCAGCGTGCTTCGTCGATGTTCGGGGACGGCGGCCGTCCCGTGATGCGTGCCGGAGCGGAACCGGCGTACAGCACGCGGTCGGTGTGGATCGTGATGCCGCGGGACGGCACGACTCGGGTATCGGCGACGACGTCGATGAGACCATCGGTGCCCACCTGCGCACCGACCTCCTCGAGAGACTCGCGCGCGACCGCCGACTCCGGATGCTCCCCGTGCCAGACGGCGCCACCGGGCAGCGTCCAGACCCCTGGTGTACCCGAGCGCGCCGACTCACGTATCAGCAGAACCCGGTCATCGTCCCTGCACACCGCGTAAGCGGCGACCCGTCGGACCGGTGTGATCTCGGCACACATGCGCGGGAGTCTTCCCTGATTTTCCGGTGCGCGCAATGACCGACACGGGCCGACTGGCAATTGCCCGACTCGGCACCGTACGATTACCGCCGGGCGGGGAACGGCCGAAAGGTAAGGCGATGGGGCACATTCACCATTTCAGCCACGGGCTGTACACGCCTGGCATGGCGTTCCTCGTCATGATGCTGGGTGCCATAGTCGGTCTGCGGTGCACACTACGTGCGCTCAATTCATCGGGCAGGGACAGGCGGACCTGGCTGCTCATGGGATCGACTGCGATCGGCTCCGGCATCTGGACGCTCCACTTCATTGCCATGCTCGGATTCGACGTCGACGGCACCGAGGTCCGCTACAACGTGCCGCTCACCCTGCTGAGCCTGGTCCTCGCCATCGCCGTCGTGAGTATCGGCGTGTTCATCGTCGGCTCGAGCCGCGCCACCGGGTTTGCGCTGCTCGTCGGTGGACTGATCACCGGCTCCGGCGTCGCCGTCATGCACTACAGCGGTATGGCAGCGGTGCGAATATCCGGAACGGTCAACTACGACATGGCGAAGGTCATCCTCTCGATCGTGATCGCACTGGTAGCCGCTGTCGCCGCACTCTGGATCGTGCTCAACATCAAAGGCCTACGCGCCACGATCGGTGCGGCGCTGATCATGGGTCTTGCGGTCAGCGCGATGCACTACACGGCCATGTGGGCAGTCGGCGTGGACTTGACGATCAGCTCGTCGACCCGGCCCAGCGGTGCGACGGCGTTCGAGTTCCTGCTGCCGCTGACGATCGGCATCGGGGCGGTGCTGTTCGTCGCCGCCACGTTCGTGGCCGTCTCCCCCATCGAGGATGAGTACGAGGACGAGATCGCGGAGCGGATGCGCTCGCTGGAGAAGCGCCGGGACGAGTTCAACGCGCAACTCGATGCCGACGAGCGGGCGCGTGCGGACCGAGCCCGGCGTGCCTCCGGCTTGCGGACCCAGCAGTCCAGCGCGGCCGAACTCGCCGGCCGGTTGTCCACCCCGACGCCGCGCCGGCGGCAGAACGACGACTAGGGCCCGCGACGGGACCCTGTGCCGCTCACATCGTCAAGGCGTCACTGATCGTCGCGAGAGAGGACGACGACCGGGATCTCGCGGTCGGTTTTCTCCTGGTAGGTGTCGTAGTCCGGCCAGACCTCGTTCATCAGTGCCCACAGCTTCGGACGCTCATCCGGCGTCGCGTCGCGGGCCGTTGCGGTGAACTTGTCGTCGCGCACCTGGACGCCGACCTGTGGGTTCGCTGTGAGGTTGAGATACCAATCCGGGTGCTCCGGTGCACCGCCTTTCGAAGCGACTATCACGTAGTCGTCACCAAACTCACGATAGATCAGTGCGTTCTGGTACGTATTGCCGGATTTGCGGCCCGCTGTAGTCAGGATGAGGACGGACGTGTCGCGCATCCAGTCGTGGCCGATTTCACCGTCGGTCTCGATGTACTTGCGGACATGCTCTTCGCCAAACAACATGCCCCAAATCTACGTCGGCCCCCTGACACGGTGTTTCCGGCGTCCTTACCCAGCACGATCTTGCGATCCAGGTAATAATCGAGATCCTGTGGCCCCGTGCCGCGCGGTGACTGTGCAGGACTTGGTATTGGCTGGTGACCGCCGACGAAGGGGAGCAGCCACATTCGGGGATCGTCGGGGGAGGCCGAACCGTGAGTGAAACGACACGAATCCATCAGCTGCGGCAACCGGGCGACGTGGGCCGTCCAGCACAAGGAGTACGAACGTCAGTGCCGAGTGTCGTAGCGCGGCACGTCCCGGCCGAGGCAGGTGCACTGCGACCGAGTCGCGCGGCGACGCCGGCCACGGCCGCGAACACCGTCCCGCGCCGACAGGTGCTCGAGCCGGTCACCCGCCGCGGCCGCCTGGTACTCGCGCCCACGGCCGAGGACCTGGAACTCGAGACCGCGAGTGGCCGGTACGAGCTACTCGGTCCCTACGGCACCGATGCCCGCGAGGGCGACGAGGTCGAGGTGACCGGCCTGCCGGATCCGACCACGCGACACCCGCAGATGTTGCCGGCCATTCTGATTCAGCACATGCGCCGCCTCTGACCACGATTCGCCGGGATCAGCCGACCGTCGAGCCGTCCGTTAGCTGATGAAGATGTGAACGGCATCCTCGGCGGGCAGGTCGACATGATCGTCCGACCCGGCGATACGGACCGCTGTGTCGGCTCGGCGTACCCGAACGGTCGCGCGCGGGCGGATCCCGGCCGAATCGAGCCGGGCGAGTAGCTTCTCGTCGGTCTGCAGCGGTTCGCCGATGCGCCGGATGGTGACGGTAGCTTCCCCGACGTCGCTCAGCCGTTCAAGGCCGTGCGGCGAGTCGGACATCGGCTCGCCGCCGAGTTCCTCCATGCCCGGAATCGGGTTGCCGTACGGATCCTCGGTCGGGTCGTGCAACAGCGCGACCAGACGACTCTCGACGGCTTCGGAAACGACGTGTTCCCACCGGCACGCCTCATTGTGGACGAGCGGCCACTCGAGTCCGATGACATCGACGAGCAGCCGCTCGGCGAGCCGGTGCTTGCGCATCACCCTGGTGGCCAGAACCTTGCCGTGCTCGGTCAGCTCGAGGTGGCGATCCGTCTCGAGGTGCACCAGATCGTCGCGCTCCATCCGGGCGACGGTCTGGCTCACCGTCGGGCCGGACTGTTGCAGGCGTTCGGCGATGCGCGCACGCAGCGGAACGATGCCTTCTTCGACAAGCTCGTAGATGACCTTGAGGTACATCTCAGTGGTATCGATGAGGTCGCTCACGCCGCCGCCCGCTCCTCGTTGTGCCCCGAGCTGAAGATATTCGGCTACCAGCCTATCCTCTACCAGGCCGGTCGCCGAGCCACGCACCCTTGACCATCACCCCGGTGAGGTCGAAATGGTCGTCCATGGTGACCAGATCGGCGTCCCGACCCACCGCGACCGAACCGACCCGGTCCTCGAGTCCCAGCAGCCGGGCCGGAGCGGTGGCGGCCATGACCGCGGCGTCGGGTACCGGAACGCCGGCGGCCACGGCGAACTTGACCGCGCGATCCATCGTGAGGGTGCTGCCGGCGATCGCGCCGCCATCGACGAGGCGGGCGACGCCGCCGGTGACCCGTACGGCCAGCTCACCGAGCCGGTAGTCGCCGTCGCCGGCACCGGCCGCGTCCATCGCGTCGGTCATGAGCACGACACGGTCCGCGCCGGCCGCCGCTACGGCCATGCGTACCACGGCGGGATGCAGATGTACGCCGTCACAGATCAGCTCGACTCGAACCCGCGGATCCTCGAGCAGCGCGGCGATCGGGCCGGGCTCGCGATGGTGCAGCGGTCGCATCGCGTTGAACAGGTGCGTCGCAACCGTGGCGCCGGCGCCGATCGCCTGGCGGGTCTGCTCGTAGGACGCGTCGGTGTGCCCGATCGCAGCGATCGCTCCCGCGTCCACGATCCGACGGACCGCGTCGATGCCGTGCTCCAGTTCGGGCGCGAGCGTGACCATCCGGACGGTTCCCCGCCCGGCTCTGATGAAGCGGTCCACCAAGTCGGGCTCGGGGGCACGTAGCATGTCGGGATCGTGCGCACCGCGGCGTGCCTCGGACAGGAACGGCCCCTCGAGGTGGATGCCGGCGATCAGCCCGTTCTCGGCCAGCTCGGCGAGTTGCGACACGGCGAGCTCCAGGTGCTCCGGCGTGCCCGTAACGAGGCTGGCCATCGTGGTCGTCGTCCCGTGCCGGCGATGCATTGCGGCCACGACGACCGCGTCGTCCTGGTCGCCACTCATGTAGGACGCGGCGCCGCCGCCGTGTGTGTGGATGTCGACGAAACCTGGCAGCACCCACGCGCCGTCCAGATCGTGGTCCGCCGGCGCGGGCGGGGCACCGTCCCCCACGGCCTCGATCTTGCCGGCGTCGACCTGCAGCCAGCCGTCGTCGATCACACCGGCCGGAGTCACGATCCGGCCGCCGGCGAGCGTCGTCATCGCCACGAGCCCTCCCTTCGCACCCACCTGACAGTACCGGAGCCCTGACTGCGCGTGGATTCAACGAAGTTGGCCAGAACCGAGCGAGGTAACGTCTTGCCCATGACAGTGACCATCGATCGCCGCTTCCGTGGGCCTTCGGACTCCGGCAACGGCGGCTACGTATGCGGCCTGCTCGCGTCGCGGGCCGGCGCCGCTGTCGGCGGGCCGGCGGCCGTCGTCACGCTGCGCAAACCGCCTCCGTTGGAGACGCCGATGTCGCTCGTATCCGACGGTGACGGCGCGGTGCGGCTGCTCGACGGAGAGACGCTCGTCGCCGAGGCCGCCCGGTCGATGCTCGACGTCGACCCGGTCGAGCCGGTCACGGTCGAACGGGCCCGGGCGGCGCAGGACGACTATGCCGGGCTGCACAAGCATCCGTTCCCGGAGTGCTTCGTATGTGGTCCGGAACGGGACGCCGGCGACGGGCTGCGACTGTTCCCGGGCCGGCTCGGCGACGGCCGCACGGCATGCACCTGGTCGGTGGCCGACGAGTTCGCCGGCCGTCCCGAAGTAGTGTGGGCGGCCCTGGACTGCCCCGGCGGCTGGTCCGCGGAGATCGAGGGACGGCCCATGGTGCTCGGGCGAATGACCGGCCTTGTTCTGGATACGCCGAAGCCAGGCGAGGAGTGTGTCGTCATGGGCCGGCTGCTCGGCGAGGAGGGCCGCAAGACGTGGACGTCGACAACGGCGTACGGCACGGACGGGCGTGAACTCGGCCGCGCCCACGCCACATGGATCATGGTCTCCACCTGACCCTGGGAATGACCACGTAAACGCCACTTGGCGATACTTAACGGCCCGTCGACGGGTCGCTAAGCGGACCCAAGCGTGCTTCGACGTCGACACTGACGATTGGCGCCACGTTCGGGTCGATCCCACACCCCGGCGCGGCACGCCGTACCCTGGCTGATTGTGACAATCCTGCCCGCGACCGCGCCGTTGGTCGCGCGGACAACCGAGATCTCCGACCCTGGGCCGCTGCTGCGGCTCCTTCCGGAGCGGGCCCCGCTGGCGTGGGTGCGCAGGGGTGAGGGCCTTGTCGGGTGGGGCTCCGCGGCGGAGCTGACGACGTCCGGTGACGGCCGCTTGGACGACGCCCAGCGGTGGTGGCGGAGCCTGATAGCCGGTGCGGTGGTGCGCGACGAGGTCGGCCTGCCCGGCTGCGGGCCGGTCGCATTCGGCAGCTTCGCGTTCGACAGCACGCCGGGCGATTCCAGGCTCATCGTCCCCGAGGTGTTGGTCGGCCACCGGGACGGGCGGTGGTGGGTCACGACGATGAGCGCTCGCGGCGGCCTGCCGATGGCGCCGGCCCTGCCCCGGCGTCGCCCACCGCGTTCGCCTGGCATCGTGGCGTTCGCCGATGGCGCGCGCAGCGGGGCGGAGTGGGAGCTGATCGTCGCCGACGCGGTCCGGCGGATCGGCCGGGGCGATCTGGAAAAGGTCGTCCTGGCTCGTGAGCTCGTCGCCGAGGCGGCCGAGCCGGTCGACCTGCGCTGGCCGCTGGGCCGGCTCGCGGATCGCTACCCGACGTGCTGGACGTTCAGCGTGGCCGGGCTGATCGGTGCGACACCGGAGATGCTCGTCCGTCTCGAGCGCGGCCTGATCACATCCCGTGTGCTCGCGGGCACCATCCGCCGCACCGGGGACGACGCGCACGACCTCGCGCTGGCCGCATCGCTTGCCCGATCGAGTAAGGATCTTGAGGAGCACGAGTATGCGGTCCGGTCCGTCGCGCACGCGCTCGAGCCGCACTGCTCCAGCATGAACGTGCCCGAAACCCCGTTCGTGCTGCACCTGGCGAACGTCATGCATCTGGCGACGGACGTCACCGGGGTCATCGCCGACGGGGTCTCGTCCCTGTCGCTCGCGGCCGCGCTGCATCCGACGGCTGCGGTGTGTGGGACGCCGACCGTCCCCGCCTTGGAGCTCATTCGCCAGATCGAGGGCATCGACCGGGGACGCTACGCCGGGCCGGTGGGCTGGATCGACGCCGCCGGCGATGGTGAGTGGGGCATCGCGCTGCGGTGCGCGGAGGTGGATCCGGATGTTCCGGCGCGGCTCCGGCTGTTCGCCGGATGCGGGGTCGTGGCCGGCTCCGATCCCGAGGCCGAGCTCGCCGAGAGCACGGCCAAGCTCGTCCCCATCCGCGACGCGCTCGCCGCATCCTGAATGATCGGTCCTGCCTGTAGGCACCGTTGAGCCGGGATTCCGGAGCTTTACGTGATCATTCTGGGTCGGGTTCGGTTAGGCGAGGGCGGACGCGACGGCGGCGCGCAGGTCGGCGTGGATCGCCCGGTGCTTGTCGCGGCGCACCGGAATCTCGACGACACGAAGGCCCGTCCGCGGTGCGAGCACGTCCGGCAGGTTCGCCAGCCGCGCTCGTTCATAGGGTGTTCCGGTTGCCTCGCACAGCTTGGCGATATCGGTACCGTGCGGGGTGCCGAAGATCCGCTCGAACCGATCGGCGTGCTCCGGTGCCCCCTGCTCGAGCAGGCTGAAGATGCCGCCGCCGTTGTCATTGACCACAACGATGCACAGGTCGGGACGGGGCTCGTCCGGGCCGATGATCAGGCCATTGGAGTCGTGGAGGAACGTCAGATCACCGACGACCGCATATGCGGGCACCCCGTGGTGCCCGAGGGCCGCTCCGATCGCAGCGGACACGGTGCCGTCGATCCCGGCGACGCCGCGATTGGCGTACACGATCGCGGGTAGCCGGCCACCCACCAGGTCGACGTCGCGCGCGATCGACGACGAGCCAAGGTACAGCATCGACTCCGGCGCGATCGCGTCGACGATTCCTCGCGTCGCGGTCAGGCCGATCGGGGGTGCCTGCTCGAGCACGCCGCCCACCGCAACCCGGGCACGTTCGCCGGCTTTGCGCCATGCCGCAAGGAACGCCGGGTCGCCGCCCTGACCCACGATCGTCGGCAACGCATGCGGCGGATACAGCCGCTGCACGGCATGGCCCGGATCCGCCCACTGCGGCTTCGCCGCGACCACCTCCACCGGCGCGATGGCGCCGCTGAGCAGGCGATTCACCGCTCTCGACAACGTCGGCCGGCCCACCATGAGGACGCGGTCGGGCACGTTGTCGGCCAGCCAATCGTCCGACCCGGCCACGAGCGGGCCGCAGTCGATCACTTCGGCTCCGGCCGTACGCGGCCCCGGCTCGGCCAGGACGGGCCATCCGGCGCGGGCCGCCGCAGCCATCGCCTCCTCGCGCACCACCGGCGGTGTGTCCCCGATGACCACCAAAGTACGACCGGGACCCTCCAGTGGCGACGGCGCAGCGGTGTCGGGTTCGCGGCCAAGGCCCAGGTCCTCGGGTAGTCCGGCGTCGTCCGCGATCGCCGGCACGTCGCCGCCCCACGCCACGTCCGTCCACGGGCCACCGTCGCGCCGGCCGTCGAGCGGCTCGAGCCAGGTGCCGTCACCGTCGGGAACGAGCGGCTCGCGCAGCGGCAGATTCAGCTGCACCGGGCCCGGATTGCCACTCACCCGGCCGCGCGCGGCCCACACCGCGCGGCTCAGCGTCGCTCGCCAGTACCCGACCTGACCGGTGCGGTGATCGGGCGTGGCGATCTCGTGGAACAGCCTGGTCGAGCCGCCGAAGATACCGACCTGGTCGATCGTCTGGTTCGCTCCGACGCCGCGCACCTCGGCCGGCCGGTCCGCGGACAGGACGACCAGCGGTATTCCGGCGTAGTCGGCCTCGAGCACGGCCGGGTGAAGGTTGGCGACCGCGGTGCCAGAAGTCGTCACCACGGCGGCGATGCCGTTCGACTTTGCCAGACCGAGCGCGAGGAAGCCCGCCGAGCGCTCGTCGATACGCACATGGAGCCGGACGAGTCCTTCCCCGTCGGCGAGGTGCAGCGCGAACGCAAGCGGCGCATTGCGCGACCCCGGCGCGAGCACGACATCGGTGACGCCGCATCGTGCGAGCTCGTCGACGAGCACCCGGCCGAGTGCGGTGGAGGGATTCACCCGTCCAGGCTAGAGCCGACGACCATGCCGGACCGCCCGGACCCCTGCCGTCGTGTCGCGCCGCGCGCGGCCATGGCATGATCAGGCACATCGCGACTCGATGCGTGCTGCGTAGATGGGGTCCAGGTGGTCGATCGCGGCGCTCGGCACGGTAGGTTCGGTAACAGTTGAGTACACAAGTAAGCATGTGGTTGACAAAGCGTACCCTTTCATCGCAAATTGGATACGAGCCGGGTAATGGTGAGAGACCCGGCATCAGCGATACCGGGTTGTCCCCCCCAGCCTCGTATCGCGCGGGCCCGTGTTTCGGGCCCCATGCGTGGCGCCCGAGTCCTCCCCCGTACTCGGGCGCCACATCGCTTTCGGAACGATCACTCCGGACGACGGCGAGTCAGGAAGCCCGCTCCCCACGTGAGATGCATCGTCGCCAGGACGGCCGGTAGCCAGGCCTTCGCACGTGCAGGCAGGCCGCGGCTCATCGCGGCACCGGCGACGATCACACCCAGCCCGTACAGAACCGGTGCCGACCAGCCCAGCGCCAGCCAGCCCGGAGCGCCGAGCAGCGCGGCTAGGCCGGCCGCCGTCCCGACGGCCAGCGCCGCGGTCACGATCGGGGGAGCCAGGTAGCGCACGTTCGCGGTGTGGCGGTAGCGCCGGATCACCTCACGCCGCCACATTCCAGTCCGGAAGAACTGCCGGGCGAGGGCAGCGAGGTTCGGCCGGGGCCGGTAGGTGACATGGAGGTCGGGAGTGAACCAGATCAGCTCGCCGGCCGCGCGGATCCGGTAGTTCAGTTCCCAGTCCTGGGCACGGATGAAGTGCTCGTCGTAGCCGTCGAGCCGCTCGAGGACCGCACGCCGGAACGTACCCAGATATACGGTGTCGGCCGGGCCGGCCTCGCCGCCGACGTGGAACGCCGCTGAACCGATCCCCAGCGAGCTTGTCATCGCTCGGGCCACCGCATTTTCGAAGTCGGTTTCGCCTTCGGCCCGCATGATGCCGCCAACGTTGGCCGCGCCGGTCTCGGTCAGCGTTTCGACCGCGCGCCGGATGTATCCAGGCGAGAGCACGCCATGGCCGTCCACCCGGACCACGATGTCGTGCGAGCTGGCGCGGATCGCGGCGTTGAGACCGTGCGGCGTCCTGCCGTCGGGATTCGGCACCACCTGCACGCGGTCGTCGGCGGCGGCGAGCTTGGCCGCGATCTCCTCCGTCCGGTCGCGCGACGGCCCCACCGCGAGCACGAGCTCCATCGCACCGGGATACGACTGATCGAGCACGCCGCGTACAGCGTGGACGAGGTATGGCTCCTCGTCCCGAACCGGCATGATCACTGAAACTGGCGGCCACGTCTCCATAACGCGACACAGGATCTCACGACGACGGCTCAGCCGTACGAACAGACCTCGCCAACCAGCGTGGACGCAGGCTCGTCCTCCTCGGACGCGCCGGAATCGTCACCGTCGGACTTGTTCGACCCGGCGGGGTTCTCGGACGCCTCGGGCTCGGCGGCGTGGGTCAGAGACTTCTCGAATGCGGCCTGGACCTCGTCAGCGATCGCATCGAAGTCCGGATCGGCCGGAACGATCAGCGGCGGCACGAACTGTACCGACGTCACCGGCCGGTCCTTGGCCTTGCCGGCGGCGGCGACCAGATCCGGCAGCTGCTGGTACGGGATGTCCGTCGCCACCAGCGTCTCGGACGCGTCGAGCAGATCCATGAAGTTCGTCAGGACGGAGGACGGGTCGAGCTCATGCAGCATCGCACCGAGCACGCAACGCTGCCGGGCCATCCGGTCGTAGTCGTCCGACCCGGTGCGCGAACGCGCATACCAGAGCGCGTGGTATCCGTCCAGGTCCTGCACACCGGCGGATATGGTCTCCCCGCCCGCGATGGGGACGTCCCGCTGCACGTCGATGGTGATCCCGCCGACCGCATCGATCAGATCCTGGAAACCCTGTAAGTCGACGGTGACGTAGTAGTGGATCGGGATGTCGAGCGTTCCGGAGACGGCTTGCTTGACGGCCTCCGCCTCCGGGTCGGCCGCGTTCGGGAACAGGTCCGGATTGGCCGCGCCGTACGTCCAGGTGGCATTGAGCAGGTATGCGGAACGGTCGCCTTCGCCGGTGAACCCCTGCGGGAACTCGTCTGCGGCCGCGGACCCCTCCGGGAACCGTGCCTTCTCCAGGTTGCGCGGCAGGCTGATCAGCACGGGTATGCCGGTGCGAACGTCGAGCGATGCGACATGGATGCTGTCCGGACGGTTCCCCTGCCGCCCGTCCCCCGCGTCCCCGCCCAGCAGCAGGATGTTGAGCCGGCCGTCGGAGGCGGCGGCCACCTCGCCGGATGGGAACATCGACACGACGGCGTCGTGCGCGGCCGACGCGTAGCGGGTCGCGACGATGAACGGCGTCGCGACCAATCCGGCGAGCGCGAGCGTCACGCCGAGCAGGATCAACCGATGTTTCCGGACCAGCCTCGGCGGGTCACCGAGGCGCCACGCGTCCAGCAGTAGGACGATCCACCCGACCGCGACGACCGCCGCCGCCACCTTGAACGTGGTCAGCAACCATGGCCGGACGGCGAGCCCGGCCAGCGTATCCAACGACACCAGCCAAAGGACGAGACCCACCACAATCACGATCAACGCCCAGACCCGCAGGGCGATCTTGCCGATCTGCGTGTTACCCGCGATGAGTTGCGCGCTTCCGGGCGCGATGGCGCTGAGCGCCACGAGGAGAAGGGAACGTCGGAACCGTGCCGCCTCGGCCTGCGCACGCCGCTGCGAGGCAGTGCTCCGCTGCTGCCGGGTTGGGCTGGGAGCAAGGGCCATGCGTTCGTACCTCGACTGCTGGACATTTTCTGCCGTCGCGGTCAGTATCGCGGCGCACGTCGCGCAGACGTTGGCGGCACGCCGAGGTCGACACAATAATCTCGCTGATCACACCCGTCCCACGAGATAACCCAGGCAACCACACTAAGAGGTAGCTGCATCACGGACGATGCCGAAACGGCCACCGCTCCAAGGCCGCAAAGGCCGATCACGGTGGTCACCTCGTCTCGGCTTTCCGGTACGGTTCCATTCGTGAGCGAGCGTGACGAGGTCGGCCGGCGCGAAAGTGCGCCGTACGGCCAGGCTGAGCCGCCGCCAACGCCCGAGCCGTCAGTCGGTACATACACCGCAGGCAAAGTGCCCGGGGTGTGGTACGAGGACGGCGTCGCGCACAGCCCACCGGCCGAAGGACAAGTCGGCGGACGCGGGCCCCGCCCGTTCGTCAACGACGCCGCAGCTCAGGATTCGCCCGTGCACCCGGACGCCCTACGCCCGGGCGAAGCACCACCACGGCCGCTCGACGCCCGGCCCGAACCCGCCGATGCCGTGGCGGGTGTCGGCGCAACCCCACGGCGAGGAGACACCTCTTTGATGCCCGGCGATGCACCGCCTGCCACCGCGCCACCGCGCCGTTCCGGCGCGGACCGCCCACCGCCTCGGCCGAAACGACCTCGCCGCTTCCGCCCGTGGCGGATCGTGCTCGCGCTTCCGATCCTGCTGCTCGCCGGCTTGGTGACGATCGCCGTCATCGCATGGAGCCGGATCGACAAGGTAGACGCCATCCCGGACGACCCCGGCGGAGCCGTCTCGGCCAGCCAGGTGTACATGCTCGTCGGCTCCGACAGCCGCGCCGAGCTGTCCGACGAGGAGCGGTCCGAACTCGGCACCGGTAGCCCGACAAGCCAGCTCGCCGACACGATCATGTTGCTGTACATCCCGAACGACGGCGACCCGGCACTGATCAGCATCCCACGCGACTCGCTCGTCGACATCCCCGGCCAAGGCACCAACCGAATCAACGCCGCGTACTCGTTCGGCGGCCCCCAACTGCTCGTCCAGACCGTGCAGCAGAACACCGGCGTGGCGATCGACGACTACGTGCAGATCGGCCTCGGCGGCTTCGCGAACATTGTGGACGCGCTCGGCGGTGTCGACCTGTGTCTCGACCAGGCCATCGCGGACGACAAGGCGCACATCGACCTTCCCGCAGGCTGCCAGACGCTCGACGGCCCGAACGCTCTCGGCTACGCCCGCGCGCGCCAGTTCGACCCGCGCTCGGACCTCGGTCGGGTCGAGCGCCAGCGCGAGATCGTCGGAGCCATCGCGGACCAGACGTTGTCGCTCGACACGTTCGTCAACCCGCTCAAGCTCACCCGGCTCGGGCTGGCCAGCGGTGACGCGCTCACGATCGACGAGGGCACCGGCCCGCTCGCACTGGGCAACTTCGCGCTCACGATGGGACGGCTGGTGGGGGACGGCAACACGCTCACCGTCCCGCTCGGCAATGTCGGTAACACCGTGGAGTGGCACCCGGAAGACGCACCGCGGCTCTGGGCGGCCTTGCAGGCGGGCGAGCCGATCCCAGATGACCTGCTGAACGCGGAGCAGTAGCTACGGGCGGCCGAGTCCGCGATACGTCCAGCCCGCCTCGCGCCAGGCGTCGGCGTCCAGGCAGTTCTTGCCGTCCACCAACGCGCGCTGGGAAACGACCTCACCGAGTTCGGCCGGGTCGAGCTGCGCGAACTCCGGCCATTCCACGAGGTGCAGGACGACGTCGGCCCTTCGGCAGGCGGACACGACCGAGTCCGCGTACTCCAGCGTCGGGAATATCTTCGCCGCGTTCTCGGCCGCCTTCGGGTCGTACACTGCGACGTGCGCGCCCTGCAGGTGCAGCCGCCCGGCGATGTTCAGCGCCGGGGAGTCGCGAACGTCGTCCGAGTGCGGCTTGAACGCCGCGCCGAGTATCGCCACCCGCTTGCCGATCAGCGACCCGCCGGCGAGTTCGAGGGCGATCTCGGCGGCGCGCTCCCGGCGCCGCAGGTTGATCGCATCGACCTCGGACAGGAACGTCAGAGCGTGGGACGCGCCGAGCTCACCGGCCCGCGCCATGAACGCCCGGATGTCCTTCGGCAGGCAGCCGCCGCCGAACCCGACTCCGGCGTTGAGGAACTTGCGTCCGATACGGTCGTCGTACCCGATGGCGTCCGCGACCTTCGTGACGTCCGCATCGACGATCTCGCAGATCTCCGCGATCGCGTTGATGAAGGAGATCTTCGTCGCGAGGAAGGCGTTCGCGGACACTTTGACCAGTTCAGCAGTGGGCAGGTCGGTGACGACCACCGGCGTGCCGGCCTCGATCGAAACGGCGTACACCTCGCGCAGCACGGCTTCGGCGCGGTCCGACGTCACACCGAACACGAGCCGGTCCGGGCGCAGCGTGTCCTTGACCGCGTGCCCCTCGCGCAGGAACTCCGGATTCCATGCCAGCTCGACGTCCGGGCCGGCCGGCGCCAGCTTGGTCAACCGATGCGCGAGCTCGCTCGCGGTCCCCACCGGCACCGTGGACTTGCCGACCACGACGGTGGGACGGTTCAGGTGCGGCGCCAGCGTATTGATCGCCGTCTCGACGTAGGTCATGTCCGCGGCCAGCCCGTCGGACCGCTGCGGCGTTCCCACGCAGACGAAGTGCACATCCGCCCCGGCCGCCTCGGCGATATCAGTGGTGAACCGCAACCGCTTGGCCGCGAAATGCTTGGCCAGCAGGTCGTCGAGATCCGGCTCGAAGAACGGGGCATGCCCCGCATTGAGCATGTCGATCTTGGCCGGGTCGACGTCCACCCCGACAACGTCGTGGCCCATCTCGGCCATACCGACGGCATGCGTGGCACCGAGATAGCCGGTACCGATGACAGAGATGAGCACGAGGATCCTCCGGGTGCTGCGAGCGCTTCCGCGCCAGGGTACCGTCCCGCACCTGCGCACGCTTACTCGGACGTCCTACCATCGAGGGCATGAACGCCGACTTCGACCTGTATCGACTTCCCGAGGAGCACGAGGCCGTCCGGGAGGCGGTTCGCGCCGTCTGTACCGACAAGGTAGCCCCGCATGCCGCCGAAGTCGACGAGACCGCCAGCTTCCCCGCCGCGTCCTACGATGCATTGCGCGCCGCCGACTTCCACGCTCCGCACATCCCGGTCGAGTACGGCGGCGCCGGCGCCGACGCACTCGCGACGTGCATCGTCATCGAGGAGGTCGCACGAGCGTGCGCGTCGACGTCCCTCATCCCGGCGGTGAACAAGCTGGGGACGTTGCCCCTGCTCCTGGCCGGCTCGGACGAGCTGAAGCAGCGCTACCTGCCGCCGGTGGCGCGGGGCGAGGCGATGTTCTCCTATGGCCTGTCCGAGCGCGAGGCCGGCTCGGACACCGCGTCGATGTCATGCCGTGCGGTCCGCGACGGCGACGACTGGGTTCTGTCGGGCCAGAAGTCATGGATCACCAATGCCGGCGAGTCGTCCTACTACACGGTCATGGCCGTCACCGACCCGGATGCGGGACGAGGCCGTGGTATCACCGCATTCGTCGTGGAGTCCGGAGACGAGGGCTTCTCCGTCGGGGCGCTCGAGCGCAAGCTGGGCATCAAGGGTTCGCCAACGCGGGAGCTGCTGTTCGACAACTGCCGGATTCCCGGCGACCGCGTCGTCGGCTCGCCCGGTGATGGGTTGAAGATCGCGCTACGGACGCTTGACCACACGCGCGTCACGATCGGCGCCCAAGCCGTCGGCATCGCTTCCGGCGCGCTGGCTGCGGCGACCGAGTACGTCAAGGAGCGGCACCAGTTCGGCAAGCCGATCGCCGACTTCCAGGGTGTCCAGTTCATGCTTGCCGACATGGCGATGAAGCTCGAAGCGGCCCGCCAGCTCGTCTACCGCGCCGCCGCCGCCAGCGAGCGGGACGAGGAGTCGCTGCCGTTCCTCGGTGCGGCGGCGAAGTGCTACGCCTCGGACGCCGCGATGGAGATCACGACGGACGCCGTCCAGCTCTTCGGCGGCTACGGCTACACCCGCGACTACCCGGTCGAGCGAATGATGCGGGACGCGAAGATCACCCAGATCTACGAGGGCACCAACCAGATCCAGCGCCTCGTCATGGCCCGCAATGTGCTCAACGGCGACGGTCCCGCCTGAACGCCCTGCCGCGTACGCAACCCGCCGGCTTCGTCCGGATGCCAGGCCGCCGGCATGTAGACCCAACGATGTTTCCATCCGGCCGGTCGTACATATCGGTCACTACAGACATGGGCATGGGGTAATTGATCATCTGTGCGGGTCAAAGTAATCCGTGCGGGTCAAAGTAACGTGTGAGGTCAGAAAGCTGCTCCTGGGCGTTCTTTTCAGCCGCACGGATTACTTTGACCCGCACAGATGATCGACTCCCGTGACTCTTCTCACGTTGGTTGCCGCAGTGGATCGTGTTCCACGTCCCACCCAGCCGGCAGGATCAGCCCGAGCGGGTGGGGAGAAGGCCAATCGTCCGAGTTGGGCGCGACCGGCTCACCGTCCGGGACGTGCTTCCACCACCGCAACGGTTCCCTGTCTGCTGGATTGTCACGTAACAGCGCGGCAAACCTCTCGGCCAACTGTCGACGGTTGCGGAATGCCTCATCCCAGCCGTAGTGGACAACGTCGAGACCGAGTCGTCGCAATCGAAAGTCGCGGTCGTTCTGTTTACGAACGACGGCAGCAGCACTCTCCACCTCGTACTTGACGGCGCCGTCAGCCTCGCCGACCGCCCGGTGATGCGGCCACAGGTGATCGACCCGGAACTCCGGACCTGTCTCGCCGACCCAGGCGTTCGACACCGGCATGGGCAAATCGAAAGCCATGCACGTGAACCGGCCAAGCGTCTCAATCGCACTCTCGGAAAGCCCATCAGCATGCTCCGCGACCCAGCGCGCCCGCGCTACACCCCGCCATGATGAGAACAGGATGGGAACAGCACTCAGTTCGGCCCCGGCCCGCAACGCCGAGTCGGCAACGATCAGCGCGTCCGGCACCGGTGCGAGACGTGCAATGTCACCCACGGCCCACGGCATGCTCACCAGACCCCACCGCCGCCGGCCCCGCTTACCTACTGCCTTCTGGTGCTCGTTCGGAACCGAACCCGTGGTCACACGTGCGTACTTACTCCGCCAGCTTCGACCCGGCTCCGGATGCACCACGGTCGGCAATCGGGGCACTGGGCCTGCCATGCGGAGCTTCCACTGATACGCAGCGGCCCAGCTCGTCACGAGAACCGGCACGTCACACGACAGAGCAAATGCGCGGGCCAACTCCCGGTGTTTCTCCCAGGCGTCGAGTGGCGCCAGCCGGGCCGTCGAAACGTAACAGCCTGGGGCGACCACGGTGAGAAGGTTGGCCCGCGCAAGTCGGCGGATCCGCGGCGAGGAAATGCCCGCGGCCCGTGCGTCGGCCACGCGGAACACGCCTCTGCCCTCGAGTAGTGCTGCAACATCAGCCGGGAGTTGATCACTGGCACGCATGGTGATCAAGCATGCTCCGCCATCACCGATTTGGGTAGCCTCGGTCACGTGGAGTTTCGCGAGTCGAGCGTGATCGAGCGTCTGCTGACGACACCGGCGACCTGGGCGGTCGTCGGGTTGTCGAACAATCAGTTCCGGGCGGCGTACGGTGTTGCACAGTTCTTGCAGCAGCGATTGGACATGACGATCGTCCCCATCCACCCGCGCGCCGAGACGGTGCATGGCGCAACCGGGTACCCGTCGCTTGCGGACCTTCCGGACGGGGCCCACGTCGATGTCGTCGACTGCTTCGTCAACAGCTCACGCGTGGGCGGTGTTGTGGACGGAGCCATCGCCGATGCCGAACGGCTCGGCATCCGGGCGATCTGGATGCAGCTGGACGTCATCGATACCGCGGCCGCCGAACGTGCCCGGGCCGCCGGGATCGACGTCGTGATGGACGCCTGCCCCGCCATCGAGGCTCCGAAGCTCGGATTATGAGTCGGTGCGTTGACCCTGACACTGTGTCAGCCGGTAGACCCTAGGTGTCATGTTCAGCATTGGAGAGTTCGCCCGTCACGGCCAGGTATCGGTGCGCATGCTGCGGCACTACGACGCCATCGGACTGCTGCAACCTGAGCGTGTCGATGACTGGACCGGCTACCGCTGGTACACCGCGGATCAGCTACCCCGGCTCAACCGCATCGTCGCACTCAAGGACCTCGGGTTCCGACTCGAGCAGATCCGCACGATGCTCGACGACAAGGTCAGCGTCGCCGAGCTGAGGACCATGCTGACGCTTCGGCATACCGAGCTCGAAACGGAGATCGAGCAGCGGCGCGCGGGGCTGGCCCAGATCGAGGCGAGGCTCCAAATCATCGAGAGGGAGGGCGCCATGCCCACCGACGAAGTTCAGATCAAACAAGTCCCCGCAGTTCGAGTCGCAGAACTCACCGCGACCGCCACCAGCTTCGAACCGGACGCCATCGGGCCGGTGATCTCGCCGCTGTTCGACGAACTGTGCGCTCAACTCGATCGCGCCGGCATCAAACCGACCGGCCCTTCAATCGCGTACTACGAGGACGCGGCCGACGGTGGCATCGTGGCTCACGCGGCGTTCCCGGTGGCCGATGACGTCACGGCAACCGGCGACTTCACGATCGTCGAACTGCCGGAGATCGACCAGGCGGCGACCTTGATCCATCGTGGCCCGATGGACGACGTCATGCCGAGCGTGCAGGCGATTGCCCAGTGGCTCGACGCGCATGGGTACAAGTCGGCGGGCTACAACCGCGAGCTGTACCTGAACTACGGCATGGGCGACCCGAGCGAATGGGTGACCGAGTTGCAGGAGCCCATCAAAGCCTGACGGTCGATCACGTTCGGCAGGCGTAGCGACATCACAACAGGCCTGCATGCATGGTGTGACGTCGCTACGCCTGGTAACGAGATCTAACCGTCGGCGTCGATGAGCTGGCTCCGTGCCTCGACGACCGTCAGTTCGGCGGCTTCACCCGTCACTTCCGCCGATCCGGGGATGGCCTGAGGTGGACCGGCATCGACGGTGAATTCGGCGCTGTACTCGATGTCGACCCGGAGGGTGACGGGACCCGGCTCGCGGTACTGATGGACGATCGCATCGCTGCCGATCGGTTGGCCCTCGCGATACGGCACACCCGGCGATGACGTGGTCGTGGTCGTACCGTCTCCGAACACCCATGTATACGTGATCGGCTTGGCATAGATGACGACGTCACGGCCCAGGATCGTCACCGGGAACTCGATCTCGCCGGCGTCGGTGTACACGATGGTGTCGAAGTTGATGAGTGTACGTCCGCCTGGCGGGACGATGTTGATCGTGGCAGCCGGAATCTGAACCCGCCGCCACTCCTCGACGACGAGTGCCAGCAAGCTCGGTGGATCGCCCGGCTCATCGGGGATCGCGTCGAAGGGTATGCAACTCGTACCGACGTAGGCCCAGCCCGACAACGGCTCACCGGTGACCGGATCGAGTTCGCGCTGGAAGTTCAAGACCCGTACATGGAGTTCCGCGCCGGGCTCATCGTTCTCCGGGCAGATGAAGGGGTCGGAACATGCCTCTGGCGTCGTCCCGTCAGGAAGGAAGCCCGAGCAGTCCGTGACGGTCATCGTCTCGATCACCGGCCCACCCGAGACGTTCTCCACCGAGCCGCTGGAGCCCTCCTCCGACGACTCCTGCCCACCAACCTCGATCGAGTCATCATCGAAGCTGCCGCCCCAATCCGTGCCTGGGGCTCCGGCGGCCATTATCAGCAGCACGGCAACGAGCGATAACACTATGACGCCGACGTGCTGCGGACCTCGGCGAGCCTCCACTCGGCATCCTCCCTCTCGAAGTCGAAGATGACGTATCGAACACGGTCGTCCTCGGTGTTACGAACCTCGCCGTCGCCGTCGATCGTGCGGGACGCGGTAACGACTAGCTCAACGCCTGCGCTAGTAACGAACCCTTCCGCGGGTCCGATGAGCTCAAACTGGTCCACTGTCGGCTCCAGTTGATCACCTTCGATGCGACCGCCTTCACCATCGATGAACGTGATCCGCTCTATGGCGTTTGCGCAGAATTGGCAGTCGACAGTGCTTATCGCCTTCAGCAGTTCGACGTCGTTGGTTCGGTACGAGTAGTTGATGACGTCGATGACGTAGCGGGTGAACGCGTCCACCCCTGCCTGGGAGTACTCGTGCATGCCGTCCCGCGGTTCGGGCGGCGCGTCCGCCGCAGCGGTCGGCGTTCCTGTGGGCGATGGATCGTCGATCGGCGAGGGGCTCGGCTCAGCGGAGGTCACACTCGGCGTGATGGTGGGCAGGCTTTGCGGCTCGTCGTCCCCATCGGAACACCCGGCCGCCAGCAGCAGCACAGCACCAGCGGCGATCAAC
>DASUTB010000091.1:0-26862 GCA_036374835.1 Jiangellaceae bacterium | reverse complement strand
GGTAGATCTCGTAGCTCTCGTCGCCGACGGTGAGCGTCCCTTTCGCTCCGAAGCTGTCGATTGCCGCCACGTCTCGTCACGTCCTTCCAGGCGACGGAGTCGCCGCTCAAATTGCTGCCTCGCGTGCCTTCTATCGTCGCGGATATTCGCCGTGCCCGGACGGCGTACCGCGTTACCAAACCATCTTGACGTCAAGATACATGACGTGAAGGTTCTATTCCACCGGCGGGTACATGTGGTGCCACCTCGTGCGCGATCAGTTCGAGATGCTCCAGGTCGCTGAGGTCGAGCACCTGCAGGTAGACGCGGGACGCGCCGATCTTGCCGAGGTCGGCGAGCAGGTCGGTGACCTCTTCGGGCGTGCCCGCGATGGCGCGTTCGCGCAACGTGGCGACGTCCCTTCCGATCGCCGCCGCCCGCCGCTTGAGCTCTGCCTCGGACGCGCCGACGCACACCGTGGACATCACCGAGAAGACTATGCCGTCCGGGTCGCGTCCGGCGTCCTCGCAGGCGGACCGTACCCGGGTGAACCGCTCGGCCACCTCGTCGAGCGGGCCGAGGAAGCAGTTGTACTCGGCGGCGTATCGGGCCGCCAGGGCGGGCGTGCGCGTCGGCCCCTGACCTCCGACGATCACCGGGACGGGCGACTGCACCGGCTTGGGCAACCCCGGTGAATCCATGATCTGGTAGTGCTCGCCGTCGTAGGAGAAGCGCTCGCCCACCGGAGTCGACCATAGGCCGGTGATGATGGCCAGTTGCTCTTCCAGGAGTCCGAATCGCCTGGCGGGAAACGGGATGCCGTACGCCTTGTGCTCGTCTTCGAACCATCCGGTGCCCAGGCCGAGCTCGACCCGTCCGCCAGACATCTGGTCGACCTGCGCGACCTGGATCGCGAGCACGCCCGGGTAGCGGAACGTCACCGGCGAGACCAGGGTACCCAGGCGGATGCGGGACGTCTCCCGGGCCAGCCCGGCGAGCGTCGTCCAGGCATCCGTCGGACCGGGCAGGCCGTCGACCCGCGACCCCATGTGCATGTAGTGGTCAGAGCGGAAATAGCCGTCGAAGCCGAGCCGTTCGGTCGCCTTCGCGACCGCCAGCTGATCGTCGTACGACGCGCCCTGCTGCGGCTCGGTGAAGATCCTCAAATCCATGCTGCGAGCATCTCACACCGCCGCGGAGCGTCGGTTCGGCTTTGCGCGGCGTCTCCGTGCTCTGCTCGGCCTGTAGGCCGCGTAAGGCTGGAATTTTCGAGCTTTACATGGTCATTCTGCTGGTTGGAGGAGGGCGACGCATTCGACATGGTGCGTCATCGGGAACAGGTCGAAAGCGCGCAGCCCGGCCAGCCGGTAGCCGGACGCGTCGAACGTCGCGACGTCGCGGGCCAGCGCGGCCGGGTCGCACGCGACGTACGCCACCGCCCTCGGCTCGCAGCGCGCGATGCGGCGCACGACCGACGCACCGGCTCCGGAACGCGGCGGGTCCAGCACGACCAGGTCGACCGGACGCTCGCGCAGCCGGCGATCCACCCGGCCGCCGACCACCGTGACCCACGGCAGCTCGGCCAGATTCTCCCGCGCATCGGCGACGGCCTGCCGGTCCGACTCCATCGCCACCACGGATCCGGCCGGACCGACCCTCGTGCCGATCGCTCCGGCGAACAGCCCTACGCCCGCGTAGAGGTCGAGCACCGACTCACCGGCCTCGGGGACGAGCGCGTCGAGCACCGCATCGCACAACGCGTCCGCCGCACCGGGATGCACCTGCCAGAAGCCGTCGGAGCGCACCTGCCACACCCGTCCGGCGGCGCGTTCGGTCAGCGGCGCCGGGCCGCTCACCGGCTCCGCGTCGGCATGTACCGCCCGCTCACCGGACGCCGACACGGCGACGAGCACTTCGTCGCTCGCCCACTGAGCGGCGAGCACATCGCGCGCGGCTATCCCGGGGTGCGCGATCAGGCAGTCCTCGATCGGCTCCACGTGATGCGACCGGTGCCGCCGCAGGCCCGCGCGCCCGGACTCGTCGACGGCGAACCGCACCCGTGTTCGCCAGTACAAGCCGTCATGATCGCCGGGCACCGGCTCGACGATCACGGCCATCTCGAGACCGGCCAGCCGCGCCAGCTGTTCGGACACCACGGCGGCCTTCAGGCGCCGCTGCGCCGGCAACGACGCGTGCTGCCAGTCGCATCCTCCGCAGCGACCGGGAGCCGCGTACGGGCACGGCGCGATCACCCGATCCGGTGACGCGTCCAGCACCTCGACCGCATCGGCACGCCAGTAGCGCGACCCGGACGTGCCCTCGGTGACGACCGCCCGCACCCGCTCGCCGGGCAGGCTGTGCCGGACGAACACCGCGCGGCCCTCGTGCCGGGCGACGCAGAACCCGCCGTGCGCGACCGGGCCGACGTCGACGATCACCTCGGTCCCGGCGACGTCGCGGGCATCACTCACTCTTGTTTCTCCGCGCCTCCAGCTGCCATGGCACGCTCGTCACCACCACACCGCGCGTCAACGCGAGCCGGCCCTTGAGCCGCACCGTGCTCTTGTTGTGCAGTAGCTGTTCCCACCAATGTCGCGCCACATATTCCGGGATGTACACCGCCACCAGGTCCCGTGGGCTGGCCCGCCGGATCGCACGGACGTACTCCACGACCGGCCGGGTGATCTCGCGGTACGGAGAGTCCAGCACCTTCAGCGGCACCGGGATATCCCGGCGATCCCACTCGTCGACGAGCTCGCGCGTGTCGGCTTCGTTCACGCTGACGGTGACCGCCTCGAGCACGTCGGGACGCCCGACCCGCGCGTACGCCACCGCACGCAACGCCGGGCGGTGGATTCGCGACACGAGCACGATCGCGTGGACGCGGGACGGCAGCATGCCGGCGCTCTTGTCCATCGGGACGGCCAGCTCCGCATTCACCCGCCGGTAGTAGCGATGGATGAGCACCATCACGCCGACGATCATCGGCACCGCGGCGACGGCGATCCACGCGCCCTCGAGGAACTGGGTGACCACAACGACGGCGACCACCGCCGCGCAGAAGACCGCCGTGGCGCCGCTGAGCACGATCCGCCGCACCGCGCGGCTTGCCTCGCCGGGACGCAGTTGGTCGTCGAGCAACCGCATCCAATGCCGAACCATCGCGGTCTGGCCCAGGGTGTGCGCCGCGAACACCACGAGGATGTAGAGCGGAACCAGCCGGACCACCGACCCGTCGAACGCCACGATCAACGCCCCGGCGGCCAGCGCGATCAGCAGCATGCCGCCGGCGTACGCGCGCTGGTCGCCCCGGGCGTAGAGCTGGCGGGGCAGGTACCGGTGCTTGGCCAGCAGGGACGCCAGGATGGGATAGCCGTTGAAGGCCGTGTTCGCCGCCACGAGCAGGATCAGCACCGTCGTCACCGCGACATAGATGAACGGCGGCGAGCCTTCGCCGAACACCGCTCCGGCCACCTGGGTGATGGCGGTGCGCTGGTCGAATTCGGCGCAGTCGAATCCGGCGAGCGCGCACGCGTCCCGCACGTACCGCACCTCGGTGAGCACCGCGAGCGCCGTCACGGCGGCGAACATGGCCATCGAGACCGCGCCCATCATCGCCAGCGTGGTCGCCGCGTTCTCCCGGCGCGGCCGGTTGAACGACGGCACACCGCTCGCGATCGCCCGCACCCCGGTCAGCGCCGCCGACCCGGACGCCACCGCGCGCACGAACAGGAACACCACGGCGACGGTCGTCAGGTCGGACAACTCGGGTTGGACGTCCATCTCCGCGCTCTCGGCCAGCGGCCTGGTCCCGACCGCCGCGGAGCCGAATCCCCACAACAGCATGGCCACGATGCCGGCGATGAACAGGTATGCCGGGAGTGCGAAGGCCGGGCCGCGCTGACGTACACCTCGGAGGTTGAGCGCCAGGATCAGGACGATCAGCACACCGGCGACCGGGATGCGCGCCACATCCATGTCGGGAAACGCCGAGACCACGTTGTCCGCGGCCGCGGCCACCGATACCGCGACCGTCATCACGTAGTCGGCCATCATGAGGCCGGCGGTCGCGAGCCCCGCGCCGGAACCGAGGTTCTGGTGTGCCGCATCGAAGTCGCCACCGCCGGACGGGTACGCGAACACAAGCCGGCGGTACGCCATCACGAGCAGCACCATCGCGAGGATCACGACCGCCGCGGCCCACGGGGCCAGGTACAGATAGGTCAGGCCGCCGAGTGTGACGACGACGAGGATCTCCTGCGTCGCGTATCCCACGCTCGACAGCGAGTCGCTCGCCAGCACCGGCAGCGCCACTCGCTTGGGCAGGGGCTGCTGCAACCTGGCGGTCGCGAGCTTGCGGCCGATCAGGACTCGTCTTCCGAGCTGGCCCATCCCTGGCACGATGCTGCATCGTACGGGCTGAACCTGCGGTCGTGTGCGGCGACCGCCCGTGTACCGTCGATAGTGAACCGTTCGGGGGGTAAGAGTGGCCGCGACAACGGCCACATCCTGCCGACACCTGGAGGAGACAACTCGTGCACGTGGTCATCATGGGATGCGGGCGGGTCGGCTCGACCCTGGCCCAGATCCTTGAGTCCAGGGACCACACCGTGGCCGTGATCGATCAGGACCCGGAGGCGTTCCGCCGCCTGCCCCCGACGTTCGAGGGCAGGACGGTCGCCGGCATCGGCTTCGACCATGAGGTCCTGCGCCAGGCGGGCATCCGCGAGGCCGGTGCGTTCGCCGCGGTCAGCAGCGGCGACAACTCGAACATCATCTCGGCTCGGGTCGCCCGCGAGACGTTCGGCATCGACACCGTCGTTGCGCGTATCTACGACCCGGGACGTGCGGCCGTCTACCAGCGTCTCGGCATCCCGACCGTCGCCACGGTCCGCTGGACGGCCGACCAGATCATCCGGCGGATACTTCCCGAGGGTGCGGAGACCGAGTGGGTCGACCCGTCCGGTTCGATCCGGCTGGCCGAGGTGCATGCCGCCAAGGCGTGGGTCGGCAAGACCGTCGCCGCCTTGGAAGAGGTCTCGAACACCCGCGTCGCGTTCCTCACCCGCTACGGCGACGGCATGCTGCCGACCGCCGACACCGTGATCCAGGAGGGCGATCTGGTCCATGTGACGATGCGGGTCACCGACGCCGAACGTGTTTCAGCCGTGTTCGCCGCGGCGCCGGAGGTGGAAGCCTGATGCGTGTCGCAATCGCCGGAGCGGGCAACGTCGGACGCTCGATCGCCGCCGAACTCGTGCACAACGGCCATGAGGTGCTGCTCATCGACAAGAGTCCGCGCGCGATCAAAGCCGCGTCCCTCCCCGAGGCGGAGTGGTTGCTCGCCGACGCCTGCGAGCTGTCGATGCTCGAAGAGGCCCGGATGGAGACGTGCAACGTGACGATCGCGGCCACCGGCGACGACAAGGTCAACCTCGTCGTCGCGCTGCTGGCCAAGACCGAGTTCGGCGTACCGCGCGTCGTGGCACGGGTGAATCATCCGAAGAACGAGTGGCTGTTCAACGAGTCGTGGGGCGTGGATGTGTCGGTCTCCACGCCGCGCATCATGAGCGCGCTGGTCGAGGAGGCGGTCAGCGTCGGCGACCTCGTGCGGTTGTTCACGTTCCGCCAGGGTGAGGCGAACCTCGTGGAGCTGACCCTTCCCGACGACTCACCGATAGTCGGCACCGCCGTCGCGGACGTGAAGTGGCCGACCGACACGACCCTGGTCTCGGTCATCCGCGGTAAGCACGTGCACGCGCCGATGCCGGATCTGCCGCTCGAAGCGCATGATGAGCTGATCTTCGTGACGTCCAGCGAACGCGAGCAGCAGCTCGAAGAGCTTCTCTCCCCGTATGCCCACCCGCACCGCGACTGATCATGTTCGTGATCATGAAGCTTAACCAGTCGTTTTCGTGTGAATCGGCTACATGATCACGGCTTCGGCGTGCTGTGCGCGGCGTGGTGGGCCGGGCGGATGATCAGCCAGGCGGAGTATGCCACCAACAGGAACAGCGGCACGCCCATGAGCAGCCGCGCGGTCGCGAGCCAACCCAGCTGCTCCGATCCCGCGAGGTAGAGCGGGAGCTGGACGGCGAGCCGGGCGGCGAACAAGCCGACGAACAGCGCGGTGGCTTTGCTGTAGGCACGTACGAGCACCGGGTCCGACCGCCACGCGACGGCCTGCCGCAGCTCGCCCGGGGTCGTCACGAGCCCGACGAACAGCCCGACCAGCGGCCAGCGCAGCAGGATCGACACCAGAAAGGCCGAGCCGTACCCGATGTTGATCAGGAGGCCGGGAAGGAAGACGTCCTCCGGATTGCCGGTCCAGCCCGCCCAGATCGCCGCGACGGCCAGGCCGAGGAAGCCGGCGACGACGTTCTGGAACTGGTCGCCGCGAATCAGCCGGACCGCCGCCAGCACGGCGCCGGCACCCAGCGCGATGTACAACGACATCGCCAGATCGCGGCCGGTGAGGGCGTAGGCGATGGTGAAAACGACGAGCGGCAGCCCGGCGTCCAGGAACGCACCGGGACCCATCGCCGTCACCTGGAACCGATCCTCGCGGGCCATCGCAGCGAAGACCGATTTCGCCGGCCCCGAGTCGGTTGACGTGGCGCGACCGGCGACCGAGTCGTTCGCGTCGACCGGGTTGTCGGTCATTGCGCACCTTCCGGTAGCAGTTCGTAGCGCGGGTTGAACATCACTCGGCGGCCGTCGAGCGTCGTGACCCGGCCGGTCACAATCATGCGCCGCCCGACGTCGATACCGCCAATCCGCCGCTGGCCGAGCCAGACCAGTGTCACGACGTCCGACCCGTCGAACAGCTCCACCTCGAGCGCCGGAGTGCCGGCACGGGGCTGGAGCGTCACCGTCTGCACGATGCCGCGTACCCGGGCGCTGGCCCGTTCCTCAATGTTCGCCAGTGCCATGCACCCCGAATCCTCAGCTCGTTCCCGCAGCTCCAAGGCGTCCCGCTCGGCTTCGGACGACGCGGCCCAACGACCCAGCGCCTGCCAGAACCCGCCCCGACGCGTCCCGCCGTCGGCGGTTTTACCCGGAACCATGCAGCCAGGTTATCCAATTCCCGGCTGATCACCTTCGGACGTACTCTGCTCGGCCGTGGATTCGTCAGCGTGCACCGGTCGCTCCGGCGGGCTCAGCACGATGACATCGCCCGGTGGCATCGGCCGATCGCCACGCACCACGACGACGTTGCGAACCACGTCGACCAGGCGGGCGAACGCATTCGCGTCGGTCGTCGCGCTCCCGAAGAAGGTGGCGCGCAGCATCCAGCGGGGGCCGTCGATGCCGGCGATCCGGGACGGCTGAAAACCTTTCTTACCCTCGGCGTTCGTGACCGGCAGCACGACGCGCAGTTCGGTGCCGAACGGTCCGCCGGCTTCATCCGCCTTCCCGCCACGGCGTTTGGCATCTTCCGCGATCCCGAGGCGGGTCTGCTCCCACATGCCGGAGCTGCGTGGTGCGGCGATCGCCATGAGCTCCACCGCCGCCTTGTCGTCGACCACCGTCACCCGGCCGGATTTGCCCGACTTCTCGTCGACCCGGAACTGGAACTTCATGCCCTGAACCGCCGGCACGAGCATGCCCCCGAGATCGACCCGCCCTTTGCGCGCCGTCCCGGGGTCGAGGTCGCCGATGTCGTACGGCCCGATCGCTTCGTCCTCGCCCGGCTCGGCGGGTGGATCCGTCTCGGTGGCCGCCGAGCCGGCTGTGGCGGCGCCTTCGGGCGTGCCGTCCGAACCGCCTCGGCGACGTCGGCGTCCAATCACGATGTGCGTCCTTCCGTATCAGCCGGCGCTCGTCGTCCCCGCCGCCACACCGGTCGAGCCGTACCCGTCCGCGCCGCGCGCCGAACCGGGCAGTGTCTCGACCTCGTGGAACCGGGCCCGCTCGACCCGCTGCACGACCAGCTGAGCGATCCGATCACCGCGCGCGAACACTGCGGGTTCGTGCAGATCGTGGTTGACGAGCACCACCTTGATCTCGCCACGGTAACCAGCATCGACGGTACCGGGCGTATTCACAAGGCTCACACCCAGGCGGTGGGCAAGACCGGAGCGCGGATGGACGAACGCCGCGTAACCGTCCGGCAGAGCAACCGCGATACCCGTGCCGACCATAGCCCGCTCCCCTGGCGCGAGCGAGACGGCTTCGGTGGCCACCAGGTCGGCACCGGCATCGCCCGGGTGTGCGTAGGTTGGTATGGGGACATCCGGATCCAGCCGCGTGATCAACACATCGACGGGTCTGCTGCTCTCCACAACCATCAGACCCTACCTGCGACACGGCCCCGCCGGAGTGCGACCCTAGGCGTGTGGACGACTCTGGCGCCTACCGGGAACGATTGCGCGCACCGGTGCTGTGGTGGCTGCTCGCGGCCGGGCTCGCCGGGTCGATCTGGCTTGCCTACGACGTGCCGTACGGCCCCGCGGTTTCGCTGCCGGCCGGGCTCGGCGTGCTGGTGCTGGCGGCGATCACGCTGATCGTTTACGGGCGGGTCCTGGTGGCCGTCGGCCCGGAGGGCTTCAGAGCAGGGCGCGCCACCCTGCCCGCCTGGGCGATCGGCGAGGTCAGTGCGCTCGATCCCGAGGCGGCACGGGCGGCGCGCGGCCGTGACGCCGACCCGCGCGCCTATCTGCTGATCCGCGGTTACGTCCCGGGTGCCGTGCGTGTCGACGTCGACGACCCCGACGACCCGGTGCCGTACTGGCTGGTCTCGACGCGTAACCCGCAGCGCCTTGCCATCGCACTGCGCACCGCCCGCGACCACCACAGAATGATCACGTAAAGCTCCGGAATCCCGGCCAAGCATGGCCTGTAGGGCAGCCAAAGCATAGAAAAGCCCAGCAAAGGCAAACAAAAGGCCTTTGCTGGGCTTCTCCGGACTTTGCTCAGTCTGTAGGCCACGTATGGCTGGGAAGTGCCGGCTTTACGTGATCATTCTGAGCGCGCGGGCCGAGTCGGGGGAATGGCCCTGCCGGTGCTACGCCGCGCAGTCGCGGCAGATCAGCTTACCGTCCTTCTCGCGTGCGAGCTGGCTGCGGTGATGCACAAGGAAGCAGCTCGAACAGGTGAATTCGTCCGCCTGCCGCGGCAGCACCCTGACCGCGAGCTCCTCGTTGGACAGGTCAGCTCCCGGAAGCTCGTGAGCCTCGGCCAGTTCGGCCTCATCCACGTCCACCGCACTGGACGAGGTGTCCAGTCGGCGGGTCTTCAGTTCCTCGAGCGAGTCCTCCGAGACCTCATCGTCGGTCTTACGAGGTGCGTCGTAATCGGTGGCCATTGTCTATCCCCCTAAGCTGGGCGTCCGTTCTCTCTGGTGCGGTTTGGGCCGTGGCGCGTACGGCCATGACCCTCGTAACGCACGAGGACCCGCCGTTGTGCCCGTACCGGCCCGGGGAATTGTGCCGCATGATCCCCGCTCGTGCGTAAACGCCCCGCCGTGCAGCGATTATTTCGTCGCTGCGAGTTTCAATCGCGGTCGGGTTCGAGCCGTTCGAGCAGGTCGTGCAACTCGTCGAACAGCGCCGGCCCGGCCGCGAGTACGAAGTCCGGCCCGGGTGGTTGGCCACGGATGCCCGATACGATAACACCCGCCTCGGTCGCGATCAGCCCGCCCGCCGCAAGATCCCATGGGCCGAGGCCGCGCTCGTAGAACGCGTCCACCCGGCCCATCGCCACCGCGCACAGATCGAGGGACGCCGCCCCGGCCCGGCGCACGTCCCGCACCTCGGTTATCACCGCCCGGAGCACGTCGGCCTGCCTGGCTCGGCGTGCCGGGTCGTAGCCGAATCCGGTCGCCACGAGCGCCCGGTCGAGCCGGTCGCAGCCCGACTCGTGGATCGGCATGCCGTCGAGAAAGGCGCCGCCGCCCCGCGTCGCGCTCCATGTCTCGCCGTTCACCGGGTTGTGGACGACGCCAACGGCCGGGTCGCCGTCAACCGTCGCGGCGATCGAGATCGCGTACTGCGGAATGCCGTAGAGGTAGTTCACCGTCCCGTCGATGGGGTCGACGACCCACTGAACGCCGGACGTCCCGCTGGTCGTGCCGCCCTCCTCCCCCACGATCCCATCGTCCGGGCGCGCCCCGAGCAGCCGATCGCGGATGAGCGCCTCGGCGGCGGTATCGGATTCGGTCACGACGTCGGTCGGGGTGCTCTTGGTCGCCGTCACGGCCATGCGGGTGACCGCGTCCCGCCGCTCGCGGACCATCGCGCCCGCCTCCCGCGCCGTTTTGTCGGCGAGTGCCAGGAGTTCGCCGTTCACGACACACCGTCCTCGCCGCACACCGTCGGACGTGGCGCGCGGGGATTGGGGCAGCATCCGGCCGGGCACACGTAATGCGACGGCCCGGGCGGGCCGATACTCGCCGGCTCGCGATCTTCCCCGCGGGCGACGGCGGCCCGCTCGGTCAGCAGATCGCGGATCGCCGCCACGAACGCCGGATGGGTACCTGCGGTGGCGGCCCGTGCCGCCGGCAGCCCGGCGTCCGCGGCGGTGGCCATCGCCTCGGTGTCGAGGTCGAACACGACCTCCATGTGGTCGGAGACGAACCCGATCGGAGCGAGTATGACGCCGGGCACGCCCTCTTTGGCCAACGCTTCGAGGCGGTCGTTCACGTCCGGCTCGAGCCACGGGACATGCGGCGGACCGCTGCGCGAGCAGTACACGAGCTCGTGGTCGCGCTCCACCCCGGTACGGCGGGCCACGCGTTCGCTCACCGCGGCGGCGACGGCGCGATGCTGCTCCACGTACGCTCCACCGTCCGGACCCGCAGTCGCCGCCATGGTCTCTGGAATCGAGTGGGTGACGAAAACCAGCCGGGCCGACCTGGCCACGCGCGCGGGCAGCTCGCCGAGGGCGCCGACAACACCGTCCACATTGGCCTCGATGAAACCCGGATGGTCGAAGTAATGCCGAATCCGGTCCAGCGCCGGTGCGTCCGGGCCGACGGTGGCGACGGCTGCGGCGAGATCCTCACGGTACTGCCGGCACCCGGAGTACGACGAGTACGCGCTGGTGACGAACACCGCGGCCCGGCGCACGCCGTCCGCCCGCATCCGCTCGAGCTCGTCGGCAAGGAACGGATCCCAGTTGCGGTTGCCCCAGTAGACCGGGATCGACACACCCGCGGCGGCGAGATCGCGCCGGATCGCGTCGATGAGCGCCCGGTTCTGATCGTTGATCGGGCTGCGTCCGCCGAAAGCGTTGTAGTGCTCGGCGACTTCGGCGAGCCGTTCGGGCGGGACGTTCCGTCCCCTTGTCACGTTCTCCAGGAACGGCATCACGTCGGACGGCTGCTCCGGGCCGCCGAACGATACGACCATCAGAGCGTCGTAGGGTTCCAGCGGCGCACGGCTCGGGCTCTGGGTAGGCACGCCATCGATCCTGCCAATAAGCCGGTCGGTCCCGCCAACAAGCCCCTCGATCCGGCCGACAAAACCCGGTGCCCCCGCCGCATGCCGGGCCGTAGTGTGAGCACGTGTTAGGGCGATACAGGGTAGTGCTGCGCACGCCCGGCGCACTGGCGTTCTCGCTATCCGGGCTGGTCGCCCGGCTGCCGATCTCGATGTTCGGCCTCGCCATCGTGCTGGCCATCACCGAGCTCGGCGGCTCGTACGAGCAGGCCGGGCTCCTCGCCGGGCTCGCGCTGGTGGCAACGGCGGTCGGAGCACCTGTGCAGGCGCGGCTGGCCGATCGGTACGGGCAGGACGCCATGCTCTGGCCGGTGCTGACTCTGCACGCCGCCGGTCTCGGCACCATTATGATCATGACGCCGGCGGCCGCCGAGAGCCGGGCCGTCGCCGGCTACGCGATCGTGGTGTTCCTCACCGGGCTCACCCAGCCCCAGATTGGTGCTCTCGTCCGGGCGCGCTGGGCACGCCTGCACTCGGCGACGCCACATCTGCACACCGCATATGCGTGGGAGTCGGTCGTGGACGAGGTCATCTTCGTCCTCGGGCCGATTGTGGCGGTGACGACGGCGACTGCGATACACGGCCTGGCCGGTCTCGGCGCGATCCTGGTCTTCACCGTCGCCGGCGGGTTCACGTTCGCCGCCCAGCGTTCCACCCAGCCCGAGGTCCGGGTCCGCACGCCGGACACCCCGACCGACCCGTTGCCGGTTCTCACCTTGACGTGGATGGTCATCGCATTCATCTTCATGGGGGCGATCTTCGGCTCAGTTGAGGTCGCCACCGTGGCGTTCACCGAGGCGCTCGGTGCCAAAGGCGTCTCCGGGCTGGCCCTGGCCGTGTTCGCGATGGGCAGCCTGATCGCCGGCGTCCTCACCGGCGCCATCACCTGGCGCGCGAGCGCCCGCCGCCGGTTCGTGATCGGACAGGGCGTGCTCGCCGCGGCGATCCTGCCGCTGGCGTTCATCGATTCGATCCCGCTGCTGCTGCCGGCCATGTTCATCGCCGGATTCGGCATCTCACCCACGCTGATCGCGGGCTTCTCGATGGTCGAGGCCGAGGTGCCGGCCAGCCGTCTCACGGAGGGCTTGGCCTGGGTTTCCACGGCCCTCGGGGCAGGTGTCGCCCTCGGAGCGGCGGTCGCCGGACCTGTGGTGGAACGGATCGGGCCGTCCGAAGCATTTCTGTTCTCATTTGCGGCGGGGGCCTTGGCCACCCTCACCTGCGCCATCGGCGCTATGGTGGACCGGCCGACCGTCATTGCCGGCGAGCGTGAGGTACGCCCGTAAGGTGCTGCACGGCGTGGCGGCTTGGTCGAGGTGGCGGCCCGCGTAACGATAGGGTCGGTGGATTTGTGGGAGGCCCGGGGATGCGCGAGCTGCGATTCATCGCCGTGAGCGACGACGGTTCCCAGCTGATCCTGCAAGACAACGACTCGGAGTCCGTGATGACCCTCCCACTTGACGAACGTGTCCAGGCCGCTATCCGGGGCGGCCGTCGGCCGGGCCAGCCCGAGCAGCCGGAGAACACGCTGCGGCCCCGCGACATACAGGCCCGCGTCAGGGCCGGGCAGACCGCCGAGGAGGTGGCCGCCTCCGCCGACGTGCCGCTGGAGAAGGTGCTGCGCTTCGCCGGCCCGGTCCTCGCCGAGCGTGCACACGTGGCCGGCCGGGCGCAGGGCGCCGTCATTCGAGGCTCGGCGACCGATAATCCGAATCGCCCGCTGTCCGAGGTGGTCGGCGAGTGGGTGAGCCGTTCGGACGTCGACCCGGAGTCCGTCGAGTGGGACGCATACCGCCGCGACGACGGCAAGTGGCAGGTCATCGCGGTGTGGATCTTCGAAGACGACGAGCGGCACGCCCGCTTCCTGTTCGACCCGACGGGCCGCTCCGTCGTGCCGGACGACGACGAGGCACGCCGTATCGCGGGTCTGGTGGAGCCGGACGAGGTCGCCGTCCCCGAAACGGCGGGTACCGGGCAGGCCCGGCTGTCCGTCGTGAACTCCGAGCCCGAGGTCGAGCCGCGCCAGCTCAGCGTCGCCCCGGACCCGGAGGACGAGGACGACGACGAACCGGCTGCACCGGCGCCTGCGCCGGCGGCCGCGCAGCGTGCCGTCGACGAGGACGAGCAGCCCACCGCACCGGTCCCGATGACCGCGCAGCGCGGCGGGCGTGGCCGGCGCCGTGGCCGCAACCAGCCTCCTGCCGAGCGGCTGCGGCTCACCGACATCGCGGACCACGTCGAGGTGGACGAACCTCCCCAGCGCGGGGCGCGCGCCGCGGATGCCTCGGCGCAGGGTCAGTCCGGCGCAGAGGCCGCGCCGGCCAAGCCACGCTCCGGCAAGCGCAACAAGAAGCCCACTGTGCCGAGCTGGGACGAGATCATGTTCGGCCGCGCCGACCGCCCAGAATGATCACGTAAAGCTCCGGAATCATTCTGGGGTGGTGGTCAGGAGGGGGATCAGCATTTCGTCGGCGGTAAGGGCGCCGTGCAGGCCGACCAGGTTCTTCTCGACGGGAAAGACGCTGCGCCGCTCGATGGCCGATGCCGCGTCCGCCGCGGCGACGACGTCGCCGATGCGCTCGTGCACCCGCGGCTCCCACGCGCCGAACCAGCCCGCGGCCAGCGCGTCGTCCCGTGCCCGGACATCTGCGCGCCGGCCCAGCACCTCCCGCCACGCTGCCAGTACATCATCGGCGGCGCCAGGTGCGGCGTATACATGCCGGAAGCGCGCCTCGCCGGCCACCAGGTCAACACCCTCGCGCAACGCCGGGACGTCGTCCACGTCGATCCGGTTCTCGAACGGAACGTCGACCATGCCGTGGTCGGCGGTCACCACCAGCGCAGTCCCGGCCGGCAACGCGTCGTACAACTCTTCGGCGAACCGGTCCAGAATCATCAGTTCGTACCGCCACGCCGCCGAGCCGCAGCCCGACTGGTGGCCGGTGTAGTCCAGATCGCCGTCGTACACGTACACCAGCGACGGCTCCGGCCGCAGCGCATCCACCGACCGGGCCACCCGCTCCCCCAGCGTTTCGGCCGGCTGGTAGGACGGCGGACGCAGCGCCACCCCGGTGAGCCCGGACTTGCGGAACTCCCGCTTACCCACCACGGTCGGTGACACCCCGGCCTCGGCCGCGCGCTGGAACACGGAAGGATACGGCTGGTAGGTGGCCGGGTCCACCGACTTGCTCCACTTCAGCGCGTTCAACAGGTCCGACCTCGTTCCAGGTATCCGGCTGGAGTAGCCGACGACGCCGTGCCGTCCGGGCGGCAGTCCCGTGCCGAAGCTGGTCAAACTCGTCGCCGTCGTCGACGGCACGCCGCACGTCAGCGCCCGCCCGTCCAGCGAGTGCAGGAACGGCGCCGCGGCCGGGTTCGAGCGCAGCAGGTGCCAGCCCAGCCCGTCGATCAACAGGACGCAGTAGCGCCGGGCCGGCGGCAGCCGCAGGACGTTCTCCTCCCCCGGCACACCCAGGGCACCGAGCACTGACGGCAGGATGTCGGTTAATGACCCGTCGCCGTAGCGCGGTTCGACAACCTCGGCCATCCCCGCCGTCACGAACGGGCCGCCGCCGAAAGCGCCCGCGAGAACGCGAGCAGGTCGGCGACCCGCTGCGGGCCATCCGCGGTGGCGCTTACCCGGATCGTGAAGTCTTCGGCGGTGATGCTGCCGGTGTAGCCGTGATCTGCCTCGCAGGTCGGGTCGGTGCATCCGGCCGGCTCGAGCTCCACTCGGCTCAGCGCGTTCCAGCCGACGGTCAGCACCACGTCGCGGGCCGGGTCGCCCCTGGTGTAGGTCACCGGGGCGTCGACGGTGCGGCTCACCACGACGGAGGAGATCCGTGCCAGCGGCACGGTCTCGGTCGCGGTCGTGGCGTACGGCACCGGGTTGTTCTCGTCGGCCGGGTACTCGTCGGTGTGCCCGACGATCAGCCGGGTCGGCGTGAGAACCAGGACACTGGCGTGCTGCCGGAACTCGTCCTTGTGGTCGAAGTGCGGTTCGTGGTGCACGAAGTACGAACGCACCGGCTCATCGGCCAGCGCAGGTTCGAGCGTGTCCGCCACGAGTTCCGGGTAGTACCCCGCCTTCTGGATCGCCGCGCGGAGCGCTTGGTGAGTAGTGGGCTCGGCCATGGGTCTCATCCTCGCACGTGGGTCAACTCAACCGCCGTACGTACCAGTCGGTGCGCAACCGGGGCGGCTCGACCCGCGCGCTCGCATTCACGATCGACAAACCGGACGGCGCGACCAGGACCGGATTGAGCTCGACCGCCACGACCTCGGGCAGATCGTCGATCAGCCGCGCGACGCGGTGCAGCAGCTCGGCGATCGCTTCGCGGTCTGCCGGGTCGCTGCCTCGGTATCCGGTCAGCAGCGGGGCGGCGCGCACGCCCTGGATCATCTGCTCGGCGTCGACGTCGGTCAGCGGAGGCATCCGGTACGAGCGATCGCCCAGCAGGTCGGTGGGGACGCCGGAGAGCCCGAACGAGACGAACGGGCCGAACAGCTCGTCCTCCTCGGCCCGGATCGTCACCGGAACACCTGGAGGCGCCATCGGCTGCACAACGAATCCCGCCTCCGCCGGGTCGGCCAGTTGCCGCGTCATGGTGTCCCACGCGTCACGCATTTCGGCGGCGTTGTCGATGTTGCGCCAGACGTCGGCGAGATCGGGCCGGTGCCGCAGCCGCTGCGCGGTCGCTTTGAGCACGACGTTCCAGCCCAGCTGCTTGCCGGCCGTTATGGCCTCGTCCACCGTCGCGGTCGGCAGCGTCGGCAGCACCGACATGCCATAGCTCACCAACAGCTCGCGCAACTGCGGCTGCGCGAGCTCCGCACCGTCCGGGTGCTCGTCCAGCACCGCACGCGCGACCGAGCGCGCCGCCGCGCTGTCGCAACCGGCAAGCACCGGAACCTGACCGCGGTCGGCAGCGCGCCACAGCGCGTAGTCGGTGACGTGCGCCAAGGCGCGCGCCGCCTCCTCCGGCGACGGATACGACGGTATCGAGCCACGCACCGGTATGCCCCGATCGTCGAGCCGGCGCAGCGCCTCGGGGATGCCGCCGCTGCCGAGAAACGTCGTCACCAGCGGCTTGTCGCTGCTCGCGGCCACGGCGGCGAGCGTACCGGCGACGTCCTCGTCGCGGGACGACTCCAAGGTCGGGACGAACACCGCGATCACCGAGTCGACCTCCGGATCGGCAAGGATCGCGGTGACCGCCTGCTCGTAGTCCGACGCGGACGCCGCCGGGCCGAGATCATGCGATTCACCGACCACGTCCAACCCGGCGCCGGCCGCCGCGTCGGACGCGAGCAGCGCGATCGAGTCCGAATTGCCGACGATCTTCACTCGGCGCCCGCGTGGCAGCGGCTGGTACGCCAGGGTCTGTGCGACGTCGAACATCTCGGCCAGGGTGTCGACCTGAATGACCCCGGACCGGCGCAACATCTCGTCCAGCGCCTCGATCGGCGCGCCGGAGCGCCGCACGGTGTGCCCGAGCGGTACGCCCTGCGTCGAGCGTCCGCTGCGGACCGCGACGATCGGTTTGGCGCCGGCCACCCGGCGGGCCACGCGGGAGAACTTGCGCGGGTTGCCGAGCGATTCGAGGTATAGCAGGACGACGTCCGTCCCCGGATCGTCCTCCCAGTACTGGAGCAGGTCGTTGCCGGACACGTCCGCCCGGTTGCCCGCCGACACGAACGTCGACAGCCCCAGCCCGCGCCGGGCCACCTCACCCAGGATCGCGGTGCCGAGCGCCCCGGACTGGCAGAAGAACGCGATCCGTCCGGGCCGCGGCACGGTGCCGGACAGGGACGCGTTGAGCGATACCGGCGGATCGGTGTTGATGACGCCCAGGCAGTTCGGCCCGACGACCCGCATACCCCGTGCGCGTGCCACCCGGACGAGGCTGTACTGCCGCTCCCGCCCATCCGGACCGGTCTCGGCGAACCCGGACGACACCACCACCAGGCCCTTGACGCCGATCGCCGCGCACTCGAGCACCACGTCCTCGACCGCCTCGGCCGGAACCGCCACCACCGCGAGGTCGACCGGGCCGGGTATGTCCCGCACGCTCGGGTACGCCGGTACTCCGGCGATCGCCCGCGCCCCCGGGTTGACCGCGTAGACCGGCCCGGTGAACCCACCGTCGATGAGGTTGCGAACAAGCGCCTGACCGATCTTCTCGCGCTGCCGGCTCGCCCCGATCACCGCGACCGACGACGGCGTGAGCAGCCGCTTGATCGACAGCGACTCGGCCCGATGCTCGCGCGCGGCCATGACGTCCAGCGAATGCTCGGTCGGCCGGATCTCGAACTCGACGTGCACGACGCCGTCGCCGAAGGTGTTGCCGACGGTGTAGCCGGCGTCGGCGAACACTTTCTTCATGCGCGTGTTGCTCGGCAGCACGTCGGCCACGAACCGGCCGATCCCGTTCTCGCGCGCCGCCTGGGCCAGGTGCTCGAGCAGCACACTCCCGACTCCCCTGCCCTGGTGCGCGTCCTCGACCAGGAACGCCACCTCGGCGTCGTCGCCGTCGAGCCGCTCGTACCGCCCCACGCCGATCATGTCGTCACCGTCCAGCAGGATGAACGCGACCCGGTCCCGATGATCCACCTCGGTGAAGTGTTTGACGTCGCGCGCGCTCAGCGTGGGGTACGGCGCGAAGAACCGGTTGTACTTGGACTCGTCGCTCACCCGGCTGTAGAAGCTGACCAGCCGGTCGGCGTCGTCCGGCCGGATCGGACGTAGGTGCGCCGTCGCGCCGTCCGACATGACGACGTCCGCTTCCCAATGCGACGGATACACGCCTTCGATCCTATGCACGCCCGCCGACCATGTCCGAGCCATGTTTCGCAACGGTCATCGTGCACTTCGATGCCTGTACCTGCGCACCTGGGCGCACAGATGCGCCCAGCGTCCATGCGGAGCGACCGCTGCCACGGAGCGGCCCGGACGCTATCGGCCAACCGCCGCGCCGCGGTCTTTACCAATCGGCTCCTGCAGTGCCGCGCCGGATCTCGAGCATGTAGCACCCGTAGATGACGTTGCGCGAGTGTAGGAATGCGACTTCGGGGTCGGTGAAAAGCTCGCGCGCGGCCGCGTCCCGGTTCTCACCGGCCTCGAGTTGCACACCACCGGCGATCGTCCCGTCGGCGCGGTATGCCCGCAGCACCTGCCGTCGGTCACTCGCCCACTCCTGCGGGTAGCGCCCGTCGTCGATGTAGCCGGCGCATTCCTCGGCGTGCACGAAGACGGGCCCTATCTCGTCATACGGCCCGGCATCGGCCACAGGAGAACGGACCGGCGCGTACGAGATCAGGACGATCTGCTCCCCCGGCTTCGAGTCGCGCAAGCAGCAGCGCAGCGGCGCGCCGCCCTCGTCGTCGATGCGTGGCCGCCACGAGTGGCCGTAGTCGTCATTGCCCTGCTCACGCAACCGCCGCAACGTAGCGGCGGGAATCGGCCGGATCTGCAAGGTGGTCGCCGGATGCGTCGTCATGTCGCCATCCTGGCAACGACCGCGCCGCAATTCCGGCGGGAATCGGACGTCACGTTCGGCGGATCATACCGAACGGGCGTGGGCGCGGTGCGGTGTCTTGGCGGACGGACGTCCGTCCACCGCGGGTCGTTGCACGGTCATGTCGGCGTGGCGAGCAACAATAGGCGCATCTCGACCGACCAAGGAGCGAAAGCATCATGGCTCGCCGTTCGTCCACCACACCGCCGCCCGACGACTTCGAGGAGATGATCCTCGATACCGACATCTCCGAGGAGATGCGCGGCAGTTTCCTCGAGTACGCCTACTCGGTGATCTACTCGCGTGCGATCCCGGACGCGCGGGACGGCCTCAAGCCGGTGCAGCGGCGCATCCTGTTCCAGATGAACGAGATGGGGCTGCGGCCGGACCGCGCACACGTGAAGTGCGGCCGGGTCGTCGGCGACGTCATGGGCAAGCTGCACCCGCACGGCGACGGCGCCATCTACGACACGCTCGTGCGCATGGCGCAGTCGTGGTCGATGCGCCTCCCACTCGTCGACGGGCACGGCAACTTCGGCTCGCTGGATTCAGGCCCGGCAGCCTATCGCTACTGTCTAACCGGCGGCGCCAGGGTCCGGTTGGCGAACGGCGCGTCCCCTCGAATCGACAACCTCGTCGGCCTGGACTCGCCTGGCGATGCGGACGCGGATTTCGAGGTGCTCGACCGCAACGGCAAGAACGTGCGCGTCGGCAAGGTTTTCAACTCGGGTACGCATCCCACGAAGCGGCTGCGCACGGCCGACGGATACGAGTTGCGAGGCAGCCACAACCACCCAGTCCTTTGCCTCGTCCGCGTTCTCGGCGTGCCGATGTTCCAGTGGCTGCGCCTTGACGAGATCACTCCCGGCACAGTCGTGTGCCTTGCTCGGAACGCTTGGACGACGGCGCGACCCACCTCCGAGGAGTTCAACCTAGGCGTGTTGGCCGGCGCCGGGGTGACCGAGGGCTGGTGTTCGGGCCGCCATGCGGGATTCGCCAATACCGACGAGGAATTCTTCGATCACGTCCTTCACGCGTACGACGTGCTCGTGGGTGGATTACGATCCGTGCGTACCGAACACATGGCAAGCGGCAGGGTGCTCCACAGAATCGACGCACAACGCCTGGACGCGCTGATCTGCAGCCTGCTAGACAGCTTCGTCGGGCAACGTGCTGCTGACAAACACGTGCCGGAATTTGTCTGGACCGGTGAACCCGGACTCAAGCGAGCTTTCTTGCAGGCCGCGTTCGAGGGCGACGGCTCCCTCGTCAAGGACAAGCGCGACACCGTCCGTGTCCAATTCCACTCATACAGTCGCAACCTCGCCCGCGGGATCCAGGATCTGTTGCTCGAGTTCGGCATCTACTCACACCTGAGCCACTACGCGTCCGGCGAGTATCGCCTGACGATGTCCGCCCGGCACACTGTGCGCGCGTTCGCCGAGCGCGTCGGCTTCCTCACAGCGAAGCAGCGTAAGCTCACCGAGACCTTGGAAGCGATGCCGGCCGACTCGAGGTCCATGTCGCACGATTTCGTGCCGTACGTCGCTGACTATGTCCGCTCGGCCGTCCCGTCGTTCCAAGGACACGACCGCAAGTGGCTGGTCAAGCACAATTTCGACCGGCCCGAACGGTGGCGCCGGCACCGGAACCGCCTTGTCAGCACGCTTCCGGAAGAAGTCCTGCGCACGGTTTTACCGATCATGGAATCGGGCTATCGGTTCGAGGCCGTCACCGAAGTCGTGGACGACGAGCCGGCGACGGTCTACTCGCTGCGGGTCGACAGCGAGGATCACTCATTCCTCGCCGGCGGCTTCGTCAATCACAACACCGAGTGCCGGATGGCCGAGCCGGCGACGATGCTCACCAACTCGCTCGATGAAGACGTCGTCGACATGGTGCCGAACTACGACGGCCAGTTCGAGCAGCCGGCCGTCCTGCCTGCGGCGTTCCCGAACCTGCTGGTGAACGGCGCGGCCGGCATCGCGGTAGGGATGGCCACCAACATGCCGCCGCACAATCTCGGCGAGGTCGTCGAGGGCGCCCGTCACCTGCTGGCGAACCCCGACGCGACGCTGGACGACCTGATGCGCTTCATCCCGGGCCCGGATCTGCCGACCGGCGGGCGCATCATCGGGCTGGACGGTATCCGGCAGGCGTACGAGACCGGGCGCGGGTCGTTCAAGACGCGGGCGACGGCGCGGGTGGAGAACGTCACGAGCCGGCGCAAGGGGATCGTCGTCACCGAACTCCCCTACGCGGTCGGCCCGGAGCGGGTTCGCGAGCGGATCGCCGAGCTCGTGCGCAGCCGCAAGCTGCAGGGCGTCACCAACGTCGAGGACTACACCGACCGGAACACCTCGCTGCGGCTGGTGATCGAGCTCAAGAGCGGTTTCGTGCCCGAGGCGGTGCTCGAGCAGCTGTACAAGCTGACCCCGCTGGAAGAGTCGTTCGCGATCAACAACGTCGCGCTGGTCAACGGCCAGCCGCAGACGCTTGGCCTCAAGGAACTGCTCCAGGTGTTCCTCGACCACCGGCTCGAGGTCGTGCGGCGGCGCAGCGAGTTCCGGCGCAAGAAGTCCGCGGACCGGCTGCACCTGGTGGACGGCCTACTGATCGCGCTGCTGGACATCGACGAGGTGATCCAGGTGATCCGCTCGTCGGACGACGCGACGGTGGCGCGCGATCGGCTGATGACCGTGTTCGACCTGACCGAGACGCAGGCGCGTTACATCCTCGACACGCCGCTGCGCCGGCTGACCAAGTACGACCGGCTCGAACTGGAGAAGGAGGGCGAGGACCTGCGCAGGACGATCGCCGACCTCACCGAGATCCTCGAGAATCCGGAGCGGCTGCGCCAGGTCGTGTCGGACGAGCTTGCCGAGGTCTCGGCCGCATTCGCGACGCCACGGCGCACCGTCCTGCTCGAGTCCGCCGGCGTGCCGGCGACCGCGGCTACCTCGCTGGAGGTCTCGGACGATCCGTGCCACGTACTGCTCTCATCGACCGGCCTGCTGGCGCGCACGAGTAGCGACGAGCCGCTCGAGTCCGGCGGCAAACGCGCCAAACACGATGTCATCGTCTCGTCGGTTGCCGCGACGGCGCGCGGCAACGTGGGTGTCGTCACGAGCGCCGGACGGCTCATCCGGTTGCCGGTGCTCGACCTACCCGCACTGCCGCCGACCGCCGGCGCGCCGAACCTGTCCGGCGGGGCGCCGATTCGCGAGTTCATCGAACTCGAGCGCGACGAGTCGGTGCCGTGCCTGACCACGCTGAACGAGGACTCGCCCGGCCTGGCGCTGGGGACCGCGCAGGGCGTGGTCAAACGGGTCCAGCCGGACCATCCGAGCAACAAGGACTCGTGGGAGATCATCCGGCTGGGCGACGGCGACCGCGTTGTCGGCGCGGTCGAGCTGCGCACCGGGAACGAAGACCTCGTGTTCATCACGTCGGCGGCCGCGTTGCTGCGTTTCTCGGCCGACGCGGTCCGCCCGCAGGGTCGCAGCGGCGGCGGGGTGGCCGGCGTCAAGCTCGGCGCCGGCGCTTCGGTGACGTTCTTCGGTGCCTTCACGCCCGACGAGTCGTCGGTCGTCGTGACAGTCGCCGGATCCGGGGACGCGCTGTCGGGCACGCAGGCCGGCTCGGTGAAGGTGACGCCCTATTCCGAATACCCCGCGAAGGGACGTGCCACCGGCGGCGTCCGCTGCCACCGCTTCCTCAAGGGAGAGAACACGCTCATGCTCGCGTGGGCCGGCCCCGGTCCGGCGCGCGCGGCCGCGGCCAGCGGCGTCGCGATCAAGCTTCCCGAGGAGTACGGACGGCGGGACGGCTCGGGCACGCCCGCGCCACAACCGATCGGCGCCATCGGCGGAACAATTTGAGGCGCGGTTGGGAGTGCTGGTATTGCCGCCACTGTCTGCTGACCGGACGCCGGCCCGTCCGAACTCTGCGACACGGACCTTGTGAGTCAGCCCGCCGTTGCCACGTTCGTCCACATCCAGCGGACGAGCACGCAGGACCGCACCATCGCTAACGATCAGGCCACTCTCAGCGGCGACCCAGGGAGTGCGCGGTAACCTGCGCTCATGCGTGCTTTCCCGCTGCGTGCGATGAGGTTCCGTGCCGTACTGCTTACTACGGCGGCCGTCCTCACGCTGACCGCATGTTCGGACGACGGGGGCGAATCGGAGGAGGCGCAGCCCGAGGACCCCACGGCACGGCTCGAAGCGGCCGCGGACCTGCTCGACGGCACGTCCGGCGTGACGTTCGCGCTCGAAGGAAGCGACCTGCCGGACTCGGGAACGGTGATTCTCGGTGCCGAAGGTGCGGCGGTTCCGCCGGACGCGCTCGAGGGCGAGATTCGGCTGATCTTCAGCGGGCTGCCTACGACGATTCCCGTCGTCGCGGTCGACGGCGAACTGTACGCGGACATTCTCAGCAGCGGGTTCCAACAGGTCGACGCGGACACGCTCGGCTTCAGCGACCCGAGCGCCTTGATCGATCCGGAGCGCGGGGTCAGCCAGCTGCTGCGCTCCGGCAGCGACGTGGCAGCCGCCGGCGAGGTTCGGGTCGACTCCGAGGTGTACGACCAGATCACCTCCACGCTGCCCGGTGACCTGGTCGACCAGGTCCTGACGATCACCGATCCGGCCGCGCAGGTCGACGCGACGTGGGCGATCGACCCGGACACCGGGCACGTGCGCCAGGCCACGTTGACCGGCCCGTTCTACGACACCGGCGGCGAGCAGACCTACACCGTCACGCTCAGCAACTACGACGAGCCGGTGGAGATCAGTGCACCGGCCGGCTGACGATTCAGCGACGGCCGACCCCCCGGCCGTCGGCGCCACGGAGCGGCCCGGCACTGCCGACGTGGCGGACGCGGCGACTGACGTCAGCACCCGGCGCGGCGCCGGGACAGAGCCGGCGAGTACTCCCCCGCAAGATCACCGGCTGGCCATCCGCAGTGGACTGACCGCGCTGATCCTCGGCGCGATCGGGGTGTTGCTCGCCGCCGCCGACACCTACGTGATCGTGTTGGCCCTGCCGGACATGATGGCCGGGGTCGGGCTCGATGTCGATCAGCTACAGCGCGCCGCTCCGCTGGTCTCGATGTTCCTGCTCGGCTACGTCGTGGTACTGCCGCTGGCCGGCCGGGTCTCGGATCTGGTGGGGCGGCTGCCCGTCCTGATCGCTTCACTGGCGATCTTCGCGGCCGGTTCGATGATCACCGCGGTCGCGACCGGGTTGCTCGACGCCGTCACCGGCCGGTTCCTGCAGGGCCTCGGCGGTGGCGCCCTCGTCCCGGTCACGCTCGCGCTCGTCGCGGACCTGTGGCCGCCGGAGCGGCGGGGTCTGCCGCTGGGGATCGTCGGTGCGATTCAGGAGCTCGGCGCGGTGCTCGGCCCGCTCTACGGCGCCGCCGTGCTCGCGTTCGCCGACTGGCGAGCGATCTTCTGGATCAATCTCGCCCTCGGCGCGGCGCTGGCCGCCGGCATCGTCGTGGCCCGTGTCGTTCGATCACGTTCGGCAGGACCGACGTATCTTCCCCAGGCACGCAGCCCTCGTGAAGATACGGCGGTCCTGCCGAACGTGATCGAACGGATGGACTGGGTGGGCGCACTGCTGGCGCTCGGCGCGATCGTCGCCGGATCGGTCGCAATCATCGGGCCGGACGCGCTGGCGAACAGCGTGCAATGGGGCGGGTTGCTAGTCCCATGGATCGACCCGGTCGCGATCACTTCCCCGCTGGCACTGGCCGCGTTCGCCTTCGCGGCGGGCTTCGTCGTCCGCGAACTCACCGCCGCCCGGCCACTGCTCGACCTGCGCCGCGCACCGGACATCGTGCGCGCCACCGATCTCCCCGGCGCGGCATTGCTCGGTGTGGCGCTCGGCGCGATCGTACTGACGTTCGCCGTCGCCGAGCCGGAGGTCGAGGTCATCAACCCGGCCGGGCCGTGGCTGCTCGCGCTCGCCGCGGCAGCGTTCGCCGCATTCGCATGGCGGCAGCGCCGGGCGACGCGTCCGCTGATCCCGTCGGGAGCGCTGGCCGCCCGCCCCGCGTGGGGCGCACTCGTCGTCAGCCTGTTCGTCGGTGCCGCGCTGGTGGCGGTTCTGGTCGACGTGCCGATCTTCGCCCGGACCGTCATCTCGGGTTCGGACCAGCTCGACGCCGCTCTCGTCCTCGTCCGCTTCCTCGCCGCGCTGCCGGTCGGCGCCCTGCTCGGCGGTGTGCTGATCCGGCGGCTCGCGCCCGCGCTCATCGCCGCCGCCGGCATGGCCCTGGCGACGGCCGGTGTCGCAGTGATGGCGACGTGGGACACCACGGCCCTCGACGGGCTCGCCGATGACGTCGTCCTCGTCGCGGCCGGCTTCGGCTTCGGGCTCGCGGTCGCCCCGATCAACGCGGCTCTGCTGGCCGCCACCGCGAAACACACCCATGGCGTGGCCAGCGCACTGATCGTCACCGCCCGTATGGTCGGCATGCTCGCGGGCCTGTCCGGGTTGACCGCGATCGGGCTGCGCCGGTTCTACTCGTTCCGCGCGACGATCGATTCACCGGCCGTCCTGTGCCCGGAGACGCCCACCAACTGCCCGCCCTACAACGACGCGGTCCGCGAAGCGCTGGTCGCGCAACTGCAAGCGACGTTCGCTGGCGCTGCGGTGTGCGCCGCCATCGCGGCCGTGGCGGCGGCCGTCCTCCTCCGACCGGCCCGATCCCGTGCCTGACCCGCTCGCTCAGTCCTGTTCGACCCGCAGCGCGCTCGCCGGCGAGCCGCTGCTGGGCACCGCGACGTATGCCCGAACGTGGATCGCGCTGGAGCAGCCCGGGCCGTGGGGAGCCAAGGCCCTCACGCAATCGCACCTCGACGCCGCGCTTGGCGCTGAGCTGGAAAAGAACGCCGCCGGCGCGATCGCCAAGGTCGCGCTGGTGCGCCGCCCCGGGCGGCACGCGGACACCCACAATGTGCGTTCGTTCGGCCTGTGGGTCGCCTCCACCCGGCCCGGACGGACGTGGCTGCTCGGCGGCCGGATCACTGACCCTGACCGGCTGCGCGATCTCGACTGGACGGCGGTGGCTGACGGCGATGCCGACGCGGTGGCGGCGTCCGTCCCGACCCTGTACCCCGAGCACGAGCCGCTCCTGCTGGTGTGCACGAACGGGCGCCGGGACGTATGCTGCGCCGCCCGCGGGCGCCGGCTCCTCGGTGACCTACCCGACCACCTGCTCGGCCGGGTCTGGGAGACGACCCACCTCGGCGGGCACCGGTTCGCGCCGACCGCCGTCGTACTGCCGCACGGCACCTCGTTCGGACGGCTCACCCCTGACCTGGCAGTGCAACTCATGGCCGACGCCCGGCGTGGTGTCTTCCGGCTGACCGGCTACCGGGGACGGACGACGTTCCCGAAGCCCGCCCAAGCCGCAGAAGGTGCCGTCCGCCAACGCGCCCGAATCAACAGACTCGACGACCTCGACGTGGCGGCGACGGAGCGCAACGGCGATGCCTGGCAGGTAGCCGTCGCGCATGCGGACGGCAGAACATGGGACGTCACCGTCCAGCAGATCGAGCTGGATACGTCCCGTCCCGAATCCTGCGGCGCGTCCCCCGAACCTGTCACTACCTACCGGGCTACTAGCCTGACGTTGCGACCGGCGAACGTGTGAAAGGACTTGGGGCATGACCTATCCCGAAGAGCTCTACCTGGGCGACGGCGGCGAGAAGACCGCATGGTTTCGGCCAGTGGACTCCGAACCGGACTGGGTCTATCCGAACGGAAATTCGGTGCACTACCTGGCCACTGGCAAGAGCAGTGACGGCCTGCTCGGGCTCTACCGGTGGAACATGGGCCCCGAGCCGACGGGTCCCGGGCCGCACTTCCACCGGACGATCTCCGAGTCGTTCTACATCCTCACCGGAAGTGTC
>DASUTB010000090.1:0-7869 GCA_036374835.1 Jiangellaceae bacterium | reverse complement strand
ACCATTGACCAGAACCTGGACCCGGGCTGCCGGCACGACCACCGGCTCCAACACGACGGCGGCTGGATCGTGTACCGCCCACCGGGCAGCGACCCGCTGACCGGACCCATCATCTGGCTCAGCCCACTCGGGCACCGCTACCAGACCCGCCCACCACCGGTGATGCAGCCCTACCCCGAGCCCGGCGACCACTACCCGGGCCACGACACCTGGCCCGCATGGTTCACCACCCTGGTCGAACAGATCAAGACCGACCGCACCAACGGCGACTAGAGCGGATCGGACGGCGACGCAAGCGAGGACGGCTTGCGCCGCCCCGCCACGCCGACCCCCGAGATACCACCGTTCTAGGTGACACCGGCCACGCGCGGTCAGGGCGACTGGCTCAGCTGTGACAGGGTGAGGCTTATGGCCGGTCGACGTCGAGTCAGCTCGGCGAACTCGAGCCTGCCCATCGGTGCCCGACCCGATCGAGCCGCTGGCATTTCCGGCGCGTCAGGTGAGGTCCAACTCCAGTTCGATCTCATCCCGCAGCGGAATGCCGTACATGCCAACGGTGGGAATCTCCGGCTTGAGCGTGCGCCGGCTCTCATCCACGGCCCCGGCGTACAACGCCGCCAGCCGGAGTCCGCGGCGCTGGTAGAACCGTAGTGCGTCGACGTTGTCGTTCGTCGTAATCAGCCACAAGCGCCGGCAACCGACGCCGCGCGCGATATCGGCGATCTCGGACAGCAGCGCCGTGCCAACTCCACGGCGCTGATCGTCCACGTGCAAGGTGAGGACCTCGCACTGGTCGTCGATGATCACATACGTCAGCACCCCGATCAGCCGGCCATCGTCCTCGGCGACCAACGCCGGATGATCCATACCAGGCTCGAGGACACCTTTACGCGCGTTGTACAACGCGTTCCAACGGGTCAAGAACGCTCGGCGGACGTCGCCATCGCCGGGTGCGGCCTCGCGAATCTTCATGCCCCTGCTCCCTGCTCGCCCGGACCTACGACGGATCGCCGAGCAGTCGTCGAGCCTCCCGCTCAGCATCCTGCGCGATCCTAGTTGTATCCCCCGTCTGCAGTTCGCCGTCTTCGACCACGGTCCGTCCATTGACGAGCAACAGCTTCAGCGGCGGCAGCGATCCCATGACCAGCGCCGCGACCTTGTCCTGGATGGACGAGTGAGCGAGGCCGTCGATGCGCCAAACCGCGACATCGGCGAGCTTGCCGGCCTCCAGCGACCCCAGTTCGGCATCGCGCCCAAGGACACGAGCTCCGTCGATCGTGCCGATGCGCAGTACATCTCGAGCGGTCAGCGCGCCAGGTCCGGACCGAGCACGGGCGAACAGCAACGTCGCCCGCAGCTCGGACCCCAGCCGGCCGTCCTCGTTGGACGCCGTGCCGTCGACGCCGAGCCCAACCGGCACGCCGCTCGCGAGCAACTCCGGCACCGGTGCGATGCCGGCGCCGAGCCGCGCGTTGGACGATGGGCAATGGGCCACCGCGGTGCCGGAGGAGGCCATGCGTCCGATGTCCGCCTCGCTGAGGTGAACACAGTGCGCCAGCCAGACGTCCTGGCCGAGCCAGCCGAGCCCATCCAGGTACTCCATGGGGCCTACGCCGAAGCGCTCGCGGCAGTAGGTCTCCTCCTCGACGGTCTCGGCGCCGTGGGTATGCAGCCGCACGCTGAGCTGCCGGGCCAGCGACGCGCTCTCGCGCAGCAGGTCGCCGGTGACCGAGAACGGCGAACACGGTGCAAGCGCCACCTGCAGCATCGACGCCGGTGACGGATCGTGATAGCTCTCGACCGCCGCGGCACTCGCGGCGAGGATCTCGTCGATGCTCTCGACGATCGAGTCCGGTGGGAGCCCTCCGGAGGATTCACCGAGATCCATCGAGCCGCGGGTCGCATGGAACCGCAGGCCCAGCTCGGTCGCCGCCCGTATCTCGGCGGACAGCGGATCGCCGCCGTCGCGGGGGAAGACATAGTGATGGTCCATGGCGGTGGTGCACCCGGACAGCAGCAGGCTCGCGATCGAACCGCGGGCGCCGGCGTAGACCGAGTCCTCATCGAGGCGGGACCAGATCGGATACAGGCCGACCAGCCAATCGAACAGAATGCCGTCCTGGACGAGGCCGCGCGTCAGCCACTGGTAGAAGTGGTGGTGCGTGTTGACCAGACCAGGTGTGACCAGGCAGCCGGTCCCGTCGATCCGCACTGCCGTGTCATCATCGGGCGCCGGGCCGGGACCGACCGCGACGATCCGCTCGCCCTCAATGACCACGTGACCCGTCCCATACTCCGTGCCGTTCAGGTCGACGGTCGCAACCGTGGCGTTCTCCACGACGAGACGGTGGCTCATGGCCGTCACTGTCTCACAGCGCGCGCGTCCCCGTCCGAGCATCGACCAGGACGAACAGCTCCGGATAGGCTGCAATGGCATGGCACCACCGGAGAACATCGGCCTAGCGACGTTCAACGATTTGCCGGACGACGAGGCTATCGGAGTGCTGCGGACCTGCTGCGCATCGCAGACCTGGGCCGCGTACCTCGTCGAGCGCCGCCCGTATGCGAGCATCGCAGAGCTCCACGCCGCAGCGCGGGAGGCACTGGCCGCGATGACCGAAGGCGAGCTCGACAAAGCACTCGCCGCCCATCCTCGTATCGGTGCGCCCACGAACTCACCGCTCTCGGCGCGAGAGCAATCCGCCGTAGCCGGGGCACGCGCCCGGACGCTCGACCAACTCGCCGAGGCCAACCGGCGGTACGAGGAGCGATTCGGCCACGTCTACCTGGTGTGCGCCACCGGCCGCACCGCCGACGAACTTCTTGAGATCCTGCACGACAGACTCGCGAACGATCCGGGGACCGAGCGGCGGGCCGTACGTGCCGAACTCGAGAAGATCAACCGGATCCGGATCGACCGCCTGATCGGGCGAACCAGAACGGAGAACTCGTGAGCACCGTCACCACGCATGTCCTGGACACCTCACGCGGCCGTCCCGCGGCCGGCGTTCCGGTCGCGCTCGAGGACGCGGACGGGAACGGCATCGGCAGCGGCGCGACCGACGCCGATGGCCGCATCAACGATCTCGGACCGGACGATCTGCCGTCCGGCACGTACCGCCTGCTGTTCGGCACCGCCGCATATCTGGGCGACGACACGTTCTACCCGGAGGTGACCGTCACGTTCCGTGTCACCGCCGGTGAGCATCACCACGTGCCGCTGCTGCTGAGCCGCTACGGCTACACCACCTACCGAGGGAGTTGACGCACGTGGGCATCGTCCTCGGGGCCAACCAGTACGGCAAGGCCGAGACCCGGCTGGTACGCATCTACCGCGACACCGAGCGGCACGAGATCCGCGACCTGCTCGTCTCGACGGCGCTGCGCGGTGATTTCACCGCGGCCCACGTCGACGGCGACCAGGCCAAGGTGCTGCCGACCGACACTCAGAAGAACACCGCCTTCGCCTATGCCAAGGAGCACGGCGTGGGCGACCTCGAGGACTTCGCGCTCACGCTGGCGCGGCACTTCGTCGACGATGTGCCGTCGGTCAACGGAGCCCGGGTGTATGCCGAGGAGTACGCGTGGGACCGCGTGGACGTGGGCGGCCGTGGTCACGACCACACGTTCGTGCGCCGGGGGCAGGACGTTCGTACGACGACGGTCGACGTCGAGACGGGCGGCGTCACGGTGGTGTCCGGACTCAAAGACCTGGTGCTGCTGAAATCGACCGGCTCGGAGTTCCGCGGCTTCCTACGCGATGAGTACACGACACTCGCCGAGACCGACGACCGCGTGATGGCCACCTCGCTGGAGGCTCAGTGGCGGTACGGCGGCCTGGCCGTGGACTGGACGGCGGCGTTCACCGCGGTCCGGACGGCACTACTCGACCGGTTCGCGACGACGCACAGCCTCGCGCTGCAGCACACTCTCTGGGAGATGGGTCGCGGCGCGCTCGAAGCCATGCCCGAGATCGTCGAGATCAACCTGGTGGCGCCGAACAAACACCATTTCCTGGCCGACCTCAGGCCGTTCGGTCTGGACAATCCCGGCGAGGTCTTCCACGCCGCCGACCGTCCGTACGGGCTCATCGAGGCAACCGTGCAGCGCGACTAGCCACACTGTTGCGACGGGCGCCGAATGCCACGACCTCGCCGGAAGCAATGGGATCAACCGTTGTCCGAGACGAGCCGGCAACATCCGGCGCGGCACTCCTCGAGAACCTCGACCGCGGACTTCCGGGTCCGTTGCAGGTCTGCGATCTTGGCGTCGATGCGGTCGATGGCGGCCTCGAGTCGCCACCTCTCACTCTCACAGGTGGCTCCGCCCCGGTCATGGGCACGAAGGGCGTCGATGACCTCGTCCAGGGTGAAGCCAAGCGCCTGGAGCCGGCGGGCCATCGTGATCCGCTCGACGTCCGCCTCGGTGAAGATCCGGTAGCCGGACGGTCGGCGCGGCGCTTCGGGCAGCACTCCCCTGCGTTCGTAGAAGCGGATCGTGTCGATGGTGACGTCCGCCTGTCTGGCCGCCTCTCCTATCTTCACCGCACTCTCCCTTGACTCTGGACCTAAGTCCAGAGTCTAGGTTGGAGTCGAAACGCGGAACAACCCCCAGTTGAAGGGAGCACAATGACCAACCGGGCCATTGCGATCGTGTGCGACATGACCAACGCACCCGACACCGAAGACGAGCGGCTCGACGAGTACCGGCGGCTCTTCGCGACCGCATTGATGGGACGTGAGAAGAACGGAGACCGGTTCCGGTGGCGCTTCCGGGACGACGAAGGAATCGAGCCCTGGGTCCGTGACCTGGCAGCGCGTGAGCAGGCCTGCTGCGCGTTCTTCAGCTTCACCGTGTCGCGTTCCGGCGGCGAGCTACGGCTCGACGGGACCGTCGTCGACGACGACGCGGCGCGGGCAATCATGGAGGAGTTCTACAATCTGCCGGAGACGCTGGCCGAGCGTGAGATCACGCCGGTAACGCTCGACGAGCGCTTCACCCGGCACGGCCTGCAGGTGCTACGACCGGCCCAGTGACCGCAGTGCCAGCAACACATCGACACGATCGTCCAGCCGGGACAGATCGCGCCCGGTCAACTCCTCGACGCGCTGGATGCGGTAGCGCACCGTGTTGACGTGGACCTGCAGCACGTCGGCGCACCTGCTCCACGAGCCGTCCACCTCCAGGAACGCGGCGACGGTCGGGAGCAGGTCGCCGCGGTGCCGCTCGTCGTAGTCGATGACCGGGCCGAGAACCCGGGTGGCGAACGCATGGCGCACGTCGTCGGGGACGACGGCCAACAACCCGATGTGGGACGTCACTTCGTCTCCGCCCACAACCTCGACCGGTTTCGTCCCAGGTGCCGCAAGGCGCACGCCGTATCGGGCCTCGCCCAACGCCCCGGACAGTGCCGTCACCGGAACCGGCCGGGACGTGCCGACGGCCAGCCGGCGAGCACCGAATCCCGGCGCCAGCCGCTCCAGCGCCGCTCGCAACGTCGATTCACAGCCAGGGCGGCACGGCACCACGGCCACCGCCTGGTCGCCGTACGCGCCGGTCACGGCATGCGCGCTGACGCACGAGGCCGCGTCGGTCAGCGCCGCATCGGCCAGCCGGTGCCGCCCGGGGCACTCCGCGACGGCGACGACGAACTCGCCACGCGTGTCCAAGCCGAACTCGGCAAGGCCGGCCTCCAACTCCCCCGTCGTCGCGCGCCCGCCGGCGACCAGTGCGATCAGCTCGCCGGCGTGGGCAAGCTCCAGTAGGCGCCGCTCGTGCCACTGCCGCCGTTCCACCGCAATCACGGACGCGAGCTCGTCCATGGTGACCTGGATATCGGACGACCACTCGTTGTAGTCGCCGCCGGCGATCAGGAACCAGCTGCCGACCCGCACGTCAAGGCCGGGCTCGACGGCCAGCACCGAAACCAGCGCCCCACCGCTCAGCTCCACCGGCGCGGGCAACCGGTCGGCGGTCAACGCCACCCGGGCGATCCGATCGAGGTCGGCAGCGGGCAGCTGACCGTCCGGCCCCGCGACGCGCAGCCCGGCCGGCGTCGACACCCAGCACTCCACCCCGGTCTCGTTGTGCACGATCGTGAGCAGATCTTCGAGCGAACGCCCTTCCGCGACAGCCGCCAGTAACTGGCGGTGCCGGCCGAGGGTGACGGCCAGCAGCCGGCCCCGCTCATCGCCGTGCCGGCTCGCGACGATCTCCGCGATCCGGCCGAACGACACATCCACCGGCACCGCCAGCAACGGGACGCCGAACTCCCGGCAGGTCGCCACGAGATCGTCCGGCACCGAGCCCCACGCGGCTTCGCCGGCGGCGATGGCCGTGACACCACGCTCGGCGGCCGCGCGGACGAACACCTCGCTGTCATCCGGTCCGCGCCACCACATCAGTCCGGTGAGCACGAGCGTGTCCGCGCCCAAGTAGCGCGACGGGTCGCGCAGGTCCGTCGTGAACACCGCGGCGAACTCCCGGTCGAGCGCCTCCGGCCCGGTCAGCAGTCGCAGCCCGAGATCCGGGTCATCGACCAGCTCACGCAGCCTCACTTGGAGGATCCTACAACTCAGACCGTCCCTGGGTCCGGCGATTCGTGTCCGCGCAGCTAGCGGCGGTCGTAGCCGGCGAGGTGTACTGCGGGAAACGCTTCGTCGACGGGGGTGGAGCAGACTGTGCAGTTCTTGCGCCCGACAACCTGGGCCGACGCACTCGCCACGAAGGCCGAGCGGCCGCACGCGATGCCCATCGCCGGCGGCACCGACGTCATGGTCGAGATCAACTTCGACCGGGTGCGGCCGGACGCACTGCTCGACCTCACGGGCATCGGCGAAGTGGCCGAGTGGGACGTCGATGACGGCCACGTCCTGCTGGGCGCCGGCGTTTCGTACACCCGCGTCATCGACGAGTTGGGTGACCGGCTGCCCGGGCTGGCGATGGCGTCGCGCACGGTCGGCTCGCCGCAGATCCGCAACCGTGGAACGGTCGGCGGCAACCTGGGCTCGGCGTCCCCGGCCGGTGACGCCCACCCGGCGCTGCTCGCGTCCGGCGCTGTGATCGAGGCCGAATCCGTGCGCGGCTCGCGATCAATTCCGGTGGACGAGTTCTTCACCGGGCCCAAACAGCACTCCCTCGAACCGGACGAGCTGATCAGGTCCATCCGGGTGCGGACGGCGACCGCTCCACAGCAGTTCAGCAAGATCGGTACCCGCAACGCGATGGTGATCGCGGTCAGCTCGTTCGCGCTCGCACTCCATCCGGACGAGCGGCGGGTCGGCACCGGAATCGGCTCCGCGGCCGCCACACCACGGCGCGCCGTCGAAGCCGAGGAGTTCGTATCCGGTGCGCTCGACTGGGCCGGCCGGTCGGCCCTGCCGGACGAGGTGCCGCAGCGCTTCGGCGACCTCGTCGCGCAGGCGGCGTCCCCGATCGACGACGTCCGCGGCACCGCCACGTACCGCACGCACACGTTGGCCGTCATGGCCCGTCGCACCCTGAACTGGGCATGGGCGCAACACCGGGAGGCATGATGCGGATCACCTTCACCGCGAACGGCGAACAGCGCCGGGTCGACGACGTATGGGAGGGCGAGAGCCTGCTGTACGTGCTGCGCGAGCGCATGGGACTGCCGGGCTCGAAGAACGCCTGCGAACAGGGTGAGTGCGGCTCGTGCTCGGTCTACCTGGACGGCGTGCTGGTCTGTGCCTGCCTGGTCGCGGCGGGTCAGGTCGAGGGCCGGGACGTGCGAACCGTCGAAGGCCTCGGCGACGGGGCTGAGCTGGACCCAATCCAGGAAGCGTTCCTGGAGGCCGGAGCCGTGCAATGCGGATTCTGCACGCCCGGGCTCGTCGTCGCGGTCCACGA
>DASUTB010000089.1:0-4407 GCA_036374835.1 Jiangellaceae bacterium | reverse complement strand
GACATGGACTTCACCTACGGGTCGGGCGAGCCGCTGTACGGCGCGGCTCAGCACCTCCTGCTGGTGATCTGCGGCCGCACGCTACCGGCGGGATTGCTCCGCGGTACACCCAGCGAGCGGTACACCCGCACCTGAACGGCTGTGTCAACAAAGGTTGACATCATGCTGCGTGTCAACGTAAGTTGACACCATGAGCAATACCGACAGCACGAGCAGAGCCGGGACGGATCCCGCGGACGGATCGCGCCGGTCCGAACCGGATCCCGACAGCACTGAGGTTCCGGACGCCATGGACGCCGCACTCAGCCGAGATCCCGTCGCCGGCCTACGCGCCGTCGCAGCCCTGCGTCGGCTGGCCGACCGTCTCGAGGCGCTGCAGGTCGACAACGCACGCGCGCACGGCTGGTCGTGGGACGAGATCGGTGCGGCGCTCGGCGTCAGCCGGCAGGCCGTACACAAGAGATACGCCAGGAGGTAGTTCCGATGTTCGAGCGATTCACCAAACCGGCCCGTAACGCGGTGGTCCAGGCCGAGCAGGAAGCCCGCGAACTGCGGCATGGCTGGATCGGCACCGAGCATCTCCTGCTCGCCCTGTTGCGCGATCACAACGCGCCGGGCGTGTCGACACTGATCCGACTCGGAGTCGAACCGGACGCCTGCCGTGACGCCGTGACCGCCGTCGTCGGCAGACCCGATGCGCAGTTCGCCGAGGATGACGCCGAGGCACTCCGTGAGTTCGGGATCGACCTCGGCGAGGTACGGCGCCGTGCCGAGCGGGCGTTCGGCAAAGGAGCGCTCGATACGCCCGCGGCCGGAGGCGATCCTGAGGGGTCGGGCCGGTTCCGGCGGCGCCGACGGCTCGGACCGCGCGACCGTGGACCGGGTCACATCCCATTCGCGCACCGAGCCAAGAAGGCGCTGGAACTGGCTCTGCGCGAGGCGATCGCGCGCAAGGACAAGCACATCGGGACCGAACACCTCGTGCTGGCCCTACTCCGGTCCGACGACAAGATCACCACTGCCGTGTTCGAGCGGATCCGCCTCGACCCCAGCGTCGCCCGGGCACGGGTCGGCGCCGATCTCCGCGAGGCCGCCTAGCCGGCGGGCGGTTCGATCTGTATCGGCGCGCCGGAAGTCATGCCATGGACGCGCGCGGCGACATGCGCTCGAGCCGAGCCAGCCAGTGCTCGTCGAGCCGGGCCTGGACGGACCGGATCGCACGGAACGACTCCCGCAGGTGCCGCCGGGTGAGCGAGTCGAGGTCGCCTGGGGCGACGAACGTGCTGCCGGTCGCGCCGGAGCGCAGTGCCTCGGCTTCCTCGTGCAGGACCATCGCGTAGACGTACTGGAAGGCACCGGTGAGGGTCTGCGCCTCATCGGTGGTGAGCAAGCCCTGGTCGGCGCCCCGCCGCAGCCGCTCCGGCGTGGTACCGCGAGCGTCACCGGTGACCATCGAAACCCACCGGCCCAGTGCGGCCACCGGTGCCAGCCCGCCCTTCTTGAGGTCGAGCTGGCCGCGATGCTCACCATTGTGCTCGACCACGAAGTCCCGAACGAACCCCGTAGGAGGCCGGAACCCCAGCGCCTCATTCAGAAGATGGCGCACGAGCCGGCTGCTGCCGGTGGGGTCATCGATCGGCGAGGTGAGGGTACGGCCCAACTCCGGCTCGGTCAGCGGCCGGCTGTCGGTGACCATCGCGGACATCAGCAGCGCCGTTTCGCCGGACGGGTCGCGCTGCCAGTCGCTGATGGCCGCGGTCCAGGCCGCTCGGGAGCGGCTGAAGGTCGGGTTGTTCGCGCCCGTTCCGTGCGGGCATGGCACCAGCGCGCACTGTCGTAGGTCGTCGAGGATTCGGCCGGCCGCCTCCCGGATCGACTCGGCCGGCGGCGGGTCGGGCGGTGGGTCGGCCCAGACCAGGGCGGTGTCGAGATCCGACAACGGAAGCGGCTCCCGGCGCGCCAGCGACCCGAGCACGAGCCACGAGTACCGCACCTGCGCCAGCACCGGATCCCGGCGCAGCTGCAGAACCCGCCGGATGATCGCGTCGACCACCGCCGCATGCAGCGCGCCGATGTGCGTTGCGGCGACTTCGCGGTCGTGCAGCGCGACGATGGTGCCCGGCAGCAGCTGTGCCGCCTCGGCCACCTCGTCCACCGTGGTCGCCGCCTCGATCGCCGAACGGACCACCAGCGGGTCGCGGACCTCCACCTGAGCGAGATCGACCGCCCGCACCACGCCGACCGGCTCGTCCGTCTCGTCCAGCACCACGAGGTGATGTATCGCGTGCTCGACCATCCGGAGTAGTCCAGCGGCCTGCGTGGCATGCTGGTCGATCGTCAGCGCCGGCACCGTCGCGAGCTCCGAGACCGGTGCGTCCACGCCCACCTCGCCGGCCGCCACCCGATGCCGGAAGTCGTGGTCGGTGACGATGCCGAGCCCGGCGTCGGTCGAGACCAGCGCGCAGGACTGGTCGTACTCACTGATCCGCTGGGCCACATCGCGGATCCGGTCGGTAGCCCGGCACCACACGATCGGCCGGACCAGCTGCACCAACGGTCGGTCCATCGGTGCCTCGCTACCCGCCCACGCCGCGGTGCGAGGTACACGCCCCGCGGCCGGATGCGTCGTACAGCGGCGAGCAAGGGACGGCAGGCGCTTGCGGTGGCTCGACGACGATCACGGCGTGCACCTGCATGATGGTCACCGTAGCGGCATTCGCAGGTCGATCACAGTACCGGCCCATTGATGGAATGGATGCCCGGAGCGCAGCGTTCTCAACGGGCGCATCCGTGCGCCCAGGTGCAAAGCGCCGATAGGGTCTCGCCCCGCAGCCGGCGGCGCAGCCGCTAGCCGAACACACGGCGCTCGGCCGCCGCCCAATCCGCGCCGTCGCCGTCCGGCTCATAACGTTCGAGCGGGTAGCTGCGCCGAACGACCTTTCGCAGCTCGGCCGCGTCGCCGCGGATCGCGCCGATCGTCCGGACCTGCACGAGGGCGTTGCCGATCGGGGTGGCTTCGACCGGGCCGGCGAGCACGGGTAGGCCGCACGCGTCGGCGCTCAGCTGGCACAGCAGCGCGTTGCGGGCTCCCCCGCCGACGATGTGCACCACGTCGATGTCCCTGCCGGACAGCAACTGTGCCTGGCGGACCGTGCGCCGGTAGGCCAGCGCGAGGCTGTCGAGAATGCAGCGCGCCAGCTCGGCACGTCCGGCCGGGACCGGTTCGCGGCGGCTAACGCGATCCCGGCGTCCGGATGCAGATGATCCACATGAGCCGCATCCACCAGACCATGCATCGCAGTATCGATAGAAGGCTTGGCGGGGCGTCCGCTGCCGTGCAAGCAATAATCGAACGCGGACGCCATCTCATCCTCACGCTCCACCCCCGGATAGATGTCCACCAGCGCCCGCAACCGATCCAGCCGCAACACCGCCAACCCGGACTCGGTCAGCGTCCCGAGATCACCACCCGAACCCTTCACCCACAACAACTCAACGGACCCACCAGTCACCGGATCGACGTCCACACCCTTGACCGACGTGTTCCCGCCCGCGAAATTCGTATTACGCCGATCCGCCCCAAGCCGGTGCGACCGGTCTAGGAGCGCCGTGACGTCCCTGCCCACCACCTCAGGCACCCCATCCGGCCTGTTGCCCGCCGATGCGGTCGGCGGCGATCTGGTCGGCGTAGCCTGAGGCCTGGTATGCGGCGATCGGGTCGGGGTCGAGGCCCTGCTCCTGGCGCAGCTCGGCCAGCAGCGGCCGTACGTCGGTGTTGTAGGCGTCCATCAGCACGGCGTTGGCTCCGAGCACATCACCCGCGCTCTGGGCGGCCTCCAGCGCCGTCGCGTCCACCAGTAGTGCCTTGGCAAGCGCCTCCTGCACATTGAGCACAGACCGGATGATCGCCGGGATCTTCGGCTCGATGTTGTGGCACTGATCCAACATGAACGCGATCCCATGCTCCGGCAGGTGCGCACCGGCCTGGACGATCTCATGCAGGATCCGGAACAACTGGAACGGATCGGCCGCACCGACCATCAGGTCGTCATCGGCATAAAAGCGCGAGTTGAAGTCGAACCCGCCGAGCTTTCCCTCCCGTAGCAGGAACGCGACGATGAACTCGATATTCGTTCCCGGCGCATGGTGGCCGGTGTCGATCACCACCTGCGCTTGATCGCCGAGGCGCAGGCAATGCGCGTACGCCGTACCCCAGTCCGGCACGTCCGTAGCGTAGAACGCCGGCTCGAACAGCTTGTACTCCAGCAGGATCCGCTGATCCGACCCCAAATGCTCGTACGTCGTTACCAGGGCCTCGGCCAGCCGATCCTGCCGTACCCGAATGCTGTCTTGACCCGGATAGTTCAGACCGTCGGCGAACCACAGCTTGACGTCCCGCGACCCGGT
>DASUTB010000088.1:0-17430 GCA_036374835.1 Jiangellaceae bacterium | reverse complement strand
GACGGCGGCGCGCAGCCGATCCACCCGGCGGCGAGGCGGGCCGGGGATCGGCGGCCACAACCACCATCGATCGCCGGGCGGGACGTGCACCACAGTCTTTTCACAGCATGGAAGGCAGGTCGAGGCTCATCCGGGACGGGCGGGTTCCCGTTACTTTCTACGACGTGGAAGAAGCGATGCCCGGCTCACATCGGCGTTGTTAGCTTCCGGGTGTCCGGGATTGGGACCTGCAGCTCACAGCGATCGCGCGGACCGGGGCCGCGCGGGGCAGGTTCCGACCCGGTGCGCCACTCATCACGGGGAGTTCGGAAGGAAGCGATGTGATCGACAAGTTCCGCGAGGACGTGCTGGCGGCCGTAGACGTGGTGCCGTCAGGAGCGTGCATCGCCGTCGGGGGATTCGGCAGTTCGGGACGGCCCGACACATTGCTGGACGCGGTGTGCGATCTGGATCGCCGGGATCTGCACGTGGTCGTCAACAACGTCGGCAACGACTTCACCGGCGTCGGTCGGCTCGTCATGGAAGGGCGGTGCCGGCGGATCACCGCGTCGTTCCCGATCCTCCAGGAGTTCTACGACGCCTACTTCGCAGGCAAGATCGAACTCGAGCTCATCCCGCAGGGGACGCTCGCCGAGCGGCTGCGGGCCGGCGGCGCCGGGATCGCCGCGTTCTACACACCGACCGCGGCCGGAACCATGCTGGCCGACGGAACCTTCCCCCTGCGGTATTCGGACGGCGGGCCGGCGGCGCACATCCCACCGAAGGAGACCCGGGAGTTCAACGGACGCGAGCACGTGCTCGAGTACGGCATCACCGCCGACTTCGCGCTGGTGAAGGCGCAACGCGGCGACCGCAAGGGCAACCTGCGGTTCAACCTCTCCGCCCGCAACTTCAACCCGGCGGCGGGCATGTCGGGACGGCACACGTTCGCCGAGGTCGAGCGGCTGGTCGAGGTCGACGATCTGCACCCCGACGACGTCCATCTCGCGAGTGTCTTCGTCGACGACGTCGTGCTCGCCCAGAGCACATCGCCGCAAGTCGCCAAGGTGGGAAAGGCCGCAAATATCACGGAGGTCGCCTCATGACCGAGACCGTCAGCGCACCGCCGCGCGGGCGCACGCGTGACGAGATCGCCGAACGGCTCGCCCAGGACCTGCAGGACGGGTTCGTCGTTAACCTCGGGGTCGGCATCCCGCTGGAAGTGCCGCGGTTTCTGCAGCCTGACGTCGAGGTGTTCCTGCACGTCGAGAACGGCATCGTCGGCATGGGGCCGTTGGCCGAGCCGGGCCGGGAGGACCCGGATCTGACGGACGCGGCCAAACAGCCGGCGACCATGGTCAGCGGGGCGGCGATCGTCGACTCGGCCACGTCCTTCTCGATCGTGCGCGGCGGGCACCTCGACGTGACCGTGCTCGGCGCGTTGCAGGTCGCGGCCAACGGTGACCTCGCCAACTGGTACGTGCCCGGCAAGAATCCGGCCGTCGGCGGGGCCATGGACCTCGTCGCCGGAGCGCGCGAGGTCTGGGTCGCCATGGAGCACGTCGACCGCAAGGGCCGCCCGAAGTTGGTGACGGAGTGCAGCTTCCCGCTCACCGGCCGGGGCGTCGTCACCCGCGTCTACACCGACCTCGCGGTGTTCCACTTCGCCGAGGGCAAGCTGCGGCTGAAGGAGTGCGCTCCGGGTGTGACGCCGGAGCAGGTCCGCGAGCACACCGAGGCGGCGTACGTCGACGAGATCGAGGAGCAGTCATGACCGGTATTGACGCGACGGCGATCGTCGCGTTCGACGTCCACACCCACGTGCACCGGTCGGTGCACCGTGAGGCGCGGATCAAGGGCGGAGCCGAGGATATGGGGGAGTACTTCGGCATCGGCCAGATGCCCACCTACACCGTGCCCGAGCTGGCCGACTACTACCGCGAGCGGTCGATGGCCGCCGTCGTGTTCACCGTCGACAGCATCTCGCGCAGCGGTGAGGAGCCCGAGCCGGACAACGCCGAGGTCGCCGAGCTCGCGGCGGAGCACTCCGACGTGCTGATCCCGTTCGCGAGCATCGACCCGGCCCGCGGCGCTTTCGGGGTGCGCGAAGCGCGGCGGTTGATCGACGAGTACGGCGTGCGCGGCTTCAAGTTCCACCCCAGCGTGCAGGAGTTCTACCCGAACGATCGAATGGTGTACCCGCTGTACGAGGTGATCGCCGAGCACGGCCTGGTGGCGCTCTTCCACACCGGGCAGACCGGCGTCGGTGCGGGCACCCGGGGCGGCGGCGGGATCCGACTGAAGTACTCCAACCCGCTCTACATCGACGACGTCGCGGTGGACTTCCCGGACATGGACATCATCCTCGCCCATCCGTCAGTCCCGTGGCAGGACGAGGCGCTGTCGGTCGCCACCCACAAGAAGCAGGTCTACATCGACCTGTCCGGCTGGTCGCCGAAGTACTTCCCGCCGCAGCTGGTGCAGTACGCCAACAGCCTGCTGCGCGAGAAGGTCCTGTTCGGCACGGACTTCCCCGTCATCACGCCGGAGCGGTGGCTGCGGGACTTCGAGAACCTCGATCTCAAACCCGAGGTGCGGCCGCTGATCCTCAAGGAGAACGCGGCCCGCCTGTTCAAGCTCAAGGAGTCGTGAAAGCCGTATGCAGGACGTCAACGGCAAGGTCGCCTTCATTACCGGCGGTTCCAGCGGCATCGGCAAGGGAATCGCCCGGGCCTTCGCCCGCGCCGGCATGCAGGTCGTGGTGACGGGCCGCCGTCCCGAACACCTGAAGGAGGCGGACGCGGAGTTCAGCGCCGACGGGCTCGCGATCGACACGATGCAGGTGGACGTCACCGACCTGGACGCGATGGAGCGTGCCGCCGAACAGACCGAGCGCCGCTTCGGCAAGGTGCACGTGCTGGTCAACAACGCCGGCATCGGGCTCGCCGGCCCGATCGCCCAGGCCAAGGAGAGCGACTGGGACTGGATCGTCGACGTCAACATCAAGGGCGTCGGGCACGGGCTGCAGGCGTTCTTGCCCCGGATCCGGTCCCACGGCGAGGGCGGGCACATCGTCAACACGTCGTCGGCGAACGCGCTGATGCCGGTGACCGCCGGCCTCTACTGCATGACCAAGGCCGGAATCGTCGCGCTGTCCGAGACCCTGCACATCGAGCTCGCGCCGGAGAACATCGGTGTCTCGGCGTACTGCCCCGGACCGGTGTTCAGCAACATCGCCAGCGGACCGGCAGCCCGGCCGGAGAAGTACGCGGACAGCGGCTACGACCCACCCCCACCGGGAGCCACCGAGTTCATGCTCTCCCAGCCCTACATGAGCGCGGACGAAGCGGGCGAACGCGTCCTGCAAGGCGTGCGGCGGAACGACCTGTTCATCCTCACCCATCCCGAATTCAGGGACGGCGTCCGCGAACGCCACGACACCATCCTCAACGCCTTCCCCGACGAGCCGATCAACACCGAGCGGGCGAACGCGATCACCTTCCTCACCTCGCACCCGGTCTACGCCCCCGAATCGCGCCTGGCGCCGCCAACGCCACCCAAACCTAGCGACACCGAGATCTAGGCGACGGCCATGTCGGCCCGGCAAGTAGCTGACGTCACCGCGATATCTTGATCTGAAGATGGGCTGATCGTCGAGGTCTGGCTACCCTCGAACCTCTCGCGAGGTTCCTGTTGCGCGCGGAGGCGGTCGCATCGTCCAACATTGAGGGCTTGTTTCTCAACGTTCGCCGACTAGCACGCAGCGAGCGCCCCGTCGGCGTCCGTGCCACTCTTGGGCCATGGGACGAACGTGGTTGTCGATGACGGTGGAGTTGCTCGGCGGTCGGGGAGAGGAACTGTGGCCGTGGCCCGGGCGGGTCTTCGTGGTCGGGCCGTCGCACACCTTCATGGACCTCGCTGATGCTGTCAACGACGCCTTCTGCCGATGGGACCGGGCACACCTGTCGGTGTTCACCCTGGCCGATGGCCGGGTGGTCACGGACGAGGAGACGGGGGCGGAGATGGCCGCGTCGGTCGGGGGGCCGATCAGGACGGCGCTGGACATTGAGGCGACCAAGGTGGCCAAGGTCCTGGATCCGGGGGCTGAGTTCCAGTTCACTTTCGACCTCGGTGACGACTGGACCCACCGGTGCGTAATCGGCGAGGAGAAGATCGACCCGCTGGAGGTGCTGGGCATCCGCCCCGACAGGCCGCTGCCCTACTGGGGATGGGGCAGCATCCCGGACCAGTACGGGCGCAGATGGGCAACCGACGATGGCGAGAGCCGGCCACCAAGAAAACCGGCCCATCCACATCCAATGCTGCTACATGCGTGGCCCGCACACGAGCTCGTTCCCGAGCTGGATCTCACCGAACTGCGGGCAGCCATCGCCGCAGCGGATGCGGACCGCTTCCTGGCCGCCGTGACGGACTGTGACATCGACGACGCGCTACAACAGGTGGGGGCCGGGATACCGACGGCGTTGGAACAGCGACGAGAGCAGACCGAGCCGGTGGCGTTATCGGTCATCAACCGGCTGACCATGCGTGCCGGACCTGGCGATCAAGTGCTGGCCGACGACCTGCTGGCCTGGCTGCGGCGCGAACCGCTGAAGGGTCGGGTGGTTCCGGTCGACCTCGAGATGTTCTGCACCGAACTGGAGGGAGACCTGAGCATGTCGACCGGCGGCTACCTCGACCTAGGTACCGGCGAAGTGTACGGCGAGACCGCCACCGATCCGATGATGGTCGGAGAAGACGCCGCGATCGACGTGGAGGAAGAGCCGGACCGGTGGCTCTGGTTCCATCGCACCGGTTCGAGGGAGGGATGGCGGGACATGGCGGCCTTTGCCCAGCGGCAGGGCGACACTGCCCTGCGGGCGCGGCTGGAACGCGCCATCGAGGGTAAGGGTGCCTTCGGCCGATTCCGCGACCTGGTCCACGAGGAGAACCTCGCCGACCGATGGTACGCCTACTCGACCGACCGCCAACTGGGCCGCGCCCGCGAACTCCTCGACGACCAAGGCATCCGCGTGGGCTGTCGAGCCCGCCCTGGCGGGTAGGTCATTCTGGTTGAAATGACGCGCCAATTCGCATGGTGACCAGAGACGCGCGTTCATCGACATGACTGGGTCTGGCAGTGCATCTTCGGTCATATCGACGGATGCGTAGCCGGGACTGGATTGTCCTGCGCGGGAGTCCAGACTCGGTCGAGGGGCACGGCGTTGATGCGGTCCTCCAGTGTGTAGGAGTGGGTGCCGAGGTGCAGCACGACGCCGCCGACGAAGCTTGCGCCGATCTTGTCGCGCAGCGTTCGGAGGCCGCGTAGGTCGTCGCCTGCGACTCGTGATCCGGCCTTGATTTCGATTGCGAAGACGCGTCCGTCGTAGGTCTCCAGGACAAGGTCGACCTCGACTTGGTCTCGGGTGCGGAAGTGGCCGATATCGAGCGGCTCAGCGAGGCACTCCACCTGTCGCAGGATCTCGCCGACGGCGAAGGTCTCGACGATGTGGCCGAACGTGGTCAGCGCTGCAGGCTGCTTTGACGCTAGGCGCTGGGCACTGAGCCCGAGCAGATGCGCTGCGAGTCCAGAATCCACCAGGTGGATCTTTGGATGCGCGGTGATTCGGTTGCCGAGGTTGCGACCCCATGCGGGCAGCCGGTAGACGAGAAACACCGATTCGAGCAGTTGCACGTAGTCACCGGCCGTTGGCTTCTCCAGCCCCGCGCGGTCCGCGGCGTGGGCGACATTGAGTACCTGCGCGGTCTGGGCCGCGAGTAGTCGCAGCAGCCGAGGCAGCACGTCCCGCTGTCGCACCTTGCGTAGCTCCAACACGTCACGCTCGATCACGAGGTTGACGTAGTCGTCGAACCAGCGGCTGCGCCCGCGTTCGGTCGCGCGTCGAACTGCAAGTGGAAACCCCCCGGCCAAGATGCGCCGCTCATATTGGGCTCGCATGGTCGGCGACGGCGCGGCTGCAACCAACGAGAGCGGATCGTCGAGCAAATGCTCGACGAAATCCTCACGCGTTCCTGCGAGCTCGCCTTGCGACAACGGCCACAGGTTCACGATGTGTACCCGCCCGGTCAGTGACTGCGCTACTGATGGCAGCGCGGTATATCTGGTAGACCCGGTGAGGACGAACCGTCCTGGGCGAAGGTTTCGGTTCAGCTCCGCCTTGATCGCGTCGAGTAGCTCGGGGACCTTCTGAAACTCGTCGATCAGCACAGGGCTTGGTCCTGAGGCGAATAGTGCAGGATCGTCAGCAACCGAGTCCCGCACGTCCAACTCGTCGAGATCAATGACTGATGCGCCCGTTCGGTTCGCCAGCATGGTGAGCAGCGTGGACTTCCCGGCGGTCCGCGCGCCGTGGAGGACGAGTACGGGCTCCTCTGCCAGCAGATCGATAATGTGCGAGGTCAAATTCCGCTGCAGGAGCTCAGTCTGGGGAGGACTCACAGATCAACTGTATCTTACTTCTGCCGGGCTATTTTTGTTACGTTCGCGAGCCACAAATCCGATAACTGTCGGTTGATGTCCGGAGTCGCGCCACAACGATGCTAGCTGGCTGTTGTCTGGTTGGCGCGGTTACGACAGGGAGTCTGGCGGGTGGCTCAGCAGCGCGGGCGTGTCGGGGTCGCGCAGCCACGCATCGGTGTCGGCGTGCGGCACTTTGGTTTCGAGCGAATCACTCAGGGCGCTGTTGCGGCCGGATTTCTGGAACCAGGATAGAGCCACGACGTGGCTCGAACACCTTGCGGCCGACACGTTCTTTGCATCTGCCACCATCTTCGTCGTCACCGCCGACATCTGAGCATCCTGTCGCACTCATCTGCCGCATGTCGTGCAACAAGCGCTCCCGGCCAATCGCTCTCGCCCCGTCCGCCGCGCGGTTGGTATGGAGGATCGTTTCTGTCGGTGGCGGGTGCTAGATTCGAACGTATGAACGAACGAGCGGTGGCGCAGCGGCTCATCGACATGGTCGGTGAGATGGCTGGGCTGCCGTCGCAGGTGGGTGATGATCCGGGCCGGATTGATGTGATTGCTGGGTTGGAGCGGCTCAAGGCGGCTGCAGCGGCGGCGCAGCTGGCGGTTGTGGCCGATTTCGCCGGCTCCCAGGAAGCGGCGAACCGAGCGCTGGGTGTGGAGGCGCGGGCGGCGCGTCGTGGGGTCCCGGAGCAGGTGGGTTTGGCGCGGAAGGTAGCGCCTGCGACCGCGGCCCGGCAGGTGTCCCAGGCGAGAGCGCTTCGGGACGAGCTTCCAGCCACGTATGAGCTGTTGTGTCGTGGTGAGATCTCGGAGTGGGTGGCCACGATCGTGGTGACCGAGACCTCGCATCTGGCTGCGGAGGATCGGCGTCTGGTGGACAAGAAGCTCGCGGCTGATCTTGCGGGGTTGAGTCCGCGGCGGGCGCAGGCGCGAGCCAAGGCGCTCGGGTACGAGGTCGACCCTGAGGGCGCGGTCCGCCGGGCTGGGAATGCGCGGAAGGATCGGCGGGTGTCGATGCGTCCGGCGCCCGACACGATGGCGATGTTGTCCGCGTTGTTGCCGTGTGAGCAAGGCGTCGCCGCGTGGGCGGCGCTGCGGCGACATGCCGACGCGCTGGTGGCGGCCGGGGACGGGCGGACCCGGAATCAGATCATGGCGGACTCGTTGGTGGAGCGGCTCACCGGGAAGGCGTCCGCTGAGGCGGTGGACGCGGAGATCGGGCTGGTCATGACGGACTCTGCGCTATTCGATGGGGATGACGAGCCCGCCGACCTGGAAGATTACGGACCGATTCCGGCCGAGACCGCGCGCGACATCGCCCGCCGCGCCGGCGATCAAGCCGGCGCTGCCGGCGCGTACCAGCAGTCCGGGTCTGGTGCCGAGCCGGATTCTGGTGGCGACAGCACCGTCCGCGACCGGGACCATACCGAGCGGGCCCGCACCGCCAGCAGTGACGACATCAACAACCGTGACGACGGCGACAGCAGCGACGGCGACAGCAGCGCCGGTGACCACGGCGGTGCCGGTGACAGTAGTGAGGCCGTGGCCGAGCTGGCGCAGCCGGGCGCGGGTGTCGGGGCCGACAGTGTGGAGCGCGACCCGGGTCGGCGATGTGGGCCGGCGTTCGGCTGGCACCAGACAAGCTGTGGATGCACCAGCACTGAGCAGCAGACAGCTGGGTCTGCGGCGCGGATGTGGGTTCGGCGGCTGTTCACCGACCCGGCCGCCGGCGTCGTCACCGACTGCGACCCGCGGCGGCGCCGGTTCACCGGGGTACTAGCCCGGATGCTGGTGTACCGGGACCAGCGGTGCCGGAACGTGTTCTGTGACGCTCCGATCCGACACTTGGACCACATCGAGTCCTATGCCGGCGGCGGCCCGACGACACCGATCAACGGGCAGGGGTTGTGCGCACGCTGCAATTACGTCCGGCAGATGCCCGGCTGGACCAGTCGTGTGATCGACCCGCGGCGGCACATCGTGGAGATCACCACACCCACCGGGCACACCTACCGGTCACCAGCACCGGCAGCACCCGGAACCAGTCGACAACGCGCACCAACCTGACCCGAACAGCCGGGGCCCAGGTGGTGCGCGGCGTAGCACCGGCCGTCCTCTCGAGCGCTTCGGCTGGTTCAGCTGGCAATCCGGCTATTTGGTTAGGCATTACGCTGCCGGAGTGGTCATGGATCAGGAACGGGCGTTCGGCCGGGGCCGGAGCTGGTATCGCGGTGACTGCCACGTGCACTCGGCTAGCTCGAACGGCGGAGAACTGACGCCGGAGCAGCTCGCCGCCGGTGCCCGTGGAGTTGGGCTGGACTTTATCGCCATCACCGAGCACAACAGTGCTGATACGCATGGCGCGTGGGAGACGCTCGCGGGTGACGATCTGCTGATGATCCTGGGCCAGGAGGTCATCACCCAAACCGGGCATTGGCTGGCACTCGGTATCGACCCTGGACAGGTGGTGGATTGGCAGTACGGCGTCCGCGACGGCGTAATCGACCGGCATTTGGATCAGGTGCGTGGAGTCGGTGGGCTATGCGTAGCGGCCCATCCGCATGCGCCGTACCCCTCCGGCGTCTTCAAGTACCCGTTCGACGGGTTCGACGTTGTGGAAGTTTGGAACGGGCTCTGGAGCTCAGACCTGCCCTGGAACGCTGACAACGAAGCGGCATTGGCTGAATGGAGTAGGAACCTGGCCGTCGGCATCGAAGGTGGGAGTGGCGGCCGGCCATGGGCAACAGTGACACGCACCTTGAGGACCAGATCGGCATGCCGCACACGGTCGTGCTTGCCGAGGAGCTGAGTACCGACGCGATCCTCGCCGGCATTCGTGCCGGCAGGAGCTGGATCGCCGAATCCGCCTCGATTGAAGTGTCGCTCAAAGCCTTCGCCGGAGATCGCAGCGCCGAGATCGGTGAATGGCTGAATACATTGGCCGGGCCTGCCGTGGTACGGGTCGACGTCCGCGGTGTGCCGGCCGGGACGGTCAGCCTCCACACCGCTCAAGGCGAAGTCAAGAACGTATCGGTACCCGCGGTCGGCTCGGCCTCCATGGAATGGCGAACCGACGCGGCCGAGTCGGCGTTCGTCCGCATCGAGGTACGCCACGCAAGAGGGCGGATGGCAGCGCTCACCAATCCGATCGTCCTGGCCTGAGAGTCCATAGCTCCGGCCGGTCCAGCACCGCTAGGGCATCGCCGTCGCCCAGTCCCCGACGAAGGACTTGATGCAATTCGGCTAGGCTGCCTCCCGCTAGCCGGACGTGCCCATCGGGGAGGGTGCTGTGCTAACGAGTGTTCGAGCGGCGTTGTCCGTTGCCATGCTGGCCGGCTTCTACGTCTACGCCCTGGCCATCGCGGGAGCGCTGCTCGTCGTCACGGGGATGTTGATCGAGGTCGTGCCCGGAGCGGTGCTCGGCAAGCTGCTGCTGGTGACGCTGGCGGTGCCATTCGCGATCCTCGTGGCGACTTGGCGACTGATCCGGGCCAAGACGCCACCGCCGGCAGGCGTCAAGGTTCGGCCGGGTCGAGCTCCTGCGCTCTGGGAGGAGGCCAGCGCGATCGCCGAGGCGGTGGACACCCGGCCGCCGGACGAGATCCGGCTCGTGCCGGAGGTGAACGCGGCGGTCTCGGAGCGAACCTTCCTGCTGGGCATGATTGGAGGACGCCGGTACCTCTATATCGGCGTCCCGTTACTGCAGGCGCTGACGGTGAGCCAGCTGCGGGCCGTCCTTGCGCACGAGTTCGGCCACTATTCGCACAGCCACACCCGGCTCGGCGCGCTGACGTATCGCGGCCAGGATGCGATCGCTGGGACCATCCGGCAGGTAGGGCCGACCAGCCTCGCCGGATGGATGCTGCGCGGGTACTTCCGCCTCTACCTGCTGGTATCGCTCGCGGTGAGCCGGCGCCAGGAGGTGGAGGCTGATCGCGCCGCGGCTCGAGTCGCGGGTGGTTACGCGTTGGCCAGTGCGTTGCGCGAGCTTCCAGTGCTGGATGCCGCATGGCAGTTCTACCTGACGACGTACGTCGAGCCTGGCCTCGAGGCCGGCTACGCACCGATCGATGTACTCCAGGCCTTTCCACACCTGCTGGAGGGCCGGCGGAACGAGCTGGCGCCGTTGCGACACAATCCACCAGCGGAAACCTCCCCGTGGGATTCCCATCCGCCGATCGCGCAGCGGATCAAACTCGTAAAGAGTGAGGCGGATCCCGGCGCGGTGGCGGACAATCGCCGGGCGTCCGTTTTGCTCGATTCGCCGGATCAGCTGTTCGACGCCGTCGAGCAGAAGGCATTCGACTTCGGCGACAACGTCCGGATTCCGATCGACTCCTACGCGCCGCTCGCAATCCAGTACCAACTCCAGCGCGAGGCCGACCGCGTCTTCCGAGCGGTCGCCCGTCTCACCGGCGTCCAGGGCGGGCTACCGGCAGTGCTGGATGCAATTGCGGCGGGATGGGGACCCGAGCTCGCTCGGCACGTCTATCCCGAAGCACAGGCGGACGAGCTCGGCAATCGGCTCCAAGAGACCATGCAGCTTCTCTTCGAGCTGGCCGCGGTGAGGTCGGGCGTCGCCGCCTGGCGCCTTTCGTGGTCCGGTCCTGCCTCGCTCTGCCTTGCCGACGGCCGGCCGCTCGATCTGTCCGGCATCGCCGTCAAGGCAATTCAACCGGAGACGGTACCCGCTGCCCGAACCGCCCTCGCGCACTACAGGATCGATCCGGCCGCCGTCTCTACCGTCGAGCAGAAAGCGTCCACGGCCGGCGCCAGAGTCCTGGCCGGGCTGGTCAACGTCGTAGTGGACGGTCGCCGGTCGGACGTTCTGGTGCTCGACACAGGTCTTGTGGTCATTCCCGGTTTGCCACGGCTCAAGGTGCGCAAGTCGAAGCCACGGATGGAACAGCTGGTTTCCGGTGCCGCCCTGGACGACTTGGCCGGCCTCGCCGGGAGCCGGTTCATACATCTCGAGGAGATCATGGCGGCCTGGCTTCAAAGCCGGTTCCCGGTCCGGTACGAGCTTCGCCTGGACGACGGCAGCAGACTGAAGATCAGGTGGGGTGGCCAGTGCGATCAGGTTGGCGAGGGCTGGGCCGCTTTGGCGCAGGTGCTGAACAGCGTGGCGGCGTCCGACCCGTCCCGGCAACCTGCTCAAGCAACAGCCGCAAGCTGAGGCTCGGCCCGCGACAGCGGCCTACGAGGCGGGTTCGCGCCTACCGGTAGACGGGCTGATCCGTGTGCGGGTCGGCGACAACGACGTCGAGACGTGGATCGGCCAGCAGCTCATCGATGGCAGGCACGTCGGCTCCGATTCCGGCCCAGTGTGGGTCGACGTCGTTGGCGACGCACCAGGCGTGATCGGCGGGCCAGATGAATGCGGGGTCAGGCATCCACATTCGGGGCTGCCCCGGCCGCTCCTCAGCCGCTCCCCAATCACCGAAGTCGGACAGGGGTCCTCGGAACAGGAAATACGCGCGGTTCGGGACGACGACCTTCGGTCCGTGCAGCACCGACGCCGGGAACGCCGGTGCGATCTGCGGCTCCCTTCGAATGGCACCTGTCTGCATGTTGACGACCCGTGCGCCGTCGCCACCCCAGATGTCCGAACCCCAGCCATCCCAGAGGCAGAAGTAGCAGTCGTCGGGCGAGCGGGTATGGGCTGTCAGCCTCGCTAGGACGGCACGTAGTCGGGCAGTTTCAGCCGGAGTATCGACCTCGGCGTGGACCTCGTTCTCGCTTTGGCCCTCGTAGGCGGGATCGGGCAAGAACCGGAGTCTCGCATACGCCGGGAATCCAGCAGGTCCAAAGCCGACCAGCTGATGCCACGGCAGCTCGCTGGACATGACCCAGCTCGCTGCCGACAGGTCAGAACACGGTGTCAGCGCCACACGACTATCGTGCCGCCTAAGAGACGCATACTCACCGGCTACGTCTAGGTGCGCTGCAAGTTTCATCATTGCCGCGCTACACCAAGCTTGTCGGAGCCGTATGTGAAGCTGAGCTCGTGGTGGTCACCTTCGAAGCCGAGCTGTGGATGTGGGACGCTCGTCGCTCCGACACCTGGACGTTCGTAAGCCTGCCGGTCGGGACATCGGATGACATCCGTGGCTTGGCAGGCGAACCATCGCGCGGCTTTGGTTCCGCCCGGGTTCGGGCGACGGTCGGCGCCACCACGTGGACCACGTCGATCTTCCCGGATAGTGGTCGTGGCAGCTACGTGCTGCCGATCAAGCGTGCCGTCCGTAAGGCCGAGGGCCTCGACGTAGGTGACATGGCGACAGTAATCGTCGAACTAATCGATCTGTGACCATTGGCATTCCTCGCACCTGACTTGACCAGGCCCATCAGCCTGAGCGCTTAGAATGCGTCGGTGGGCAAGGACGAGAGGGATCCGACGGACGCACTTGCGAGGACCAGGGCGGTATTGACGCGCGCGGCGGCCGCCACTGGCGCGTTCGTCGCATTCCTTGCCACCGTCGCGGCCTTCAACTTCGACGAGGCGACGCGTGAGGTCCGGTTCCCTGTCTGGATTGTCGTTATCGCAGCCATCGCACTGGCGGGCGTCGTCGCTTCGTACGTCATATATATGTACTTCGAGAACAAACGCATGTGGGACGACGTCTCGTACTGGCGAAGCGAGGCTCGCAATCTTGCCGACTTCGTCTCTAACCTCGAGGACCTGGCGTATTACGACCCCATCACTGGGCTTCCCAACTCCAACGCGCTTAAGCGTGAACTGTCCAGCGGCGCCCACGACAACCACTGTCTCATTCTCATGGACCTGCGGGACTTCGGTGCTGTGAACAAGAAGCACAGTCACTGGAAGGGCGACGAGTACCTACGCACCTTCTCGTCGATGATCTCCGGCGACAGCCGCCGCAATGAGCACATCTATAAAGATCGGCCGATCAATAGCGGTTCTCGTGGATCGAATAGCGGATCGGCCTCGGGAGCGGTCAAGGCCTTCCGCCGCAATGCTGGCGGTGACGAGTTCTATATCTTGCTGCGCGGAACAGTGATCGACGGTCTCGGTTACCTAAACAGGCTGCATAGTCGAGCGAAGGCCTTCGACGAGATGGCGATCCGGGTCCTGGATTCTCCGCACCCATTCGGCTTCAGGGCAGGCCTGATCGCCCTCGGTAAGGACGAGTCCTTCGAGTCCGCTACCGAGCGCGTATCGATGTGCCTCGCCAGGACGACGGCAGTGGGGAGCGAGTCACTTGTCGACTGGGGGCGAATTCAAGGTGACGACAGGACTCCTGTCGCCTTCGACGATGAGCGCTTCCATCCAGGCAGCATCGAGGGGAACATCCTGGCTGCTGCGAAGAGAAACTTCACGACCGATTCCGCATAAACCCGGACCGGCCATCGTGTGAGCACCACTTTGCGGCCGGTGGACTTAGCGCCAGCTCGCAGTCGCAGAAGGAGAGCGCGAGTGCTAGTCCGGCATAGGCGTGTTATCGAGTGGAATGAGGGGGAGCGGGCCGGCGATGTCGTCCGGGGCCGCGGGCGTGTAGGCGAAGTTCTTGGCGCGGGCGCCGCCGTCGACGACGAGGTCGGTGCCGGTGATGAGGCGGGCGTAGTCGGAGCAGAGCCAGGCGACGGCGTGGCCGATGTCGGTGGGTGTTCCGGTGGTGCCCATGGGGACCATGGGGATCCGGTCGCCGGTCCAGCGGGCGGGTTTGCGCCAGGGTTCGTCGCCGGCCTCGCCACCGATCCAGCCGCGGCTCGGGCCAGGCTTGAGCATGGCTTCTGGGTCGCGGCCGGCCTTCTTCATTTCGGCGACCAGTTCGGGGTTGTCCGGTGTGGGTGCGGTGGGGGTGAAGCCGTTGACGCGGATGCCGTACGGGGCCAGGTCCATGGCGGCGGCGCGGACGAAGTTGTTGACCCCGCCTTTGTGGAACGCGTACGCGATCACTCCGGCCGAGCCGTTCCAGCCGTTGGACGAGGAGATGCACACGATGGAGCCTTTGATGCCGCGCTGGGCCATCGCCCGTCCCACGTGCTTGGTGTTCAGGAAGTACCCGAGCGAGGCGACCCGTACCGCGCGTTCGAAGTCTTCGGCGGTCTCATCGAGGACTCCACGTCCGCCCAGGATCGCGGCGTTGTTGACCAGGATGTCGATCCGTCCCCACCGTGCGAGCACCGTGTCGATGTAGCCGATCACTGAGTTCTCGTCGGTGACGTCGCCGGGCGCGGCCATGGCCTCGCCGCCGTTGCGCTCGATCCGGTCGATGCAGGCCTTGATGGCCGTCTCGTCAACGTCGTTGCAGGCGACCTTGGCGCCATACTTCGCGAGCGCCAGGGCGACGCCGCTGCCGATGTTCGGGCCGACGCCGGTGACGAGCGCGACCTTGCCGTCGAGGGAGATCTCCACCTGACTCAGTGCTCCTTGGCGCCGTGGTCTGCCGGGTAGCTCAGCTCGATGTCGTCTTCGGCCACGCCGAGCACGGGCGCGAGCATCGCCCGCATCATCTCCTTGGAGACCAGGCAGTCGTCACACGCATCCGGGCCGGCGACGATGCTGACGCTGGCCGAATCGGCGTTGACGTCGACGTTCAGCTGATAGCCGTCCGTGGCCAGTGACTTGCGGAACTCCTCCAGTTCCGCGTGGTCGATGGTCATGGGTGTATCTCCTTCACTTCGGCGATCCTTAGCTGCTCTACTCGGGCGGTGACGTGCGACCATCTGGTCACCAGCCGGACGACGGTCGAGATGCCGGTGCTGCGCACATTGGCCACCACAATCATCGGATCACTGGCCAGGTCGGCATCCCGCTCGAGCCATCGCCGGACGTCGTATTTGGTCATTCCCGCCTCGCCGAGTAGCCGAGCGTGCTCGGGGCAGAGGATGATCCCGGCCGAAGCGTTCCCGAACGCCGGCGAGTCCGTCCTGACGATCGTGTCGGCAAGGTCCGCGAGCAATGAGTCGGGATCCCGCACGTCTCGGTTGTCGATGAAGTCGAACGAACGCACCAGAGTGGCGGAGACGCCGTCAGTCTCGGGTGACAGTCCGCCATCAGTCGAGAGCGGCTCCCACGGGCTTTGCTCTTCGTTCTCGGCCAGGCACATCGCCCAACGTCCGGGGCTGCCATGCATGGTTCGCTCGAAGACGGGTGCCCGCACGCCGTACGCATTGAAGACGATCAGTTCAATCGCACGGGCGACTGCCGCGTTCGCGCGGAATCCCGGTCCCATGGCGCCGGCAGCGCTGCTGAATCCGAGTCGGTGCCGCACCGGGCCGTTGACCACGATCAGCGGCGCCCGGCCGCTGGTGATCTGCCAGCTGCCGTCGACCACGGCGCGCTCCAGCATCAGCGCATCCCAGGCGGCGAGCACGACCGGGAACTGTTCGGGCAGGCAACCGGCCTGCGCCGCGCTGTTCGCGGCGAACTCCACGGTCACCTCTCGCCGTAGCTGCTCGACTCGGCCGATCACTTCGTCGGATGGCCGTCCCGTCGTGGCAAGGAACTCGGCGGATCGCTCCTTGCTCGCCGGAACAGCGGACGGTCCGTGCGGCCAGCTGCGGCCGTCGTTGGGCCCGATGGCCGCGCGGACGAAGTCCGGGCTGGGAACCCGAGGCGTCGTTATGGAGTCGGCAATCGCCCGAGCGGTCGTGTCGAGTGCGTCCCTATAGTCCACCGCGCTGGGCACCCCCTCCCGTTAGAGGCGATCTGGCTGGTCATCGGCGGGCCGCGCGGAGCAGGTGCTGGCCGTACCGGAACGACACTAGAACCGGAGCGTGTCCGCCCGGCAGGCGTCTTACCGCGTCGTGGAAGACGGACTCCGGCGCACGCTCGCGGAATATTACGAACCGGCTGCGATCACGCGTGAGCTTCCGTCATGCGGAAGTCAGCCTTTCGTCCCGAGCCTGGGCGTGGTGATAATCGCGACGCGAGCAAGGGAGCCGCCATGACCGTCACCCCGATCCGCACGGCGAAAAACGACAGAATGACGGCCGGGCAGCGGATGCTGGCGGTGCTCGAGGTCTTCGGGCCGGATGATCTTTCGCTGACGTTGAGTGAGATCAGCCGGCGTTCGGGCCTCACACTGTCAACGACGCACCGCCTGGTCGGCGAGCTGCGCGACTGGGGCGCCCTCGACCGCGCGATCGACGGGCGCTATTCCATCGGCCTGCGAATCCTGGAGCTCGGCTCGCTGACACCGCGTGGTCTGCGGCTCCGCGAGGTTGCGCTCCCGTATCTCGGCGACCTCCAGCACGCCACCAACGCAAACGTCCACCTGGCGGTGCGCGACGGCCACGACGTCATCTACGTCGAATCCCTGCTCGCGCGCGACTGCGTCCGTGTGCTCAGCCGGATCGGCGGACGGTGGCCGCTGCACGCTACCGGCACCGGCCAGGTGCTGCTCGCCTTCGCGTCGCCGGAGTTCCGTGAAGAGGTGCTGGCGACGAAGCTGCGGAGGTTCACCCCCCGGACGATCACGGACCCGGACAAGCTGCGCCGTGTCCTTGCCGAAGTCCGGCAGACCGGCGTGGCGATCGCCGAAGGGCAGCTGACTCCGGAGGACGCGTTGGCACTTGCGGTGCCGCTGCGCGGACCGAAGGATCACGTGGTGGCCGCGATGGGCGTGACCGTCAAGGCAGGGTCCGTCTCGCCACGCGCACTGGTGCCTGCACTGGCGACGACCGCACGGGCCATCTCGCGTGCCCTTGGCGCTCCGTCGGCGAACTCTCCGCACACTCAGACGCATGGTTCTCCGGCTCATGGCGGCGGCCACCCGTCCAGGGCTGCGGAGAGTTACCACGTCCGTTCTGCCTAGGACGGCGTCTTCTGGCGCTCGAGCGCCTCGGCTGCGTTCCGATCCGATCAGGAATCGAGAAGCGCCACGGTGTCGGCACCTCTAGCGTTTCTGTGGAAGGGCGGCACGATGCCGAGCCCTAAGAGCGGAAAGGAACGCTGAATATGTCCACGCAGAGTGCCAAGTCTGAATCCGGCG
>DASUTB010000087.1:0-10958 GCA_036374835.1 Jiangellaceae bacterium | reverse complement strand
GTTCGGCATGAGTCACGTAGCTTCACCAGGCACGCGCGCCTGGTGATGCTACGTCGTGCCTAGTGGCCCGAGCTTCTGACACGATTAGCCAAACGCGTAAGTTATCCACAGCTTGCATTGTAGAGTGTGCGTTTCCCTCGTGGAGCTGTCGATGATTACGCTATGTATGAGGATTTGAAGGCGTTGGCTTCGGCTCAGGGTGGCGCCGTCACTCGCCGCCAAGCCCGTGACTGCGGCCTGCCTACATCGGAGATCGACTACCTCGTGCGACGCGGCAAGTGGGTGGCGATCCGGAGGGGCGCATACGTCGAGCGGGACATGCACGACGGGTTCACGGCCGACGAGCACAGCCGGGCCCTGATCCACGCTGTCGTGCTCGCCCTGCGCGTCCCGGCGGTGGTCAGCCACGTGTCCGCTGCGTTGCTCCATGGCCTTCCGGTCTGGGGACTCGACCTGACGGACGTACACGTGAGCCGGCGTGACCTACACTCACCGCGACGAGAAGCGGGCGTGCATCACCACGCCGGGGAACTGCTCGACCACGAGATCGTCACGATCGATGGCCTGGCCGTGACCTCGCTGCCCCGGACAATGATCGACACGGCACGAATAAGCGCTTTCGAGCCCTCGGTGGTTGCCGCCGATGCGGCAGTGCGCGCCGAGCCAACCGTCAAGCAGGCCATGCTCGCGCGGCTGAACCAGATGCGGGATTGGCCGGGCTCGCGGAATGCGGGCGCGGTCGCCGAGTTCGCCGATGGACGATCGGAGTCGGTGGGCGAGTCCCGCGGCCGGGTGCTGATCAGGAGAGCGGGCCTGCCGCGGCCGGAACTCCAATACGAAGTTCGTGACCGCTGGGACAACCTGATTGGCCGGGCCGACTATGCATTCACCGAAGAGCGGACGCTTGGCGAGTTCGACGGGAAGGGCAAATACCTGGCGTCATACCGCCCGGGTGAGGATTCCGGCGACGTTGTGTGGCGGGAGAAGCGGCGTGAAGATCGGTTACGCCACGAAGGGTTCGAGGTCGTCCGCTTCACTTGGGCCGATCTGGACCATCCGGCCCGGGTGGGCGGGCGGTTCAGGGACGCGTTCGCGCGTGCGAAGCGGGCTGGCCACTAGGAGTCACGTAGCTTCACCAGGAGCGCGTGCCTAATGAAGCTACGTGACTCATGCCGAACGTGATCATTCAGACGGGGCGGCTTTGGCTTTCTCGGCAAGGTTCTGCGGCATCGGCTCGTAGCGGACGAACTTGCGGGTGAACGTGCCCGTTCCCTGCGTCATCGCGCGCAGTTCGATCGCGTAGCGCGTGATCTCGGTCTGGGGCACTTCGGCGCGCACGAGGGTGCGTCCCGATCCGATCGGTTCGGTGCCGAGCACCCGGCCCCGCCGCCCGGACAGATCGCCCATGATCGAACCGACGTAGTCGTCCGGTACCAGGATGCCGACCTCGTCGACCGGTTCCAGCATCGTCACGCCGGCGACCGACGCGGCTTCGCGCAGCGCGAGCGAACCGGCCGTCTGGAACGCCATGTCGGACGAGTCGACGCTGTGCGCCTTGCCGTCGAACAGCGTGACGCGGATGTCGACCACCGGGTAGCCGGCCGGCGTCGTCCCCTTGGCCATCTGGGCCTCGATGCCCTTCTGGACGGACGGGATGAACTGTCGCGGGACCGCACCGCCGACGACCTTGTCGATGAACTCGAAGCCACTGCCCTCCGGGAGCGGCTCAGCTTCGATGTCGCAGATCGCGTACTGGCCGTGTCCGCCGGACTGCTTGACGTGCCGGCCCTTGGCGGTGGCCTTGCCGGCAAGGGTCTCACGCAGCGGTACCCGCAGCTCGATCTTGTCCACGGCGACGCCGTAACGTTCCTTCAGCCGATCGAGCAGGACGTCGGCGTGTGCCTCACCCATGGTCCACAGCACGACCTGGTGCGTCTCGGCGTTGTTCTCGATCCGCAGGGTCGGATCCTCGGCCCCGATGCGCTGCAGGCCCTGCGACAACTTGTCCTCGTCGGCCTTGGCGTGTGCCACGATCGCGACCGGAAGCATCGGGTCGGGCATCTCCCACGGACGCATCCGGAGCGGATCGCCCGGATCGGACAACGTGTCGCCGGTCTCCGCGCGAGTGAGTTTGGCGACGGCGCAGATGTCGCCGGCGACGGCGTGCTTGACGGTGCGCTGGGTCTTGCCGAGTGGTGAGTTCAGTGAGCCGATGCGCTCGTCCTCGTCGTGGTCGGCGTGGCCGCGGTCGGCCATTCCGGCGTCGGACCAGTGCCCGGAGACGTGCACCATCTGGTCCGGCCGCATCGTGCCGGAGAACACCCGCACGAGGCTGATCCGGCCCACGTACGCATCGGTGGTGGTCTTGACGACCTCGGCGAGCAGGGGTCCGTTCGGATCACAGGTGAGCTCACGGGGCTTGCCGTCCAGCGTAGTGACCTCCGGCATCGGGTGCTCGGACGGCGGTGGGAACGCGCTCGTGATGATCTCGAGCAGCTCGGCCGTCCCGACGCCGGTCGCGGAGTCGACCGGGATCACCGGGTAGAACGACCCCTTGGCCACGGCCTTTTCCAGGTCGGTCACGAGAACCTTCGGATCGATCTGCTCACCGCTGAGATAGCGGTCCATCAGGCTCTCGTCCTCGGACTCCTCAATGATGGCCTCGATGAGCGCACCGCGCGCCTCGTCGAACTCCGGGACGGCGGCCTCGTCGACCGGTGACTCGGAGCGCGAGCCCGACGAGTAGTCGTAGACCTTGCCGCTGAGCAGCCCGGTGACACCGGTCGTGGTGCCCTCGGTACCGGAGACGGGAAGGTAGAGCGGCACCACCCGGTCGCCGAAGGCGTCCTGGCATGCGGTCAACGTGCCGGCATAATCGGCGCGGGGGTGGTCGAGCTTGGAGACGACGACGGCCCGGGGCATGCCGACCGCGGCGCACTCGGACCAGAGCAGCTGCGTCGCACCGTCAATCAGCTCGGACGCGGACACGACGAACACCGCGCAGTCCGCAGCGCGCAGCCCGGCGCGCAGCTCACCGACGAAGTCGGCGTAGCCGGGTGTGTCGAGCAGATTGACCTTGACGTTGTCGTGGGTGAACGGGGTCAGAGACAGACTGACCGAACGCTGTTGACGCGTCTCCGCGTCCTCGAAGTCGCTGACCGTCGTGCCGTCCTCGACGCGACCGGCCCGGTGAATCGTCCCGGTCGCAACGAGGAGGGCCTCGGCCAGTGTGGTCTTGCCGCTGCCGGCGTGGCCGACCAGCACGACGTTGCGTACACCGTCCGGCTGGTCGGCCACCGGTGCTTCTCCGGATACTGCGGCGACTTTGTCCGCCATTGCACTCGCCTCCCGCAGGTTGTCGGCTGGTCCCTGGCGGGCGCGCCGGGAACTCCGCCGCGATGACGTGGTCCTGCCACCCTTGCGCAGCGCAACGCTCGGCACAAGTCCTGTCGGCAATCCATCTCCTGTGATCAGCGGCACTTTTCGCAACCATGACGCGGAAAGTGCCGGTGATCACGGGAATCACTCCGGGTCGGAGCGGGATCGCCGGGGCGGGCACCGGACCCGTGCCGCTACGATGGCGCCCGCCGGATTCCGCGAACGGTGCCGGTATCACGTACGACGACGCTGACGGGACGGGCTGACGATGCTAAACCGGCTGGCGCGGGCATTCATCGCCCGGCTGCTGACTCCCGCGGCCCGGGCATTCCTCAAGGTCGGGCTCACACCAGACCTCGTCACGATCATCGGAACGCTTGGTGTCGTGACCGGTGCGCTGGTGTTCTACCCGCAGGGCCGATTCTTCGCCGGCACGCTGTTCATCACCGCGTTCGTGTTCGCCGACAATCTGGACGGCGTCATGGCCCGGCTGTCCGGCACGGAGAGTCCCTGGGGAGCCTTCCTCGACTCGCTGCTCGACCGGTTCGGCGATGCGGCGATCTTCAGCGGCCTCGCACTCTACTTCGCCGGGCCCGGCGACAACCTGCGTATGGTCGGACTATGCCTAGCGTGTCTCGTGCTCAGCGGGGTCATCTCGTACGCCAGGGCTCGCGCCGAGAGTCAGGGGTATAACGCGAGCGTGGGCATCGCCGAACGGCCGGACCGACTGGTCGCGATACTCGTCACGACGGGTCTGGTCGGTCTGTTCGATCTGCCTCTCGTGGTTCTCGAGGTCGTGTTGTGGCTACTCGCGGCGGCAAGTGCCTGGACCATCGGTCAGCGGGTGCTGGCCGTGCGACGCCAAGTGGGAGAACAGAAGGCATGAACTCCGATGTGCGCGAACGGCTGTCATACCTCGGCTACCGGGGTGGTTGGTCGGCGGTGCGGCTGCTTCCGGAGCGCACGGCGTACCGGTCGTTCCGCGGAATTGCGGACGCGGTGTGGCGCAAGCGGGGTCCTAGTGTGCGGCGGCTCGAAGCGAACCTGGCCCGCGCCATCGGCACATCGGATGAAGACGAGCTGCGCGAGGCGTCGCGTCGTGGTATGCGCTCGTATCTGCGGTACTGGTGCGACGCGTTCCGGCTGCCCGACTGGGACACCGACCGCATAGTCGGCCGCGTCCGCGTCATCGGCGAGGAACCCATGCGCACGGCGCTCGCTGAAGGACGCGGTGTCATCGCCGCGCTACCGCACATGGGCAACTGGGATCATGCCGGTGCGTGGGGTGCGCTGACGGGCATCCCCGTGACGACCGTCGCCGAGCGGCTGCGGCCCGAGGCGCTGTACGAGAAGTTTCTCTCGTTCCGTCGCGGGCTCGGCATGGAAATCCTGCCGTTGACCGGCGGCAACGGCGACGTGTTCCAGATACTGTCCGCCAGGCTTTCCGAAGGCACGATGGTGCCGCTGCTGGCCGATCGCGACCTCAGCCGCCGCGGTGTCGAGGTCAAGCTGTTCGGCGAGTCGACACGTATGCCACCGGGCCCGGCCGTGCTCGCCATGCGGACCGGAGCTGCGCTGATCCCGACTACGCTGTTCTATGAGGGAGAGGAACCCGACCACCGGCTGGTCATCCACTTCCACCCCGAGGTGGACCTGTCCGCCGGTGGAGCACGTGGCGCCGAGCGGGTGGCTGTGCTGACGCAACGCGTTGCCGACACGTTCAGCGAAGGCATCGCCGCGCATGCAGAGGACTGGCACATGCTACAGCCGCTGTTCGTGGCCGATCTGGCAGCGGGTGACCCGCGGCGCGCCACGGCGAACGTCTGACGGACGTGATGCGATGAAGATAGGAATGGTGTGCCCGTACTCATGGGACGTGCCGGGCGGAGTGCAGGCGCACATCCGCGACCTGGCCGAGTTGCTCATGGGACGCGGCCATGAAGTCTCGGTGCTGGCGCCGGGTGATGACGACATCGAGGTACCGGATTACGTCGTGACGGCAGGCCGCGCCGTACCGGTCCGCTACAACGGCTCGGTGGCGCGGCTGACCTTCGGGCCGGTCTCGGCGTCCCGGGTCCGGCGATGGCTCTCTGACGGTCGATTCGACGTCGTGCACGTTCACGAACCGGCGTCGCCGAGCCTTGGCCTGCTGACGTTGTGGTGGGCGGACGTCCCAGTGGTCGCCACGTTCCATCAGGCCAATCCACGGTCGCGGGCGATGAGCGCGGCGTTCGGCATCCTGCAGTCTGCTTTCGAGAAGATCAACGCGAGGATCGCGGTCTCGGAGGAAGCCCGGACGCTGCTCGTCCAGCACCTCGGCGGCGACCCCGTACTGATTCCGAACGGGCTCTACGTCGACCGGTTCACCAAGGCGCAGCCGCGTCCCGAATGGCGCGGCCAAGGTGGCACGCTGTCGTTCCTCGGCCGGTTGGACGAGCCGCGCAAGGGCCTGCCCGTCCTGTTGGAGGCGTGGCCCCGGATTCACGAGGCGACGCCCGGTGTACGGCTGCTGGTCGCCGGACGCGGCGCCGTGGACGAGATCCGCCGCGGGATTCCGAAGTGGTGCCGCGACGACGTCGAGTTCCTCGGCGGTGTGAGTGACGATGACAAGGGCGCCATGCTGGCGACTAGCGACATCTACATCGCGCCGCACACCGGGGGAGAGTCGTTCGGCATCGTGCTCGCCGAGGCGATGGCCGCCGGTGCTCCGGTGCTGGCGAGCGATCTCGTGGCATTCCGGGCCGTGCTGAACGACGGTCGGGTCGGCGAACTGGTGCCCGTTGGAGACGCCGACGCGCTGGCCAAATCCGCGGTCAGCCTGCTCGGCGACCCGCACCGGCGCTCGGAATTGCGTGCGGCGGCCGCGGAGTGGGTGCGGCGATACGACTGGGAGACCGTGGCGGCCGAGATTCTGGCGGTATACGAGATGGCGGCCGCGGCGGGTCCGCGTGGAGATTCCGGCCCGATGACCGGACGGCTGCGCCGGGCGGCCCGATAGGTTCGTACGCAAGGAGGGCGCGATGGAGTGGGTTATTGCAGGGATAGCCGTCGTCGCACTGCTCGGCGTCTACCTGTCGTGGACGGCGGGCCGGCTCGACCGGTTACACGCGAGGGTCGACGCCGCCCGCGGCGTGCTGGATGCCCAACTGCATCGCCGGTCAGGCGCTGCACTCGACATGGCCAGCGGTGGACTGCTCGACCCGGCGAGCGCAATGTTGGTCGCCGACGCGGCATCGCGCGCCCGCACCGTCGACCCGCACCGTGCCGAGGACGCGGCAACGGGCTTGAGCGGATTCCGTGAACATCCCGGCACCGGCCTGGGCAGCGGCCGCGAGCAGGCCGAAAGCGACCTGACCCAGGCACTCGGCCAGACCTTGAACGACCCGGGATACATCGCCGAGTTGCGCGCCGAAGGCGCAGGGGACGCGCTCGACGACCTTGCCGCGGCGTGCCGCCAAGTCGGCCACGCCCGCCGGTTCCACAACGACACCGTGCGTGCCGCCCGCCGGCTGCGCCGCAAACCCGTCGTCCGGTGGCTGCGGCTGGCCGGCCACGCGCCCTGGCCGGAGACGGTCGAGTTCGACGACGAGGTCCCGAAGGGCCTCGGCTAGCCTCGGTGCGGTGAGCGACGAGCGTGCGCTGAAGGCGCTGGAGGAGTCCGGCATCGACTACGAGGTCGTCCGGCACGGCCCGGTACGGAGCCTTACCGAGGCCGCTGCCGCGCGTGGAGTCGAACCGTCCGCCGTCATCAAGACGATGGTCGTGCGCCGTGCCGACGACGACTACGTGTTCGTCCTTGTGCCCGGCGACCGGACCATCGCCTGGCCGAAGCTGCGTGCGCACCTCGGCGCGAGTCGGCTATCGATGCCGGACGCGGCGACGGCGAAGGACGTCACCGGATTCGAGCGGGGCACCATCACACCGTTCGGCTCGACCCAAGCGTGGCCCGTCATCGCCGACACAAGGATCATCGGCCGGGAAGTATCGATCGGCGGCGGGGCGCACGGGGTCGCCGCCAAGGTCGCCGGCGACGCTCTCGTCGCGGCGCTCGACGCCGAGGTGGCCGATGTGACCGAGCCCGAGACGCCCACCGGCTGACGAGTGGCCCGGTGTGGCAGGCTCGGCGCATGCGCACGTTCAGTGTGGACGAGGCCAAAGCTGAGTTGGCCCGGGTCGCTCCGGAGATCGGCGAAGTGATCGAGCTACGTGCGGACGCGGCCGAGCTGGCAGCCGCGGTACAGGGTGGGCCGCCGACGCACTTGGGCGGTGTTCCCGAGCTGAAAGCGAAGCAGGCGCGGCTCGACGAACTTCTCACGTCGTTCACCGACTCGGGCATCGAGGTGAAAGGCTTCGCGCCGTTGCTGCTGGACTTCCCGTCCGAGCTGGACGGCGAGCGGGTGCTGCTGTGCTGGCTCGAGGGGGACGACGAGTTGGACTGGTACCACCGCCAGGATCTCGGGTTCGCCGGCCGGCGCCGACTGTCATGAGACGGAAGCGATATTGGACGCGTGCGGCCATGCTGATTGGCTGGCGCGGGTGAGGTCAGTGGACGGCGAGTTGCGGTACCTGTCGCCACGGTCGACCGTGCTGCGCCGATTCACCGCACCGGGAGCGAGTGTCAACACGGGCGAGTACGACACGCACGTGGTGCGTATCCGCAACGGTCGTCGGGTGGCCGAGCGCTTCCGGCTCGACGTGCACGGGTTCGAGATCGTCGAGCATGTCAGCGCGGTCCGCGACTTCACCGACAAGGCCGAGGTCGACGCCGTGTACCTGTCTGAAGTGACCGATTTCGTGCGGCGCACGCTCGATGCCGACCGGGTCGGCGCCCGAGGATGGGTGCTACGCCGGTCGGTGGATCCCGGAGCGAACGCGTCCCAGCCGCAGGCCGCGCTCGTGCACTGCGACTACGCCCCGGAGGGTTCCGCGGATACCGCCGCAGCGGTCTACGCCGAGCAGTTCCCCGACGGCCCCGGCTACCACCGTGCGGTGGCCACAAGCACCTGGCGGGTGTTCACACCGCCCCCGCAGGACTGGCCACTGGCCTTGTGCGATTTCCGGAGCGTCGACGTCGCCGACGGGCTGTCCAATACCCTGTACTTCGTGGACGAGCTGCCGGCGGACCCGTTCAGCTCCGTCGACGGGTTGGAGGTGGCCGCGCACGGCTCGGAGTTCTACTACAACCCTGCCCACGAGTGGTGGTACTTCCCGGAGATGACCCGCGACGAGGTGCTGTTCTTCAAGTTCCACGACTCCGACCACAGCCGGGCGTGGCGGGTACCGCACTCGGCGTTCCTGGATTCCTCGGTGCAAGCCGCCGTCCCGCGGCACAGCATCGAGGTTCGCACCTTCGCATTCTTCGAGTAGCCCTTACGGCGATGGCGCCACTCTGCTTGGATGGCTCTTGATTCCAACTCGAAGCGAGGGACTCCAGCCATGAGCGAGACGCCAGCATGGATGAAATCGTCCGTGGAGCAGCCACCGGTTCCCGAGATCGACACTACGGTGCCGCAGACGGCTCGGATCTGGAACTACTGGCTGGGAGGCGACGACAACTTCGCGGTCGACCGTCACGTCGGCGAAGAGATCAAGAAGGCATTCCCGGAGATGGTCCAGATCGCGCGGGCCAACCGGGCATTTCTCGTACGTGTCGTCCGATATTTGACGCGGGACGTCGGCATCCGCCAGTTCCTCGACATCGGCACCGGACTGCCCACCGCGAACAACACCCATGAGGTGGCACAGGCCGTAGCGCCCGAGTCCCGGATCGTCTATGTCGACTTCGACCCACTCGTGCTCGTTCATGCGCGTGCACTGCTCACCAGCACCCCCGAGGGTGCCACCACCTATATCGACGCAGATCTGCGCGAGACGGATACGATCTTGCGGGAGGCGGCGAAAACACTCGACCTCACGCAGCCGGTCGGCCTGATGCTGCTCGGGATCCTCGGGCACATTCCCGACTACGAGGAGGCGACGTCGATCGTGCGACGCCTCATGGCGGGCCTGCCGTCCGGCAGCTACCTGGCGACCAGCGACAGCGTCGACACGAGCGAAGGGGTTGTGGAAGCGGCCCGGATCTGGAATCAGTCCGCCAATCCCACCTACACCGTGCGCAGCCCTGAGCAGATCGCCGGCTACTTCGAAGGCTTGGAGCTCGTGGAGCCCGGTGTCGGGCCACTGGCGCAGTGGCGGCCCGACCCGGATGCCGGCCCGCCTGAGGGCGTGGACGGCTACGGTGGTCTCGGCCGCAAGCCCTGACGGCGCGCCAGCCAGGTGGGCTCGGCAGGCCAGTGGGTGCCAAGTGGACGTGCCAAAGCGGTCCGAATCGGCCGTATCATTGATGGGTAAGCCCACCCGAGTTCGCAGAAGAGGTTTGCCGTGTCCGAACAGCCGACCACCCCACAGACCGGCACCGCGACCGTCAAGCGCGGCATGGCCGAGATGCTCAAGGGCGGCGTCATCATGGACGTGGTCACGCCCGAGCAGGCGAAGATCGCCGAGGATGCCGGTGCCGTCGCGGTCATGGCGCTCGAGCGGGTGCCGGCCGACATCCGCGCTCAGGGCGGCGTGTCGCGGATGAGCGACCCGGACATGATCGAGAAGATCATCAACGCCGTTTCGATCCCCGTCATGGCCAAGGCCCGGATCGGGCACTTCGTCGAGGCGCAGGTGCTGCAGTCGCTCGGCGTCGACTACATCGACGAGTCCGAAGTCCTGACGCCGGCCGACTACACGAACCACATCGACAAGTGGCAGTTCACCGTGCCGTTCGTCTGCGGCGCCACGAACCTCGGCGAAGCGCTGCGGCGGATCGCCGAGGGTGCGGCGATGATCCGGTCGAAGGGCGAAGCCGGCACCGGCGACGTTTCGAACGCCACGACCCACATGCGCCAGATCCGTGCCGAGATGAAGCGGCTGTCGTCGCTTCCCGCCGATGAGCTCTACGTCGCGGCGAAAGAGCTACAAGCGCCGTACGAGCTGGTCCAGGAGGTGGCCAAGGCAGCCAAGCTGCCGGTTGTGCTGTTCACCGCCGGCGGAATCGCGACGCCTGCGGACGCGGCCATGATGATGCAACTCGGCGCTGAGGGCGTCTTCGTCGGCTCGGGCATCTTCAAGTCCGGCGACCCGGCCAGGCGCGCGGAGGCGATCGTCAAGGCCACGACGTTCTACGACGACCCGGACGTGATCGCGAAGGTTTCCCGCGGGCTCGGCGAGCCAATGGTCGGGATCAACGTCGAGGACGTGCCCGAGCCGCACCGCCTCGCCGAGCGCGGCTGGTGAACCCGGAACTCGAGTGAGCCGGTGACCTGGTAACCGGGTGTGCACGCTGGCGATGGGGTGAAACTGTGCTCGACGAGGACGCGTTGTTCGCCGCGGAGTGGACGCTCGCTGACGACGGGGTCTACGAGCGGGACTCGGCGCGGGTCGTCATCGTCGACGGCGACCGGCGCGTGTTGCTGATGCGCGCCAGCAAGGGCGAGCGCAGCTGGTGGTTCACCGTCGGTGGGGGTATCGGTGCCGGCGAGGACGAGCGCACCGCGGCGGTCCGCGAGGCGTACGAGGAGACCGGTCTGCGG
>DASUTB010000086.1:0-4725 GCA_036374835.1 Jiangellaceae bacterium | reverse complement strand
ATCGTGGAGATCGGCCCCGGCCGCGGCAGCAACTTCAGCCTCTACCCGCAGGGCGCACGTGTCGTCGGGTTCGAACCGAACCCGTACTTCGACGATGATCTGCGCGAGGCGGCACGCGAACACGGCCTCGACCTGGATTTGCGGCGCGACCTGCTCACCGACCGACTCCCTGCGGCGGCCGCGGACGTCGTGGTGTCAACCCTCGTGCTGTGCTCGGTCCCCGACGCCCCGGCGATGCTGGATGAGATCTGGCGAGTACTGCGACCAGGTGGTCAGTTGTTGTTCATCGAGCACGTCGTCGCGCCGCGGCGCGGCGTGCGCCGGGCCTACCAGCGTCTGGTGCGCCGTCCCTGGCGATGGCTCGCCGACGGGTGCGACACGTGCGCCCGCACCACGGAGCACCTCGAAGCGTCCCGGTTCGAGCTCAGCGACACAGTGCTCCGGCCACTCGGCTCGAACCTCGACCCGACCAACCTCACGATGTGGGGCACCGCCGTACGCTCGGGCTGAGCGGCGGCTGCGGGCACCAAGTGGCGCAGGCGTAACGACCTCAACCAACGGTGTTGTGTATAATATGCGCATGGCACGCGTCAATATCTCGCTCCCGGACGAGATCTATCGTCGGGCGAAAGAAGCCGGCCTGAACGTCTCGCAACTCGCCCGCCGAGCCATCACGCAGGAACTGTCCGACCGGGCGAAGATAGCCGGCGCATATGCGTACCTCGCTGAGATGGAGCGCGAGCATGGTCCACTGACGGCGGACGAGATCGCCGATGCCCGAGCGTGGGCCGACGACGTATACGGTACGCAGCAGCGACGCGCCTCGGCATGACGACCATCCTCGACTCGCACGGCGTGACGGTACTGGCCGACGACCGCGCCCGCATCGCGGAGATGCTCGACCGTGGCGAATGGCCGCCGCTCGTGCCTGCTGCTGTCCTCGTGGAGTGCCTGACCGGCGACAATCGACGGGACTTCCGCACAAACCGGCTGCTGCGCCAGTGCAACGTCCGTGAAGTCAGCGAAGTCATCGCGCGACACGCCGCGCGGCTGCGTACTCTGGCGCGCGGGGATCGGATTTCCCCCACCGATGCGATCGTCGCCGCCACGGCCGACCACGCCGGCGGTGGTGTGATCCTCACCAGCGACGTCGACGATCTTCGAGCACTTGCCGAGAACAGCGAGCACACGATCCGGATCGCGCACGTTTAGCCGGCGCTCAGACCATCCAGTCGACGTCGGCCGCCCGTTGTCCGTCTGCGAGCTTCGCGTAGCCGGGGCCACGGTCGAAGAACGGCTCGTCGCCGGTGCGTTTCCCGCGCTGAGCCTCGCGCAGCGCCGCCGTCGCGTCCTCGTCCACCACCGGGTCGTCCGCATCCCCTGAGGCCACGACGCCGTATTCGGCCCGCGCACCCTCGAACGAGACCTTCCCCCAGCGCAGGTCGCGCAGCACCTCCTCGACCGGCCGGTCCAGCGGGTCGCCCCAGCCGCCTCCCCCGGTGGTATGGATCCGGATCACCTCACCGGCGCGCACCGGTTCGGCGTCGGCCAGCGCATCCACCTCGCGCTCGGCCGGCCCGCCGGGGTCGATCGTCACCGAGAACGGACGTCCGGCCAGGCCGCCAGCCACGCCCCAGCAAGACAGGATCGAGCGGTCCGCAATCGACATGAAGTGTGCGTCGCGCAGCATCCGGATGTGCTTCTCGTAGCCGAGCCCGCCGCGGCGCAGTCCCGGCCCGCCGGAATCGACCGCCAGTCCCAGCTTCTCGACGACGAACGGGAACCGGGATTCGCTGAACTCCGTAGGCAGGTTGCGCGAGTCCGGGACGACGTGGATGGTGTCCTCACCGTCGGCGTAGTACCGGCCGCCCGAGCCGCCGCCGAGAACCTCGCGCATCAGGTACGGCTTGCCTTCGGCGTCCGTCCCGTACACACCGGTGTAGCGGATGGTCTCCTGGTCGGCCGGCATCCGCCCGTCCACGGCCTTGGCCAGCACCCCGGCGAGCACACCGAGCAACCGAAGGATCACGAACGTCCGTGCGTTGGTCGGCGCCGGGAACACCGGCGTCAGCAGCGTGCCAGGGGGTGGGAAGCGCATCTCGATCAACGGGACGACGCCCTCGTTCACATCCAGTTCGGCCATGCGGTCCGGCGTGTCGGCGAGGTTGCGCAGGATCGGCGCCAGCCACTTCTTCAGGAACACGCCGTCGGCGTAGTTGCCGGCGTGGTTGATCGGACCGCGGGCCTGTTCGCTCGTGCCGGTGAAATCGAGCACAAGCCGGTCGGGTTCGCGGGTCAGCGTGATCCGCTGGGTGTGCAGCTTCGGCGGGTCGACACCGTCGTGCTCGGCGTAGTCCTCCCAGACGTAGGTTCCTTCCGGAATCTTGGCCAGGACCTCGCGGCGGAACGTGTCGGTGGTGTTGGCGATGATCGCGTCGAAGCACCCCTCGACGGTCTCGCGTCCGTAGCGGTCGAACAGCTCGGCCATCCGCCGGGCACCCATCAGGCAGGCCGCGCACTCGGCGTCCAGATCCGCGGCCAGCGAGTCGGGCATGCGCGAGTTGCGCGTCATGATCTTGATCGCAGACTCATTGGGACGGCCCTCGTCCCACAGCTTGATCGGCGGCACCATCAGGCCCTCCTCGAACACACTGGTCGCGCGCGAGGGCATCGAGCCGGGAACCGTGCCGCCGATGTCGTCGTGATGGCCGAACGCCTGAACGAAAGCGACGACCTCACCGTTGTGGAAGACCGGGACCGTCACGCACAGGTCCGGCAGGTGACCGATGCCACCCTCGGAGAGGTAGACGTCGTTATGGAAGTAGACGTCGCCCGGTTTCATCGTCTCCGGCGGGTAGTCGCGCACCACCGGGTGGACGAGCGCGGAGTACGACCGTCCGGTGAGCTTGCGCAGCTTGCGGTCGTGGATGCCGGCGCGGTAGTCGTGCGCGTCGCGGATCATCGGCGAGCGGGCGGTGCGGCCGATCGCGGTCTCGACCTCCTGCTCGACCGACGCGAGATAGCCCTCGACGATCTCGACGAGGATCGGGTCGACACTCATCTGCGCACCATCCTCAGGTTGCCGTGCCGGTCGACCTCCGCGGCGAAGCCGGGGTGAACAGGGACGGTCGAGCCGAACTCCTCGATGATCGCCGGGCCAGGGACGACGTCCTCCGCGCCGAGGTGTGATCGGTCGTAGACGGGTGTGTCGGTCCAGTCATCGAAGTAGACCTTCCGCGTTCCAGTCCTGGCCTGCTCGGCGCCGATGCCCTTGTCGACTTCCGGGATGCCGGGACGGCGGATCGGGCCGACTCCGGTGACCCGCAGGTTCACCCATTCGACCTCTTGCCTCGAATCGTGCCGGAAGTCGTATCCGTACAGCGAACGATGCTCGGCGTGGAACGCATCGGCCGTCGCCTCCAGCATCTGCTGTGTCACCGCCCCCGGCCCGCCTGCTTCGTCATCGAGCGGCACGCGCACCTCGAACGCCTGCCCGTAGTAGCGCAGGTCCGCGGTACGCACGAATCGACGGGCGTCCGGCGCGAAACCCTCGCGGTCCAGCGCCGCGTCCGCCTCGGCCTGCAGGTCGACCAGTACCTTGCCCACCGCGGCGGCGTCGATGGCACTGTGCCGGCTCACCATGGTGCGCACGTAGTCGTTCCGGACGTCGACCGTGAGCAAGCCGTATGCCGACAGATTGCCCGGGTTCGGCGGGACCAGAACACCGTCCAAACCGAGCACGTCGGCGAGCCGGCAGGCCAGCAACGACCCCGATCCGCCGAAGCTCACCAAGGTGAACTCGCGCACGTCCAGGCCGCGTTTGACCGTGACCTGCCGCAGCGCGTTGGCTTGGTTCCACACCGAGATCTCCAGGATCCCGGTGGCGCAGCGCTCGACGCTCAGGTCAAGATCGTCGGCCAACGTGGTGAGCCCGTCGCGCGCCGCCGCCACGTCCAGCGGGATCTCACCGCCGAGCAGGTGCGGCGGGATCCGTCCCAGCACCACATGGGCGTCGGTGACGGTGACCTCGGTGCCGCCCTTTCCGTAGCACAGCGGACCCGGTTCCGCCCCGGCCGAGCGTGGACCGACCTTGAGCGTGCCCTCCGGGCTGATCCAGGCGACCGATCCCCCACCTGCTCCTACCGTGGCGACGTCGATCATCGGGATCTTGCTCGGATACGCTCCGACCGATCCCTCCGTGGTCAGCGCCGGATGCCCGTCCTCCACCACGGTCACGTCGGTCGAGGTGCCGCCGCCGTCGAGAGTGAGCGCTTTCGGGCAACCGGCGGCCTCGGCCACGACCGCCGCCCCCAGCGCACCGGCGGCCGGACCGGACAGCACCGTGGTGATCGGCTGATGGACGACCTCCTCCGCGGACAGCACGCCGCCGTTGGACTTCATCACGTAGAACGGGACGCGCCGCCCGGTCAACCCGTCGAGCCGATTGCGGACGTTGTCGATGTAGCGCCGGATCGTCGGCTTGACCGCGGCATCGACGAGCGTCGTCACGCTGCGCTCGTACTCGCGGTACTCCCGCAGCACGTCCGACGAGATCGACACGGTGCCGTCGGGATGCTCCCTACTCAGTACCTCCCGCATCCGGCGCTCGTGCTCCGGGTTGGCGTAGCTGTGCAGGAAGCAGACGCCGATCGTCGTGATGCCGCGCTCGCGGAAGAAGCGGGCCGCGGCCACGGCGTCATCGTCGTCGAACGGACGGATTTCGCT
>DASUTB010000085.1:0-58318 GCA_036374835.1 Jiangellaceae bacterium | reverse complement strand
CGCCGCTGTCGGCGTGATTGCCGGTGTCCGCGTAGCCGTGCTCACCGCCGTCGTCCTCGGTGGTGGCGCGGCCGGCGATGTCGCGGGCGGTGGCGGCCGGGATGGGTCCGTAGCCGACCAGTTCGGCAGGCTCGGTGTCGCCATCGAACAGCGCCCCCTCGGTCATGATCAGCGCGATCTCGGCGTCCACGCTGTCGGCGGTCGCTTGCCCGGTCAGGCGTTCGACGAGGGTGTCGGCCATGATCTGGTCCCGGGTCCGCTCATCACCGGCCGCAACGATACTGTCCGCGTGGCGGCGCAGCGCCGCCCACGCGGCCACACCCTGCTCACACGGCAACAGCGCGGACAGCATCGCCATCGTGTCCGGCGCCGGCCGCATCGACACCCGCCGATCCTTACGCGCGTTCCCGGCCCGGCGCGGCTACCGGAGGTGAGGCAGCTGGGTCGGGCGCCGCCGAGCCCGCCACGGCCGGTGCGGGCGAGTTCGGCGGGGTCGACCCGCAGGCTGGTGGCCGGTGTGCACCGCTGCTCGGTGTGCACCGCCCGGGCTGCGCCGGAGACTGCGCCGGCCCGCGTGCCGGCACCGGTATCGGCAGGGTCGGGGTTCGGGAGATGAACATGGCGCGGGTGTGGATCCGGCGGCTGTACACCGACCCGGTCACCGGCATCGTCACCGACTGCGACCGGCGGCGGCGCCGCTTCACCGGGGTGCTGGCCCGGATGCTGGTCTACCGCGACCAGTACTGCCGCAACGTGTTCTGCGACGCCCCGATCCGGCACCTGGACCACATCCAGCCCCACTCGCGGGGCGGGCCAACAACGCACACGAACGGGCAAGGTTTGTGCGAACGCTGCAACTATGTGCGTCAGATGCCCGGCTGGCGAAGCGCCGTGATCGACCCGGCCGCCCACCTCATCGAGATCACCACACCCACCGGGCACACCTACCGATCACGACCACCAGCAGCACCCGGACACCGACAACGCGTCCCGACCTGACGCCGAACCCGGTCATGGCATGCTTGCCGGCCGTGGGAGACAAGCTCGGCGAGGGAATCTACGAGAAGGTCCGGACAGTGGGGCTGGACCGCGCCATCAGCCGGCTCGGGCAGGACGTCACGCCCGACTTCTCCGTTGTTGACGAAGCGGAGGCGCCGGAAGTCATTGCGCGGCACGTGGCCGAGGCCGTACGGCGGCTGCTCGCCGACGAACGTAACGTCGAACGCAGAGTGAGCCTGACAAACGAGTTGCTCTCGCTTCTGAAGGCGTCAGATGAGCAGCTGCCCGGAACGATCGAGCAACTGATCGCCCTGACCAGGCAACTCACGCCGAGTTCACGGGACGTGGTCCGTCCGGTGACACCGCTGTCGCAAGCCGCGCTGCTGACCAACGCCCATGACGAGCCGTCGTTGTCGACCGAGCTGAGAGCGGAGTTGGCAAGCGCCGATCGCGTCGACCTGCTCTGTGCGTTCATCCGCTGGCACGGGCTGCGCATCCTGGAGGAACAGCTCATTGCGCTCCGCGACAACAACGTGCCGTTCCGCGTCCTGACGACGACGTACGTGGGTGCGACCGAGCGCCGGGCGGTGGACGAGCTCGTCCGGCGGTTCGGCGCTGACGTTCGGATCAGCTACGAAACACAGGCGACACGCCTGCACGCCAAAGCCTGGCTGTTCGGCCGCGACACCGGATACGACACGGCCCTGGTCGGCAGCTCCAACCTTTCCCGGTCGGCGTTGGTCGACGGCTTGGAGTGGAACGTCCGGCTGTCGGGCGTGGCGACGCCGGACCTGATCCGCAAGTTCGCCGCCACGTTCGACAGTTACTGGGAGTCGAGGGCGTTCGTCCCCTACGACCCGGATGTGGACGCGGACACGCTCGACGACGCTCTGGCGTCCGCCGGCAGTCGTCGGGCCGGACGGGCGACGGTAGTCAGCCTCGCCGGGTTGGAGGTGCGCCCGCTTCCCCACCAGGACGAGATCCTCGAGGCCCTTGACGCCGAGCGCCAGGTGCACGACCGGCACCGCAATCTGGTCGTCGCCGCGACGGGCACCGGCAAGACCGTCGTGGCCGCGCTGGACTACCGCCGGCTGGTCCGCGAGACGTACGGCCGTGACCTTTCGCTGCTGTTCGTCGCGCACCGCAGGGAGATGCTCGACCAGTCGCTGCGGACGTACCGCGAGACGTTGTCCGACGGGTCGTTCGGCGAGGCCTACGTAGGGGGTGCGCGTCCGGAGCGCTGGCGGCACGTGTTCGCCAGCGTCCAGTCGTTGTCGTCGTACGGCGTGGCGAACCTCCCGGCGGACCACTTCGACGTCGTGGTGATCGACGAGTTTCACCACGCCGAAGCGCCGACGTACCGGCGTTTGCTGGACCATCTGCGCCCGGTCGAGTTGCTGGGTCTGACGGCGACGCCGGAGCGCGCGGACGGAGTGGATGTCCGCTCCTTCTTCGACGACCGCACGGCGTACGAGCTGCCGCTGTGGGACGCGCTGGCCGCCGATCTACTCGTCCCGTTCCACTACTTCGGTGTCGCCGACGGTGTTGACCTCTCCCGCATCGAATGGAGGCGCGGCTTCTACGACGTCGAGAAGCTCGACCGGCTCTACACCGGCAACGACGCCCGGGCCGCCAAGGTGCTGCGTGAGCTCCGTGACAAGGTCACCGACGTCGCACGGATGCGCGCGCTCGGCTTCTGCGTCTCGGTCGCGCACGCGAACTACATGGCTCGGGTGTTCCGTGACGCGGGCATCCCCGCGCTGGCCGTGTCCGGGACTACACGGCCGGATGAGCGTTCCGCCGCCATCGAGCAACTGCGCCGTGGCGAGGTGTCGGTCCTGTTCGCGGCTGATCTGTTCAACGAGGGCCTCGACATTCCAGAGGTCGACACCGTGCTGCTCCTGCGTCCGACGCAGAGCGCCACGATCTTCCTGCAGCAGCTCGGCCGCGGCCTGCGGCGGGCCTCCGGCAAGGCGGTCCTCACCGTGCTGGACTTCATCGGCCAGCATCGTCGGGAGTTCCGGTTCGACGTCCGTTACCGGGCGCTCACCGGAACCGGGCGCAAGGCGCTGGAGCGGCACATCGAGCAGGGCTTCCCGTTCCTACCCTCCGGGTCGCAGATTGTTCTCGACCGTGTTTCGCGCGATGTTGTGCTCAACAACGTCCGTCAACAGTTGTCACTGAACCGGAGGCAACTTGTCGCGGACGTCCGGTTCCACCGGGACATCGGTCTCGCGCGCTATCTTGACGAGGCTGGACGCGAGCTTGTGGACGTCTATCGGAGCGGCGGCTCATGGACGACGCTGCGCCGCGAAGCGGGTTTTCCAACCCTTGCGGCCGGGCCGGATGAGGACGCACTGCTGCGCCGAGCAGCTGCTCTGACGCACGTCGACGATGCGGAGCGGGCCGAGGCGTACCGCCGCCTCGCCGATCCCGCCGGTCCCGAGTACGGCAAGCTGACCGAACGCGATCAACGACTGGCCCGCATGCTGTTGTTCACCCTGTGGCCCGACCGGGGTGGTTTCGACTCGTACGACGCCGGGCTCGTTCATCTTCGCCGTCACCCGGCGGTGTGCGCTGAGATCCGAGAGCTGGTGGCCCTCGGTCTCGATCGCGCGCGCCACGTCCCGGCGTCGCTGGGGGAGGGGCTACAGCACGTTCCGCTGGCCAGCCATGCCCGGTACCGGCGTGAGGAGGTTCTCGCCGCGCTCGACTGGGCCGGTCTCGAGCGCAAGGCGCATGGTCATGCCGGCGGCGTGGCCTGGTGCGAGGCGACCCGGACGGACGCGCTGCTGGTGAACCTGCGCAAGACCGAGAAGGAGTTCTCGCCGACGACGATGTATCGGGACTATGCGATCAGCTCGCAACTGTTCCACTGGGAGTCGCAGAACAACACCTCGACCGGCTCGCCGACCGGGCGGCGGTACTTGACCCATCGCGATCAAGGCACTCACGTGGTCCTGTTCGTCCGAAACGCGCGGCGCGACGAGATCGGCGTGGCGCCGTTCCTCTGCCTGGGGCAGGCGTCCTACGTGGAACATCGCGGCGAGCGGCCGATCGCCATCACCTGGCGGCTCCGGCGGGAGATGCCGGCGGATACCTTCGCCACCGCCTCCGTGGTCGCGCGCTGAGTGATGTCAGTGCCGCACCGGTAGGGTCCTTTGGGTGAAGGTCCCGGTTCCGCCACACTTGCGGGATCATCCCGACCGGCGGCGATGGAACGCGCGCTACCGCACCGCTGCACCGCCGAAGTTCGAGCCGCATCCGTTCGTCGCCGAGGCGCAGCGCGTCGGGTTTCCGGCCGGGCCGGTCCTGGAGCTGGCCTGTGGCCGGTCGGGGAGTGCGCTAGCGCTCGCGGCATCGGGCCGCGACATGGTCGCCGTTGACGTCTCCGACCTTGCGCTCAGTCAACTGGTGGCCGAGGCGGAGCATCGTGGTCTTGCCGAGAAGATCACCACGGTGGTCGCGGACGTGGCGTCGTACCGTCCTGGCAGCGCGCGGTTCGCGCTAGTGCTCGCCACCTACTACTGGGACGAGGACGCCTTCACCTCGGCCTGCACCGCTGTGCTGGACGGTGGCCTGATCGGCTGGGAGGCGCTGGTCCAGCGGCCGGGCGCCGGGCTCGAGTCGACGCGACCCTGGGAGATCGAACCCGGCAGCCTGAGCGCTCGCCTTCCCCCGGACTTCGAGGTAATCGACGAGCGGGCCATGGATGTGGACGACAAGATGTCGACCCGCATCCTTGCCCGGCGCAAGATCTCATCCCATGGCCGAGACGGTGGCTAGCCCGGCGACATAGACCAATGTGACGGCGACTCCTTCGAACCCGATGCCTCCGCGCTCTCGTAGCACGAGCCCGGCGGTGACGATTCCTGCCATGAGTAGCGTCCAGCCGAGGGTGAAAACGTCAGCCTGGGTAACCGCGGCGTAGATGGACCCGTCCCGATACACGACGTCCGATGCGGCTACGAACAGAACATCGAAGACGTTGCCGCCGACGATGCCGGCCACAGCGAGCGTGAGCGCACCGGCGCGGACCGCGGCAACCGTCGTGACCAGTTCCGGGAGCGAGGTTGCCACACCGGTCAGGAAGGCTCCAACCACTGTGTTCGACATGCCGATCTCGGCTCCGATCGCCGTACCGGAGGCGAACACCCCGTAGCCGGCGAGGACCACGAGCATGGCGAGCAGGCCGAATCGGATCCATAACCCGGCCAACCGTTCGTCGGGCGGATCCGGGTCGGGGACGTCCTCCCGCGTTGCGCTCGTTTGCGCCGGCCGCCACATGGGCGATTCGCTCGTCTTGCGACCCAGAAACAGCCCGTATCCGTAGGCCGCGAACAGCAGCAGCGTGGCGGGGTGGACGCCCAAGACCGAGACCGGCGGTGCGGCGACGCCGACGATCACGATGGCCAGCATCACCAGCAGCAGAACGCTGTTGAAGATGTTCGTCAGCGAGGCCGCCGCATGTTCGAGGTTCACTCGCCGGTAGGTGGCGTCGGCGATGACGATGAACAGGGTCTGGATCGCGATGCCGCCCATAGAGTTGCTGACCGCGAGGCTGGCATTGCCGTTGACTGCGGCGACGAGGCTGACGACGAGCCCGGCGAGTGAAGTGACCGCACCGAGCAGGATCATCCCGGACATCGCCTCACCGAGGCCGGTGCGGTCGGCGAGGCGGTCGACGACTCTGGACAGCAGCGTTCCGGCGACGGCGATCACGGCCGCGGCAGCCACGAAGGCACCGACCGCCACGGGCATCGTCATCGATGCGGGCTGCGCTGGTCAGGCAACCGCCACGGGCGCTGTGTGTGCACCGCCGTCACCGCCAGCAGGCGTCCTTGAGCAGTTCACCGGCGACCTTCACGTCTGTCGCGGTGCGTCGACCTTTGCCCTCGAGCTCCATTCGCTCGCGTCGGGGCACGAAGTCCTTGGCCTCCCGGGCACGGGTTTCGGCATCCTGGGCGATTTCGCGTTCCCGCTCGCGAATATGCACGGTGCCTCCTAGGGCGGTCAGTGCCAAGACGAATTGCAGCTGTGCATGTTGATACCCGTGCGTACTGCGAGCAAACGCACAGTGGGTGATGGACCACCTGAGCAAAGGCGGATCGCACCTGCCTCACGGGTGCCGGGCAACCCAGAACTCGCTCGCCACCCAGGCGCGGTATGTGGACTCGCCCAGAGCCGCGATCAGGCTGCTGGTCTGGCTCGCTTGCGCCCGAAGTGCGCGCATCTTCAGGTCCACCACCTTGTCGTCGAGGGTGACGTCGACTGCGAGGTCCGCGGCCGGGGTGCGTGGCGGTGTCGATGCGAGGATTCCGTCGTTGACGTGCGCGAACGTTTCGAGCCAATCCGGCGTCTTGGTGGCCGCCAGCACGCGACACCGTGCGCCACCCTCGGCGGCCGCTTCGACCGCCCAGTCGGCCACCGTGATGTGGTCGGAGTGGCCGGTCATGCCGTCCGGTCCGAACGTGAGGATCGTGTCCGGCTGCACGCGCGCGACGACCTCACCGATACGTGCGACGCCGGTCGCCCGGTCGATTCGAGCGAGGCCGCCGTCGGGAAACCCGAGGAGCGTGTGATCGTCGATCCCGAGGATCTCGAGGCTGGCGGCAAGCTCCTCGCGGCGAATCGTGCCGAGTTGCTCGCGCGGCCAACGATCCTCGTCGGCGGATTCACCTGCCTCACCCACGGTCGCCGTGACACAGGCGACCGTCGAGCCGGCCGCGGCCGCCAGGAGTGCGGTCCCGGCCATCAGGTAGGCCTCGTCGTCAGGATGGGCCCACACGCCCAGGATTGTGCCCAGTTCACCTGGATGCAGCGTGCCGGTCATGTATCCACCTCTTGGTTCGCATCGATGAGGGAGCGATAGGCAGCATCCGCGAGCCGCTCGGGGGAGCTGGACGACACATCGAGGGTCGCGCCGTATTCGTCGGGTTCGAGTGGTTCGAGGTCGGCCAGCTGGGAGTCGAGCAGTGACCCCGGCATGAAATGGTCGGTGCGCTTGCTCATCCGTCCCACGAGGGCCGCGCGTGTGCCGGCCAGGTGCAGAAAGAAGATCGTACTGCAGTGATCACGCAGCAGATCGCGGTACGACCGTTTGAGCGCCGAGCACGTCACAACGCCTCCGCCGAAGCGTTCCTGGGCGGCGATCCAGCGACCGATCGCATGCAGCCACGGCTTTCGGTCGGCATCAGTCAGCGGCGTCCCAGCGGCCATCAGCGCGATGTTCGACGCAGGATGGAAGTCGTCGGCGTCGGCGAACGGCAGCCCGAGCCGCGTGGCCAGCAGCCGGCCCACGGTCGTCTTCCCGGCGCCGGACACGCCCATGACAACGATCACCATGGAGTCGGTGGGTCGGTCATGTTCGGTCGCTTCGTTGGGCATGGACTAGCGTAAGCACATGGCCAGTAGCGACGAGGCGACGCGTGTCGTCCGAGCAAGCCGGGAGATCGCGGCGGGCGCCGGGCAGATCTTCGATCTCATCGCCGACCCGGCGCAGCAGCCCCGCTGGGACGGCAATGACAACCTGTCCGAGGCGCCTCCAGGGCAGCGCGTCCATCACGTCGGCGACGTCTTCGCCATGACGACCACGAGCGGCAATGTCCGGGAGAACCATGTCGTCGACTTCGAGGAAGGTCGGCGGATCGCGTGGCGGCCGGCCGAGCCGGGCGGTGCGCCGCTCGGGCACGAGTGGCGGTGGGAGCTCGAGCCGATCGATTCGTCACGTACGCGCGTCACTCACATCTACGACTGGACCGAACTGACCGACGAGGGCCGGTTCGGCAGGGCCCGGGCGACTACGCCCGAGATGCTCCGGGCCTCGCTCGACCGGCTGGCAGCGCTCACCGAGAGCCAGTGACGGCCTCAGTTCAGGGCTGCCGTTGGTGAACGGCGTAGGTCAAGTGCGTCACGCGTGCTGACGGCTCCGTGCCGATGGGTTCCACCGCGATCCGCCGGGCATCGATACCCTCGAACAGGCGGACTCCCGAGCCGAAGAACACGGGCGCCAGTGTGACGGTGAACTCGTCGACGAGGCCGGCATTGAGATACTGCAGGATCGTCTCGCCGCCGCCGGCGATGCGGATGTCCCGCTCACCCGCACTGTCGCGAGCCTGTTTGAGGGCGCTTTCGATGCCGTCGTTGACGAAGTGGAAGGTCGTACCACCGGGCCGCTCCCATGGCTCGCGAACCTCGTGGGTGACGACGTAGACCGGGGTGTGGAACGGCGCCTCCTCCGGCCACATGGCCTCACCGGCGTCGAACATACGCTTGCCCATGACGCTCGCCCCGGTGCGGTTGAAGGTCCCCTCCAGGATGGCGTTGTCGCGGCCTTGCTCGCCGCCCTCACCGAGGTGCAGGTTCTCGCGGAAGAAGCGCTGGCCGAACACCCACTGCTGAAGCTCGGACCACTGTTCCATCCATCGCCGGATGCCGGGGGTGAACTCCCCTCGGCGCAGCGCCTCGATGTCGGCCTGGCTGCTCACCGGCGCCATGTACCCGTCCAGCGACATGGTCACACTGAAGAAAACGGTGCCGGTCATCAGTGCCGCACCTCCTCGATGCTAGAAACGAACACGGCCAGCCGGGCCAGGGTCTGCCGGCCGCCCTCAACGGCGTGGAACTCCTCGACCGCTTGATCACGAAGCTCGGCCGTGGGGAATACCGTGCGCATGACGATCCGGGTTGATTCGCCGTGGTCCTCGAATGTCAGGATCGACTCGAAGGCGTCCGGGTCGTCCGCCGACTCGCCGTGCAGCAGGGCGATGCGCTCCGGGCGCACGATCTGCTGCCAGGTGATCCAGTTCGGATAGTCTGTCCCGTCCGGGCCGTGCATGACGAAGTCCCAACTGCCGCCCTCGTGGAACTCGAACGCGCGAGTCGTGGTGGTGAACCCGGTCGGTCCCCACCACTGCGCGAGGTGCCGTACCTCGGTGAACGCGTGGAACACCAGTTCGCGAGGTGCCTCGATGAGCCGGGAGATCACGATTTCGCGGCTCGGGTCGGCGGGCTGTCGCTCGTCTGCCATCACTGTGCTCCTTCGTTTGCGTCGGACTTGAGATGTTGCACATAGGTATCCAGCCGGTCGAAGGTCTCGTTCCAGAACTCCTCGAACCCGCCGACCCACTGATGGATCGGGCGCAGGCCGCGTGCATCGAGGCCGTAGTACCGCCGCTTCCCGACTTCCCGGACCCGCACCAGCCGAACCTCACGCAGGACCCGCAGGTGCTTGGAGGCACTTGGCTGGGCGATCCCCAGTTCACGGGCGAGATCGTGGACGGGACGTTCACCCTGCTTCAGCAGATCCAAGATCTGGCGACGCTGCGGCTCCGCGATTGCATTGAACGCATCCGACGTGGTCGTGGCTCGTGCCATGCAGTTATCATATTCCCATATAGGAATGCGTCAACCCGGCACGGTAAGACGTCCGACCGAAGCGATGGACTACGATGATCCGGCTGCCACCTATCGAGGAGCTGCGAGGTCGTGCGGAGCCTTCGGCGAACTGTCCTTGTGCTCGTCGTGCTGGCGGTAATGCTGGTTGCCGCCGACCGGGTGGCCGCGTGGGCTGCCGGCGAGGCGGTCGCGGCCCGCGTCGATGAGGAGTTGGCCAACTACAACGTGTCGGCTGCCGATTCGCGAGCCGACGTGGCCGGCGTTCCGTTCCTGACCCAGGTCGTGTCCGGGGAGTATCGGGAAGTGACGTTACGGCTACGCGACGTCGGGTCTACCGGCGTGCGGCTGCCGGAGTTGCGGCTGATCGCGACCGGCGTGAGCGCTCCGGTGTCGGCCCTCGTCGAAGACTCGGGCCAGATCCATGCCGACCGGGTCGACGGCACGGCCGTTGTCGGCTACGGAACGCTCGCGGCACAAGCCGGTGTCGACGGCTTGGAGCTGTCCGCCGCCGACGGGGGCGTCGCGGTGCGGTTGCCGGTGGAGCTGCTCGGCGTCGAGGTGACGCTGACCGGCACCGCGACGATTCGCGCCGCGGACAACACGATCGCGATTCGGGTAACCGAGCTCACCGCGGAGGAACTGCCACCGGGCTCCGCGTCTGAAGTGGAGCGATTCGTCCAGCAGCTCTCGTTCAACTTCCAGCTGCCCGACTTGCCGTACGGACTCGTGGTGGAGTCCGTACGGCCAATATCGGCGGGTCTCGAAGTGTCGTTCAGTGCGGTCGATGTTCCGCTCTCCCGCTGAATCTAAAAGCGTATCCAGGTATCGGCGAGCGGCACCTGGCCACGACCCGGCTGGGTCCAGTCGCAGACACCGTCCGGGAAGACGTCCTGCAACCGGCTCCACTGCTCGTCGGTGAACGTGACGTCGTAGCTGTCGCGATCGAGGTCGGTGAGCGAGCAGGCGATCACCACGTTCGACGTGGGGCCGCCCGCCTGTATCCGCGGGTTGGCGTGGTACGGGAACAACTCGTTGCACTGGGTGTCCGGATCCAGCGACAACGGCTCGTCGATCCGCTCACCATCGGGCGTGACGCACCCGTCGGCGATGCCGTCTGGTCGTGACTTGAGGGTGAGGGTTTCGGGGTCGAGGCGTGGCCACTTGGCGGCGAGCCGCTGCCTCGCGGTCAGCCAGGCATCCATGGTCGCGAGTGCCTCCTCCTGCAGGGCCTGGGTAGCCGGACCTGGGTTTGCCACCCAGCTGATGTGGTTCTCGGCATGACCATTCGCGTCGAGCAGCCGCTCGCGCATGGACCAGCTGCGGTTCCGGTCGTGGAAGTCGGCGAACAGGTCGGTGTACTGCCGGGTCTCGATGATCGGGGTCCAGCTCAGCCCACCGTCGAACTGGTTGATCCGGCCGGTGGCGTACCCGACCTCGAGCGCCTCGTCGCCCATCCGCGACCGCTCGGTGGTCAGGTTGCCCTCGACATCGATCCCGCCGATCCGCTCGTTGAGGTCGACGAACTGGTCAGGGCTGATCACGCCGTCCTGGAGGGCCCGCAGGCCGTACTGGACGCCGACCGTGTCGGGGATGATGGGTCGGCCGAACCCGGTGTCCGGATCGGTGCCGTACACGTTTGACACGAAGTCGGCCATCGCGCACCGGATCCCACCGGGGTTGTCCGTCGGGTGGTACCGATCGGCGGCCGGAATGTGGCCAGGGCACGACTGCGGCCAATCGACGCTGTCGAAGAACATGTAGCCGGTGCACGTGTTCGTGAAGGGGAACGGGGGCGTGCCCGGTGGAGAGTAGCGGGCGAAGCCGGTGACGGCGTGGCCCTGCTCGTCGGTCCATTCGACGCCTGCGTCCTCGCTCGCCTCGATAGCGCCCATGACGAAGCGGCACTCGTGGCCCGACACGGTCGTCGAGCGCTCGTCGGGGTAGCCGATGTGGCCGAGTACGCCGTCGAGAATGCCGGGATAGGCGTTGGTGATGAGCAACTGCTGCATGGTCCCCGCGGACGCACCCCACCCCATGGTGAAGTCCGGGACGCCGTAGGTCTCGATGAAGTGTTCCTTGACCATCATGGCGGTCTCGGCCGAGGTCACGTCGTTGCAGTTGTTCGCATACACGTTGAAGGTCGAGCTGGCGACCCCGTAGCCGCGGCTCAACAACGTGTCATTGAGCACGCCGCCGGTGCTGGTGGCCTGAGTGTGGCCGATGCCGCAGGCGCCGCCGAAGGTATAGACGAGGCGGCCGTTCCAGCCGGGCGTCGACGTCCAGGGGTCGGGGACGGGCGTGCCCGGCTCGTGCAGGATCGCCGTCTCGTAGACGGCGCGGTTGATCGTGCCGCGCTCGATCCGCACCACGTAGGGGACGGTCTCTCCCGTCGAGGTCGTGGTGGTCGCCACGTCGTCGGGCAACGGGCCGTCCTGCAGGTGTGCCCACCCACCTTCTGTCGTGCGGTACTGGTAGGTCACTTCGGGCTCGTCGACATGGCAGTTCTCGTCCACTGCGCCAAGGTTCCACGGTGGCCCGTCGGCCGTGCAGTACAGCTGGATGTGCGGGCCGGAGAAGACCGGGCCTTCCACGGGGTGGTTGGTCAGCGTCAACGACTGGCGGGGACTTCCCCACCCGCGACCGTTCAAGCGCACGGTGAGCTCGTTGTCGCCGAGGGCCAGCCCGTCCACCAGGCCCAGCAGCGTGCGACGGTCGGCGCTGGGCTCGAACCGGTCGGTGATATCGCTGCCGTCGACGAAGACCCGCACAAGGTGTGGCGGGACGTTGCCGGGGATGGCGATGCTCACGAGGGCGTCCCCAGCGCTGACCGTGTCCGCCCGCCCGGACGTGACCTCGACGTCGAAAGACTCGCCGGGTGCGAGTCCATCGGCCGGTGCCGCGAGCACCGGGGCCGAGAGGCCTGCTGCCAGTAGGAGTGTCGTGGCGGTCGCCAGCAGTGGCCGCAGTAGATGGTGTCGGCTCATGGTGCCGACTCGTCGACCAGCTTTCATTGCGATCTCTCCTTCAGTTGTGGGAGAGCGTCCCGGAAACGATGCCGCCGAATTGAAACGCAAAGCTAGCACGCTCGTCACGCAAGTGTCATCGATTGAGTGCGAGTATTTCTCTGATGGGCGTGTGTTGCGGCGGAGTCAGCCCGCCGGCTCGGCGTGGGCTCGAACCACTGCCTCGAAGCGAGACGTCGCCGGCTGCGCCAGCGCTTGATAGGTCGTCAGAAACAGCTCGCGCGCCGGTGCCCGGGGAAAGTCGTCCGGCATGAACTGCGCCGGCAGATCCGGGTCGTCCCTTGCGAACTTGCGCCAGTCGTCGACCAGCTCGGTGCGCTGGACCAGCGCCTCGTCGGGCGCGACCTCGCCGCGGACGGCCCGGTCGGCGAGATCACGGTAGCGGCCCAGAAAACCCTCGTACTCGCGAGCGAGTGCGTCGATATCCCATGCGGACGCCAACCGTGCGCGACCGCCCGGCAGGTCGGTCAGGTCGGTGGCCCGGAACACCACCGCATCCGAGATACCGAGTTCCTCGAGCTGCTCCACCACGACCTCGCTTCTGTCGTGCGGCGATATCCAGACCGCGTCATAGAGGGGCGAGAAGGTGAGCCAGCGCAGCCGACTGCGCAATACGTGCCGTGCCTCGTTGTCGACGTTGGGCACCGAGAAAACCACGACAGTCCACGTGCCTCGCCATTCCCCGTTCTCTGCGCCGAGCCCGAATATCCGCTTGGCACCTTGGTCCAGGAGCCGGACGGCGCTGCCGGTGAGGGCGTACGAGGTGCGCCGGCCGGTTCTGGAGCGCACGAGCATTCCCCGCTGAGTGAGCCGGCTCAGCGTGGCCCGGGCATTGGCCGGCGCGATGCCGAACTCCTCGAGAATCTCGACCAAAGCCGCCGAGGGTATCGGTGGCCGATGCCGCGCGTAGTCTCCGAACAAGGTGACCAGCAGCCGTTGCGACTTGGCGCGGCCGTGCGGCTGTCGCACCGGCGTGGGCACGACCGCCGACGTTGCTGCCACGATCCGGTCCTCCTGTCTTCCCGGCAACGGTACCGGACCAACGGCACCTGATCGTCAGTCGACCCAACCGAGTGCGGCGCAGTAGAGCCAGGTCATGAACGCGTCGGGACGCTCGCCCCACTCGCGAAGCGCGCTGAGCAACGTGTCCAGCTCAGCCGGAGACGCCCAGCCCTGCGAGGCGATGGTTTCGGCCATCGACGGTGCGGAGAACAGGCCGATGGCGAAGTCCGCCATCCATCGCGTGCTCTCGGATTCGCCGTACGTCTCGGGGGTGAGTGCGTAGCCCTGCGTGCGGGAGAACCCGGCCTGGCGCAGCAGCGTCCGCAGGTGGCGGGAGTAGGTGGTATTGCCGCCTTCGTGTTCCACGGCCTTGGCGAACAACGTCGGACCAAGGCTCATACCGGGAATCTCGGGAGAGAAGACGATTGTCGAGATGTCGTCGTCCGAGACCGCGGCGATTCCGCCGGGGCGTAGCACCCGGCGCATCTCGGACAACGCGCGGACCGGGTCACGCAGGTAGAGCAACACGGTGTTGGCGTAGACGACGTCGAAACTGCCGGCGGCGAAGGGCAGCTCATAAACCGAACCGACGGCGAACTCCGCCGACCCGATGCCGTGCTCGTCGGCCGACGCACGTGCGGCCGCAACTTGGCCGGCGTCGATGTCGATTCCGACGATGCGCCGCGGACTCACCGTCTTGGCCAGGTCGAGCGCGATCGCCCCGACGCCGCAACCGGCGTCCAGGATGTCCATGCCCGCGTGCAGATGCGGTAGCAGGAATGGCAGGAACGTCCGGGCGTTGCGGCTTGCCACATAGCCGCGCTGGACGCTCGCGTCGATGACATACCGCTCTGGCTCCATACGGTTCAACCTAGTCGTGGCCACCGACAGGTTCCCGGCTCACTCCTGCGGAGTAAGTAGAACCACGGGGATCACCCGGTCGGTGTGCGACTGGTAGATGCGGTAGCCCTTGTAGGCCGCGAGCACTCGTGGCCACCAATGCTCGCGCTCCTCCGGTGTGGCCGTGCGAGCCCGCACCTGCCAACGCTCGGCCCGCACCTGGACGGTCGCCTCCGGATGGGTCTGCAGATTGAGGTACCAGTCCGGGTGGTTCGGACGGCCGCCCCAGGAGGCGATCACCACGAGCGTGGCGCCGTCGCGCAGGTACAGCAGCGGGACCGTGTGCGGGCGTCCCGTCCGGGCTCCTCGGGTCGTGAGCAGCAGCATGTCGTTGTGGACCAGCCGCCGCCCGATAACGCCGCGAGTCAGCCGGTACAGGACGCGGTGGAGCCGGGAGAGCCCGCGGGCGGTCGCGTCACGCATATACGGCGGAACCTAGCTGCTCGCCGCGACGGCCGCGAGGATCTGGTGGCGGCTCACATACATGACTTCGCCGGGCAGAGTGGTGCTGCACAGCGCAGTCAGGGCGCGACGCAGTTCGCGCCGGGGGAGCGATTCCGGAAGCTCCTCGCAGAACACGACGGCCTGCGGTTGCCCGAGACCGCCGATGGTCTCGCGCACGTGAGCGCGCAGATCGGCGGCGATCTGTGTCGCGGACGAGTCGCTGCCGGAAGGCTCGAGCACGACACATGCGACGACGGCGAGCCCGCTGCGCGGATCCGGGCGCGAGACGACCTCCGCCACCGATACGTGCGGGTGCTCCTCGAGTACATCTCGCACCTCGCCCGCGGAGACGAGTTGTCCGGATACGTTCACAACCGGGTCGATCCGATCCATGATCGTGATCGTGCCGTCGGGCTCGCGGCGGGCGAGATCGCCGGTCGCGTAGAGATCCGGGTAGCGCCAATAGCGCTCGGTGGCTTCCGGATGGTCCTGTTGCAGCCCGAGAAAGAGCGCCGGCCAGGGGTGACGGAGGACAAGCTCGCCGGTATGGCCGGCACCGACCGGTGTTCCGTCGTCGGAGACCACGTCCAACCCCGGGTCCGGAAGTGGTGGGTCCGGTGGTGGATCGACCGTGACGATCGCACCGAGCTCGGTCTGGCCCCAGCCGTCCCGCAGCTCCACCTGGCCCTGGCCGACCGCGTCCCGCAGCCACACACGTGTGTCGTCGTCGATCGGCTCGCCGGCGTGCACGATGAGCCGGAGCGAGTCGAGCTTGGCGACCGATGGTGGGCTGTCCTGCCACTGCCGGAGGGTGCGGAGGATGGACGGCGTGGTGGCGAGCGCATTGACGCCGTAGCGTTCGATGATCTGCCAGGCGCGGGCGTGGGTCGGCGTGTCGAGCGTGCCTTCGAACATGACGCTCGTCCCACCCACCGAGAGTGCCCCGTACACACCGTGTGCCTGGCCGGCGATCCAGCCGATGTCGACCGCACACCAGAACACATCGGACACATCCGTCGTCAGTGCGCGGTGCAGTGTGGTGGCCGAAAGCAGCAGGCCGCCGGAGCGGTGGACGATGCCGGTCGGGCGACCGCGCCGGTTGGCCATGTGGATCACGAACAGCGGGTCGTCGGCCGGGTGCGGCTGCGCAGCCGGATCCGGACCGGCCGAGTCGGTCGTTCCCAGCAGTTCGTGATACCACCGGTCGCCCTCGTACCAGGCGATGTCGATGCCGGTGCGCCGGACGACGATCGTGTGCTGTACGCCGGCCGTCGCGGCCAGCGCCTCGTCCGCGCGAGCCTTGAGCGGCAGCACCATGCCGTGCCGCCAGCTGCCGTCCTGCGTGATGAGCACCTTCGGCTCGAGGTCGGCGAGCCGGTCGGCCAGCGCCTCGGCCGGCAGTGCGGTGAACAGGACGCAGTGGACCGCCCCGATCCGGGCGCAGGCCAGCATCGCGACGATCGTCTCGGGAACCATGCCGCTGTACAGCGCCACCCGGTCACCGCGCCGGACACCTAGGCCGGTCAGCACGCCGGCGAAGGTCACGACCTCGGCATGCAGCTCGCGGTAGGTGAGCGCGCGACGGTCGCCGGGCTCGCCTTCCCAGTAGACGGCGACCTGCTCACTTCGGTCGGCCAGGTGACGGTCGAGGCAGTTGGCGGCGACGTTGAGTGTTGCACCTGGAAACCACCCGCCGTCGGGCGACGGACCACCGTCAAATACCTTCTGCGGCGGTGAACCCCACTCCAGCGCCTCGACCTCGGCCGCCCACGCGGCGATCGCGCTGGATCGGCCTTCGCGGTCCGCGCTCGGCCCGTGCCACCTAGTCACCGGACACCAACCTCTTCATCAGCGCGGCGGTCTGTTGCAGCTCCGGGCCTATCTCATCAACCAAATGGTCCTGTGTGAAGGCCGGGGGGCCGCCGGTGGCGACGAGCGCCGCGGCAGCCGACCCGTCCGGATGGAGGATGGGGACTGCGACCTCGGTGTGTGTGCGTAGCCCGTCGACCGTGCCGTGCAGCAGGTCGGCCGCAGCCCAGCCTTCCAACTCCGGGACGGTCGGCGGATCGTCGTGCTGACCGTTCAAATACTGCTTCCAGGCGTACGGTCCGGCGCGGCCGAGCAGGAGCCGTCCGGCGGCCGTGTGGTGGGCCGGTGAGCTGCGGGCCATCCGCTGCACCGTGTTCGCGGCGTCCACCCCGTCGATGCGTTCCACGTTCACGATCATGTCGCGCACGAGCATCGCCACGATGATCGTCGCCGACGTCCGGTTGCGCAGGTCGACGAGATACGGCCGTAGCCGCTGGAGCAACGGTAGCCGGTCCAGGTACCGCTCGGAGAGCCGGACGAGTTCCGGCCCGAGGCTGTAGCGCGACGACGCGGCATCCTGCTCTACGAGACCGGCGGCTACCAGGCTGCGCAGCAACCGGTGGACGGTCGGCAGCGACAGGCTACAGCGCTCTGCCAGGTCGCTGAGCTGCTGGTATGCGGGTCCGTTACTCAGCAGGTCGAGCAGGGCAGAGGCGTTGCGGACCGTTCCGAGTGTGCCGCGCGCTGGCTCCTGGTCCGCCACGATCCGTCCTTCCGGTACAAGCGATCACTCGTCGGGCTTCGCCCATCGTAATGGAGTCTCAGCTAGCAAAACAACGATGCATAAACAGGTATTGACTTCCGAATAGTGGAATGTCATGGTGTGCGATACCGGTAACGGACCTAGTGAGGTGCACACCGACGTGTCCCGTGCGTATCGCCACAACCTCAACGGCAGCCACCTCGATCCCGGGGCGTTGCAGCTGGAGATCGACGCGGTGGCGTTGCGGTTCGACGGGATATTGGCGCTGCGGGAAGTGAGTGTGGACATCCGGCAAGGCGAGGTCCACGCGATCATCGGTCCGAACGGCGCCGGCAAGACCAGCCTGCTGAACTGCGTCAGCGGCCTGTACCGGCCTCAGGAGGGGAGCATCCGCCTGCACAGCGCTGCCGGCGGGCCGCACGAACTCACCAGGGCCCGGCCGAGCCGCATCACACGATGGGGCGTGGCGCGCGCGTTCCAGAACATCGAGTTGTTCAAGCACATGACCGTGCTGGACAACCTCATGCTCGGCCGGCACGTGCACCTCAAGCACTCGGTCTGGCGGTCGTTCCTCTACTTCGGACCGGCGCGGCGCCAGGAGATTGCCAACCGCGAGCTGGTGGAGGAGGTCATCGACTTCCTCGAGATCCAGGCGGTTCGCAACGCTCAGGTGGGCGCGCTGCCGTATGGCATCCAGAAACGGGTCGAGGTCGGACGGGCGCTCTGCGTGCAGCCGGCCATCCTGCTGCTCGACGAGCCGATGGCCGGCATGAACGCCGAGGAGAAAGAGGACATGGCCAGGTTCGTCCTCGACGTCAACGACCTGGCCGGCGTCACGGTGATGCTGATCGAGCACGACATGGAAGTCGTCATGGACATCTGCGACCGGATCACCGTGCTCGATTTCGGCCGCAAGATCACCAGCGGCGCACCCGACGAGGTCAGGGGCGATCCCGCGGTCATCGAGGCCTACCTCGGCGAGGAGGTTTCATGAGCCCGCCTTCGCAGGGGCACCGGGATGAGTAGGCCCGCGACGCAGGGCGCCCCGGACACGGTCCGCGTGGTTCGCCCGCGCGAGCCGGCGCCGGAGCCCGTCCCGGACGACGTCACGTTCCCGAAGCTGCTCTACGCCCTCGCCGACCAGCACGGCGACGACCGGATCGCCCTGCAGGAGAAGAGGTACGGCATCTGGCAACCGGTGTCGTGGGCCGCTTATCGCACCCGGGTCCGGGACTTCGCCCATGGGCTGGCGCAGCTCGGCGTGCGATCCGGGGACGTGGTGGCGGTGCTCGGCGACAATCGCCCGGAGTGGCTCATCAGTGAGCTTGCCGCGCAGTCGCTCGGCGCGTCCATCGTCGGCGTCTACCCGACCAGTGTGGGTGAGGAGATCGTGCACATCCTCTCCGTGGCGCATGTGCGGGTCGTGGTCGCGGAGGATCAGGAGCAGGTCGACAAGTTGGTCAGGCTGTGGGACCGGCTCGACTCGGTCGAGACCGTCATCTTCTATGACCCGCGCGGCCTGGAGCATTACCGTGAAGACTTTCTCCGCGAGTTCACCGCGGTGGAGGCGGCCGGACGGCAGTACGAGCAGGCCCATCCGGACTGGCTCGACAGCCAGGTGGCCGCCGGTCAGGCCGGTGACATCGCCGTCATCTGCACAACATCGGGCACGACCGCGCGTCCGAAGCTGGCGATGCTCTCGCACCGCAACCTGCTGTCGATGGGCCGCAGCCTGATGGCCATCGACCCGCTGGGGACGGGCGACCGCTACGTGAGCTTCCTGCCCTTCGCTTGGATCGGCGAGCAGATGCTCACGATGGCCTGCGGCCTGCAGGCCGGATTCACCGTGTCGTTCCCGGAAGAAGCCAGCACGGTTCGGGCGGACATGCGGGAGATCGGCCCGGACGTGATGTTCAGCCCGCCCCGGATCTGGGAGGACATGCTGTCATCGGTGCAGGTCCGCGTCGGCGAAGCGGGCGTGCTCAAGCGGGCCGCGTTCGCATGGGGCCACGGCGTGGCCGCCCGAGTCGCCGACCGGCGCTCCGGTGGGGACCGCGTGCGGCCACCCGATCGGCTGCTCCTGCTGTTAGCCGAAGTGGTCGCGCTGCGCCCGGTCCGTGAGCAACTCGGGCTGACCCGCGTCAAACGCTGCTACACCGGCGGCGCACCGCTCGGCCCGGATGTGTTCCGTTTCTTCCACGCCATCGGCGTCAACCTCAAGCAGATCTACGGCCAGACGGAGATCTGCGGCATCGCGGTCGCACACCGCGACGATGCGGTGACCTTCAACACCGTCGGCGGCCCGATCCCGGCGACCGAGCTCGCGATCGCGGACGACGGCGAGATCCTCTTGCGCAGCCCGGCTGTTTTCCACGGGTACTACCGGAACGAGGAGGCCACCCGCGACGCCGTCGACGAGGACGGTTGGCTGCACACCGGTGATGCCGGCTACCTCGACGACGACGACAGTTTGATCGTCATCGACCGCGCCAAGGACGTCCGGCGAGCACCGGACGGAACGCAGTTCAGCCCCGCGTTCATCGAAAACAAGATCAAGTTCAGCCCGTACGTCGAAGAGGCGGTGGTGTTCGGCGGCGACACGAGCGCCCGCCCGGTCATCACCGCGTTGATCACGATCGACATGGGCACAGTCGGCGCCTGGGCCGAACGCGAACACATCTCCTACACGACCTACACCGATCTTGCGCAGAAGCCCGCGGTCTATCAGCTCATCGCCGACGAGGTACACCGCGCGAACCGGGACCTGCCGGAGAGTGTCCGTATCCACCGCTTCCTACTGCTGCACAAACAACTCGATCCGGACGACGAGGAGATCACCCGCACCCGCAAGGTGCGCCGCGGCGTGATCAGTGAGCGCTACGGCGAACTCATCGACGCGCTCTACGGCGACGCGGACTCGGTGACGGTACGCAGCACCGTCACCTACCAGGACGGTACGACCGCCGAACGCAAGATCGAGCTCACCGTCATGGCGATGGCCGGCTTCACGCCTGCGGACAAGCGCCGCCGGTTCGCGTGGAGCGGGCGGTGAGGGGCAGCGAATGAACACGTTCATCCAGCTGACGATCACCGGCCTGGCCAACGGTGCCATCCTTGCCCTTGCCGCGCTCGGCTTCGTGATCGTCTTCAAGGCGACCGGCGTCATCAACTTCGCCCAGGGCTACTTCCTGCTGCTCGGCGCCTACCTGGTGTGGGCGGGGATCGTGCAGTTCGGCATGCCGTGGTACTTCGCGCTGATCGTCGCGCTCGCCGTCGCCGTGCTGGTCGGGCTCGCGACCGAACGCTTCGTGCTCCGTCCCCTGGTCGGGGAGAACGTCATCTCGGTGATCATGGTGACGATCGGGCTGTCGTTCGTTCTTCAGGGAGGCATCCAGTTCTTGTGGGGGACCGAGCCACGGCCGATGCCGTCGTTCATCCCGCGCGGCACGGTAGACGTGCTCGGTGTCCCGGTCTCGGTGAACCGCATCTGGGCCGTGGTCCTCGCCGGCTCCGTACTCATCGCGTTGACCCTGTTCTTCCAGCGCTCCCGCCACGGCATCGCGATGCGCGCGGTCGCCGACGACCAGCAGGCTGCGATGACCGTCGGCATCAGCATCCGCCGGGTGTTCGCCCTGGCCTGGGCGCTCGCGGCCACCAGCGCCGTTCTGGCCGGGGTCATCGTCGCGAACCTGTTCGGCGTCTCCGGCGGCGTCGCCGCCTTCGGGCTGCTGGTGTTCCCTGTCGTGATTCTCGGCGGGCTCGACTCGGTGCCCGGCGCGATCGTCGCCGGCGGTGTCATCGGCCTGCTGGTCTCGTACACATCCGGCTACGTCGGGGGCGGCTTGCAACAGGTCATTCCTTACGTCGTGCTCGTCCTGATCCTGCTGTTCCGCCCGTACGGGCTGTTCGGCGAGGTCCGGATCGAGCGGGTTTGAGGAGTTGCCATGGCCACTGCGACCGGCGTCTACCACACCAGCTACGAGGCGGACTATGCGCTGCGCAAGACCCGTGCCGAACGGATCCGGCTCGTCCTGATCGCCGGCATCGTCGTCGCGGCACCGTTCGTGCTGGACGCGTTCTGGCTCACCGTCGCCAATCAGGTCGGCATCGCGATCATCGGCGCGGTCGGCCTGAACATCTTGGTGGGTCACACCGGGCTCATCAGCCTCGGCCACGGCGCGTTCCTCGGTGTGGGTGCGTACACGTCCGCGCTCATGGTCGCCCGGCTGGACGCGCCGGTTCTCGTGGCGGTCGCCACCGCGGTGGCCGTCACCACGGTCGTCGGCACGTTCTTCGGCCTACCGTCGCTGCGGTTGAAGGGTCTGTATCTGGCGATGGCCACGCTGGCCGCGCAGTTCATCCTGCTGTTCGCGTTCCGCAACTGGGACTTCCTGACCGGCGGCGTCGACGCGATCGTCGTCCCCTACCCGGAGATCTTCGGCTGGACGCTGGGCACCGACTTCGCGTGGTATTGGGTGATCTTCGGCGTCGCCACCGTCGTCGTCCTCGCCGTGCGCAATCTCTTCCGCACCGGCCTCGGCCGGGCGTTCCACGCCGTCCGCGACCAGGACGTCGCGGCCGCCGTGATGGGCATCGACGTCGGGCGGCAGAAGCTGCTGGCGTTCGCCATCTCGTCCGGGCTGGTCGGCTTGGCGGGTGCGCTGACGGCCCATTACCGGACGATCATCACCTGGGAACGGTTCACGCTGGACGTCTCCGTCCTCTTCCTCGCAATGATCATCGTGGGCGGGCTCGGCAGCGTCGCGGGCTCGGTGTACGGCGCGACGTTCATGACCGTCCTGCCCGCATTGATCCAGCAGTTCGCCCGCAACGTCCGCGACACCCTTCCGATGATCAGCCGCGAGATCCCGGCGATCCAGCTGATCGTGTTCGGTCTGGTGATCGTCCTGTTCCTGCTGTTCGAACCGCGCGGCTTGGACCGGCTCTGGCAGCGCGTCAAGGACTATTTCCGGCTCTGGCCATTCCGCTACTGAAAAAGGAGTTCACATGTATCCGAAACGCAAGTCGCTGGCCGCGCTGAGCGCGGTGGTGTTGATGCTCGCCGCCTGCGGCGATGACGACGGTGGCGCTGGTGACGGCGATCCCATCCTCATCGGCAACCTGGCCGATCTCTCCGGCGCCACGGCCGACGTCGGCACCCCGTACTCCGAAGGTGTCCGCGGCTATGTGGACTGGCGCAACGACAACGGCGGCGTCGGCGGACGGCCCATCGAGCTGCTCTGGGAGGACTACCAGTACGACGTCGCGGTCGCGGAGCGGCTCTACGCCGACTTCACCGCAGAAGGCGTCGTCGCGATCCAGGGCTGGGGGACGGCCGACACCGAGGCGTTGCGCGGCCGGGTGAACCAGGACGAGATCCCGTTCATGTCCGCGTCGTACTCCGAGGAGCTGACCCACGCCGAGGAGACGCCGTTCAACTTCGTCGTCGGCACCAGCTACTCGGACCAGATGCGGATCGCGCTGCGCTGGATCCATGAGCAGGACCCGGGCGCGCAGGTCGCCGTCTTCCACCACGACAGCCCGTTCGGCCAGTCACCGGTCGGGGACGGTGAGGCGTACATCGAGGAGAACGACCTCGACCTCGGCTACCACGTCTTCGTCATGCCGAGCGGCGCCACCGACTTCGTCGGCGAGCTGCAGCGTGCCGAAGCCGAGGGCGTGGGCTATGCGATCGTCCAGAACGTGGAGAGCCCGGCCGCCCAGCTGGCCAGGGACATCAGTGCTCAAGGGCTGGACATCCAGCTCGTGCTGCTCAACTGGTCCGGCGGTGAGCTGTTCATCGAGCTCGCCGGTGATGCCGCCGAGGGTGCGGTCTCGGTCCAGCCGTGGACGCCGGTCGCCAATGACGTGCCTGGGCAGGATGACGCCAAGGCCTACCTCGAGGAACAGGGTGACGAGCTGTCGAGCCTGCACTTCACCCAGGGGTGGTGGACGATGGCGGTGATGGCCGATGCCATCGAGCAGGTCGTCGAGGCCGGCGACGAGGTCACCGGTGCCGCGATCCGCGACGCGCTCACCACGGTGGAGGACTTCGACACCGGAGACGTGTCGTTGCCGATCACTTTGTCCACGCGGGACGACGGCCGCCGTGCCGGCATGGTCTGCTCGCCCATGTGGACCGTCGACGGGGGCGAATGGACCCCGCTGGTCGATGAGCTCTGCCCGTGACGGTGCCGCCGGGAGCCGGCAGATGACGCCGGCTCCCGGCGAGGCCGGCAGCCAGACGATCCTCGCGTTGAACAACGTCGAGGTCATCTACGACGAGGTCATCCTCGTCCTGCGGGGCATGTCCATGGCGGTGCCCGAAGGCAAGGTCGTCGCCCTGCTCGGGTCCAACGGCGCGGGCAAGTCGACCACGCTCAAGGCGATCTGCGGCTTGCTACCGAGCGAGCACGGGGAGATCACCGACGGCACGATTTCGTTCCGGGGCACGAGCATCACCCGGACCGACCCTGCGCAGATCGTCCATATGGGTATGTCGCTGGTCATGGAGGGCCGCCGGGTGTTCGAGCACCTGTCCGTCGCGGAGAACCTCGCGGCCGGCGCGCACACCCGGCGGGACAACTATGCCGATGACCTCGACCTGGTCTACGGCTACTTCCCGCGCCTCGCGGATCTGCGCAACCAGACGTCCGGATACCTGTCCGGTGGCGAGCAGCAGATGCTCGCCATCGGCCGGGCGCTGATGGCTCGGCCGCAGATCATGATGCTGGACGAACCGTCGCTCGGGCTGGCCCCGAAGCTCGTCGCGGAGATCTTCGGGATCGTGCAGCGGCTCAACCGCGACCTGGGCACGACCGTCCTCCTCGTCGAGCAGAATGCCCGGCGCGCGCTCGAGATCGCCGATCACGGCTACATCATGGAGCAGGGACGGATCGTCCTCGAGGGGCCGGCCGCCGAGCTGGCCGAGAATCCGGACGTCAAGGAGTTCTACTTGGGCATCGGGGAGTCGGGGCAGCGCCGCAGCTATCGCGACGTCAAGCACTACAAGCGGCGGAAGCGATGGCTGTGAGCGCGCTGTCGCCGGCCGCCTACGCCCGGATGTTCGACGAGCGGGTGCGCACGGTGCTGCCCGTCGCGGCTCGCCGCTGCCCGGGGCTGGCCCGCCGGCTGGACACGGCCGGAGTCGAGGCGGGAACGCTGTCCGGCGTGGCCGATCTCGACCAGGTACCGGTGCTGAGCAAGGACGACCTTCTTGAGCTGCAGCGCAACGACCCCCCGTTCGCCGGACTTGTCGCCCCGGACGCACCGATCCGCCGGGTCTTCCAATCGCCCGGCCCGCTGTACGAGGCCGAGCTGGATCGCGCGGACCCATGGCGCTGGGCGCCCGCGCTGCGGGCCGCGGGATTCACTGAACACGACCTCGTGCTCAACGCGTTCAGTTACCATCTTTCGCCGGCCGGAGCGATGTTCGAGGAGGCCGCCCGCGCCGTGGGCGCCCGCGTCGTTCCGGGCGGGGTCGGCAGCTTGGACTTGCAGGTTCAAGCATGCGCGGATCTCGGCGTCACCGCATACATCGGGCTGCCGAGTTACCTGAAGGCGCTCATGGAGCGTGCTGAGGCCGCGGGTCACGACCCGGCTACGTGGCCGCTGGTCCGCGCATTCGTCGGGGCTGAGCCGCTGCCGGCCAGCTTGCGGGAATGGCTCAGTGCGCGGATTCCGGTCGTGCTGCAGGGGTACGGCACCGCCGAGACCGGCAACCTCGGCTACGAGACCGAGGCGATGGACGGATTGCATGTTCCGGAAGACGCACTGGTGCAGGTCTGTGACATCTCGACCGGCGAGGCGATCCACGACGGGCGCGAGGGGCAGGTCGTCGTCACCATCTTCGATCCGGACGCTCCGGTTCTGCGGTTCGGCACCGGTGATCTGTCGGCGTGGGCCGAGGATGAGACGACCAGTACGGTCCGGACACCGCGGTTGCGTGGCTGGCTCGGGCGCGTGGGCGATGCCGTGAAGGTGCGGGGTATGTTCCTGCATCCACGGCAGGTGGACGCGGTCATGGCGTCGGTCGAGGGCGTCGACGCGTACCGGTTCATCATCGACAGGGTCGACGACCGCGACACGTTGCGCTGTGAGGCGGTCATGAGCGCGGGCGCCGACCCGGAAGAGGTCGCACGTCATGTCCGCACGAGCGTCCGAAACGGCCTCCGGTTCGACATCGAGTTCCAGCCGGTGGCGGACGTCACTCCAGCTGACAGCTCCATCATCGACTCGCGCACGTGGGACTGACGGCTTACTCCAGTCCGGTCGCCACTTGGCGTCCCGACCGCATCCAACCGATCGTCCCGCCGGCGACGGACGTGGCGTCATATCCCGCTCGATTCAGCACTTCAGCGATGACGAGCGAGCGCTGGCCCGACGCGCAGATGACGTACACAGGGGTGTTCCTGTCGAGTTCGGCCAACCGCGACATGACCTGCCCCATCGGCATGAGGACGGCGTCCGGGACGTGAGCCTCCACGTACTCGGCCGGTTCTCGAACGTCGAGGACGACGCCCCGGTCACGCGATGCGGCGAAGGTCTCGACGTCGATCTCAAGTGCAGTCATGGTTCCTCAGTCGGCGCGCTCGAGCGTGACCACGGGAATCACCCTGCTGGTCTTCTTCTCGTAGTCCCAGAACCCGGGCATCAGGTTCGCCTGCGCCTCGAACAGCCGGTCCCGCTCCGGGCCCTCCGGGTGGGGCGTCGCCTTCGCCTCGAACGTCTCCTCGCCGACCTCGACGGTAACGGTGGGGTTCGCCAGGAGGTTGAAGTACCAGTCGGGATGTGTGTCGGCGCCGCCCTTCGACGCGATGATCACGATGCGGTCGCCGTCACGGGTGTGGACGAGCGGATGAGTGTAACGCCGTCCGGTCCGAGCGCCGGTCACGGTCAGCAGCAGCATAGGAGCCCCCTCGAATGGGCCACCCACCTTGCCGCCGTTCGCCCGGAACTCCTCGATGATCCCGTCGTTGAAGCCATTCGCGTCGCTCATTCACGCATTCCTTACCTTCATGGGTGGGAACTGATCTGTCGGGCCCAACCAATTCGCCGCATCGCTCTATTCCGGTCCGCCCGCCTGATCGTTCTCAGCGAACGCCGATCAGGCGCAGGACGGCGGCCGTCCCCGCCGCTGCCAGGACGACAACCACGAACGGCGCCTTGCGCCACGCGAGCACTCCTGCCACCGCGACGCCGGCCGGGCGGGCCACACCGTCGAAATCCTGGCCGTCGAGTAGCGTGGCGGTTGCCACGAGCGCGGCGAGCAGCACAACCGTGGCCGTGCCCATGAGTCGTTCGAGAAACGGCGGGAGCTCGACCCGGTCGCGCAGTACCGGGCCGGCGAAGCGGAAGGCGTACGTCCCAACGGCCAGTGCAGCGACCGCGGCGGCGAGCAGGGGCAGCGAAAGGTTCATGCGACCACCCCGGTCCGGTCGCGCACGTCCTCTCGCCTGCGCGGCCGCCACGTCACGAGCAGGCCGGCCAGCGCGAGCAGAACCGGCAACCCGGCGGGCACGAACGGCGCGGTGGCCAGCGCGATGACCACACCGACCGCCGCAGCCAGCACCGTCGGGCGATCGCGCAGCGACGGCAGCACGAGCGCGAGCAGGACGGCGGGGAACGCCGCGTCCAAGCCGAACGCGTCGGTGTCCGAGATGACCGTGCCGCCGAATGCTCCGGCGAGCACGCCGAGGTTCCAGCAGAGGAACAGACCGACGCCGCATGCCCAGTAGGCGGCGCGGCGTTGCTGCGGCTCCTTCTGGGCCAGCGCGAACGCGACCGACTCGTCGATCATCAGGTGGGTGCCGAGGATCCGCCGGACAAGGCTGGTGCCGAGGACGTCGGCGACCGCGAAACCGAACGGCAGGTGCCGAGCGTTGATCAGCAGGCCGGCCGCCGCCGCGGCCAGCGGAGTGCCGCCGGCGGCGAGGATGCCGACGAACGCGAACTGTGCCGCCCCGGCGAAGACCGCGACCGATAGCAGGCTCGGCAGCCAGAACGGCAGCCCGACGCTGACCGTGATCGCTCCGAACGACGCGCCGACGATAGCGTCCGCGACGAGTACCAAGGCGATGTCGCGTGCGACGCGGCGGTCAAGGGTTCGCCAGATCGAACGCATAGCACTCTATACTGAACGTAGGACGTATGTTCGTCAAGCTGAACGATTGGGCGTGTATAGCGAACGATGGAGCAGGACACCAAGGCACCGATCGAGGTGATCGCCGCATCGCTCCAGCGCGAGCGGCAGCGGGCCGGGCTGTCGCTCGCGGAGGTGGCCAGGCGCGCCGGGATCGCCAAGTCGACGTTGTCCCAGTTGGAGTCCGGCGCCGGTAATCCGAGCGTGGAGACGCTCTGGGCGCTGGGCGTCGCGCTCGACGTCCCGTTCTCGCGCCTGGTCGACCCGCCGCGGCCGAAGGTCCAGGTGATCCGGGCAGGGGAAGGGCCGGCCGTCGCGTCCGAGCAGGCCAACTATGTCGCGACGCTGCTCGCCTCCAGCCCGCCGCACGCACGTCGCGACATCTACCTGATCACCAGCCAGCCCGGTTCGGCGCGCGAGTCGGAACCGCACATGCCCGGTGTGATCGAGCATGTCGTGCTCAGCTCGGGGCGCGCGGAGGTCGGCGTCGCCGACGATGCCGTAGAGCTGGCTCCCGGCGATTACATCGCCTACCCGGGCGACCTCAAACACGTATTCCGCGCGCTCGAGCCGAACACCGTGGCCGTGCTGGTTTCAGAACACGTCTGATGATCAGCAGCAGCTACTCTGCCCACCGGCGATCGGCAGCGTAGTCGAGCAGACGCCGGTCGCGGGCAAGCTGAGCTCGACGTTGCGCGCGGCGTCCCAATCGCCTTCCAGCGCGGCGACGACCGAACGGGCCTGCTCGTAGCCGGTCGCAAGCAGGAACGTCGGCGCTCGCCCGTACGACTTCGCGCCGATCGCGAAGTAGCCGGGCTCGGGGTGCGACAGCTCATCGACGCCGTGCGGTGGCACGGTTCCGCACGAGTGCACATTCGGGTCGATGAGCGGGGCGAGGGCACGGGTCGAGCTGAGAACCGGGTCGAGGTCGAGCCGCAGTTCGGTCGCGAACGAGAAGTCGGGACGTGCGCCCGTCGCGTTGACGATCACGTCCGCTTCGATCTTCGTACCGTCGGCGGCGACGATCGCCTTGTCGGTGATCTCGCTGATGTGGAACCCGGTCTGCACTTCGACGTCCCCGTTGCGGACCAGTTCGCTGGCCCGGATGCCAAGCGCACCGCGGGCGGGCAGTGCATCGTCGTCGCCACCACCGAAAGCGCGCGCCGCGCTGTTCGCGCGCACCAGCCAGACCGCCGATGTCGCCGGTTCCTCGCCGGCGAGTTCGGCGAGTGCGAGTAGCGTGCCGGTGGCCGAGTGGCCGGCACCGGCGACGGCGACCCGCTTGCCGACAAAGTAGGCGCGCTGCCTGCCCAGGACGTCGGGCATACCGTCGAAGACCCGGCCGGCGTCGCGCGCCTCCTGCTCACCATGGGCGGGCAGACCCGTCGCACCGAGCGGGTTGGGCGAGCGCCAGGTTCCGCTCGCGTCGATGACCGCGCCGGCATGGAACTCGGTGCCGTCGGACAGCCGGAGCAGGAAAGGCACGCGTTCGCGTCCTTCCGTCGTGACCTTGCCGACGCCGTCGCGGGCGATCGCGACGACGGAGGCGCCGAGCCTGAGGTGTGGCGCTATCGCGGGATGGGCCGCCAGAGGCGCGAGGTACTGGTCGATCAGTTCGCCGCCGGTCGGCAGGTCGTCCGGCGAAGGAGCGGTCCAGCCGGTGCCGTCGAGCAGCGACCGGGCAGCCGGGTCGGTGCAGTAGCGCCACGGGCTGAACAGCCGGACGTGCGCCCAGTCGGCTATGGCGTCGCCGATCGACTCGCCGGACTCGATGACGACGAACGGCATGCCGCGGCCGGCCAAGTGAGCAGCGGCGGCGAGGCCGATCGGGCCGGCGCCGACCACGGCTACCGGACGGTCCGGAGTGATCACAGAGGTGATGGGGACGTCGGTCATGTATAACCTCTCTTGCTTCGATGGACTTCGAATCAATGGCGCGGGCTCCATTTTGGAACTTGATTCGATAGATGTCAAGATAGGTGCGTGACGAAAGAGCTGGAACTCACTGACGTTTCGGCCGCAGTCTGCTGCGAGCCGCTGGCGGACACCGCGCTGGACGTTGCGCAGTCCGAGTTCCTCGCACCGAAGTTCAAGGCGCTCGGCGACCCGGTGCGGCTCAGGCTGCTTTCGATGATCGCGTCGGCCCCGGCCGGGGAGATGTGCGTGTGCGACCTGACGCCGGGCTTCGACGTGTCCGGTCCTACGATCTCGCACCACCTGAAGGTGCTCCGGGAGGCCGGTCTCATTGTGGGGGAGCGTCGCGGCACGTGGGTCTACTACCGTCCCGTCCGGGAGCGGCTCAGCGAGCTGGCGAAGGTTCTCGAGGCTACCCAGCCCGCCTAACCTTTGCGCGGCGTTTCTGTGCTTTGCGGGGACTACGGGCGTGGTTTGGCTGGGAAGTCCCGGCTTTACGTGATCATTCTGCGGGGGGTAGGGCGAGGAGAGCGTCGATCACCGAGACCAGATCGTCGCCGGTGACGTCCGGTGGGGAGAACACGGCCTGGTACTCGCGTTCCAGCCGGGCTACCCAGCCCGTCGTCAGGCCCGCGTTGTGCGCGCCGTGCGTGTCGAAGGCGTGGGCGGCGACGAGCGCGACCTGATCCGGTGTTACGCCGGTACTTGTAACGGCATGGTGGTAGATCTCGGGCGCCGGCTTCCATCGTCGTACGTCGTCGACCGAGAGCACCTGTTCGATGAGCCCGTCGACTCCTGCGCGTTGAAGGAGCTTGGCGGTGTTCTGAGCCGATCCATTGGTCAGCGTGACCATCCGGATGCCCGCCTCGCTCGCTCGCTGCATGGCAGGCGCTACGTCCGGATGCGGGTCGAGCTCGCCGAAGCCGGCCAGGATCGTACCGACGGCTCCGTCGTCGATCGGCTCCGGCGCGGTCACCCGCAGCGCCGATTCGGCGATTGCTCGGAACGGCCGGTAGTCGTCGGTTGCGACGAGAACGAATGCGTCGCGCAGCAGCCTGGTGAACCACACCTCGAGCAGATGGCCGGGCTGACCGGCGTCGACCAGCCGCTGCCGCAGCGGCTCCAGCGGGAACAACGTCTCGATGACGTCGAACGCGATGACGGTAGGACGGGTTGCCATGCCTGCGATCATGCTCCGTCAGTGCGCGCAAGGCAACGCACCGGTCGGATTCGTGGGTGAATCTGCTGCTGTTATAGGAACAGCAGATTCACCCACGAGTGCGTCGTCAGCGACCGTACAGGCCGATGAGACTGCCCTCGGCAAGGACCAGACTCTCGAACGCCGCGCGCAGGTCATCCGCCGATGCGCCAGGTTCGACATCCGGCGTGCCGGACAGCGCATACACGTTGAAGATGTAGCGGTGCGGCTCGCCCGGCGGCGGGCACGGACCGCCGTACTCGTTACGGCCGAAGTCGGTGCTGCCGTGCACCGCACCGTCCGGGACGCCGCCTTCGGGCAGGCTGGTCACCGAAGCGCCGATACCCCAGAGCACCCAGTGGACGAACGTGCCGCCCGGCGCGTCCGGATCCTCCATGATCAGCGCCAGTTCGCTGGCCTCCGACGGTACGCCGGACACCTCCAGCGGCGGGGAGACGTCGGCACCGTCGCAGGTGTACTGCTGCGGAACGGTCTCGCCATCCTCGAAGGCCGCGCTCGCGACGATCAGGTTCATGGTGCCCTCCTGCGTTGCTCGGGTCGGTTCGGAGGACGACGCGTCGTCACCGCACGCGGTCGAGATGCAGGCCGCAACGGTGGCGGCCACCGCGAGCGACGCGCGTCCCATGCGGCCAAGCTATCGCGGATCGGATCGAGCAGGTGCGGCGACGGTGTCGATGACCACTTCAGAACGAAGGGTCCGGTGCACCGGACACTTGTTGGCGATCTCGATCAGCCTGGCGCGCTGCTCGTCGTCCAGATCGCCGTCGAGTTGGATCACCCGCTCAACGTGGTCCAGCCTGCCCTCCCTGGTCTCGCAGTCAGCGCAGTCGGCGGCGTGGATCCGGCTGTGCTTGAGCGTGACGGTCGTCGACTCCAGCGGCCACTCCTTGCGGTTCGCGTACATGCGGACCGTCATGGACGTGCACGCGCCTAGCGCGGCGAGCAACAAGCCGTACGGCGTCGGCCCGGTGTCCTCACCACCGGCCGAGGTGGGCTCGTCGGCCACCATGATGTGGCGTCCGGCTTGGATGCGCTGGGAGAGCGGCCCGGTTTCGGCGACGACGACCGTCCCCGGCTCGACATCCTCGCCCTGCGGCGATTCCGGCCTGGCCGGCAGGTACCGATCCGCCCACGCCCCGATCACGGTCGCGGCGTAGGCCGCGTCACCGCGTCGGGAGAGCAGATGGTCCGCGTCGTCCAGGCTGACGAACGACTTCGGATGTCGTGCGTTGTCGAAGATCTCCCGCGCGTTGTCGATGCCGACGATCTTGTCGGTCGGCGCATGCATCACGAGCAGAGCGGCATCGAGGCGCCGCAGGCGTTCGCCCTGCGGCTGCGCGGAGATGTCGTCGAGGAACTCGCGCCGCACCGGGAACGGCCGGCCGCCGATCTGCACGGTGGCCTGGCCCTCCTCTTCAATCCGTTCGCGGTCCTCGGTGAACAGGTCGGTGACGTGCGTCGGGTCGGCCGGCGCGCTGATCGTCACGACGGCCTGTACCTCTGGGATCTGGTCGGCTGCCGCGATCACCGCCGCGCCACCGAGGCTGTGCCCGACGAGCAGTCCGGGTGCGGCGAGCGTGCGGCGCAGATGATCCGCTGCTCGGACGAGGTCGGCGACGTTGGAGCTGAACGTCGCGTTGGCGAACTCGCCGTCCGACTCGCCGAGCCCGGTGAAGTCGAAGCGGAAAACCGCGATGTCGAGGTCGGTCAACGCCCGCGCGATGCGCGAGGCGGCGATGACGTCCTTTCCGCAGGTGAAGCAGTGCGCGAACAACGCCACCGCACGGGGAGGCCCGGCGGGCAGGTCGAGCCTTCCGGCCAGCTCTTCGCCTCCGGTAGCGGTGAACGTCACTCGTTGGCTCTTGACCATGATCGCCTCCTGATCTCCGGCTGCGTCTCGGCAACGTTGCCACCTCGCCGCCGCTCACGCCATGGTGATCTCGCCGACTTGGCTCGATGTGTCTGTTCAGCACCGATTCTTGGCCGTATGATGATCGCGGCCTGGTGGGGGGTTCGACGGAGGGGTGGGCATGTCGCGCAATAGTCCGCTGGTAACGCTGCTCGCCGGTGGCGCGCTCGGCGTCGGATTGCTCGTGGCCAGCATGGCCGCGACGCCGGAGGAACCGGCGGCAGGCGACGAGCCGGCCGCGGACGCTACCGAGAGTCCGGCTACCGAGCCGGCCGAGGACCTCGAGGCGACAGAGCCGAACGAACCGCCGGACGAGGACGTCGACGAGGCTGAGCCGGATGATTCTCCGGAAGCGACCGAGCCGCCGGCCGATGCACCCGAACCGGTCACGTACGTGGGTTACGTGGATGACGGCACGGCGTCGGTGGCCGTGATCGTCGACGGCGACGAGGCGATCGCCTACGTCTGCGACGGGGTGAGCCGCGAAGCGTGGCTGTCCGGCGCCGCGGCCGACGGAGAGCTCGAACTGACCGGTGACCAGGGCTCGTTGTCCGCCACCTACGACGGATTCGTGGCGGAGGGCGAGACGACGGTCGACGGCCAGACCTGGACGTTCAGCATCGCGCAGGTCGACCCGCCCGAGGGTCTGTACCGGTTCGCCGACACGATCGCCGGTGGCGCCGATGTCGTGGGCGGTTGGATCGTGCTGCCGAACGGCGATCAGGTGGGTCTGGTCAATGTCGACGGCGAATCCCAGCCTGCCGATCAGATCGATGTGGAGACCGGCCAGGTCACGGTCGAGGGCGAAGTCGTGACGGCCGAGCGACAGGGTTGAGTGGAGGTTTTGGTGAGCGACCAAACGACGCAGGTCATCGAGGCGGAGCGGCGGGCGCCGTTGCTGCTCGTCCCTTTCCTCATCGGCGCGGCCGTGGCCGTCGTCCTCGGCGTGTATGCGAACGTGCACGCGCCGACCGGCATCGCGGTCAACGTTGCCGGCTTCTCCGGACCGCTCGAGGTCAAGGTCTGGATGACGTCGGCCGCCCTGCTTCTCGCCCTCGTGCAGCTCGGTTCGGCGCTGGTCATGTACGGCAAGATCGGTTGGCTCGGCACCCCGTCGTGGACAGGTGCGGTCCACCGATGGTCCGGGAGGGTCGCGTTCCTGCTGGCCATACCGGTGGCCGTGCACTGCCTCTACGCCATCGGTTTCCAGACGGCCACGCCGCGCACGCTCGTGCACTCCATCGTCGGGACACTGTTCTTCGGCGCGTTCACCGTCAAGATGCTCGGCCTGCGCCGCGACGGACTTCCCGGGTGGGCGCTGCCCGTCCTCGGTGGCGTCGTGTTCACGCTGCTGGTGGCCCTGTGGTGGACTTCATCCCTATGGTTCTTCACCACCTTCGGCGTCCGGTTCTAGGAGGCGATGTGACGGCGGGTACTCCGAGGCGAAACGTGCTCGTGCTTGGCGCGGCAGGCGTCGTGTCCGCGGCAACCGGTTGTGCCGTGTATGGGGACGACGACCCGCCTGAGGCCGGCGACGGCGATACCTCGGACGAGGGAAACGGCGACGCCGACGGGAATGGCGACGCCGAGAGCGGAGCCGGCGAGGTCGTCGCGAGCACAGGTGATGTCGAGGTCGGCGGCGGCCTGATCCTGGACGAGCAGCAGGTCGTGATCACGCAACCGAGCGAAGGTGAGTTCAAGGGATTCTCGGCCATTTGCACGCATCAGTCGTGTACGGTCGCCGAGGTCAGCGACGGCACCATCAACTGCCCGTGCCATGGCAGCCGCTTCTCGATCGAGGACGGGTCGGTCGTCCAGGCCGCTACCGGGCTGACCCCGGACTCCCAGAACCCGCTACCCGAGGTCGCGTTGACCGTCGACGGCGACAACATCAGCGTCGCGACCTAGGCCGCGGGCCCTCGCGGCGAAGATCATGAAGCCGATTCACGCAGAATCGGCCGGTTAGGATTCATGATCACTCTCATGATCACGGCGTTAGAGTGGGACGAGGCGGTGGTCCGCGGTGAACAGCCGCCGGACCAGTCCCAACCCGATCACAGCGGTGCTGGTCGCAACGGACCCGAGGACGAGGAACATCACGACGGCCTGCACCAGTACCGCCTGGGTGGGGGAGACACCGGCAAGGATCAGGCCGGTCATCGCGCCGGGGATGAACACCAGGCCGGTCGCCTTCGTGGTCTCGATCTGGGGTGTGATTGCGGCCCGCAGCGCGGTTCGTAGGTAGGGCTTGGCCGCGTGACCGGACGGTTGTCCCAGGGCGAGCCGCGCCTCGACTTCGTCACGCTTGTCGCGCAACTCGTCTACCAGCCGTCGCGCCACGAGCACGGTGGCCGTCATCGAGTTTCCGACCATCATGCCGGCGATCGGTACGAGCGTCCGGCCCTCGAGCGGCAGGACGCGCAGCGCGAAGATCACCGTCAGTGCGACCACCGCCGCAGCGGCGAACGCGGCGATGGCCAGCGGCAGGACGCCTGGGACTTCGGGTGCGCGGCGACGAGCGACGTCGCCGGCGTAGCCGATCATCGCGATGACCCAGAGCCAGGACCACACCAAAGGCCGGGCGGGATCGATGATCAGCGCAAGCGCCGCGCCGACGAGTAGCAGTTGAACGAGCGCACGGGTCGCCGCCCAGACGATCTGCCGCTCCAGACCGAGCCGTTGCCACAGCGAGATCGAGACCGCGACCGCGACCAACGCCAGTGATGTGGCGAGCCCGGCGGCACCGACGTCACCGTTCATGATCACTCTCCTACCATCTCGGGCGGATTGCTGAGATCGGAGCCCGCGTACCGGCCGCGCTCGATCCGCACGATGTGATCCGCCATCCTCTTCACCTGAGCCGGATCATGGCTGACCCACACGACGGCCGTGCCGGCTCGGGCCAGGTCGCGGACGGCGCGCTCGAGAACGCTCGCGGCCGCCTCGTCCAGGCTGGACGTCGGTTCGTCCAGCAGCAGTGTTGTGGGTTCGGTCACGAGGGTGCGCGCCATGCAAACCCGTTGCGCTTCGCCGCCGGACAGCGTGGTCGCGTCGCGGTCCAGCCAGGAGGTGTCGAGGGCGGCTCGGGTGAGCGCCCGGCTGAGCCGGTCCGAGTCGGCATCGGGAGCCGCGGTGCGGAGGTTGTCTCGCACGGTTCCCGGGAACGGCGTGGGCCGCTGCAGGACCATTCCGACTCGGCGTCGCAGTCGCAGCGGATCGAACGAGGCGATGTCGACGCCGTCGAGCAGGACGCGCCCCTTCGTCGGCACCTCGAGCCGGTTGCACAGCCGCAGTAGTGTCGACTTGCCCGAGCCGGACGGCCCGAATACCGCAGTGATGCCGGTTGCCGGGATCTCGGCCGAGAAGCCGTCCAGTGCGCGGCGATTGCCCCGCTCCACCACGACGTCCTGGAAAATGAATCCGCTCGGCTCACCCACTCGCGCCACCTTAGAGCCAGGGCGACCGGTGCGGAGGTATCGCCCCGGAGCGGCGGACGCTCCGTCGGCGCGATGCTTGCAGTCCTCGGCTGCGATAGGAAGGTGTGATGGAGGTACCAAAGCCATTCAACGCCGGCGATGAGCGGGAGACCCACGGGCAGAACAGTGACGCGTCCCAAGGGTCCGGGCTGCCCGGTTCGCCGGCCGACTCGGCGCGCGGGTGGCTTCGCATCCAGTTGGCCGTTCTCGGGTTCGTCGGCTTCTGCAGTGTTACGTGGGCCGGCGGGGCCTCCTCGGCTCCGCCGTGGGCCCAGGGCATCGCGGCCGCGCTGGTCTCGTCGTCATTCGTACTCGCACTCGTCGCGATCTTCCTAGTGGGCACGGTCGCGTACGCGTTGCCCGGCACACCTGAGGAGGCGACGGGCGCCGCACGGCGGGGGACGGGCCGGCTCCGTACCGGCATCGTGCTGACCTACCTGGCGATGGCGGCAGTGGTCGCCGCCACGCTCACCGCATGGTGGCCGGCCGCCGAGGGCGGCGGTCCGGATGTGGAAGTCCGCGGAGCGGATTCGAGCCTTTGCGGTGAGCTGCTCGACGGGCCGGACGGGGCCCTCCGGCTGAACACCGCCGACGGAGTGGTCGACGTGCCGCTGACCGCGATCATCAACGTTGCGCCGGTGGCCAACTGTTAGCCGACTGCCGAGGAATGTGAGCCGGCGCACGCAGATGGTCCCGTCACGGTGCGTATGGTCGGGGCATGCGGCAGGCATGGAAGCGCGAGCGATGCTCTGGTCGATCGTCGGACTGATCGTCCTCGGGTTGGCGGTACTCGCGTACGTCGGAGTCGTGACCGGCGCGGTGCCGTTCGACATCGGCATCGGCCGCCGCACCCGTCCGCTCGGCCCGCAGATCGTCGAGATCGCAGCCCCTAGGGAGTTGGTCTTCGACATCATCGCCATGCCGTACCTGGGACGTCAGCCGCGAGCAGTCGCAGAGAAGATCGAGATCCTCGAACGAGGCGACGACCTTGTGCTTGCTGCCCACCGGACTCCGGTGCACGGCGGCCGCCTGGTGGCGACGACGGTGGAGACGGTCCGCTTCGAACGTCCGGAGCGCGTCCACTTCAGGCTGGTTCGAGGGCCGGTTCCGCACGTGGTGGAGCAGTTCGTCCTGGAGGATGCCGGAGATACGACCCGGCTGGAGTACCACGGTGAGCTGGGTACAGACCTGTGGTTCATCGGATCGTGGTGGGGACGGCTCGTCGCCCGGACCTGGGAGCGCACGGTCGCGCAATCGCTGGCGGCAGTAAGAACCGAGGCCGAGCGGCGTCAATCGACGACCGGTGGGTGAGGTCTCAACCGAGCAGCCCGCCGATCGTCAGCCAGTAGTAGACGAGATAGGCGCCGGCGACGAACAGCGCGATCGTGCCAATGGTCTCTATGTAGGGCAGGACGCGCCGCAGCCGGGTCGTCAGCGCGGTGCGGAAGAGGGCCGTGGCGACGGTCAGTGTGACGATGACCGTGCCCATGCCGAGGCCGTAGAGGGCGAGCGAGCCGAGGGACGTCAATCCGGCCGAGCCGGCGACCGAAAGGCCTACTACGGGCAGGAAGATCGGGAGCGTGCAGCTCAGCGAGGCCAGCCCGTACGCGACCCCGAAGGCGAAGTATGACGGCACACCGCGCTCGCCGAAGTTCAGCCGGGCACCGAGCCGCTCCGGCAGTGCGCTGTAGAGCGAGCCACCGGCCACGCGGTAGCCGCCGACTCCGACGAGGACGACGCCGAGCCCGAGCGCGATCCAGGGCAGCCAGTCGACGACCACGCGGGCCCCGAGTGCGATGGGCAGGCCGACCGCGCTGAACAGGACCACGAACGCGACCGTGACCGTGCCGCCGACCAGGAGCGCCCTACCGAGTGAGGCGACGGGACGGCGACCGGGCGCGTCCCGTTCGGAGAGGAACAGCCCGAGATAGGCCGGTAGTAGTGGGAACCCACACGGATTCACCGCCGACGCCATGCCCGCTGCGAACGCGAGGCCGAGCGGCAGGAGTCCGCCGACGTCCCCGAGCGCTCCCTGCGACTCGCCGACGAACCGTTCGACGGCGAGGTTCAATGCGCCGATGCCGGACGTGATAACGGCGGCGCCGATGGCGACGGCGAGCGTCCCGGCAACCGCGACGATCGCAATCATCAGCCGTCGGGTGCGCCGGGCCTTCGCTGTAGTGGGCTCGTCGTACCTGGTCATGATGCACCGTCGGCCAAGCGGCTGAACCAGTCCTCGATCTGCGATTCGGTGAGGATTCCGGAGTGGGATTCCACGATGCGGCCGTCGCCGTCGAAGAACACCGTCGACGGCATGCCGATCACTTCGAATTCGCGCAGCGGCGTGTCGTCCACGGCGTACGCGGCCGGGTAGGTGATGCCGAGCTCGTCGAGCAGGTCGGCGCCCTGCTCGTTGTTGCCGAGTCCGGTGAACGGCCCGACGTCCACCCCGACAAGGAGCACCTCGCCTTCGTACTGTTCGGATGCCGCCTGTAGCCAGGGCATCTCGGCCAGGCACGGCGGGCACAGCGCGGCCCAGAAGTTCAGCACGACCGGGGTGCCGTTGCCCAGTACCGAGCTGAACTGCACATCAGAGCCGCCGAAGACGTCCTCGTGGTTGTACGGCACGACGTCGAAGGACGCTTCGTCCGCGACGCCGTCCCCACTGTCCGTTCCGCAACTGACGGCGACCAGGGCGAGAGCGAGCAATGGCGCAGCAAGTCGTCTCACGGTACAAGCCTGCGGTCGTGGGCGGTGGCGGCTCTGTAAGCCTGGTCACGTGCAGGTCGGTCAGCAAGGAGGCGTCCGCTAGAAGCCGAGCACGGTGAAGGCCAGCAGGAATGTGGCGCCGATCGCGAGGAATAGCGCGGCGAAGAACCCTTTGGCGACACGCTCGTCGATGTGGCCCTGCAGCCGGGCGCCGATCGTGGCGCCGATGAGTGCGCCGGGCACCGCCCAGACGATGAGGTTCCACGGGACTGCGCTGAGGCCACCTTCGAGAGTGAGCTGGACGGCGTGCGTGACTGCGGCGCCGACCACCGTGCCGGCGACCACGACCGTCGACGTCGCGGCCGCGACCGGTACCGGGAAACGGGAACGGCGGACCAGCGTGGGCATCGTGGCTTCGCCGACTCCGGTCGAGATCAGCCCGGCGGCGAACGCACCGACACCCGAGAACACTCGCTGGCCGGGCAGTCCGCGAGCGTGATACGTGTAGCGGGCGCCATTGCGTGCGGCTACCTCGCGTAGCTCGGCACGAGGCACCGTTGAGACTGCGCCCGGCTGCGATGGGACGGATGCCGGGACGACGTCGACCGGCTCTGCATGACGGCGCAACTCCACGGCCATCAGGACCGCAAGGATCACCATGGCCGCGCCGTATCCGAGGCGAAGACCCTGTTCGGGCAGCCGTGGTGCGGCGATAGCGCCGAGTGCTCCGAGGGGCAGGGTGACGACGATGAGGAACCGCGCGGTTCGCAGGTCGGCGAGCCGGAAGTGCAGGTACCGATAAACACCCATGCCGAAACCGGACGTCTCGAGTATCAATGCGGTGCCGATGGCCGCGACGGTCGTGAGCTGCGGGGCGTCCAGCAGCGGGAAGCCGATGAGGAACAGCGGGATCAGCAGCGCCGCGCCGCTGATCCCACTGAACATCGCCACGCTGGCGATCATGATGCACGCCGGCAGCATGAACCAGTAGATCGTCCAGTCCATGCGAGATCTCCAGACGTTCTCGAGTCGCGGCTATGCCGTTGCCGCGTCCCGCGTGCCGGTACGCGAGACGGCATGCAGCGTCGCAGCGAGCGCCATGCCGAAGACGACATGCGACACGGCGAAGATCCATGGCGTGAACGCGTCCACCGCCGACTCGTCGACGAGCGGCCACAGGATGTATTGCATGACAACCCAGACCATCAAGCCGGCGCCGACACCGGTCGCAAGGCGGCTTCCGAGATTCGCGCGCAGCGCGGGTATCCGGCTCACGATCACGGCGATCACCGCACCGAGCATCATCGCCATCATCATGTGCACGACTACGCCGAGGATGAGCCCGCCGACGCTGAACTCGTCGTCCAGCGGAGCGCCTCGCCAGAACGTATGGGCGATCAGATTAACCGGGGTCCAGAACCCGGTATCCGAGACGTTGTCCAGCCACATCGCGAGCATGGCGAACATCGCCATCATGGCGCCGGCGAGCATCCCGCCGAGCGCGCCGACCTTGATTGTGTTGGCATCCATGGTTACCTCCGAGTCGAGTGACGCCTTCTGTCACTCCGTTGAACCCGGCGGCGGCACGGCTTCACTCGAAAGTGTCAGCACGATGACAGAATTGGTCCATGGACGGCGGCGTGAACCCCGTCGGTGCGGTGGGCCAGGCGCTGCGCCGTCTCGGTGGCGACTCCACCGACGCGAGGTTGCGTCAAGCCGCGTGGGTCGCCCGCTGTGTCGGCCGGGGTGACGGCGCACCGTTGCGCCCGGAGGACGTCACTGCGCTGGCCGGCGTGCTCGAGCAGCGAGATGCCTCACGCGGGACGGCCGTGTTCACCGCCGGTGAGCAGCGCTCGGGTGTCTGGATCGTGCGGGAGGGACGGGTCGAGCTTTCGCTCGGCTCAGGCCGCCGCCGCGCCGTCATCCACGTGTTGCGACCCGGCGACGTGGACGGCGACATCGAACTGCTTCTCGGCATGCCCATGCCGTACACCGCGCGGGCATTGACCGACGCCAGCGTCCTGCACCTGAGCGCACCAGGCTTCGAGTCGCTCGTCCAGACCAACCCGGCGATCGCCCGGCGCTGGCTGTCGAGCGTCGCTCGGCGGCTGGCCGCAAGCCAGGAGCGCATCCTGGGACTGCTCGGCAAGTCATTGACCGAGCAGGTCGCCCGGCTCTTGCTGGACGAAGCTGTCGAGAACCGGGTGGAGCTGACACAACGCACGATCGCGGCGATGCTGGGCGTCCAGCGTCCGTCGCTGAACAAGGTACTCAAGCAGCTCGAGGCCAACGGCCTGATCTCGATCAGTTACGGCACGATCGAGCTCACCGACCGAGCAGGCCTGGCCAAGCGCGGATGAGCGCAGTGATCGGCAGTATGAACGTCTCGATAGGCGTCACGCGATATCGCGGCGCATCGTCAGATAGTTGCCGGCGACCGCGAACATGATGCCGTACCCGGCGAGCAGCAGACCACCGTGCCACGCGGGTAGGAAGTCGCGGGTGGTGAGCGCCATGCCGGTCAACGCGTTGGCCGCCTGCCCGGGCAGGTATATCGTCCAGCCCGAGAGGGCTGGAATCCCAGTGATGATGTTCTCGACGACGTACAGGTAGATCAGCATGCCGACCACGGTGGCGACTTGGTCGCGCAACAGCGCACCGAGGCCGACGCCGATGAGGCCATAGATGGCCACTGCCGCTACTCCACCGATCATGGTGGCCGGCAGGCCGTTGCCAGTCAGCGAGATCTCGATTCCCTTCGCCGGCAGCCAGGTCGTCGCAAGAGCGGCGACCACGGCGGTACTCACGACGCCGTAGCCGGCGCCGACCGCGCCGTAAGTCACGAACTTGGCCGCGACGACACGTCCCCGGTTCGGGCTTGCGAGGAACGTCGCGGTGGCGGTGCGGTGGCGAAACTCACCTGTGAGTCCGATCGCACCGAGCACGGCCGCGAGCGGTGCAGCCGCACTTGCCGCCACGCTGAAGAGCGTTTGCTGGCCCTGCGGTGTCGCGAGCGAATAGGTCACCGTGTTGTCGGCGAATCCGATGTTGAGCCCGGCGTAGAGGGCTGAGATACCCATCGACGCGATGAGCAACCAGCACCAGAGCCGGGTGGTGGCCAGCTTGCTGAACTCGCCCGCGATCAATCGCTTCACGGTGCGATCGCTCTTCCGGAGGTCTTCGCGATGAAAGCAGCCTCGAGGCCATCCGGTTCGCCGGCGAGGTCGGCGAGCGCTCCTTCGTAGACGCATCGGCCGCCGGTGATGATCACGGCCCGGTCGACGAGCTGCTGAACTTCGGACAGCACGTGACTCGATACGAGGATGGTGCGACCGTGCGCGGCCAGCTCCCTCAGGAGAGAGCGAAGCCAGACGATGCCTTCCGGGTCCAGCCCGTTGGCCGGTTCATCCAGGATGAGGACTCGCGGGTCCCCGAGAAGCGCGTGTGCCAGGCCGAGCCGTTGGCGCATGCCCAGCGAGTAGCCGCGGACGGCGCGGCGAGCGGCGTCCCGGAGGCCGACCAGATCCAGTACCTCGTCGGCGCGTTCGAGGGCGAGGCCGTTCATCCGGCAGTACGTCCGCAAGTGGTTGCGTCCGGTGCGCGCCGGGTGGAAGCCGGTCGTTTCGAGCACGGCACCGACCTCGGTTGCCGGCTCTGGGAGGTCCGCATACCGGCGACCGCCGATCGTTGCGCGTCCTGCGTCCGGTCGTACCAGCCCCAGCAGCATTCGAAACGCCGTCGTCTTGCCGGCACCGTTCGGGCCGAGAAAGGCGGTGATCGTGCCCGGCTCGGCGGTGAAGGTGAGCTCTTCGACGACACGAATGCCGCCGTACGCCTTGGTCAGGCCGGCAAGCTCGATCCGGACTGGTCGGTCGGTCATGTTGCCCTCCGTTTGTTCACACGTAAGTAAACATACGCTGATGTATACTCTAGAGTCAACAAGCGGAGGTGGGCCATGACCGAAGCACCTGCGACGCAGGTTGCGCGGCTACCGCGCGCCCGGCGGCGAGAGCAGATCGTGGCGGCTGCGACCGAAGCGTTCGCCCGGGCGGGTTATGCCGCGACGAGCCTGGACGACATCGCGACCGAGGCCGGAGTCTCGCGCGTGATCCTGTACCGGCACTTCGAGTCCAAAGCCGAGCTGTACGAGGCGGTGCTCGACCGCGTCGGGGACGTTCTCGCCGCCCACGTGAATGAGCGGGTCGGCGGCTACACCGAAGCCAGTCTTGATGGATTCGTCGATGCCGCGGCCGCTGAGCCGGCCGGCTTCCGGCTCTTGTTCCAGCACGCCGGGCGTGAAGCGGAATTCCGGGAGCGTGCCGACCGGTTTCGCGCGGACATCACCGAGGCTGCATACGTCCAGATCTCGGCTCTGGTTCCCAACCCGTCGTGGGCGAGGTGGGCGTCGCAGCTTGCGCCTGCCGTGGCGATTGAGGCGATCATCGCTTGGCTGGACGCCGGCCGGCCGGACCCCGACATGGCGGCCGAACGGATCCGGCAGGTCGTCGGTTGCGTGATCGGTTCAGTGACGAGAGGAGGGTCCGGTGCGGACTGCTGAGAACCCAACGGCCAAGGCGCGGCGCGTCTGGGACGAGATGGCCGGTCGCTATGACCGCGACATCAAGCCTGTCGAAAAACTGTGGTTCGGTGGTGGACGGGAATGGATCGGCTCCCGGGCGCGAGGCGACGTGCTGGAGGTCGCGATCGGGACCGGCCGCAACGTGCCGTTCTATCCGAAAGGTGTGCGGCTGACCGGGGTTGAACTCAGTCCGAACATGCTCGCCGTCGCCCGTGAGCGCGTCGCCGCTCTAGGCGTGGACGCCGACCTGCGCGAAGCCGACGCCCAGATGCTGCCGTTCGACGACGAGTCGTTCGACACTGTCGTGTGCACGTTGTCGCTGTGTGCGATCCCGGATGACGAGAAGGCTATTGCCGAGATGGCACGCGTGCTTCGTCCCGGCGGACGCCTGCTTCTGCTCGACCATATCGGCAGCCGGTGGTGGCCGGTCTGGGCGGTGGAGCGGCTGATCGAGCTGTTCACGATCCGCTCCATGGGCGAGCACATGACGCGCCGCCCGGCGCCCATGCTGCCTTCGGCCGGCCTGGAGATCGTCGAGTCCGAACGGCTCAAACTCGCCACCGTGGAACGGGTCCACGCCCGCAAGCGGTAAACAGGCGCGCGGCGGCTGAGCTACTGCGGCTTGGACGTGTATTCGGTTCCGGCTCGGCGGGCGAGGAATTCCGAGAGCGGACCGGGCAACTCGGCCGCACGGGCTCCCCAGTCGTAGACGACGGCGGTTCGCGCGATCAGGTCGTGCAGTGTGCGGTGCTCGCGCTGCACGAGCAGCAGCGCGAATCCGAGCCCGGCGAGCAGCGCGCTCAGCGGGTAGGCAAGGGTCCGCCACAACGCGCGTCGTGGCGCCAGCGGCGAGCCGTCCGCGTTGACGACTCGGAGCCCGATGATGCCCTTTCCGGGCGTGCGTCCCGCGATGACCAAGCTGACGTACATGTAGAGGAACGCCCAGACGGCGAACACGACGACCGACGCCAGCCCGGTCCGGTCGGTCGTGACCGAAACACCGACAACAACTCTGGCGAGCAGATCGAACCCGGCGACGCCTGCGGTGAACAGCCCGAGCACGAGGGCGGCGTCAAGCGCCGCCCCGGCCGCACGCGTGGCCGGCCCAGCGTAGTGACCGGTGACCTCGAGCCTCGACATGTCGGTCATCGCGCGGCGTCCTGGATCAGTCGCGGCGGGCCTACCGGTTGCTCGGCCGGGTCACGGCCCAGTACGCGGTTGACGATCCGGTCGACCACGACGTCCAGCCCGGCCAGTTGGCGCCTTGCCAGGTCCAGCGCCGACCCGGCCATGTGGCTGGTGCTCTCGGCCACGATTTCCGGGACGCCGGCACGTCGTACCGCCGCCTCGAGGTCGACAGATTCGAGGGCAGCGTCGAGATCGACCCTTGCCATGAGGCGGTTGACGTCGACCCGATCCAGGAAGCGGTCGACGTCCACCCGGTCGAGTAGGCGGTCCACATCGACTCGATCGAGCAGCGCATCAACACTCACGCGGCCGAGGAGGCGGTCGACATCTACCCGATCCAGTAGGGCGTTGACATCGACGCGATCCAGTAGGGCGTTGACATCGACGCGATCCAGCAGGTGCTCGATATCGACGTGGTCGAGCACGGCGTCCGGGTCGATCGTGTCGACGACGCGTCCGGTGACGGCACTGGCCAGCCGGCCCAGCCGACCTTTGGACCTGCCGGGTCTTGCGTTGTCCGCCGGTGCGGTCATGCCCGCCCCATCCCGCTGCCGTTCGCTGACGAGTGCTCTGCTCCGGGCACTTTATCGCGATCACCGCCGCTGGAGCGCCTATCTGCACGTGTGCCGCGACGTTCGTCCGCCGCTGCTCGGCGACTGCCTCAGTCTGGATTCGGCATCATCGCTTCCCGTGCACCGTGCGCGCCGACCGCGTCGTTGTAGCTGTTGAGGATGGTGTCGATCTCGGACTCACTTCGCCTGGTCAGCGCCCTGGCAAGGATGAAGCGCCCGGGAAACCGCCGGAGCACGGCCTCGAACCGGATCGTGACCCGGGTCCCTTCGTCCACGGGAGTGGTGCTCCACGTACCGGTGAAACTCCGGAACAGGGCGCGGTACTTCGCCGGATAGGTGGAGACGTCCACCTCGATCGTGTACTCCTGCTCGGGCGACCACGCCGCGCACGTCTCCTCCCACGCTTTCCCGGTGGCATCGACGCAGCGGCGGCGCGCCCCCGCGCCGGCCCCAGAGGTGACGGTCGTCTCGGCCAAGGACGAAGTGTGCCCCGCGTAGCCGTCGAGGTCGGAGACGGTCGCCCACACATCGGCAACCGGCGCAGCGATGATCAGGCTGCGCTGAAAGGTCAGCGTGCTCATGCGGACGTCCTCATCCGCCGGAGGCCGGCCGTCTGAAAGATTGCGAAGTCGGCGACCGCGACAGTGACGATGCCGAGCGCCCACAGCCCGGCGGTGGACATCGACCCGGGGAATCCGACGATGACCACAGCAGCGCCCACTACCCAGGCGACGTCCGCAGCGATGACCTGGCGGACGGCGTTGGGCCGCGGGTTGCGCGCTACAAATGCCACGCTCACCGCGAATGCCAGCAGCCCGATGCCGACGGCGATGCTGAGCCAGGCCGGGATCCCAAGCCAGCCGGACAGCGGTGCCGCACCGGCGACGAGCGCGACGCCGGTCATGGCACTGGACGCGGCGTTCGCGATGAGCGTGGTCGGAAGTAGACGAGAAATCATGAGGTGCTCCCTTCGTTGACCTCCATCATCTGGCCACAGACGTCATAGTCACAATTACCTCGGCGGTAATAGAACTGCTGCGCTATGGCCGTAGGATCGGGGCTGTGAGTAGAACCACGTTCGGCGATCAACTCCGGGAGTGGCGACGCGTCCGCGGCCTGAGTCAGCTGGAACTCGCCAGCCAGGGAGAGGTCTCGCAGCGCCACATCAGCTTCATCGAGAGCGGTAGGTCCCGCCCGAGCCGGGAAATGGTGCTCCACCTCGGCGACGTGCTGGAGATCCCGCCTCGCGAACAGAATCTGTTGCTCACCGCGGCCGGTCATGCGCCCGCGTTCGCTGAGACGCCGCTGGACCGGCTCGACCAGATCGCCGACGTTCTGGAATTCATGTTGGGCGCGCACGAGCCGAATGTGGCGATCGTGGTCGATCGGCAGTGGAATGTGGTGCGTGCCAACGCGGCGGCCACATCGTTGGTGACGACGCTGCTTCCGGATGCGCCGCCTGCGCTCGTTCAGTCGCTCAATGTGATGAGGCTCAGCTTCCACCCGGACGGGTTCCGCCGCCACATGACTGCGTGGGCTGCTACGGCCGCCGCTCTCCTCAGGCGGTTGGAACGCGACGCCGCGTCCTACCCCAACGACGAAGGCCTGCACAATCTCGTCGATGAAATCCGGGGTTATCCGGACGTTGATTCGCTACCCCGCGCGTTGCCGGGCGCAGGAGCCGCCGACCTGTTGGTCCCGGTGACGTACCGCATCGGTGGCGACGACCTTTCCTTCTTCACAACCATCGCGATCATCGGCGACGCGCACGACCTCACACTCGCCGAACTTCGGTTGGAGACGTTCTGGCCGATGGACCGGGAGTCCGCTACGCGCTGGAACCGACTGGTGGCGGATGGCGACAGGTAGACGTGCAACAATCTGCGTGTGAATGCAGATAAGAAGGTAGGCGGCTTCGATCCGGACAGTCAGTTCGTCGAGCTGGCGGTCGAGGTGTTCGCGATGCTGGCCGACGCGACCCGGGTCCGGATCGTGCTCGCACTGCGCGGTCACGGCGAGCTGCCGGTCAATCAGCTCGCCGAGCTCGTGCACAAGTCCCCGGCAGCGGTGTCCCAGCACTTGGCGAAGCTACGCCTGGCCCGAATCGTCGCTACCCGCCATGAAGGGCAGCGGGTCTACTACCGGCTGGAGAACGAGCACGCGTCGCAACTGGTTTCCGACGCGATCTTCCAGGCCGAGCACTCGCTGGGCGGGACGCCACGCCACCATCACGAGACGTCGTCGGCGGAATGACCATGAGCCAACCACCCGAACAGTCTCGGCAGCACGGTCACCACCACGGCTTCCGCGGGTTTCTCACGGCGCTGTTCGTGCCGCACTCACACGATGCGGCTGACTCGATGGACGACGCGCTTGCGGCCAGTGGTCAGGGCATCAGAGCGGTGAAGATCAGCCTGATCGGCCTGCTGGTGACCGCGGCACTACAGGCGGTGATCGTGGCGATCAGTGGATCGGCGGCCCTGCTGGCGGACACCGTCCACAACCTGTCGGACGCGCTGACGGCCGTCCCGTTGTGGATAGCCTTCCTGCTCGGGCGCCGGGCGGCATCGCGTCGCTACACATTCGGTCTTGGCCGAGCGGAGGATCTGGCCGGTCTGTTCATCGTCTTCATGATCGCCATATCCGCGATTCTGGCTGCGTGGCACTCGATCGACCGCATCCTCCACCCGCAGCCGCTCGATCATCTCGGATGGGTCATCGTCGCCGGCGTCGTCGGGTTCATCGGCAATGAGGCCGTCGCCGTCTACCGCATCCGGACCGGGCGGAAGATCCGTTCGGCGGCGCTGGTGGCCGATGGAATCCATGCCCGCACCGACGGGCTGACCTCGCTCGCCGTGGTGCTCGGCGGCCTCGGCGTGCTGCTGGGCTTCCCGCTCACCGACCCCATCGTCGGGCTGGTGATCTCTGCGATGATCGTCGTCCTGTTGGTCGGCACCGCCCGGGACGTTGGCCGGCGGCTGTTGGACGGTATCGAGCCTGAAGTCCTCGGCCGGGCCGAGCACGCTCTGTGCCATATCAATGAGATCACCGCGATCGAGCAGCTCCGGCTGCGCTGGGTGGGGCATCGCCTGCATGGCGAAGCGGTCGTGGTCATACCTGATGTCCCGCTCACCGAGGCGAACCGGATCGCCGCTGCGGCCCAGGACAGCGTGATCCGGCACCTTCCCCACACCGAGGTCATGCGGGTGCATACTCTCGCAGCCAAGACCGAAAGGTGAGCGGGCACCGGCTGCGGTAGTCCGTGAGCGCGGTTACGGACTTCCAGCGATGGATGCCGCGAGGGTGGGACCTTGGCAAAAGGCACGCAGGAGGTCCGGGCATGACTATCGAACGGCAGACCGAGGGTTCATCCGCCGTGAAGCGGGACCGCGATGAGGTGTTCGTCGAGTACACCAAGTCGGTGTGCCCGGTGTGCAAGGTCGTGGTGGACGCCGAGGTGAACATCCGCGACGACAAGGTGTACCTGCGCAAACGATGCCGGGACCACGGCGGTTTCGAGGCGCTGGTGTACGGGGACGCGCAGATGTACCTGGACTCGGCCCGGTTCAACAAGCCGGGCACGATTCCGCTGCGGTTCCAGACCGAGGTACGGGACGGCTGCCCGTCCGACTGCGGGCTGTGCCCCGAGCACAAGCAGCACGCATGCCTCGGCATCATCGAGGTCAACACCGGGTGCAACCTGGATTGCCCGATCTGCTTTGCCGACTCGGGGCACCAGCCGGATGGATATTCGATCACTTCCGACCAGTGCGCGGCGATGTTGGACACGTTCGTGGCCAGCGAGGGCGAGGCCGAGGTGGTGATGTTCTCCGGCGGCGAACCGACCATCCACAAGAGCATTCTCGAGTTCGTCGACCTGGCGCAACGGCGGCCGATCCGGACCGTGGTGCTCAACACAAACGGCATCCGGCTGGCCTCGGACACCGCCTTCGTGGCCGCTCTGGGGGAGCGCAACCGTCCCGGCCGGTCGGTCAGCGTCTACCTTCAGTTCGACGGGCTGGACGAGCGGACGCACCGGGAGATCCGCGGCCGCGACCTCCGCGAGATCAAGCAGCGTGCTCTGGACAACTGCGCCGAAGCCGGGCTCACCGTCACGCTCGTCGCCGCAATCGAGCGCGGACTCAACGAGCACGAGGCGGGGCCCGTCGTCGAGTTCGGCCTGGCCCACCCGGCCGTGCGTGCCGTCGCGTTCCAGCCGGTCACGCACTCCGGCCGCCACGTGGAGTTCGACCCGCTGACCCGGCTGACCAACTCGGACGTCATCCACCTGCTCGCCGAACAGCTGCCGCGGTGGCTGCGGCCCAGCGACTTCTTTCCGGTGCCGTGCTGCTTTCCGACCTGCCGCTCGGTCACCTACCTGCTCACCGACGGAACACCGGGCGAGGAGTCGTTCGGGGTGGTCCCGGTGCCGCGGCTGCTCGACGTCGAAGACTACCTGGACTACGTGTCCAACCGCGTCATGCCGGATTTCGAGATCCGCGAGGCACTGGAGAAGCTGTGGAGCGCGTCGGCGTTCATGGGTGCGGAGACCACGACCAGCCGGCTCGACGCCGCGACGTCCCGGCTCGGTTCGGCAGCCGACGCGTTGGCCTGTGCCGATGCCTGTGGCGTGAACCTGCCCGAAGCACTGGCGGACCTGACCGACCGGGCGTTCATGATCGTGGTCCAGGACTTCCAGGACCCGTACACCCTCAACGTCAAGCAGCTGATGAAGTGCTGCGTCGAGGAGATCACGCCGGACGGTCGGCTCATCCCGTTCTGCGCGTACAACTCGGTCGGCTATCGCGAGCAGGTGCGCGAGCAGATGTCCGGCGTGCCGGTGGCCGACGTCGTACCCAACGCCGGTCCGCTCGCTGCGATGCTCGACGACTCGCCGTACGGCTCGAAGGTCGCCGGCAACGGTACTCGGCCGAGCGGGCGAGACCAGACGAACGTCGGGAGGCGAGTGCGATGACCGGTTCCGACGAGATCAAAGCGTGCTGTGCTGACGCATACGGCTCTGACCTCGCGACGCTGCTGCTCGGCGACTCGTATCACCCCGGCGGGACGGCCCTTACCCGGCGGCTCGCGACGGAGCTCGTTCTGCGCCCCGGAGAGTGCGTGCTCGACGTCGCGGCGGGGCGTGGGACGACGGCGCTGCTGCTCGCCCGCGAGTACGAAGCGCGCGTCGATGGCGTCGACCTGTCGCCGGCGAACGTCGCGTTGGCGACCGGCGCCGCGTCGGGTGCGGATCTGGCCGACCGCGTGTCGTTCGCCGTCGGTGATGCCGAGCAGCTGCCGTACCCCGATGACAGCTTCGACGCGGTCGTCAGTGAGTGTGCTTTCTGCACATTCCCCGACAAGGCCACCGCGGCTGCCGAGTTTGCGCGTGTGCTCCGTCCCCATGGCCGGTTGGGCATCACGGACGTCGTCGCCGACCCGGCCGCACTGCCGGCCGAGCTGTCCACGGTGATCGGGCGGGTCGCCTGCATCGCCGATGCCCGGCCGACCGACGAATACGCCGAACTGCTCGCGAGGGCCGGGTTGCGTGTCGTGACGGCCGAGCGGCACGACGGCGCGATGGCCCGGATGATCGATCAGATCGAGGCGCGGCTCACCATCGTGCGCTTGACGGCGCGGGCCCGAGCCGAGGCGGTGGGCCTGGACTTCAGGCAGGCCGAACCAGTGATCGGCGCGGCTCGACAGGCATTGGCCGACGGCGTTCTGGGGTACGCATTGTTGATCGCCGAACCGGCGGCTGTGACGAAGGAGGTGAACTCTCGTGGCGCAAGCACCATCGAACAAGCGCGTCGCTGATCTACCCGTCGGACGGATCGGCTTCGTCGGTGGCCTGGTCGGGATTCTGTGCTGTGTCGGACCGACCGTACTGGCGCTGCTTGGCATCGTGAGCGCCGGGACGGCCTTCGTCTGGGCAACAGACCTTTACGACAACTACGCCTGGTGGTTCCGGCTGGCCGGGTTGGCCGTGCTCCTGCTTCTGGTGTGGCTGGCGCTGCGCCGGCGCAATGCCTGCAGCGTGGCCGGCGTGCGGTCGGTGCGGTGGCGGTTGCTCGGCGTGCTTGGGGTTGCCGCTGTGACGTACGGGCTGCTGTACGCGGTGACGACCTGGCTCGGCACGTTCGCATAACTCAGCTCGGTGTGAGCCAGCTCACCGAACATCGCCCGGCCTCGTGCGAGCTTGGCATTGTGCGAGAGCAGAGTTGGGTGGCCGGCCCGGCGATCCTGATGCTCGTCCTGGCCGCATGCAGTTCGGACGGAACATCGGATTCGCCGGAGGCGGGTGATGCCGAGCCGGCCGACGAGCAGACCGAGCCCGCCGAGGATGCACCGGATCCGGTGGAGCTGCCTCAGGCCGAGAACAGTCCCAAGGAGGACGTCCCGTCCGCGCTGGACGACATGAACAACCCCGAGTTCCCCGAGCCGCTGCTCGACACGGCCGACATCATGTCGGGCGGTCCTCCGCCGGACGGCATCCCGGCCATCGACGAGCCGAAGTTCGAAAAGGTCGAGGACGTGAACTGGCTGGAAGACACCGAGGCCGTCCTCGCCGTCGAGATCAACGGTGACGCGCGTGCCTACCCGTTCCGGGTGATGATGTGGCACGAGATCGTCAACGACACCGTCGGCGACGTGCCGATCGCCGCGACGTACTGCCCGCTGTGCAACTCCGGTGTTGCGTTCGACCGACGGGTCGGCGACCGGGTGCTCGACTTCGGGACGTCCGGCCGGCTGCACGCCAGCAACCTCGTGATGTACGACCGGCAGACCGAGTCGCTGTGGCCGCAGTTGACCGGCGAGGCTGCGGTCGGTGTGATGACGGGTACGCAGCTGGACTTCATTCCGATCTCGCCGGTCGGCTGGGCCGACTTCCGCGAAGCTCATCCCGATGGCTGGGTGCTCTCGCGCGACACCGGCCACAGCCGGGACTACGGAGCCAACCCGTACGCCGGTCTGGACACGGATCCGAACCGGGACCCCGCCTTCGGCTCCACCGAGGACGACGACAGGCTGCCGCCCATGGAGCGGGTGATCGGCGTGCACGGGCAGGACGAGAGCGTGACGATCGTCCGCAGTGATCTCGCCGAGGCAGGTGTGCTCACCGAGACGCTCGACGGCGAACCGCTCGTGGCATTCCATGCCGACGGGCAGGCGTCCGCACTCGAAGCCGGTTCGGTGTCCGGCGGCAGCGACATCGGTACGGTCGCCGTGTTCGACCCCACGGTCGAGGGTGAGGAGCTGACGTTCAGCAAGGACGGCGACATGTTCACCGACGAGCAGACCGGCTCGACGTGGGACATCTTCGGCCGCGCGGTCGACGGTCCGCTCGAAGGCGAACGGCTGGACGAACGTCCGTTCATCGACACGTTCTGGCTGACCTGGCTACCAGCCGACCCGGACACCCGGATCATCGGCGGTTAGGCCAAGGGCGCGAAAGTCGAAGGCGGGCGGTGGGACACTGATGACCAGCAGCGATGAGAGGTACTGTCTGATCGAGGGCCTGGATTCCCTCGATCGGGACGACCGTGGCGGCCAACCGCCGCCATGGGCGCCGGGCAGGCGCGAGGAGGAAGCGCACGTGGAGCACGTCGGAGCGTCCGAGGTCAAGGCCTGGTGCATGTCCGAGGTCGACATCTTCCAGGACCTGAGCGAGGCCGAGATGGACGCCATCGGCGCCGCCGCTCCGATGAAGACCTACGCCGCTGGCGACCTGCTCTACTCGCCGCACAACCCGGTCGAGACGCTGTTCATTCTCAAGAGCGGCCGGGTGCGGGTCTTCCGGGTCTCGGCGGACGGCCGGGCGCTGACAACTGCGATCATCACGCCGGGCACGATTTTCGGCGAGATGGTGACGCTCGGCCAGCACATGTACGACAACTTCGCCGAGGCCATGGAGCAGACGGTGGTCTGCGTGATGAGCAGGGCCGACGTCCATAAATTCCTGCTGTCCGACGTCCGTATCGCGGCGCGGATCACCGAGATTCTCGGCCGGCGCCTGGCCGAGATGGAGCGGCGGCTGTCCGAGAGTGTGTTCAAGAGCGTTCCGGAGCGGGTGGCCAGCACGCTGCTGACGGTGGCCGGGCAGCGCCGGCCCCTGTCGCCGCGCGGTCCGGTCGTGGCGTTGACCCACGAGCAGATCGCGGCGCTGGCCGGGACCTCCCGCGAGACCACGACCAAGGTGCTCGGCGACTTCGCCGAGCGCGGCCTGATCCGGCTCGCGCGCGGCCGCATCACCGTGCTCGATCCGGACCGAGTCCGCGCCGAGACCGGCGACTGAGGTTGTGGAGCGCCGGGTTGTCGCGATGCGCCGTGACGATCAATGCGCCACCGTGCTCGTCAGCCAGCGCTCGAGGTACGCATTTGGCCCGGCCATATCGGTGCCGCGTGCGCGGTACGCAATATGGCCGTCGGGCCGGACGAGGAAGTGCACCGGGATCGAGTTGCGCAGCCTGAGGCGATGCGACGCCTCCCCGGCATGGTCGTACAGCACGCCCGGAACGTGGTCGCGGGTCAGGTAGTGGACGGTGAGTACGCCGGCGAACTGCTCGGCAAGCTCGGCTACCGCAGCGGCGCGCCACACTCCCACCGGCCCACACAGCAGGGCATGGAATCCCTGGTCGGAGACGGCGCCGTGCAGCGTCCCCACCTCACCGTCCCGGGTTATGTGTGCGTCAGGCAGCCGGTCTCCGGGCCTGGGGCCACGCGTCCAGGGGCTCACGGCACCGACGGACAGCCGGCTGTGCCGATAGTGGATCGCCAGTTGGGATACGGTTCGCAAGCCGGCCGTCCGGGCTCGCCGGAACCGAAGGGCGAACGGCAGCAGGCGCGGTACCAATCGGACGCGAACGAGCCGAACGAGTGGATTCGTCGAGGTACCGGCATTGAACGCGCGGTCGGTGAACCGCAGCACCCGCCGACCGACGGGTGCGCGCTCGGTTTCGTAGGTGTCCAGCAACCGTGGATCGGCCCGACCCGTGGTGACGAGCGCCAGCTTCCAGCCCAAGTTGACCGCGTCCTGAACTCCGGTGTTCATGCCCTGCGCACCGGCCGGACTGTGGATGTGCGCGGCATCCCCGGCGAGGAAGATCCGTCCCGACCGGTAACGCGCGGCGCCGCGGTTGTGTAGCCGGAAGTTGGTCATCCACACCGGATCGCGCAGCCGCACGGCTGTAGGCGGGTAGGCCTCGACCAGCGCCTGGACCTCGTCAAGGGTCACCCGGCTGTTGGCCGACGTGTGGTCCGAGTGCGGTCGCATCGCGATTATTCGCCAGGTTGCCGGCGATCCGAGCGGGAAGAAGAACAGGATCCCGCGCGCCGCCAGGAACGCGTGCGCAGCGCCGGGCTCAACTCCATCGGCCTCGACGTCGGCCAGCACGAACGTCTGCGGATATGCCATGCCCTCGAATGCGATCTCGGCCTGCTCGCGAACCGTGCTGTGCGCGCCGTCGCAGCCAACCACGTAATCCGCTCGGACGATCTCCTCGCGCCCGTCCCGGTGCCGCAGCACGCACGTCGATGTGTCGTCGGCCCGGTTAAGCTCGCAGAGCTCCACCCCGCGCTCAAGTGCGACTCCTTGGCGGGTGAGGTGGTTGCTGAGGATGCGCTCGGTCTCAGCCTGGGACAAGAAGAGCAGGTACGGGTAGGCCGTGTCGTCAACGCCGAAATCGAACAGCTGCACCGGCACCGTCCGGCCGCCGGCATGCAGCTGCAGCCGGACGGCATGGTTGCCGGCTTCGACCATGGCCTCAGTGACACCCAGGCCGGCCAGGACCTCGAGGGTGCGCGGCTGGACGGCCAGCGCGCGCGACTCGTGTACTCGGTCCTGAGACCGATCGACGATTCGGAACCGGGCACCGTACCGGTGCAGCTGCGCGGCCAGGGCGAGGCCGGTCGGGCCGGCGCCGACAACCAGGACATCCACCTGATCGGACATCGCCGGTCACCCGGCGGTGGTTCGACGGTAGCGGACGGCGGCGGCCGGCATGGTGACCGCCAGCATGACGCCGATCCACGCCACTGCCGGCCACACGGTCCCGGCGCTGGGGTCGCCGAGGGTGAGCGACCTTAGCGCGTCGACGGTGGCAGTGATCGGGTTGACCTCGGCGAACGTCTGCAGCCAGCCGGGCATCGTGGCGACCGGAACAAATGTGGAGCTGGTGAATACCAGCGGGATGACCACCAGCAGGCCGGCCAGCCCGGACGCTTCGGCGTCGCGGACGAGCAGGCCGACGAGCGCGTTGGCCCACGAGAACGCGACACCCACCAGCAGGGCCAACCCGATGGCGGCTACCGCGGCGCCGGCGCCGCCGTGAAAGCGGAAACCGATCAGGTACGCAACGCCGGTCATGAGGGCCAGGACGAACAGGTTGCGGATCGCATCGGCTACCGCCCGGCCCGCGAGCACAGCCGACCGAGCCATCGGCAGCGCCCGGAACCGGTCGATCATCCCGGTGGCCAGGTCATCGGCGATCGCGACGCCGGTTTGGGACGCGCCGAAGGCGATCGACAACACGACTATGCCCGGCAGTAGATAGTCGATGTAGCTCTGCACGCCAGGTGGGTCGATCGCACCGCCGAAGGTGTAGGTGAACAGCAGGACGAACAGCACCGGCTGGACCGTCGCGAAGGCGATCAACGTCGGCACTCGGACGAGGCGGCGCAGATTGCGAGTGGTGATCACGACGACGTCGGACGTTAGCATCGCTCGCCTCCGATCTCGGCTTCGAAGGACGCCGGTTGCCCGGTCAAGGTGAGGAACACGTCGTCAAGCGACGGTCGACGGATCGCCGCGCCGGCCAACTCGAGACCCGCGGCGGATACGGCGGCGGCCAGTTGCGCCAGCACCGGGGCTCCCTGCTCGACCGGCACCACGACACGCCCGGCGGCCAGGTCGGTCGTAGGGGGTCCAGAGCCGAGATCGGCGACCGCCGCCGCGAGTGCGTTCGGATCAGACCCGGGCGCTGCTTCGAGCTCGAGCCGGTCGCCGCCTGCGCGCGCCTTCAGTTCGTCCGCCGTGCCGCCGGCGATCACGCGACCGGCGTCCAGCACCACGATGGCATCGGCGAGCCGGTCGGCCTCCTCCAGATACTGCGTGGTCAACAGGACGGTCGTCCCCTGCCCGGCCAGCTCGGATATCAGATGCCAGAGGCCGAGTCGTCCGTGCAGGTCGAGCCCGGTGGTCGGTTCATCCAGAAACAACACTGCCGGTCGGGTGACCAGGCTCGCGGCGACATCCAACCGCCGGCGCATACCGCCGGAGTATCCACCGGCTGCCCGGTCGGCTGCCGCGATCAGGCCGAACGTGTCCAGCAGCTCGTCCGCACGTCGTCGGGCCTGCCCGCGGCCGAGCCCGGATAGCCGACCGATCATCCGCAGGTTCTCCCGGCCGGTCAGGTAGCCGTCAACCGCGGCGTACTGTCCGGACAGCCCGATCACCTCGCGGACCGCCGCCACCTGGGTGACAACATCAAGCCCGGCGACTCGGGCCGTTCCGGAGTCCGGTGACAGGAGTGTCGCCAGAATCCGCACCACGGTGGTCTTGCCGGCGCCGTTCGGGCCGAGCAGCCCCAGCACGGTCCCGGCGGAGACCTCCAGGTCGATGCCGTTCAGCGCCTCGACCGACCCGAACCGTTTCACCAGTCCCTCAGCCACGATCGCCGGATCGGGCATCATCCACCTCCCGATAGCTAGCATTACTACCTATCCGCTATCAGGTAGCATAGCTACTTATGGCGACCGATGCACAAGCCCTGAAAGGTCACCTCGATGTGCTGCTGCTCGCCACCATGGCGGACGGGCCGCGGCACGGCTATGCGATTCGGGAAGCGCTGCGGGACGGCAGCGGTGGTCGCTTCGACCTGCCGACCGGCACCGTCTATCCGGCGCTGCACCGGCTGGAGCGGGCCGGGTTACTCGCGGGGTCATGGTCCACGGTCGACGGGCGGCGCCGCCGTACCTACCGACTGACCGACGAGGGTCGTCGCAAACTCGCCGGTGAGCGCGCCAATTGGCGTGGTTTTGCCCGTGCTGTCACGGCGCTCCTCGAGGGAGACCCATGGCCGGCCACGCCTTGATCGCCGCCTACGTGTCCGACCTGGCGCGCCGGCTACCGGCTGACACCGTAGCCGAGCTCGCGGACGGACTCGAGGAGACCTTCGAGCACTACCGGCGGCTCGGAACAAGCCCCGCCGCTGCTGCGGCCGCCGCCGTCGCCGAGTTCGGCCGTCCCGAGCAGGTCGCCTCGGAGTTCACGCGGCAGTCGCCGGGCCGGCGGGCTGCGCTCGCCCTGCTGGCCACCGGGCCCCTGTTCGCCGTGCTGTGGGGGACTTCGCTGGCCAGCGCGCAAGCCTGGACCTGGCAGATCCCGATCGGCGTCGCGCTGGCTTTCGGTGCTGCCCTCGTCGGCGTCGCGGCCGTCCTGGTCGCCGTCGTCCTGAGCCGAAGCTACGCGCGGACCAGGCTGGCCGGGCCGGCGTGCGGGATCCTAGTCCTGCTTGACGCGGCGATGCTCGCCACTGTCGCGCTGGTCGCACCGGTGTTGACCTGGCCCATGGCAATGGCCATCCCGGCCAGCTGCGCTCGCATCGTGCTCTCGGTGCGAAGCGTGCCGCGTATCCTCGCCGGATAGCCCACTGTATGACCGCAGCACGCATCCGGGCTAGATGAGGGCTTCGACGAGCAGCCAGGCACCGACGATCGCGAACAGCGCCGCCGCGCCGTACCGGACGGCGCGCTCGGGCAGCCGGACACCGATTCGGTGTCCCACAATGATCGCGATGGCGTCCACGGTGACCATGCCGAGCGTGGCGCCGAGCCAGACTCCCAACCAGCCGTATTGCGTGGCGAGGGTGACGGTCGCCAGCATCGTCTTGTCGCCGAATTCGGCCAGGAAGAACGCACCGCCGACGGTCCAGAACGCGGCTCGGCTCTTCGTTGTCACGTCGGCCGAATCCTCGCGGTCGTCGCCGTCGTCGCCGCTCCAGAGCGTCCACGCGGCGAAGCCGAAGAACGCCAGCGCCGCCACGACGCGGATCACCTCGGTGGGCAGTACCTCGCTGAACGCGGTGCCCAACCCGACCGACACCGCCATGATCGCCGCAGTTGCCACGGATATTGCGGCGAGCACCGTCCATGGCCGGTAGCGGCTCGCGAACGTCAATGCCATCAGTTGTGACTTGTCGCCGAGTTCGGCAACGAAGATCACGCCGAAGCTAAGCGTGATTGCAGCCCAAAGATCGGCCACTTATCGTCCTCGT
>DASUTB010000084.1:0-38181 GCA_036374835.1 Jiangellaceae bacterium | reverse complement strand
TGGGTGTGATGACGCCACGGGTGGTGAACGTGATCGAACCACAATCGGGCATACGTCGGGGCGTCTTGCTGTTCTAACCCGTGCCGATCACTGAACGGGGGAGGATCCTCATATGGCCGTGGAGGGCTCGGGGGAGACGCGGACGCTCGAATTCGGTAGCACGCAGGGGCGGCTCGTCGTAACGGCGACCGTGCTGGCCTCCGGGGTGGCGTTTCTGGACGCCACGGTCGTCAACGTCGCGCTGCCGCGGCTCGGGACCGACCTCGGTGCCGACCTGGCCGCTCTGCAATGGGTGATGAACGCCTATCTGCTGACCCTCGGCTCCCTCGTCCTCGTCGGCGGTGCGCTCGGTGATCTGTTCGGGCGGCGGCGCGTCTTCATGACCGGCATGATTGGCTTCGCGGTCGCGTCCGCCCTGTGTGCGCTGGCGTGGAGCCCGGCTGCCCTCGTCGCCGGTCGCGCCGTCCAGGGCGTGTTCGCCGCCCTCATGACCCCGACCAGCTTGGCGATCTTGTCGAGCAGTTTCCGGTCGAGCGACCGCGGGCGCGCCATCGGCGCATGGACGGGTCTGTCGGGCGTTGCGATGGCCATCGGCCCGTTCCTCGGTGGCTGGCTGGTCGACGCCGTGTCCTGGCGATGGGTCTTCCTGATCAACCTGCCGCTGCTGGCCACGGCGTACATACTGGCACGCGGCGGCGTCCCGTCCGACAAGGGATCAGGGGACGGCGCCAGCCGGGACGAGCTGCTCAACCGGGTGGACCTGCCCGGAGCCGGGCTGACCGTGCTTGCGCTCGGACTCGTCGTGACGCCGTTGATCGAGATCGAGCGGCTACCCGCGTGGGCGGTCGCGAGCTCGGTGCTCGCCGGTATCGCCGTATTCGGTGGGTTCCTGATTCACGAACGGCGCCGCCGGGTCCCGATGATTCCCACCGAGCTGTTCCGGATTCGGACGTTCACCGTCGCGAACCTCTACACGATCGTCGTCTACGCGGCGTTGTCCGGCATGAGCTTCCTGGTGTCGCTGGCGCTGCAGCGTGGGCTCGGCTACTCCGCCCTGGCGGCTGGCGCGTCGACCGTTCCGATCACATTCGTCCTGTTGCTGTTCTCGGCCCGCGTTGGCGGACTGCTACCCCGATTCGGCGCCCGGATTCCGCTCACCGCCGGGGGAGTACTCGCCGCGGCCGGTCTCCTCCTGCTGTCCGGCATCGACCTGGGCACCACGTACCTGACCGGCGTTCTCCCGGGCGTACTGGTGTTCGCGGCGGGCCTGGTCCTGCTCGTCACCCCTGTCACGACGACCGCCCTGACCGACGCTCCGCTGGAACGGCAGGGTGTCGCGTCCGGCATCAACAACGCGGTCGCGCGGGTCGCCGGGTTGCTGGCCATCGCCATCCTCCCTGCGGCGGCCGGCTTGTCGGCCACCGGTGCCGACGATCCGGGGCCGCTGCTGGACGGTGTGTCGATGGCGCTGCAAATAGCGGCCGTCAGCTGCGTCGTCGGTGCGGCGATCGCCTGGGTCGGCCTTCGTCCCCACGACTGCAAGGACGTCCCGGTACCGCCATCCGAGCGCCGGGCCCAAGCCACCTAGTTCTGGACGCTTGGAGACCCCACGACTGACCGGGGCTCGTGAGGGCCTCGAGGGGAATCCGATACTCTGCGGAATCGTGGGAATGCAGATCGCGCCAAGCATCCTGAACGCGGACTTCGCCAACCTCGCGTCCGAGATCAAGCGGATCCACAGCGCCGACTGGGTGCACGTCGACGTGATGGACAACCACTTCGTCCCCAACCTCACGATCGGGCTGCCCGTCGTCGAGTCGATCTTGGCTGCTACCTCGCTTCCGGTGGACTGCCACCTCATGATCGACGACCCTGACCGCTGGGCGCCGAGCTACGCCGAGGCGGGCGCCGGCAGCGTCACGTTCCACATCGAGGCCGCGGCAGCGCCGATCCGGCTCGCCCGGGAGATCCGCCGCCTGGACGCGCGCGCGGGTGTCGCGCTCCGGCCGGCCACTCCCGTGGAACCGCTGGAGGATCTGCTGCCGGAGATCGACATGGTGCTGGTGATGACGGTCGAGCCTGGCTTCGGAGGCCAGGAGTTCCTTGACGTCTGCCTGCCCAAGATCCGGCGGACGCGGGAGTTGGTCACCAAGTCGGGACTCGATGTCTGGGTCCAGGTCGACGGCGGGGTCTCGGAGGAGACCATAGCGCGATGCGCGGACGCCGGTGCGGACGTTTTCGTGGCCGGCTCCGCCGTCTACAGCGCCGAGGACGCGGCCGCCATGGTGGACCACCTTCGAGACATAGCAACCGCGGCAAGCCACTGATCTGCGTCCGTTAGGCGGCCTTGCGGGCTTCGTTGGCTCGGCGGTCGAACGTTGGCCGAAGACGGGGTAGCCGCCGGATCTGCGCGCCGTCCGTATCCTCGGAGCGATTGCGATGAGCGGTGCCGCCGCGGGATCGGTCCGGCCGGTGGACGATGTGCCGTGACCGCCGGGTGGACGAGCGCGAGCACGAATGTTGCTCTCGATGTTCTCTGCATGTACGGGTAGTCGTTGCGCCGCTGTGAAATGGTTCCGCCCGATTGACACCAATTTGGCAGGCCTCGGCGGATCACCGCCTGGCCGGTCGTCGGGCGAGGGAACAGAACCGCGAATCGCACGGGTTACACTCGATGACGAACACGACAGCGTGCTCCGGGGTCGGTGAAAGTCCGAACCGGCGGTGACAGTCCGCGACCCGTGCCGCATGGCGGTGGCCCGGTTGATCCGGTGTAATTCCGGAACCGACGGTGAAAGTCCGGATGGGAGGAAGCACGCGCGGTAGCCGTCCGCGGCTGCCCCTGGCTGCGCGCCGGGGGCGTCTGCGCCATGGTGCCGAATATCCCGGAGCTCGCTCGAGCAGGTGAGGAGCACCGGGATGGCCACTCCCACGGAAGTCGCGGCGATGCGCCGCGCGCTCGAGCTTGCGCAGAGTCCGGATGCGCCGACGGGACCGAATCCACGAGTCGGCTGTGTGTTGCTGCGTCCGGACGGGTCGACGCTGGCCGAGGGCTACCACCGCGGCGCCGGAGCGCCGCACGCCGAAGTCGACGCACTCAACAGCGCCGGGCAGCACGCGCGTGGCGCTACCGCCGTCGTCACGCTTGAGCCCTGCAATCACACGGGCCGCACCGGGCCGTGCGTGGCCGCACTGCGCGAGGCCGGCGTGGCGCGAGTCGTCTTCGGCCAGCCTGACACCAGCCCGGTCGCACGGGGCGGAGCCGAAGTACTTCGGACCGCGGGCGTCGACGTGGAGGGCGGGGTTCTCGCCGATGCGGCCCGCGCGGTCAACCCGATCTGGACGTTCGCCGTGGAGAACGGCCGTCCGTACGTCACTTGGAAGTACGCCGCCACTCTCGACGGGCGAAGCGCGGCCGCGGACGGCACCAGCCAGTGGATCACCTCGCCCGAGGCGCGCGCCGACGTGCATCGACTACGGGCCGAGTGCGACGCGATCCTGGTCGGCACCGGGACGGTCCTTTCCGACAACCCGTGGCTGACCGCGCGCGAGGTCTCGGGCCGGCCGCTCGATCGCGACCGGCAGCCGCTGCGTGCGGTGATGGGTCTGCGAGAGATCCCGGCCGATGCGGCCGTCCGCGACGACGCCGCCGGGACCCTTCACCTCGAAACGCGCGACCCGGACGAGGCGCTCAAGCGCCTGCTCGACCACGACCGGCAACACGTGCTGCTCGAGGGCGGACCGACGCTGGCCGGCGCGTTCTGGCGGGCGGACCTGGTAGAGCGTGTCATCGCATACGTCGCACCCATGCTCCTCGGCGCCGGGACGTCCGCCCTCGGCGATGCCGGAATCGGCACGATCGGCGATGCCGCGCGCCTGGTAGTCACCGACGTGACGCGGGTGGGACCCGACGTCCGCCTGATCGCGAAGAAGGGATGACCTGCATGTTCACTGGAATCATCGAAGAGCTGGGTGAGGTCGTGGCGCTCGAGCTCGATGGTGACTCGGCGCGGCTGGCGTTCAACGCGCCGCTGGTCAGCGGTGACGCCGTGCACGGCGCCTCGATCGCGGTCAACGGCGTGTGCCTGACCGTCGTCGAGGTTGTGGGGGAGACCGTCACCGCCGACGTCATGCGCGAGACGCTGGAGCGCTCGACACTCGGCGGGCTGCACCCCGGCGAGAAGGTCAACCTGGAGCGTGCGGTGCGAGCGAGCGACCGGCTCGGCGGGCACATCGTCCAGGGCCACGTCGATGGGGTAGAAGAGGTCCACAGCCGCACGCCGGGGGAGCGGTGGGAGGTCGTCCGCATCGGCCTCACCGATCGGCTGGCCCGATACGTCGCGGGAAAGGGTTCGATCGCCGTCGACGGCGTGTCACTGACCGTGTCCGGGCTCGGCGACGACTGGTTCGAGGTGTCGTTGATCCCGACGACGCTGGATTCGACCACGCTGGGCCTGCGCAAGCCCGGTGAGTGGGTGAACCTCGAGGTGGACGTGATCGCCAAGTACGTGGAGCGGGTCGTGCGGGGGAGTGCCGGATGATCAAGCTGGATCCGATCGAGCGGGCGATCGCCGACATCGCCGCCGGCAAGCCCGTCGTTGTGGTCGACGACGAGGATCGTGAGAACGAAGGCGACCTGATCTTCGCGGCGCGCAAGTCGACGCCGGAGCTGATGGGCTTCACCATCCGGCACACGTCGGGCGTGGTGTGCGTGCCGATGCTCGGTACGGATCTCGATCGGCTCAAGCTTCCCCCGATGACGTTCGTCAACGAGGACCGCAAGGGCACGGCGTATTCGGTCTCAGTGGATGCGCGGGACGGCATCACCACCGGGATCTCCGCGGCCGACCGGTCGCACACGGTGCGGGTGCTCAGCGACTCGGCGACCGAACCGTACGAGCTGACCCGGCCCGGGCACGTCTTTCCGCTGCGCGCGATGGACGGTGGAGTGCTGCGGCGACCCGGGCACACCGAGGCAGGGGTCGACCTGGCCAGGCTGGCCGGTCTGACACCCGCGGCCGCGCTGGCCGAACTCGTGCACGACGACGGATCGATGATGCGCGCACCGGCGCTGCGCGAGTTCGCCGACGAGCACGGCCTGGCGATGATCTCGATCGAGGACCTCATCCGGTACCGGCGCCGGTTCGAGTCGCAGGTCACCGGCGTGGCCAAGACGCGGCTACCGACCCGGTACGGGGAGTTCACCGCGTACGCCTACCGGGACCGCGTCGACGGCAGCGAACACATCGCAATGGTGCGCGGAATCATCGACGACGGCGAGCCGGTGCTGGCGCGCGTCCACTCCGAGTGCCTGACCGGCGACACGTTCGGCTCGGTCCGCTGCGACTGCGGGCCCCAGTTGGATGCCGCACTGGAGCGGATCGCGTCGGCCGGCCGCGGTGTCGTCATCTACCTGCGTGGCCACGAGGGCCGCGGGATCGGCCTGGTGCACAAGCTCCGGGCGTACGAGCTGCAGGACGCTGGACACGACACGGTGGACGCGAACCTGCATCTCGGCTTCCCGGCCGATGCCCGCGATTACGGTATCGGCGCGCAGATCCTGGCCGACCTCGGCGTGAAATCGCTGCTGCTGATGACCAACAACCCGGCAAAGCTCGCCGGCCTCGAAGGCTACGGTCTTGAGATCGTCGACCGGGTGCTGCTCCCGGTGGCACCGAACGCCGAGAACATCCGCTACCTGACGACCAAGCGGGACCGGATGGGCCACGACCTCCCCAACCTCACAGAATGACCATGTTTGGCACGTAATTCGGTGCCTTACCCGCTCCGCGGACCGGGTAAGGCACCGAATTACGTGCCAAACATGGTCATTCTCCGCTACGAAAGGATCACCTCATGGCAGGAACCGGATCGCCCCGTCTCGAGCCGACCGACGCCGGCGACCTGCGCATCGCCGTCGTTGCGGCGATGTGGCACGAGACCGTGATGGACGGGCTGCTCGGCGGCGCTCTGCGGGCCCTGAAGGAGGCGGGCGTCCCAGACCCCACCGTCGTCCGGGTGCCCGGATCGTTCGAGCTGCCAGTGGCCGCTGCCCGGCTGGCGAACTCCGGATACGACGCGATCGTCGCGCTCGGTGTCGTCGTCCGAGGTGGGACGCCGCACTTCGACTACGTGTGCCAGGCCGCGACCGACGGGCTCACCTCGGTGTCGGTGCGGACCGGCGTCCCGATCGGTTTCGGCGTCCTGACCTGCGACAACGACGAGCAGGCACTGGCCCGCGCCGGGCTGCCGGACTCGGACGAGGACAAGGGCTACGAAGCCGCGCAGGCGGCGGTCGCCACGGCGTCGGCGCTGCGTGCCGTGTAGGGCTTGTCCCGCGAGCGCCGGTTCTTGCGTCCATCGCGGCGCCGGGATAGGTTGGCACGACCTATTTGGGGGGCTTGCGGCCAGTCCGGCCGAACGTATCGAGGGGTGGGACCTTTGCGAATCTCGCGCATTCTTGCTGCGCTCGTCGCTACCGTGGCGCTGACCGCGGCCTCGACCGGGACGGCCGTTGCCGCTGACGAGCGCTCCGGACGCGTCCTCGCCGCCGACACCGGAGATCCGGTCGCCGGACTCGAGGTCACCGTCTACGAGCTCGATACGAGCAGTGGAACGGCCGAGCCGGGTGCTGTCGCCGGGTCCGGGCTCACCGGCGGGGACGGCCGATTCTCTTTTGAGATCACGGCCGATCCGACGGTCGAGGAGTTCTTCCTGTTCGTGGACGGGGGAACGGACTATCAGGGCGGCTGGTACAACGGCACCGGCGTGCTTGCCGCCACGCCCGCCGACGCCGGAACGATCGGTCGTTCCGGGGACATCGGCGACATCACGGTGATCCCGATAAGCGTGTCCGGGCGGACGGTCGACGCCGACACCGGACGCGCCGTTCCATTCGTGCTCGTCATCGCGTACGAAGAGGACTACTCGACCGTTGTCGGATGGGCAGTGTCCGACCGCGCCGGTAACTTCCGCATCACCGGCGTCGATGAGGAGTTCGCGCTGCGCTTCGCCGGCGTGCTCACGCGACACGAATCGGGGTGGCTCGGTTGCGGCGGGGACGTCGTCCCCACGATCGGCGAGTCATGCACCACATCACCCGGCGACAAAGGCGACATCCGGCTCGACCGCCTGTGACAGGCCCGGATTCGCTTGAAGTCGCTCGGATTCGTCGTCCTCAGCGGAGTCGGTACGTTCCGTATGCACGATCTATCGGCTTCGAAACCGAGCGAGGACGAACGAATCGCAAGCGACGTCACCGCGTCCGCGTAGTGGGCATGCCCGCACGGATACTGCCGCGGTCCGTACTCTTGACGCGTGAAGACCTTCGAGGGCCTGTGGGCGGAGTTGTCGGACAAGGTGGCCACCGGCGCGGCCGGATCCGGAACGGTGGCGGCGGTGGCCGGCGGCGTCCATGAGGTGGGCAAGAAGGTCGTCGAGGAGGCGGCCGAGGCGTGGATGGCCGCCGAGCACGAGTCGGCCGAGCGCGCCGCCGAGGAGATCTCGCAGCTGCTCTACCACGTGCAGGTGCTGATGCTCGCCCGCGGCCTGACGCTCGACGACGTGTACCGGAACCTGTAAGAGGCGTGTGAGAGACACTGTGACGAACCTGCGAGTAGCCGTTCCCAGCAAGGGCGGGCTGTCCGGACCGGCGGCCGAGATGTTGCGCGAGGCGGGGTATCGCCAACGTGACATCGGCCGCGAGCTGATGCTGCGTGACGAGGAGAACGGGGTCGACTTCTACTTCCTCCGGCCGCGCGACGTTGCGGTCTATGTGGGCTCAGGCACGCTCGACGCCGGCATCACGGGCCGGGATCTGCTGCAGGACTCCGGGGCCGCCGCTGATGAGATCCTGGCGCTCGACTTCGGACACTCGTCATTCCGCCTCGCGGTTCGGCCCGGCGCGTTCGCCGGTGTCGCGGGGCTGAACGGCGCGCGGATCGCGACATCGTTCGCCGGAATTCTCGGCAAGCACCTCGCCGAGTCGGGGATCGACGCCGAAGTCGTCCACCTGGACGGTGCGGTGGAGAACGCGGTTGCGCTGGGCGTGGCGGACGCGATCGCCGACGTGGTAGAAACCGGCGGCACCCTGCGGCAGGCCGGCCTCGAGCCGCTCGGCGACCCAATCATGCGGTCGGAGGCGGTACTGATCGCCCCAACGGACGGGATGGTGTCCGAGCTCGAGCCGATGGTACGCCGGCTGCAGGGCGTTCTGACGGCCCGCCGCTACGTCATGATGGACTACGACATCCGTGCCGAGAAGGTGGACGACGCGTGCGCGTTGACGCCCGGCATCGAATCGCCGACGGTGTCGCCGCTACACCGAGAAGGCTGGGTCGCCGTTCGCGCCATGGTTCCGCGGGCCGAGGCGCAGCGCATCATGGACGACCTGTGGCTGCTCGGTGCGCGGGGCATTCTGGTGACGGACATCCTCGCGACCCGCCTTTGATCATTCCGGCTTGATCACGATCGGGGGTTCGGCGAGACGCGGCGCCGGCGCCTGGGCGTCGGCGGGTACGATCCAGGGCGCGTGGGCCGGCGCGTTCGGGTTGGCCCGCCATCGGCGGGCCACATCGTCCACCGCGATGGGGTAGATCGTGAGCGTGCCGTCCGCGGCGATGTGCATCCGTAGGAAGGACTTGTAGTCGTCGATGCCCATCCCGGCGAAGATCTCGTTGTCGTTGACTCCGAACAGCCGGGCGACGATCAGATAGGCACATAACACCCACGTGTCGAGCAGGCCGATCACCGGCAGATACAGGACCAGCGCGAGCAACAGCGCGAACACGGGCGGCGTGTCGACGAACGGCAACGCCATCCACACCGCGGTGCCGCCGACGCCGAGGAAAAAATGCGGCACCGCGTGCAGGATCCCGGCCACCCAATTGCGCAGGCCACGATGACCCATGAGCACGGCGAACGCCACGGTGCCGATCAATATGGCGGCGACCGCGAACCCGACCTGTGCGTTGAAGCCCCAGCCGTCGACGGACAGCAGCGCGAGCATCAGCATCGTCTGCAGGAAGCCGAGCATGGCGACGAAGCCTCGGTTGCGCCACGGAAGCCGCCAGAAGACCTGCCAGCTCAGCCGGTGGGCCTCGGACCCGGTCGGATACGTCTGTGCCTTCGTGAACCGTCGCGGCTCGGTGGAGTGCCGCGAGTGTGTCTCCGGCGAGGGGACCGTCACTTCGTCGGGCAGCGCGGCGGTGTCCGACAGGTAAGCACCTGCGCCACCGCAGGTGACCAGCGTGCGCGGATGGACGTCCCCTCGCTGTTGCGCGTAGCGCGAGTAATGGTGCTTGTCACCAGCCAGGATGAGCGGGATGGAGGGCCCGTCCCCGTCCCGGTTGATCACGGTGCGGACGAAGTAGTCGATGGAGTCGTATGCGGCCGGGAAGGTATCCAGCATCGTCCACGCCGGCCGGGCCACGGCAAGGATGATCCGGTCGTCCGGGCCGACCGAATCCCGGATGGTCCGGAAGTACTCGAGTTGCGGCTCGTCGATGTAGGCGTCCAGCTGGATGTCCAGCGCGAACATCCACCAACGCTGCGGCAGCTGCAACGCGAAGTAGCTGCGGTTCTGTGCGGTGCGCCACCCGCCGATCGGGTCGTTCTGGGCGAAGAGGCGAATGAACGCGGTCAGGCCGTCGTACCAGTCGTGGTTACCGGGGATCGCGTAGATGGTGGGGGAGTCCTGGCTCAGCTCGGGCAGCGCGGCACGGTATGGACCCTTCCATCGGTCCTCGTACGCCGTGGCCGACGCGGCCGGGTATACCTGGTCGCCACCGAGCACGAGAACGTCGCCGCGCGGCAGTTCGGTCGGAGCTCCGGAAACGGTCAGCCGGTTCGCGGCGATCAGGTATGCGATCGAGTAGGTGGCGTCGAACCCGTCGCCGGCGTCGGCGGTGTAGTCCAGCCACAGCTCGTCGTGATCGCTGTGGTCGTGCACCGTACTCGGGAAGACGGCCTGCAGCTCGCGCTTGTCGAGAAACCGGTCGAACAAGTAGGCGGTCACGACCTGGGCTCCGGTTTGGAGTAGAACACCGGGATTGAGCCAGGCCACTGGGCGCTTCAGGTCGAAGCCGATCCGTTCAGGGGTCAGGTCGGTCGGGCGGCCCTCATGCATGGCAGCACGATACGGGGCGATCAACGAAAGTTCGAGAGTGTGACGATCTCGGCGTCCGTGTCGTGTCGGACGTGCGGGTCGCCATCGACGATCACATCGGCGCGCTCCGCGGTGCGTTCGGCCGCGAACAGGATGTCCTCCTGGCGGGCCCACCGTTCCCAGTGCGGCGCGAACATCTCACCGTCGCGCGCGATGCCCCGGTCCCTACGAACGTCGTACGGCGCGTCGACCCAGATCAGCAGACTCAGATACGGGGCGGCGGCGGTCGAGCCACTGGCGCACCCTTCGACGATGAGGACGTCGGACTCGGGGACGGGCACCTGCTCGGCGTATGCACCACGCTCCCAGTCGTAGCGGTGATATGCCGCCTTTCGGCCGGCCGCCAGTGGCGCGAGTATCCAGTCGCGGAGCTTGCCAGGGGCTTCGGCCAGCCCGTCCCAGCCCGGGAAGAGGTCATCCATGTGGACCACCGGCGCCTCGAGGATTCTGGCGAGCCTGGTCGCCAGAGTCGTCTTACCGGAGCCGGCCGGCCCGTCGATCGCGACCACACGCGAGCGCCCGGCGCGCGGTGGCGTCCGCGTGACGCGGGTGGCGAGCTGGCGCAGCGGCAGAATCGGCACCCGGTCAGCCTAGGGTGATGAGTGCGGCGAGCTCGTTCGGTATCGGATCCAGCTCGTGATCGGCGGCGTCCGTACCGCAGAGATATCCGTCGGATCCTGAGAAACACTTGATTTGGCCTGGCATTGGCGTTCCAGGACCGATAGGGTCGCCCGGCGTGACATCGTTGGCGAGCCATGCATACGATCCCGCTGCGCAGGGCGATGACGGATCTGCCGCGCCGGAAGCGATCACGGCGCTTTCCGCTTACGCGGACGGCACCGGCGGTCCGGCGGACGTGATCGCGACACTTTCGGCGGGCCGGCTGCTCGTTCCGGTCGTGGCGGTGCTCGACGAAGCCGCCGAGGGCGGCTCGGAGAAGGCCTCGCATATGGCGACGGTGCTGACAACGGGCCGGGACGGGCGCCGCGGTCTGCTGGCCTTCACCTCGACCGAGTCTATGCGAGCTTGGAACGAGTCCGCCCGGCCGGTTCCCGTGCCCACCCGTCGGGCGGCCGAAGCGGCGCTCGCCGACGGGGCCGATGCACTGGTGATCGATATCGCCGGCCCGGTGACCTTCTCGGTCGACGCGGCGGAGCTGCGGGCGCTCGCGGCCGGCTGGCGGGCGGTTCAGGACGAGTACGGCGGTGCGGCCTGGGCCGTGACGGTCGGGCTCGCCGAGTCGGACGAGTCGGCCGTGGGCGCTCAGGCCGAGGACGGACGCGGGGTCGCCACTGCTGCGCGGGACGACATCGAGCCGATGATCCGGCGGCGCTCGGGCACTCGGCTGGTCACCGTGTCGTGGCGGCTGGCCAGGGCTACTGCCGGTGTGCTCGCGTCCCGGATCTCCAATGCGCTCAGCCGCCGCCGCGCCACAGAATGATCACGTAAAGCTGGCAGATCCCAGCCAAACCACGCCTACAGAACGGGCAAAGCACCGAATCGCTGCGCAAAGGCCCGCCAGCTGGCTGGGCCCAGATGTGCGGCGCCCGGCGGGACGTCCCTTCGTCCAGGCGACCTTTTCATGACCAGCGGCAACTCGTGCTAACCTTGCAATCCGACCGGCTCGCCGGGCCTGGCAAATCTGGGTCCCGGTGAGGCGCAAGCGGAGAATCTCCCACCCGCACCGGCTCGAGGCCGTCGGGTTCCAGGTCGCCGTGCCACCGGTTTCGGCCGGGATGGCACTGGTATCTGTGGAGGTCCCCGAGTGCGCGTGCGCCGGGGGCCGTTTATTGTGCGGCATCCGGTGGACGCGGTCATGGCGGGCCACCGCCCGTCACTATGTCAGACATCATCGACAGCCTGGAGGTTGGCATCAGCGTCGAGCCCCGTATCAACGACCGGATCCGGGTTCCCGAGGTCCGGCTCGTAGGCCCGAGCGGTGAGCAGGTCGGCGTCGTTCGTATTGAGGACGCGCTCCGGCTCGCCCAAGAGGCAGATCTCGATCTTGTCGAGGTCGCGCCATCGGCACGTCCGCCGGTGGCCAAGCTCATGGACTACGGCAAGTTCAAGTACGAGTCCGCGCAGAAGGCGCGCGAGGCCCGTAAGAAGCAGTCGCACGTCTTGATCAAGGAGCAGAAGCTCCGGCCGAAGATCGACACCCATGACTATGAGACCAAGAAGCGCAACGTCGAGCGCTTCCTGGCCGACGGGGACAAGGTGAAGGTCACGATCATGTTCCGCGGTCGCGAGCAGTCGCGCCCCGAGCTGGGCTTCCGGTTGCTGCAGCGTCTCGCCACCGACGTCGAGGAGCTCGGCTTCGTCGAGTCCGCACCGAAGCAGGACGGCCGTAACATGATCATGGTGCTGGGGCCGAACAAGAAGAAGTCCGAGGCCAAAGCCGACCGCGAAGTCGCCAAGGCGAAGCGGGCGGCCGAGCGCGAGGCCAGCGCCAAGGCCGATCGGGAGCACCGTGCCGCCGGCCGCGCCGCCGCCGAAGCACGCCGCTCGGCTGAAGCGGCCGACGACGAAGCCTAACGGCGGCTCAGCGCCGAGCCGAAACGAATCGCAAGGAGAGCAGGGCACCCCAATGCCGAAGATGAAGACCCACAGCGGGATGAAGAAGCGCATCAAGGTCAGTGGTGGCGGCAAGCTGCTGCGCCAGAAGGCGAACCGCCGGCACTACCTGGAGTACAAGCCGACGACGCGCACCCGCAGGCTCGACGGCACCACCGAGGTGTCCAAAGCCGACCGTAAGCGAGTTCGCAGGCTGCTCGGTAAATGACCGCCCTCGATCGGACGTACCGAGCCGATCGAGCAGATAGCAAGGAGTACACGTGGCACGCGTGAAGCGGGCGGTCAGCGCCCACAAGAAGCGCCGTGAGGTTCTGGAGCAGGCAAGTGGCTACCGGGGTCAGCGGTCCCGGCTGTACCGCAAGGCCAAGGAACAGCTTCTTCACTCGAAGGCCTATGAGTACCGGGACCGCAAGAAGCGCAAGGGCGACTTCCGCCAGCTGTGGATCACCCGGATCAACGCCGCGTCCCGATCGCACGGCCTGACGTACAACCGGTTCATCCAAGGCCTGCGGCTCGCCGAGGTCGAGGTCGACCGCAAGGTACTCGCCGAGCTTGCCGTGAACGACCCGACGGCGTTCGCCGCGCTGGTCGAGACGGCGCGCGCCGCGCTGCCGGCCGACCGCAACGCTCCGGTTGAGGCGTAGCCGAGGCTGGATAAAAGGGCGATCAGGTGAGCGAACCGGCCGGCACGGTCCGGGTTTCTCACCTGATCGTTTTTGGACGGCGTGCTCACCCAACGATCTGAACGCATCAAGCAGGCCCGCAAGCTGACCCGGCGGGCCGGCCGGGCAAAGGCCGGCCGGTTCCTGGCTGAAGGCCCGCAGGCGGTGCGCGAAGCACTCGGTCTCCTTGATGACCGTGCCGATCGTCCGGTTCACGTCCACGCCGTCTTCGTCAGCGAGTCCGCAGCGGTTCGGCACGCCGAGCTGCTCGAAGCCGCGGTCGCGGCAGGCGTCCAAGTGCACCACGCTGAAAAAGCGGCGCTCGCGTCGCTGTCGGAGACCGTGACGCCGCAGGGCATCGTCGCGGTCTGCGATACGCTCACCGTCCCGCTCGAGACCGCCATCATGCCCGGCGCCAAGCTGGTCGCCGTCCTCGCCGAGGTACGGGATCCCGGGAACGTCGGGACGGTCATCCGCAGCGCAGACGCAGCCGGCGCGGACGGCGTCGCATTTACCACCGGCTCGGTCGACCCGCTCGGCGGCAAGGCGGTACGGGCCAGCGCCGGCAGTGTCTTTCACCTTCCCATCGCGACCGACGTGGACGCCGCCGACACCGTGCGGCACGCTCGCGACAGTGGGCTCACCGTGCTGGCGGCCGACGGCTCGGGCGACGTGGACTTGGACGACGCAGCCGGGTCCGGGCTGCTCGCCCGCCCGACGGCGTGGGTCTTCGGCAACGAAGCGTGGGGCATGCCGGCGGTGACGCGTGAGCTGGCTGACGCGGTCGTCCGGGTACCTATCCACGGCCGTGCCGAGAGCCTGAACCTGGCCGGCGCCGCGGTCGTCTGCCTCTACGCGTCCGCCCGGGCACAGCGGGCAGTCCGGTAGCCGGCGGCTTTCCGATACTCGGCGTGTCCCGGCTTTGCCGGGCCTGCAAGGACGGTTTGGCTGGGGAATAGGCGCTTAACGTGGTCATTCGGTCGCAATCCTTGTCGGCGTGGAGTATTGCCCTCCGGCGCCCTTAGAACTAATGTCCGCTTCGTTCAGGTCCGAAAGCGAACGCGGGGGACGTCCGAGCGGACCGCGGGTCACGACGGCGCCAACGGCGCCATAGGAGGCACGTATGGATCTGTACGACGACATCGTCGGTTGGATGAACAACCTGTTGTGGGGCGGGCACGATTGGCTTCAGGGATTCGGGCTGTTGGTCCCGTTGATCCTCGGCGTCGGCCTTTACCTGACGATCCTGCTCAGGGGTCTGCAGTTCACCAAGCTGTTCCACGCGCTGTGGCTGGCTCTCGTCAAGCGCAAGGAAGAGGGCGCCGAGGGCGACATCGTCCACTACCAGGCGCTCACGGTCGCACTCGCCGCGACCGTCGGCGTCGGCAACATCGCCGGCGTCGGTACCGCGATCGCACTCGGTGGCCCGGGCGCGTTGTTCTGGATGTGGATCACCGGCCTGGTCGGCATGGCGACGAAGTACTCGGAGGCGCACCTCGGGGTGAGGTTCCGCGTCACCGACGCCAATGGTGAGCAGGGCGGCGGCCCGATGTTCTACCTCTCGAACGGGATTCGCAACAACTGGGGCAAGGTGCTCGGGATCCTGTTCGCCGTCTTCGGTGCGATCGCCGCGTTCGGCATCGGCAACATGATCCAGGCGAACAGCGTGGCGGACTCCCTTGACGAGGAGTGGGGCGTCCCGATGTGGGTGACCGGCCTCGTGCTGATGCTCGTCGCGGCGGTCGTCATTCTCGGTGGCATCAAGGCCATCGGGCGTTTCACCGCGGCGTTCGTGCCGTTCATGGCGATCTTCTACTGCCTGGCGGCGACAGTCATCCTGCTCATCAACGTCGGCGACCTTCCGGGCGCGCTCGGAACCATCTTCACCGACGCGTTCACCGGGACCGACGCGGTGGCCGGCGGATTCGTCGGTGCCGGATTCCTGGCCGTACTCAGGTTCGGCGTCGCCCGTGGCGTGTTCTCGAACGAGTCCGGGCTCGGCACCGGCGGTATCGCCGCCGCGGCCGCCCAGACGTCCAACCCGACCCGGCAGGCGCTCGTGTCGATGACACAGACCTTCCTGGACACGCTGGTCGTCGTCAGCTTCACCGGACTCGTCATCGTCACCACGGGTGTGTGGCGGGAAGGTGAGACCGGAGCGGCACTGACCACGATCGCGTTCCGCGAGGGTCTGCCCGGCGACTGGGGTGGTGCGATCGTCGCTCTCGGCGTCGTGTTCTTCGCGTTCTCCACGCTACTGGGCTGGTCGTACTACGGCGACCGGTGCGTCCTGTTCCTATTCGGCGAGCGCGCGATCGTCCCGTACCGGGTCGTGTTCATCGTCGTCATCTTCTTCGGCGCCGTCGCCGCCCTCGAGCAGGTGTGGGCGTTCGGCGACATGATGAACGCGCTGATGGCGCTGCCGAACCTGATCGGACTGGTCGTGATGTCGCTGCTGGTGAAGCGGGAGAGCTTCCAGTTCTTCAGCAACCCGGAGTGGAAGCTGGTCACCGTCAAGCCCGACACGACGGCCTGATCGGGTAACCGGCCTGTGATCATCGGCACTTTTCACACTGCCTGTGTGGAAAGTGCCGATGATCATGGGTGGGGAATGGGTGCCAACACATCGACGAGCATGTCCGCCAATCGCCGCCCGGCGCTGAACTCCGGATCGAGGTCGGGGTCGTAGATGGTCAGATCGAGACCGGCGGCACGGGTGGACCCGAGCAACACCCGGAGCACCGCGGTGAGCTGGTGGAAAGTCAGACCGCCAGGCTCTGGGGCGTCAACGGCGGGCATCGGTTCCGGATCGAGCACGTCGGCGTCCAGATGGATCCAGAAGCCGTCCAACTCGGCGCGCTCCACAACCTCGAGCGCCGCAGCCGCCGCGGCGTCCGGGTCACCGGCCACGGTGACCGCGTCGATCAGATGCAGGCCGTTGGCCGCGGCCTCGTCCGCGCATTCGTCGTACGGTCGGATTCCCATCGCCACGGTGTCGGCGGGGCGCAAGTAGGGACGCAACCCGTCCAGCTCGGCAAGCATGCCGCCGAGGCCGGTCACCGCGGCGAGGCTCTCACCGCCCATGGCACCGACCGCCTCCGGCATGTTCCCCGGATGCCGGTAGTCGAGACCGTCCAGGGAGACCAGGCCGAACCGACCCGCGCGGCGCAGCGCCAAGCCGATGCCCACCAGAATGCTGCAGTCGCCGCCGAGTACGACAGGGAATCGACCCTGGCCGAACAGCGACTGGATGCGGTCGGCGAGCCGTCTCGAGTGCGTCGCGATCGCCGTCTCGTTGCGGACTCGGCCCGGCGTCCAGTCCGGTCGATACCGACCCGCGGTCACCACGCCCGCATCGACCGCTCGCAGCCGATGTAGTAGACCGGCATCGCGCAGCACACCGGGTGCCTTGTAGCAGCCGGGTACAAGGCCCTCGCCGGGCGGGCGCAACCCGAGGTTGGACGGTGCGTCCAACAGTGCGAGTGTGCGCTCACGATGGGCCATGACGGTCTCCTTCTCCCGGCGCAGCACGCCAGCGGTGGCTCACGCAAACTTCCACGATGCGCTTGCGACGCTATCAATGCGGCACCGGCGGACGATCGCCGATTCCAGTGACCGTGCGGGGCACCCGATCGGTCCGCCACACGGGGTGCAGGTGCGCTTCACCGCCAAAACGCCGTAGACTCGCCTGGTCATTCCGGGAGACTGTCTCGGCGAAGACGCCACGCCCAATATATGAAGGTTCGCTCAGCCATGTCTGCGCCCAACAAGCAGTACGACCCAGTTGAGGTCACACCGCTTCATCCGGACGAGGTCGCCCGGATGAAGGACGAAGCGCTGGCCGCGATCAAGGCGGCCACCGACCTCGACCAACTGAAGGCCGCGCGTCTCGCACACGCCGGCGACCGTTCCCCACTGACGCTGGCCAACCGAGAGATCGGTGCCCTGCCGCCGCAAGCGCGCAAGGAAGCGGGCCAGCGTGTCGGCGGTGCCCGCAAGGAGATCACCGCCGCGATCGCCGAGCGTCAGGCCGAGTTGGAAGCCGAGCGGGACGCGCGCGTGCTCATCGAGGAATCGGTCGATGTGACGCTGCCGTACGACCGTCGACCCCGCGGCGCGCGCCATCCGTTGAGCACGATCCAGGAGCGGGTCGCCGACGTCTTCACCGCGATGGGCTGGGAGGTCGCCGAGGGCCCGGAGCTCGAAGCGGAGTGGCTGAACTTCGATGCGCTGAACATCGGCCCGGACCATCCGGCCCGCACCATGCAGGACACGTTCTTCGTCGAATCGGAGACGTCCGGGCGCGTTCTGCGTACCCACACGTCGCCGGTCCAGGCGCGCACCATGCTGGACCGCAAGCCGCCCATCTACGTCATCTGCCCCGGTCGCACGTTCCGCACCGACGAGCTCGACGCCACGCATACGCCGGTGTTCAGTCAGGTGGAGGGCCTGGCCGTGGACGAGGGCCTCAGCATGGCCCATCTCAAGGGCACACTCGACCACTTCGCGCAGGCGATGTTCGGCGAGGGTCTGTCGACCCGGCTGCGGCCGTCCTACTTCCCGTTCACCGAGCCGTCGGCGGAGATGGATCTGCAGTGCTTCGTGTGCCGCGGTGCGTCGGTCGGCAACCCGGACGCACCGTGCCGGACGTGCTCGTCCGAAGGCTGGATCGAGTGGGGCGGCTGCGGCATGGTGAACCCGCGCGTGCTGATCGCTTGCGGCGTCGACCCCGAGCGTTACACCGGCTTCGCGTTCGGTATGGGCCTCGAGCGCACCCTGATGTTCCGCCACGGCATCGCAGACATGCGCGACATGGTCGAGGGTGACGTCCGGTTCGCCCGCCAGTTCGGGATGGAGATCTGAATGCGTGTCCCAATGTCGTGGTTGCGCGACTACGTGGACCTCCCGTCGACCGAGTCGCCACGGGACGTCGCCGCGCGCCTGATCCGGGCCGGGCTCGAGGTCGAGACCGTCGACCATGCCGGAGCGGACGTCGAAGGGCCACTCGTCGTCGGCCGCGTCGTCGCGTTCACCGAACAGACGCACAAGAACGGCAAGACCATCCGCTGGTGCCAGGTCGACGTCGGTCCGGATGAGAACGACGAAGGCAAGCCACGAGGGATCGTCTGTGGTGCCCGGAACTTCGCTGAGGGCGACCTCGTCGTGGTATCGCTGCCGGGTGCGGTCCTTCCCGGCGGGTTCACCATCACCGCGCGCAAGACCTACGGCCACGTCTCGGACGGCATGATCTGCTCGGCGCGCGAGCTCGGTCTCGGCGATGACCACACGGGCATCATCGTGCTGCGACCAGGTGAGGCCGAGGTGGGGGACGACGCCGCGTCGCTCCTGCACCTGCGGGACGACGTGCTGGACATCGCCGTCACGCCCGACCGCGGCTACGCGATGTCGATCCGGGGAGCCGCGCGCGAGGTGGCGACCGCGTACGGCGTGCCGTTCCGGGATCCCGCCGCGGTGGACGTGTCGTTCGACACCGGCGGCTATCCCGTCCGGATCGAGGACGCCGAGCGGTGCCCGGTGTTCGCCGCCCGCTCCGTGACCGGATTCGATGCGCACGCCAGAACGCCACGCTGGATGCAGCGCCGGATCCAGCTGGCCGGCATGCGTCCGCTGTCGCTGGCCGTCGACATCACGAACTACGTAATGCTGGAGCTCGGCGAGCCCATTCACGGCTACGACCGCACGCTGCTGTCCGGCCCCATCGTGGTACGGCGGGCCAACGCGGGCGAGAAGCTCACCACGCTGGACGACACCGTCCGCGACCTCGACCCGGACGACCTGCTCATCACCGACGACTCCGGCCCGATCGGTCTCGCCGGCGTGATGGGCGGCGCCACGACCGAGCTCGGGCCCTCGACGACTGAGATCGTCATCGAGGCGGCGAACTTCGAGGCGACCGGCGTGGCCCGCACCGCGCGCCGACACAAACTGCCCACCGAAGGCGCCAAGCGGTGGGAGCGCGGCGTCGACCCGGCCCTGCCGGCGGTGGCGGCGCAGCGGGTCGCGGACCTGATGGCCGAACTCGGCGGCGCGACGGTCGAGCCCGGGGGCACGCTCGTCGGCGCCGCGCCCGAGCCGCCCAGGATCTCGATGGACGCCGGTCTACCGGCACGGGTCGTGGGTGTCGACTACCCGCACGACGAAGTCGCGCGGCTGCTCGCGGCGACCGGCTCGCGGGTCACGCCAAACGAGGGGGGACGGCTCGTCATCACCCCGCCGTCCTGGCGTCCCGACCTGACCGATCCGTACGACCTGGTCGAAGAAGTGGCCCGGCTGCACGGGTACGACGCCGTACCGTCGGTCCTGCCGGTGGCGCCGGCGGGTCGCGGCATCACGTTCGAGCAGCGGCTCCGGCGCCGGGTCGAGCGGGCGGTTGCCGAGGCGGGTTATGTCGAGGCGCCGTCGTATCCGTTCATCGGAGTGGCCGAGCTGGATGCGCTCGGTCTGCCGGAGGACGATGCACGGCGCCAGCTGGTTCGCCTTGCCAACCCGCTGTCCGACGAACAACCGTATTTGCGCAGCACGCTGCTGCCCGGTCTGCTCGCCACCCTGCGCCGCAACGTCGGGCGCGGTTTCGCCGACGTGGCGCTGTTCGAGTCCGGACTGGTGTTCCGCCCCGGCCCGAGGCCGCTTCCGGCCGCACCGCGGCTGCCGGTCGACCGGCGGCCGACCGATGAGCAGATCGCGGCGCTCGAAGCGGCCCTTCCCGCACAGCCCCGGCGGATCGCCGTCGCGGCATGCGGGAACTGGGAGCCGCCCGGCTGGTGGGGCGACGCGCAGCCGGTCTCGTGGGCCGATGCCGTGGCCGCGGCCCGGTTGGTGGCCGACGAGGCCGGTGCGGCCTTGACGGTCGTCCGCGACGATCACGCGCCGTGGCATCCCGGACGGTGCGCCGCGCTGTACATCGGTTCGACGCTGGTCGGGCACGCCGGCGAGCTGCATCCGCGGGTCGTTTCGGCACTCGGCCTGCCGCGACGGACGGTCGCGATGGAACTCGAGCTGAACCGGCTCGGCGCCAGTGCGGACCCGGTCGAGGCACAGCCGGTGACGACCTACCCGATCGCGACGCAGGACGTCGCGCTCATCGTGCCGTCCTCGGTGCCGGCAGCCGATGTCGAGGCGGCGCTCCGGGACGGTGCCGGCGAGCTGCTGGAATCGATCCGGCTGTTCGACGTGTACGAGGGAGAGCAGGTCGGTGAGGGCCAGCGCTCGCTGGCGTACGCACTCCGGTTCCGCGCACCGGACCGCACGCTGACCGTCGAAGAGACGACCGACGCCCGCGACGCCGCCGTGGCCGAGGCGGCCCGGCGAACCGGGGCGGTACTGCGTGGCTGACCGGCGACGGCAGGTCGTCCTGATCACCGGGGCCAATCGCGGAATCGGACGGCACCTGGCAGTCGGTCTGGCCGAGGCGGGTCACGACGTGGCGCTGCTGGGCCGACGGGCCGACGAGCTGGACGCGGTCGCGTCCGAGTGCGCCGCTCATGGTGTACGGACGGTCGCCGTCACTGCCGATGTCGTCGACGGCGACCAGGTCGGACGTGCCGTCGCCGAGGCGGAGCACGTGCTCGGCGGCATCGACCTGCTGATCAACAACGCCGGCGTGATCGAGCCCGAGGAGCGGCCGTTCGCGGACACCGACATCGAGGCGATGTGGCGCGTCGTGGAAGTGAATGTACGTGGATCGATGCTCGTCACGCACGCCGTGCTGCCGGGTATGCTCGACCGCGGCGCCGGCCGGATCATCAACATCAACAGCGGCGCGGGATACCGCCCGATGCCTGCGTACACCGGGTACGCGATGGCCAAGGGCGCGATCGCCCGGCTCACCACGCTCCTCGACGCGCAGTACCGAGAGCAGGGGATACGCGCATTTGACCTGGCGCCCGGCCAGATCGAGACCGACATGACCCGTTCCATGCCGATGCATGAGGGCCGCACCGAATGGACCGACCCGAAGGACGTCGTCGCGCTCGCCGCTGCCGTCGCGGACGGCTCGCTCGACGACCTTGCCGGCCGGTTCTTCCGTGCCGACATCGACACTCCGGACTCACTCCGCGCCGCGGCCGGCGACATCATCGCCCGCGACGCCCGCACCCTCGGAATGATCACGTAAAGCTGGCACTTCCCAGCCAAACGACGGCCGCAAGCCGCGCAAAGCCGGGGCACCCCGCGCAAAGCTCAACGGTACAGCCCGCTGATCACTTCGGGCAGCAGCCGGGCGGCGAGCGGACCCGGTAGCGCCTGCAGCGCCGCGAGCACCGGCGCCATGCGCTCTGGGAGAGCGCCGCCCGCCTCGATGCGGGCCATCCGGAGCGCGGCGGTGACCTCCTCCGGTCCGAGCGTTTCCGGATCCAAGGACTGTGCCGCCTGGGCGAGCATAGGATCGATCGCCGCCGGCCCGAGATCCCGGGCGCGGCCGACGGCCCCGGCCAGCTCGCGGAGCAGGTCCGCCGCGCCTTCCGGGGTGGCCATCGCGGCTGTCACGGTCAGATGGAGATTCGCCGGTGACTTCTCGTACGCCAACTGCGGCTGGAGGAACCAGCCGGCGGACCGGATCTCGTCCGCCACGACGAACACGTCGAGCGTCGAGTCGTCCGACGCCACGGTCAGCAGCGATGATTGGGGCGCGCCGAGCACGTACAGCCCGTCGATCTCGCCGACCCCCTCGATAAGGGTTTGAGTGGTCCGATGAACGCTCCGGGACAGCTCGACGTAGCCGTCCGTTCCGACGTGTTCGGTGACCGCCCACGCACTGGCCAGTGGGCCGGCCGACTTGGTGCCCTGAAGCGTGGTGGTGATCACCGGGTAACCGGGCCACTCGGTGTGGACGAAGTAGCCGTGCCGGCGCAGGTCGGCGTCCCGGAACAGGACGATCGACGCGCCCTTCGGCGTGTAGCCGTACTTGTGCAGGTCGACCGAGAGCGACGTGACGCCCGGTACTCGCAGATCGAACTCCGGGATCGTCGGCGCGTCGGGCGCGAGCCGCAGATGGCCCAGGTACCAGCCGCCGATGCAGGCGTCGACGTGGCACAACACGCCCTGCGACTGCGCGATACCCGCCACCTCGGCGACCGGGTCGATGACGCCGTGCGCGTACGACGGTGCGGAGACGACCACAAGCACGGTGTCGGGCGTGATGGCGGACGCGACGTCCTCCGGCCGCACGACGAAGTCGTCGCCGACCGGCAGTACGACCGGCGTGATCCCGAACAACTCCGCGGCTTTGAAGAACGCCGCGTGTGCCGTGACCGGCAGCACCATCTCGGGTGCGGTGACGCCGCGCTGCCGCCGGGCATGGTTGCCGGCGGTGTGCACGGCGAGCAGGCAGCTCTCCGTCCCGCCGCTGGTGAACGTGCCGACCGTCGCAGCGTCGCCGCCGAGCAACGCACCTGCGCGCTTCACCAGGTCGTTCTCCAGGGCGACCACGCTCGGGAAGACCGTCATGTCCAACCCGTTGACACCGGCGAAAGCGGCGGCCGCGGCCGCGGCCAGATCGTCGAGCTCGGGCAGGCCGGAGTCGTAGACGTAAGCCATGGTGCGCCCGCCGTGGACGGGAAGATCACTTGCGCGCAGCGCCGTGAGCCGGTCGAGGATCTCCTGCTTGGTCGTCACGCGTCGTCTCCAGACAGCTCGGGGGTGGATGCCTCGTCCTGCGAACGGCTCAGGGCGACGAGGCGTTCTTCGGTCAAGTTGTATCGCGCCAACAGGGTCAGGCTCACCGCGAACAGCACGACCGGTATAGCGCCGAAGCCGACCACAATGCCGGTGAGCGCGGAGTCGGGTTGGGTGACGCGCTCGTCGGCATCGGAGGATACGAATCCGCTGATCGCGAGTACGAGCCCGAAGAGGCCGGGCCCGACGGCGAGCCCGAGGGTTTCGCCTGCGGTCCAGAGGCCGGTGAAGACGCCGGCACGCCGTCGGCCGGTCGTGAACGCGTCGGCGGCGATCGTGTCGCCCAGCATGGACAGCGGCAGCATCTGGACGCCGGCGTAGCCGACTCCGGCGAGGCCCACCGCGGCGTACACGGCAGCAGCCGGGACGTCCCGTCCGAACGCCGCGATCAGCGCTCCGACGAGGAAACACAGCGATGCGGCGAAAGTCGCGGTGCGCTTGCCGGTCCGCTTGCTCAGCGCCAGCCACATCGGCATGGCCAGCAACGACGGCACGATCAGACACACGAAAAGCACGGTGACCGCGGGCGGTCGGTCGAGGATGTACGTCGCGTAGTACTGCGCACCCGCCAGCATGAGACCGGCCGCGACGGCCTGGGTGACGAACATTCCCAGCAGCCAGCCGAACGGTGCGTTCCCCCGCGCGGCGCGAAGCTGCGCCAGGAGTGACGGCTCGGTCGAGGTCCGCAGCACGCTCGGTGCCTTCGCCGTGGCGAACACGGCGATCAGGGCGCCGGCAAGCAGCAGCGAACCCATGACGATGCCCATGACGCGGTAGCCGGCCGGCGTCCCGCCGCCCTCGTCGGTCGCCCCGGCGATGACCGGCGCCAGGGCACCGGAGACCAGGATCGCCACGGCGAGGATGGCCACCCGCCACGAGTTGATCTTCGCGCGCTCGTGCGGATCGGCCGTCATCTCCGCCGGCAGTGCGACGTACGGCACCTGGAAGCAGGCGTAGCCCGTGGCCGTGATGAGGAACAGCACCGCCACGTACAACGCAGCCCCGGCCTCTGCGAACGGGGGAGCGGCGAAGATCGCCGCGAACCCCAGGGGTGTGATGATCGCCCCGAGCAGCATCCACGGACGCCGCGGACCCCACCGGTGCTTCGTCCGGTCCGAGAGGCTGCCGATCCACGGATTCAGGACGACGTCCCACGCCTTCGGCAGAAACACCATGAGCCCGGCGATGCCCGCGGCGACTCCGAGCACGTCGGTGAGGTAGTAGAGCAGGACGAGCCCCGGCACCGTGCCGAAGATGCCGGTCGCCACCGATCCCATCCCGTACCCGATGCGGATCGGCGCGGTCACGGCACCCGGCGTTACCGGCGAGTAGTGCGGCATGGCCCAGAATCTTATGTGTTGCGCACGCGCCGGCGATGTGGCGGCGCGGTCCTGTGCACCTGGGCGCACGGCTGCGCCCAGGTGCACAGGACCACGAAGTGATCGCGAGAGTGGCGTCGGTACTCCTGGATCGACTTCACGTCGCTCTGACCTTGATGCCAGAACCGAGGTGGCCGATCAACAGACGTGTGGCTCACGTCCAACCCGTGCGTTCCCGCAACCAGGTGAGTGCGACCTTCAGATAGACCCGTTGAAAGGCGCGCAGGCCGGGCAAGCCCGGTGGCGCCGGACGGCGGGATCCCTCGGACATCATGCCCGCGATGCCGGCCACAAATCCGGTGATCAACTCGGGGTCGACGCCCGTTGCGTGCGGACTTGCCGCCAGCAGCGGTTCGGGATCATGGCCCGACCGTGCCGCGTCTACCAGCAACAGCGTGACGTCAACCCACGCAGGTCCCCGTGACGCCCACGGCCAGTCGACGAACCAGACCGCGCCGTCATCGCCCAGCAGCACGTTGTCGGAACGAATGTCGAGATGGACGAGCGTGTCACCATCGAGGTGATCGAACAGGGCCTCGCTCATTGCCGCCAGCTCGGCAACGTGCCTGAGCTCCCAGCCCGATAGATCCGCCGGCGGATTGGCGGCGAACCGCGAGTATGCCGTGAAAGACGTCCGCAGTTCGTCGGCGATTCGTGGCATGGCCAGGCTCGGGCACGGCGTCAGTAGGGCGCTGAGCTGATTTGTCGCATCGACGACCCGGTGCAGTTCCTCTGCACGCCAGGGCTCACCAGGCGGGCGGCCGGGTAGTTCCTCGAATACGAGCGCCACCCAGTCACCATCGTCATACACGCTGTGCAGCGTCGGGGCCGGCGCGTCGGCGGGCAGAGCGGCGGCAACCTCGGCCTCGCGTCGATACAGGTCCGGAGACTCCGGATTCAGAGATGGTCCGACGGCTTTGACGAACGCCCGCGAGCCATCGGCACACCGCACACGAGCCGCCAGCCCGGGTGAGAAGCCGCCGGTCTGGTTCTGCGCCGAAACGACCGTCGCGCCCAGGATCTTCTCGATGCCGCGCCGGACGGAATAGGGGACGGCGTCCCATTCGGCACGGGGTGACCAGTGGGCGGTGCTCATGGCAGTTCATCCTCGGCAGCGCGGCAGACGACCCGCAAACAAATTGCATAGCTGTGCCTGATCGTGCATACTCATGCAGCATGGGAATGCGTGCGGCAGTCGCGGGCGCGAGCGGATATGCGGGTGGCGAGCTGATCCGGCTGCTGGCGGGGCATCCGTCGTTCGAGCTCGGTGCGCTCACCGCGCACGGCAACGCGGGGGAACGGCTCGGCGACGTGCAACCGCATCTCGCGCCGCTGGCCGACCGTGAGTTGGAACCGACGACGCCGGACGTGCTCGCCGGACACGATGTCGTCTTTCTGGCGCTGCCGCACGGGGCCTCGGGTGCGATCGCCGCGGCGCTTCCGGCGGACACGCTGGTCGTGGACTGCGGTGCCGACCATCGGTTGACCGACGCGGCCGCGTGGCATGAGTTCTACGGCACCGAACACGCCGGATCGTGGCCGTACGGACTACCCGAGTTGGTGATCGGACGCGGCGCGAAGCAGCGGGAGAAGCTGACCGGTTCGACGCGGATCGCCGTCCCCGGATGCAACGTGACGGCGGTGACGCTCGCCCTCGCGCCAGGCCTCGCCGCCGGAATGATCGACGCCACTGACCTGACGGCCGTCCTCGCATGCGGAACCTCCGGTGCGGGCAAGGCGCCCAAGCCGCACCTGATCGCCAGCGAGATCCTCGGCAGCGTCACGCCCTATGCGGTCGGCGGCGTGCACCGGCACATCCCCGAGATCGAGCAGAACCTGCGGCTCGCGGCGGGCGCGGACGTCACGCTCTCGTTCACCCCGACGCTGGTCCCGATGTCGCGCGGCATTCTCGCGACGACCACGGCGCGCCTTACCGTCGACCCGGCCACCGTTCGGGAGGCATGGAACGAGGCGTATCGCGACGAGCCGTTCGTGACGTTGCTGCCCGAGGGTTCGTGGCCCAGCACCGCGGCCGTGCTCGGTGCGAACACCGCCCATGTGCAGGTGGCCGTCGATCAACGAGCCGGCCGGGTGGTGGCCGTCACGGCGATCGACAACCTCACCAAGGGGACGGCCGGCGCGGCGATCCAGGCGGCCAACATCGCGCTCGGACTCCCTGAGACCACCGGCCTGCCCGTGATCGGAGTAGCGCCGTGAGCATCACCGCACCGGCCGGGTTCCGCGCCGGGGCCGCCACCGCCGGCCTCAAGCCGAGCGGCAAGCCGGACGTCGCCCTCGTCGTCAACGACGGTCCCCGCTTCGACGCGGCCGCCGTGTTCACCAGCAACCGGTGCAAGGCGAACCCGGTGCTGTGGTCCGAACAGGTTATGGAGGACGGTGCCCTGCGGGCGGTCGTGCTGAACTCCGGCGGTGCCAACTGCTACACGGGTCCGGAGGGCTTTCAGGCGACGCACGCGTCGGCCGAGCGGGTCGCCGAGCTGATCGGCGCCGGGGCGATCGACGTCGCGGTGTGTTCGACCGGGCTGATCGGCGAACAGCTCGATCGGGCCAAGCTGCTGGCCGGGATCGGCGCCGCAGCGGCCGGGCTGTCGTCCGACGGCGGAGCCGCGGCGGCTGAGGCGATCTTGACCACGGACACCCGCCCTAAGCAGGCGACGGCGGGGACCGACACCACCAGGCATAGCGACACCACACCAGGCATGCATGCATGGTCCAATGTGGCTACGCCTGCCGAACGTGATCAATCGACATGGGTGGTCGGGGGGATGGCCAAGGGTGCGGGCATGCTGGCGCCGGCGCTGGCCACGATGCTCGTCGTCCTCACCACGGACGCGGTCGCGGACGCGGCGACGCTCGACCGGGCGCTGCGTGCGGCCACGGCGACGACGTTCGACCGGCTCGACACCGACGGGTGTATGTCGACCAACGACACCGTCATCCTCATGAGCAGCGGCGCGTCCGGCGTCACCCCGTCCGAGTCGGAGCTGGCTGAGGCCGTCACCGCCGTCTGCGACGACCTGGCCCGCCAGCTGTGGGCCGACGCCGAAGGGGCGCACCACGAGATCGCGATCGACGTGGTGAACGCGGCATCGGTGGCCGACGCGATCGAGGCGGGCCGGGCCGTCGCGCGCAGCAACCTGTTCAAGTGCGCGATCGCCGGCAACGACCCGAACTGGGGACGCGTCCTGGCCGCGATCGGGACGACGGACGCCGAGTTCGACCCGGCCACCGTCGACGTGGCGATGAACGACGTGTGGGTCTGCCGTACCGGTGGTGTTGGGGAGCCACGAGGCAAGGTAGACCTGTCCGGGCGGGACGTCACCGTCACAATCGACCTGCATGCCGGCACCGAGACCGCGACGATCCGCACCACCGACCTGACCACCGACTATGTCCACGAGAACTCGGCGTACTCCACATGAACATGACCACCGACCACGAAGCTGCGCTTACCAAGGCCGCAACGCTCGTCGAGGCGCTGCCGTGGCTCAAGCGGTTCCACGGCAAGACCGTCGTCATCAAGTACGGCGGCAACGCGATGACCGACGACGCGCTCAAGCAGGCCTTCGCGAACGACATCGTCTTCCTGCGGCTGGCCGGTCTCAAGCCTGTGGTCGTGCACGGCGGCGGGCCGCAGATCTCGGCGATGCTCGACCGGCTCGGGATCGCGAGCGAGTTCTGCGGCGGGCTGCGCGTCACCACACCTGAAGCGATGGACGTCGTACGCATGGTGCTGGTCGGTCAGGTCGGACGCGAGCTCGTCGGGCTGGTGAATCAACACGGCCCGTTCGCCGTCGGCCTGTCCGGTGAGGATGCCGGGTTGTTCACCGCGCGGCGTCAGTCGGCATCGGTCAATGGTGAGCCGGTGGACATCGGTCTGGTGGGTGACGTCGCTCAAGTTGATCCAGAAGCCGTGCACGACCTGATTGACGCCGGCCGTATCCCGGTCGTGTCCTCGGTCGCGCCGGACGCCGACGGTGTGGTGCACAACGTCAACGCGGACACCGCGGCCGCGGCGCTGGCCGTCGCGCTCGGCGCGGAGAAGCTGATCGTGCTGACCGACGTCGAAGGGCTGTACCGCGACTGGCCGGCGTCCGGCGACGTCATCAGTGAGATAGCCGCGGACGAGCTGGAGGCGCTCGTCCCGAGCCTGGACTCGGGCATGGTGCCGAAAATGCAGGCATGCCTGCGCGCGGTTCGCGGTGGCGTTCCGGAAGCGACGGTGCTGGACGGACGGCTGCCCAACTCCCTGCTGCTCGAAGTGTTCACCGATGCCGGAGTAGGAACGATGGTGGTGCCGCGATGACGTCCAGTGTTGACCTCGCGCAGCTCGTGGACGGTACGCCGGCCGGAGCGACCGCCCAGGACGGATGGCTGGAGCGCTACGGCGACGCGCTGATGAACACGTTCGGGCCGCCGCAGCGAGTGCTCGTCCGCGGCGAGGGCTGCTTTGTGTGGGACGCCGACGGCAAGAAGTACCTCGACCTGCTCGGCGGGCTGGCGGTCAACGTGCTCGGCCATGCGCACCCGCTCTTGACCGCGGCCATCAGTGCCCAGCTGGCGACCCTCGGCCACGTGTCGAACTTCTTCGCTACCGGCCCGCAGATCGCCCTCGCCGAGCGCCTCCTCGCCGTGATCACCGGCACTTCTCACACGCAGGGCGTGAAAAGTGCCGGTGATCATGGGAGCGGGCGGGTGTTCTTCACCAATTCCGGGACCGAGGCGAACGAGGCCGCATTCAAGATCGCGAGGCGTACGGGACGGCCGAAGATCGTGGCGACCGACGGCGGCTTCCACGGCCGGACGATCGGTGCGCTCTCCATGACCGGCAAGCCCGCCATCACCGAACCGTTCGAGCCGCTCGCGCCGGGCGTCGTCCACGTGCCGTTCGGGGACACCGACGCGCTGGCCGCCGCGGTCGACGGCGAGACGGCCGCCGTCATGCTCGAGCCGATCCAGGGCGAGGCCGGAGTGATCGACCCGCCGGACGGCTACCTACGTGCCGCGCGCGAGATCACCAGCCGGCACGGCGCGCTGCTGATGCTGGACGAGGTCCAGACCGGGATCGGGCGGACAGGTGAGTGGTTCGGCTTCCACGCCGCCGGGATCATGCCCGATGTCGTGACGGTCGCCAAGGGACTCGGCGGCGGGTTCCCGATCGGTGCGTGTGTGGGGATCGGTGCCGCGGCCTCCCTGCTGGGACCGGGCTCGCACGGGACGACGTTCGGCGGCAACCCCGTCGCGGCCGCGGCCGGGCTCGCCGTCCTGCACGCCATCGAACGCGATGACCTGCTGGCGAACGCGGCCACCATCGGAGTCCGGCTGCGGGACGGCGTCCTCGCATTGCACCATCCGCTGGTCACGGAGGTGCGCGGGCGTGGCCTACTACTTGGCATCGGGTTGCGCGAACCGGTCGCCAAGCAGGTGCACGAGGCGGCGCTGGAAGCCGGCTTCATCGTCAACCCGGTGCGGCCGGACACGATCCGCCTCGCCCCGCCACTCATCCTCACCGCTACCCAGGCGGACGAGTTCCTCGACGCGCTCCCGAAGCTGCTCCCGTCCTGATGGTCTGCTTCCGGCTTGCTTGCATAGCCATGCGTAACAAGGCATACTATTCGGCATGGTGCGACATTTCCTGGCGGACGACGACCTCAGCCCGGCTGAGCTGACCACGGTTCTCGACCTGGCCGAGGAGTTCCGCGCCGACCGCTACGCTCACCGGCCGCTCGAAGGGCCGAAGAGCGTCGCCGTCGTTTTCGACAAGCCGTCCACCCGGACGCGGATCTCGTTCAGTGCGGGCATCGCCGAACTCGGCGGGCACCCGATCGTCATCGACAAGGGCACCAGCCAGCTCGGGCGCGGTGAGCCGGTCGGCGACACGGTGCGAGTTCTGGACCGGATCTGTGCCGCGATCGTGTGGCGCACGTTCGAGCAGGACACACTGGAGGCCGCCGCGACGACATCGGCCGTCCCGGTGATCAATGCGCTCACCGACATGTATCACCCGTGCCAGCTGCTCGCCGACCTTCTGACGGTCCGCGACCGCAAAGGCTCACTCGCCGACCGGACGCTCACCTATGCCGGCGACGGCGGCAACAACATGGCCCACTCATACCTGCTCGCCGGGGCGGCCGCCGGAATGCATGTTCGTATCGCGTCCCCGGAAGGGTTCGCGCCGGATTCGGACATCGTCGCGAGGGCGGCGCGGATCGCGGCGGAGACCGGCGGCTCGGTGGCGCACGTCACCGATCCCCACGACGGCTTCAAGGACGCGGACGTGCTGGCCACCGACACATGGGTGTCGATGGGGCAGGAGGGCGAGTCGGCCAGGCGGGAGGCGGTATTCGTCCCGTTCGCCCTTACACCGGACGCGGTGACCGCCGCCGCCGACCCGGTCGTCCTGCACTGCCTGCCGGCCTACCGCGGCAAGGAGATCGCCGCCGAGGTCATCGACGGACCGAACAGCGCGGTGTGGGACGAGGCGGAGAACCGGCTGCACGCCCAGAAGGCGCTGCTGACCTGGCTGCTGCGAGCCGGTGGGTCCGCTGGGGGCGGAGCGTGATCACCCCGACGACGCGGACCGCCCGCCACGGCCAGATCCGCAAGATTCTCCTGCAGTCGCCGATCCGGTCGCAGTCCGAGCTCGCCGATCGGCTGGCCGCCGAGGGGATCGCCGTCACCCAGGGCACGCTCTCTCGTGACCTGGACGAACTCGGAGCGGTCAAGGTACGCGACGGCAACGGTGCACTCGTGTACGCGCTGCCCGGCGAGGGCGGTGACCGCACACCACGAGCCGGTGAGCAGGCGACGCTGGACGCGCGGCTGACCCGGGTCTGCGAGGAAACCCTCGTCTCGGCTCGGGCGTCGGCGAACCTGGTCGTGCTCCGCACGCCGCCCGGCGCCGCGCAGTACCTGGCGTCGGCCATCGACTACACGGACCGCGCGAACATCCTCGGCACCATCGCCGGTGACGACACGGTACTCGTCATCACGACCGAGCCGGACGGCGGCGATGCCGTGGCGGCCTGGTTTCTTTCATTGGTCGGCCATGCCGAAGCGCCGCAGGTCGACGGGAGGTAGCACACCATGAGCAAGGTCCTGACCGTTCTGCCGAAAGGCGAGCGCGTCGGTATCGCGTTCTCCGGCGGGCTCGACACCTCGGTCGCCGTGGCGTGGATGCGCGAGATGGGTGCGTTCCCCTGCGCGTACACCGCCAACATCGGCCAGTACGACGAGAACGACATCGCCGGCGTCCCCGATCGCGCGATCCGGTACGGCGCGACGATCGCGCGCGCCCTCGACTGCCGCCGCGAGCTCGTGGAGGAGGGCTTCGCGGCGCTGGCGTGCGGTGCGTTCCACATCCGCTCCGGCGGCCGCGCCTACTTCAACACCACTCCGCTCGGCCGCGCGGTGACCGGCACGATGCTCGTACGGGCGATGCGGGAGGACGACGTCGACATCTGGGGTGACGGCTCGACGTTCAAAGGCAACGACATCGAACGCTTCTACCGCTACGGGCTGATGGCCAACCCGGCGCTGCGGGTGTACAAGCCGTGGCTGGACGCGGACTTCGTCAACGAGCTCGGCGGGCGTGCGGAGCTGAGCCAGTGGCTGGCCGAGCGTGGCCTGCCGTACCGGGATACGAAGGAGAAGGCGTACTCCACCGACGCCAACATCTGGGGAGCGACGCACGAGGCCAAGACGCTCGAGCATCTGGACGTCTCGCTCGAGACCGTCGAGCCGATCATGGGAGTGAAGTTCTGGGATCCGGCGGTCGAGATCTCGGCCGAGGACGTCACGATCGCATTCGAGCAGGGCCGGCCGGTGGCCATCAACGGCGAGCGGTACGACGACCCGGTCGCGCTCGTGCACCAGGCCAACACCATCGGCGGCCGGCACGGCCTCGGTATGTCCGACCAGATCGAGAACCGGGTCATCGAGGCAAAGTCCCGCGGCATCTACGAAGCCCCTGGCATGGCGCTGCTCTGGATCGGCTACGAACGGTTGCTCAACGCGATCCACAACGAGGACACACTTGCGAACTACTACCTCGAGGGCCGCAAGCTCGGCCGACTCCTGTACGAGGGCCGGTGGTTCGATCCGCAGGCCTTCATGCTCCGAGAGTCGATTCAGCGCTGGGTGGCCTCGCTCGTCACCGGAGAGGTCACACTGCGGCTGCGGCGCGGTGACGACTACACGATCGTGCGGACGGACGGTCCGGCCTTCTCGTATCACCCGGAAAAGCTCTCCATGGAACGCACCGAGAACGCCGCGTTCGGTCCGGTCGACCGCATCGGCCAGCTGACCATGCGCAACCTCGACATCGCCGACTCGCGCGCCAAGCTTGAGCAGTACGGCGCTCAGACGGAGATCCTGCTCGGACACAGCGTGCTGTTCGGTGAGCTCGACCTGCCCGCCGCCGGCGGTGCGGAGAAGATCGCTCGGAACCCCGCCCTGTTCGGGGACGACGATGCGGCGCTTTCCGATGCGGCGATGGAGTCGGGGACGGACTAGTGGGCGACAACACCGCGGCCGGTGCTCTGTGGGGCGGCCGGTTCGGTTCGGGACCGGCCGATGCGCTGGCCGACCTGTCCCGATCGACGCACTTCGATTGGCGGCTCGCGCCGTACGACATCGCCGGATCGAAGGCTCATGCCGCAGCGCTGCACCGGGCGGGTCTGCTCACCGACGACGAACTGGCGACGATGCTGGCCGGGCTGGAGGAACTGGCCGCGGACGTCGCCTCGGGCCGGTTCACTCCGACCCTGGACGACGAGGACGTGCACACCGCGCTCGAGCGGGGGTTGCTCGACCGAGCCGGTAAGGAATTGGGCGGCAAGCTCCGCGCCGGACGCTCGCGCAACGATCAGATCGCGACTCAGCTGCGGATGTATCTGCGTGACGCATCGGGTGAGATCGCTTCGCGGGTCCTTGATCTGGTCGACGCATTGATCGAGCAGGCCGAGGCGAACCTCGGTGTCGCCATGCCGGGCCGGACGCACCTGCAGCACGCGCAGCCGGTGCTGCTGTCGCACCATCTACTGGCCCACGCCTGGCCACTGCTGCGCGACATCGAGCGGCTGCGGGATTGGAGCGCGCGGGTGGACGCGTCCCCCTATGGTTCCGGGGCGCTGGCCGGTTCGTCGCTGGGACTTGACCCAGGGGGAGTCGCGGCCGATCTGGGGTTCTCGTCCCCGGTGCAGAACTCGATCGACGGGACGGCGTCCCGCGACTTCGCCGCCGAGGCCGCATTCGTCTTCGCGATGATCGGCGTGGACGTCTCCCGGCTCGCCGAGGAGATCATCATCTGGGCGACCCGGGAGTTCGGGTTCGTCGAGTTGGACGACGCCTGGGCCACCGGCTCGTCGATCATGCCGCAGAAGAAGAACCCGGACGTCGCCGAACTGGCACGCGGGAAAGCGGGCCGGCTCGTCGGCAACCTGACCGGGCTGCTGACGACACTCAAAGCACTGCCGCTGGCCTACAACCGGGACCTGCAGGAAGACAAGGAGCCGCTGTTCGACTCGATCGACACGCTGACCGTACTGCTGCCTGCGTTCATCGGACTGGTTTCCACGTTGAGGTTCGATCGGGACCGCCTGGAGGCACTGGCTCCGGAGGGTTTCTCGCTGGCCACCGACGTCGCGGAGTGGCTCGTCCGGCAAGGAGTGCCGTTCCGCGAGGCGCACGAGATCACCGGGGCGTACGTGCGGCGGTGCGAGGTGAACGGGTCCGACCTGGCCGATCTGTCAGATGCCGAGTTGGCCGCGATCTCGCCGCACCTCACGCCCGCTGTCCGGAGTGTGCTTTCCGTCGAGGGTGCGCTGGCGGCGCGGGACGCCGTCGGCGGAACGGCGCCCGACCGCGTCCGCGAGCAACTCGCCGCCGCGCGCTCAGCGTCCGCCGCGGCCCGGACCTGGCTGTCGTAGTTCGAGTGATCACGTTCGGCAGGATTCACGTATCTTCACCAGGCATGCAGCCCTGGTGAAGATGCGTGGCACCTAGTGGCCTAGCCGGGGATCGGCTGGGGTGGCTTCGGGCCGGTGTACTGGCCGCTCGGGCGCATCCGGAGTGGACGCTCGTCGTACTCCTCCAGCGCGTGCGCGATCCAGCCGACCGTCCGGGCGATCGCGAAGATGCACTCGCCGGCGTCCGGCGGCATGCCGGCCGAGACGGACAGCACCGCCAGCGCCATGTCGATGTTCGGATACAACGGCGCGCGCGCCGCAGCGGTCGCGGCGATCTCGCGGGCCATGCGGGTCGCAGCTTCGGCCGCCGGCCAACCGGCCACTATCTCCAGCAGCAGTTCGGCCCGCGGATCTTCGCGCGGATAGAGCCGATGGCCCAGGCCGGGAATCCGGCGCCCTTCGCGTAGGTGCTCGGCAACTACGGTAGCGGCGCTTCCCTGATCGAGTGCTTCAGCGAGCATGCGATGGGCGCCGCTGCTCGCCGCTCCGTGCAACGGACCCTCGAGGGCGCCGAGCGCGGCCGACACCACCGCGTAGGGATTGGCTCGGGCGGACGCGGCGACCCGCGCGGCGAATGTCGAAGCCGCCAGATCGTGGTCGATAAGCAGCACGAGGGCGGCGTCAAGGCACCGCGACATCGCCGGGTCCGGCTGACCGGGAGCCAGTCGATACCCCAGGTTCGCCGCGACTGCTGCGTCGTCCGGTGGCGACGTGCCGTCCGCCGGACCTTGCACAGGGATGGCGGCGACCAACGTCCCGATCAAGCTGCGGGCACTTGCGTGGACCGTCTCGGTCGTGAGATCGAACCGCAGCGGATCGGCCACAGCGGCCGCGACGGTGGCGACGCGCAACACGTCGAGCAGGCCGCGGCCCGCGGGCAGCGCCGTGACGGCGTTGCGCGCGGCGGTCAGTGCGGCCTGTGCGGGCGCGAAATCAACGCCTTCGGTCAGCATGCCAGTCCAGAGCCAGCCCGCCACGTCCTCGAACCGGTACCGCCGGGCGAGCGTCACCGCGTCGACCCCGCGGTAGTAGTACCGGTCGGATTCGATCAGCGTGATCGCGGTACGCACGGTAATGCCGGCGACGCCGTTCGGGCTGCCGGAAACCGGCCGCCGCTTGCGTGCGACCGCCTCGACCTCCTTGGCGTCGAACACACTGCCCCTGCCGGTGCCGGAGCGTCTGCTGGTCAACAGCCCGCGGCTGACGTAGGCGTAGACCGTCTCGGGCTTGACACCGAGCCGGTCCGCGACCTCTTGGGTGCTCAGTTCGCGCTCCATCTAACCCCCAATATTGATTCAATCAATATTGACACGCATCTGGTCAATCTTCCATGCTTTCGTCAATATCAGTTATCAGAAGGAGCTGCGAATGCCAGTTGCGGAGTTGCCGCGAGGGCTGGCCGGGGTCGTCGTTGCCGACACCGAGCTCACCGAAGTCCGCGGCCAGGAGGGCTTCTACAACTACCGTCAGTACTCGGCGATCGAGCTGGCCGAGAACCGGACGTTCGAGGACGTCTGGCACCTGATGGTCTACGGCGAGCTGCCGGACACGGCGCGGCGCCGGTCGTTCACGGAGCGGACGGCCGAACTGCGTCGCCTGCCGACGGCCGTGTCCGCAGCCTTGCCCGCGATCGCCGAGGCGTGCGCACCGTCCGGGCCGCTCGCGGGGTTGCGGACCGCGCTGTCGCTCGTCGGAGCGTCCGCGGGCTTCGATCCCGTCTATGACCTGACTGCAGACGAGCGCAGACACGACACACTCGCCGCCAGTGCGGCCGTGCCGACGCTGCTGGCCGCGCTGCATCGCCTCGGCGCCGGACAACAGCCGGTCGAGCCCAGGGACGATCTTCCGCACGTCGCCAACTACCTCTACATGCTCACCGGCGAAGAACCGGAGCCGGCCAGGGCGCGCGCGATCGAGCAGTACATGATCTCGACGATCGATCACGGCTTCAACAGCTCCACCTTCACCGGCCGGGTTATCGCTTCGACCGGGGCGGACGTCGCCGCCTGCCTGGTCGGCGCGATCGGTGCGCTTTCCGGCCCGCTCCATGGCGGGGCTCCCAGCCGGGCACTCGACGCCATTGACGAGATCGGAAGCGTCGAGAACATCGAACCGTATGTGCGCGGCAAAGTCCTCGCCGGCGAGCGAATCATGGGGTTCGGGCATGCCGTCTACCGTGTCGAGGACCCGCGCTCGAGGATGCTCCGCGGGATCGCCCAGGCGCTCGCTGACAAGCCGCGCGAGCGGCAGCTGGTCGATCTCGCCATCGAGGTCGAGAGACGGACCCTCTCGATCCTGGCCGAGCTCAAACCCGGCCGGGCACTGGCGACCAACGTCGAGCTGTTCGCCGGTGTCGTCATGGAGCTGTGCGGGCTGCCGCGGTCCATGTTCACTCCCACGTTCGCCGCCGCCCGGGTCGTGGGGTGGAGCGCCAACATCATCGAGCAGGCGGCCGACAGTAAGATCATCCGGCCGGCGGCGCACTACACCGGTCCGGCGCCGCCTCAGCCGGTCCCCGCCGTCTCCGATTGAATGTGATCGAACCACGAGGGAACCGAGCGGATCAGTGCGGCGTCGAAGCGGTATGCGTGCGACTCGTCTCGGTGTGCTGGCGACGGGCTTCGTTGCGGTCGTCGTTACGGCATGCGGTGACGTGTCCAACGACATGACGTCCACTCCTTCAGGTTCCGGCGGTGGAGAGGTTCGTGAGATCGCAGCGCGCATCGTCGCCGAGGACATCGACGCCGGCGTGCCCTGGACGACCAGCCGGCTGACGTCGCCGCGTGAGCTGGAACTGTTGGCTCCGGACGGTGCGGCTGATTGGGACAACGAGGTTGTCTTCGCCTTCACGCTCGCCGAGTCGGGGTCGTGCCCGTTCGGCGCGGTGGAGCGTGTCGAGTACTCCGAACCTGATGAGCGGCTGTATCCGGTCGTCCCGTTGGCCGAGGATTCTGAGGCGTGCACCGACGACGCGAACCCGCACACCGTCGTGGTCGCCATTACCCGAGACGATCTGCCTGAAGGCGCGTTCTCGATCTGGGTCGATGCCGATGAGCCACCATCAGGCGTAACCGATGGCGTCACCCGATTCGCCGCCGGGGAGCTGGACCCTGGTGACCAGGCCGCCGGCGAGTTCGAGGCATTGGGTGCCGACGGTGCGCTTGCGGTGGGCGAGACGAGGATCGCCTACGACGTGACGACGCACTGCGGCTTGAACCGAATCTTCCGGACGATCGACGGACGCCAGTGGGTGCTCAACGAAGGGGACGCGAGCCCGGAGAACATGGACTACGTGCCCGAACAGTGGCGTGGCGTGGTGACCGGCCAGGCAATAGATCTGCAGCTCGAACACGCCGAGCCGGATGTCCTTCTAGTTACCGCACTCGGCACGGAGCACACGTTGCGCTACCTTCCAGCGGCCGACGAACTCGGCTGCGACTGAGCGAGAGGCGTCGATGAGCGGTCGTTCGGCTCGCGTAACGCCCTAGGTGGGCAATCCGCGCTTTGGAGCGCAAAATTCTCGAAAAGTCGCGACCGCGACGATTGATGACGGTGGGCTCGACGTTCGGAGCGGCCGCCTTGACTCGAACGTGTGTTCGAGGTAGGGTGGGTTTCAGACAGGGCGATAAGGCCCCTTTATTGGTTTTGCCGGGGATCTGGCTCGTGGCAAGGATCCCCCTGTGTGATTGATAGGCCACTCCACGGACTGAGTGTGAGCA
>DASUTB010000083.1:0-66144 GCA_036374835.1 Jiangellaceae bacterium | reverse complement strand
CGAGCACGGCGGGACGGACGTCAACCAGGGCGACGACGCGGTCCCGTGTCTGCCTCCGGAGGGCGCGGTCGATCACAACGGCACCCCGCAGCTCGGCGGCAACGCGCACTACGGCGAGAACGGATGGGCCTGCCCGGACGGTTACACCCTGGACCTGCGCGGCGGCTGGTATGACGCCGGCGACCACGGCAAGTACGTCGTGAACTCCGGCATCTCGGTCTACCAGCTGCTGTCGGCCTACGAACGCAGCCGGCACGCCGGAGTGGTGGACGAGGGTGCGCTCGGCGACTCAACGCTGGTGATCCCGGAGCGGGACAACGGCGTGCCGGACGTCCTGGACGAGGTCCGGTGGAACCTGGACTGGATGCTGTCCATGCAGGTCGCCGACAGTACACCGATGACGATCGACGGCGAGCAGGTCGACGCCGGCGGGCTGGTGCACCACAAGCTGCACGACATCGCGTGGACCGGGCTCAATACCTTGCCGCACGAGGACCCGATGCCGCGCTACGTGCACCGCCCGTCCACCGCGGCGACGCTGAACCTCGCGGCCGCGGCCGCTCAGGGTGCCCGCCTGTACGAGGAGTTCGACCCGGCCTATGCCGGCGAGCTGCTCGTAGCCGCGCGCCGGGCCTGGGACGCTGCGTACGCGCATCCGGACATCTACGCGCCGGATACCAACAGCCTCGATCCGAACCCGGGCGGCGGCCCGTACAACGACGCCAACGTGGCCGACGAGTTCTACTGGGCGGCGGCGCAGCTGTTCCTGACAACCGGCGAGTCCGAGTTCGAGAAAGCAGTGCTCACCTCGCCGTACCACGTCGACGGTGAGCAGGAGGACATCTGGCGGGCGACCGGCTTCGACTGGGGCTTCACCGCGGCCGCGGCTCGGCTCGACCTGGCCACCGTGCCGAACAACCTGCCGGGACGGGCGGGCGTCATCGCCTCGGTCCTCGAGGGGGCGGATCGTTACCTCGACGTGCAGGCCGGCGAACCGTTCGGCCACCCGTACAACCCCGGCGGCTACGACTGGGGGTCGTCGCACCAGGTGCTCAACAACGCGAACGTCATCGCCACGGCGTACGACCTGACGGGGGAGCGCGGGTACCTCGACGGCGCGCTGGAGGCGGCCGACTACATCCTCGGCCGCAACGCGATCAACAACTCGTACGTGAAGGGCTACGGGACGTTCTTCTCGCAGAACATGCACAGCCGCTGGTACGCATCGGCGGACCGGCTGCCGCCGCATCCGGACGGCAAGCTGGCCGGCGGGCCGAACTCGGGCATCCAGGACCCGATCGCGCAGGCCAACCTGCAAGGGTGTGCGCCGCAGGCGTGCTACATCGACCACATCGACTCGTGGTCGACGAACGAGACGACGATCAACTGGAACGCGGCGCTGGCCTGGTACGCCTCGTGGGCCGCCGATATGGCCGACGGTGCGCCGGAGTGGTCGCCGCCGACGGCGACGTGCGAGGTCGACTACATCGTGCACGGCACGTGGCCGGGCGGTTTCAACGTGCAGATCTGGGTCGAGAACCTCGGACCGGGCGAGGTCGACGGCTGGACGTTGTCCTGGACGTTCCCCGGCGAGCAGGCGATCCGAAACGGCTGGAGCGCCGAGTTCGTCCAGGACCGCGCGACGGTCGAGGCGTCCAGCCTGCCGTGGAATGCCGTGCTGCACGATCCGGACGACGGCCTGAACAAGCGCACCATCGGGTTCATCGGCACGGGCGACGCCGGCGACGACCCGGACGTGTTCTACCTGAACGGAGTCCGCTGCACCACCTCGGAATGACCATGTTTGGCTGGGAAATCCGTGCCAAACATGCGCTGCAGCCCATGTTTGGCACGGAATCACCGGCTTAACATGGTCATTCTGTTAGGAGGCCCGGGACACGGCGCCCATCAGCCACTACGATCGGCCCGTGATCACGACACGACGCAAGACGGCACTGACCGGCGGCGTATTGGCCCTGACCATGCTGCTGACGAGCTGTATCAAGGTCGACATGGACATCGAGCTCGACGACGGCACCGCGAGTGGCTCGATGGTCCTGGCCGTCAGCCAGGAGATGATGGATCTGGCCGGCGGGGACACGAGCGACTTCTTCGAGGACACCGACGTCCCTGAGGGCGCCACCGTCGAACCGTATGAGGACGACGACTTCGTCGGGCAGCGGTACACGTTCGACGACGTCACGCTCAGCGAGTTCAGCGACCCGGAGTTCTCCATCACTTACGACGAGGCGGCCGGCAGGTACGAAGTCGACGGCGCCATGGACTTCACCGGTGATGCGGGCGAGATCCCGCCCGAGATGGAGTCGATCGTCGAGGCGTTCGACGTCACCGTCTCCATCACGTTCCCGGGCGAGGTGACCGAGCACAACGGCGAGCTGGACGGCAACACCGTCACCTGGCAGCCGCGGTTCGGCGAGACTACTGAGCTGCACGCGATCGCCGAGGAGGGCTCGGGCGTGCCGGCCTGGCTGTGGGGTGCGCTCGCTGTACTCGCACTGTTGCTCGCCGTCGGACTGCTGGCGTTACTCCTCCGGCGGCGAAGCGGTGGCGAGGGTACGTCCGTGGACACGCCCGGTTACACCCGACCTACGGGAGGACAGGGTGCCGCACTGGGCGACGTGACCCGCGACCTGCTCCCAGCCACTGGCGACGCGATTCGCGGCGGTACGCCCGAACATCCGACAAGAGACCTGTCCGGCGCCGCGGGCGGCACGTCCCGGAACGTGACGCGAGACCTGTCCGACGACCTGCCGGCAAGGGGTGCCGAGCCCGACGAAAGTTCGACCGCCGCCGGCTCGGGCGAGGACACCCGCTAGGAGGCAATGCGCGGAGCCGATCCCTCAGCGGAACGATGAAACTATTAAATAGGAAAGCTTCCTATTGACAGGCTGAACGCACTGGTGGTTCACTCAAGATCAGTAGCGCGCGCGTGTAGTAGTCACCTTCAAACACTGTCGAGGTGAGAAATGCGACCACGTTCAGCTGCAGTTCAAACGCGACGACCCGTGATCCTCGTCGCGATCGTCTCGCTCATGGCGTTGCTGGCGTTCGCCGCCAGTCCCGTCACCGCCGGTGCGCAAGAACAATGCACCGCGCCGCTATGGTCCTCGTCCGAGGTGTACGTCGGTGGCGATCAGGTCACCCACGACGGCCACACGTGGGAGGCGAACTGGTGGACCCAGGGCGAGGAGCCGGGCGTCACCACCTCCGGCGTCTGGAACGATCTCGCGCCGTGTGAGGGCGATCCCGACCCGCCTGATGCCGGGCCGTGTATCCATCCGGTCTGGGATGCCGCGACGGTCTACCTCGGCGGTGACCGCGTCACCCATGACGGTCACACCTGGCTGGCCAAGTGGTGGACCCAGGGCGAGGAGCCGGGCGTCACCACGTCCGGAGTATGGGACGACGAAGGCGTATGTGGGGACGACGAGCCGCCCCCCGACGAACCGCCGGACACTCCGACCGGCCTGACGGTCACCGCGACAACGGACTCGACCGTGTCGCTGGACTGGGACGATGCCGCCGGAGCCGACGACTACCTCGTCTTCCGCGACGGCGATCAGGTGGCGACGTCGACATCCTCCAACTTCATCGACTCCGGCCTGTCGCCGTCCACCCAGTACAGCTACACGGTCCAGGCACGCAACGCGCATGGCACCTCGGGAACGGCCGGTCCGGTTGTGGCGACGACCGACGACGACCAGCCGCCTGGGCAGTTCGTCGACCGGCGCGTCGGCTACTTCACGCAGTGGGGCATCTACGGCCGCGACTTCATGGTCAACGACCTCGTGCTGAACGGGACGGCCGAGAAGCTGACCCACATCAACTACGCTTTCGGCAACATCAACGCCGACGGCGAGTGCTTCATCGTCAACCAGACCGGTGTCGGTGACGCGTGGGCGGACTACCAGCGCGGCTTCACCGCCGCCGAATCGGTCGACGGCGTCGCCGACGTCTGGGACCAGGAGCTCAAGGGCAACTTCAACCAGTTGCGCAAGCTCAAGGAGATGTTCCCGGGTTTGAAGGTCCAGATCTCGCTCGGCGGCTGGACTTGGTCGGAGAATTTCTCGGACGCGGCGCTGACCGCTCAGTCGCGGTCGGAACTGGTCGCGTCGTGCATCGACCTGTACCTGCGCGGCGATCTGCCGATTCAAGGCGGCGAGCCGGCCGGCGGGCCGGGTTCGGCGTTCGGCGTGTTCGACGGCATAGACCTCGACTGGGAGTGGCCGGCGTCCGAGGGGCACCCGCACAACACGGTGCGTCCCGAGGACCGGGAGAACCTCACCGCCCTCGTGCAGGAGTTCCGCTCGCAGCTTGACGACCTCGAGGCCGAGACGGGGCGGGACTACTCACTGACCGCGTTCCTCCCGGCCGACCCCAGGAAGATCGAGGCCGGATTCGAGGTCGACCAGATCATGCCGTACTTCGACTTCGTGACCGTGCAGGGCTACGACTTCCACGGCGCCTGGGAGAACACGACGAACCACCAGTCGAACCTGTTCCCGGCACCGGGCGACCCGTCACCGGTGACGTTCAGCGTCGACACGGCGATCATCGAGTACGTCAGCCGCGGCGCACCGGCGGACAAGCTGGTGGTCGGCGTCCCGTACTACGGGCGCGGCTGGACGGGCGTCTCCGCGGGTCCGAACGGCGACGGCCTGTTCCAGTCGTCGTCCGGAGCCGCACCCGGTACCTGGGAGGCCGGCTACGACGACTACAAGGTGATCAAGAACAAGTCCGGGACGCGCTTCCGTGACTCGCAGACCGGTACCTTGTGGCTCTACGACGGCAACCAGTTCTGGACGTACGACGACCCGGTCCTGCTGGAACAGAAGATGAGCTACATCCAGAACAACGGGCTCGGCGGAGTCATGATGTGGTCGCTTGACGGCGACGACACGCAAGGATCGCTGATCGACGCGATCGACGCGGGCCTCGGCTAACGGCCCTGGCCCAGACCATGATCACCGGCACTTTTCACACGCATGACGCGGAAAGTGCCGGTGATCACGGGCGAGCCGGACGCTACATGCCGATGCGGCCGTCTATTCGCTCGCGCAGGAGGTCGGCGTGGCCGAGGTGTCGGGCGTACTCCTCGATCATGTGAAGCAGAACCCAGCGCAGTGATCTCTGGTCGTGCTTATCGTCAGGACGTCCGCCCAGTAAGTCCAGATCAGTGTCAGCGACATACTGGTCCGCGAACATGATCTCTTCACGCCAGAGCCGCCACGCCTCGTCCACAACTTCGGGGTCGGCCACCGCGCCGTCGAAGTTGGCATCCGGGTTGTCGCGCGTGAGGAAGTGGTGCGGCACGTCCTGCCCGTCCATGTAACGCCGGAACCAACTGCGCTCGACGTCTGCCATGTGCCGGATCAGGCCGAGCAACGACATGGTGGACGGCTTGACGGCCCGCCGGGTGAGTTGTTCGGCGTCCATGCCCGAGCACTTGAGCTCGAGAGTCTCTCGTTGCCAGCGAAGGAAGCCGATGAGCATCTCCTTCTCAGCACCTTGCCGCGGCTTGTCGGTCCGTGGATCGTTCTCGGATTCGACAAACCTGCCTGCGCGCAGATTCGTGGTCGCCATGGCCCCGGATCCTTCCCGACGCAACCGTCGCCGCGCAATAGCGCCGGATCAATTGTGGGACGACCGCCGTGATCCGGTAAACTTCCCATCTCCGTGTCTATGCGCAATCCGAATCCTTCAGCGACCCCACTCGTGTCGCCGTACCGTGCCCGGGCGAGAAGACGTCCCGACCTGCGATCCGTTCGGGAACGGTCGCTATGACGATTACCACCACGACGCCTGACGTGATGACGCAGGCGGCCAGACGGCGCACGTTCGCGGTCATCAGCCATCCCGACGCCGGCAAGTCGACCCTGACCGAGGCGCTGGCCCTGCATGCCAGGGTCATCGCCGAGGCGGGCGCCGTGCACGGCAAGGCCGGCCGCAAGGGTGTCGTCTCGGACTGGATGGAGATGGAGAAGACTCGCGGGATCTCGATCACGAGTGCCGCGATGCAGTTCGAGTACGGCGACGTGGTGATCAACCTGCTCGACACGCCGGGCCACGCCGACTTCTCCGAGGACACCTACCGCGTACTGGCGGCGGTCGACTGTGCGGTGATGCTCCTGGACGCGGCCGCCGGCCTGGAACCGCAGACGCTGAAGTTGTTCGACGTGTGCCGGCACCGCGGCATCCCGATCATCACGTTCATCAACAAGTGGGATCGCCCGGGTAAACACGCGCTGGAGCTCTGCGACGAGATCGAATCGCGGATCGGGCTGCGCCCGACGCCGCTGACCTGGCCGGTCGGCATCGCTGGGGACTTCGCCGGCTTCCGGGACTGCCGCGCCGATTCGATGAGCGTCTTCGAACGGGCGCCGGGCGGGGCGCGGATCTCCTCGGAGGAGGAGTTGTCCGCGGCCGAGGCGCAGCGGCGCTTCGGTGCGGACTGGCACGCGGCGGTTGAAGAATCGTCGCTGCTCGGCGAACTCGATCTCGAGTCGTTCCACGCCGGGAAGACCACGCCGCTGCTGTTCGGCGCGGCCATCGCCAACATCGGCGTCCGCGCGCTGCTCGACACGCTGGCCGAGCTGGCCCCGGCACCGTCGCCGCGCGCCGCGGTCGACGGGCAGCGGCGCGCCCTCGACGAGCCGTTCTCCGGTCTCGTGTTCAAGGTGCAGGCGGGTATGGACCCGGCGCACCGGGACCGGGTGGCGTTTGTGCGGGTGTGCTCGGGCAGGTTCGAGCGTGGATCGGTGCTGACCCACGCCGCGACCGACAAGAGCTTCGCCACGAAGTACGCGCAAGCGATGTTCGGCCGCGACCGCGAGACCGTCGATGTCGCTTATCCGGGCGACATCGTCGGGCTGGTGAACGCGTCGGCACTGCGGCCGAGCGACACGCTGTATGCGGGCGACTCGCGGGTCGAGTTTCCCCCCATTCCGTCGTTCGCGCCCGAGCACTTCATGGTTGCCCGGGCGACGGACACGAGCAAGTCCAAGCAGTTCCGCCGCGGCATCGAGCAGCTCGAACAGGAGGGTGCCGTTCAGGTCCTGCGGTCCGACCTGCGCGGTGATGCGGCGCCCATCCTGGCGGCCGTCGGCCCGCTGCAGTTCGACGTGGTGTCGCACCGGATGGAGCACGAGTTCCGGGCACCGATCAGCCTGGAGAACCTGCCGTACTCGATCGCCCAGCTGACCGCGGGCGGTGACGTAGCGGTGCTCGGGTCGGAGCGGGGCTGTGAGGTCGCGGTACGAGGGGACGGCGCCCTGCTCGCGTTGTTCACCGATCGCTGGCGCCTCGACGCGGTGCGCAAGCGGTATCCGGACGTCACGCTCGATCCGCTCGTCGCCGGCGCAACTGAAACCGATGTGAAACCGCGGTAAATCCAGCACCTCGCATGCTCGCTCCTGTCAGGGCAACCACGTGCCCCTGTGACGAAAGGAGCGAACATGACCAACTCGCCGCAGGCGATCTCGGTCCGCGGACTGCGCAAGGCGTTCGGCGACAATCTGGTTCTCGCCGGACTCGATCTCGACGTCGCCGAGAGGACGATCTTCGCGCTGCTCGGCCCGAACGGCGCCGGAAAGACCACTATGGTCAACATCTTGTCGACGCTGATCCGGTCGGACAGCGGCGATCTCACGGTCGCCGGCTATGACGTCGACCAGAACCCGGACGGCGTTCGTACCGCGATCGGCGTGACCGGCCAGTTCTCCGCCGTCGACAACCTGCTCACCGGCGAGGAGAACCTCGCCTTGATGGCTGACCTGAACCACCTGCCCAAATCAGCCGGCAAACAGCGGGCGGCAAATCTGCTGGAGCGGTTCGACTTGGTGGACGCGGCCAAGAGACCGGCAGTGACGTACTCCGGTGGTATGCGGCGGCGCCTCGATCTCGCGATGAGCCTGATCGGCGACCCGCAGGTCGTCTTCCTGGACGAGCCGACGACCGGTCTCGACCCGCGCAGCCGCCGGACCATGTGGCAGATCATCCGTGAGTTGGTGGCTGAAGGCGTGACGATCTTCCTCACCACGCAGCACTTGGACGAAGCCGACGAGCTCGCGGACCGCATCGCCCTGCTCGACCACGGAACGATCGTGGCCGAGGGCACAGCGGCCGAGCTCAAGCGGCAGGTCCCCGGTGGTCACGTGCTGCTCCGCTTCGCCGACGTCCGAGGGCTCGAGTCCGCCGCGCACCTCGTCGGCGACGGAGTTCGGGACGACGAAGCACTCACGCTGCAAGTGCCGAGCGATGGCAGCCTGCGGTCGTTGAAGTCGCTACTGGACCGGCTGGAGGACGAGTCGATCGAGGTCACCGAAATGACGGTTCACACGCCCGATCTGGACGACGTGTTCCTGGCGCTCACAGGTCGTCCGACCGAACAGACCGAGCCGGCGAAGGAGACAATGAAATGAGTACCCGTACGTATGCGGTCCGTGATTCCATGACCATGCTGCGCCGCCAGCTCAAGCGCGTACAGCGCTACCCGACAGTGGCCCTGCTGGCGGTCGCCGTCCCGGTCATTCTGCTGCTGCTGTTCGTCTACGTCTTCGGAGAAACGATGGGTAGCGGCATCGGTGGCGCAGCGGCCGGCCGGGCCGGCTACGCCACCTACATCACGCCGGCCATTCTCGTGCTGGCGGTAGCCGGAGCAGTCCAGGGCACGGCGATCTCGGTCGCCATGGACATGGCCGAAGGCATCGTCGCTCGGTTTCGCACCATGGCCATTGCCCGCGTCTCAGTGTTGACCGGGCACGTGCTCGGCAGCTTGATCCAGATCATGCTGGCCTTGGTCTTGGTGGTCGGTGTGGCGATGCTGGTCGGCTTCGACCCCAACGCCACGGCGGTGGATTGGCTCGCAACGGCCGGCCTGTTCGCGCTGTTGTCGCTGGCGCTGATCTGGTTCTCCGTAGCACTCGGACTGGTCTCCAAGACCGTCGAGGGCGCGAGCAACCTGCCGATGCCGCTGTTCCTGCTGCCGTTTCTCGGCAGCGGCTTCGTGCCCACTGACTCGATGCCGGCGGGGCTGGGGTGGTTCGCCGAGAACCAGCCGTTCACGCCGATCATGGAGACAACGCGTGGGCTGCTCACCGGCACCGAGATCGGTAACAGCGGTTGGATCTCCGTCGCATGGTGTGTCGCCATCGCGCTGGTCGGTTACCTGTGGGCGAAGAAGCTTTACAACCGCGATCCGTCCGCGGTCAACCGGTCGTACTCGAAGGTCGTGAGCGCAGCATAGCGATCGCCGCGGCGCGCAGGCCGGCACGGTCCAGGTCGGCGTACGAGGACACCGCCTCCTCGTGCGCCGACCGGTCGGCCTGTTCCGCCGTCGCCCGGACTCCGGCCGAGGACATCGTCGGCTGGAAATTCCGTAAGAAGCCGAAGCGCTCGGCCAGCGCGATCATCCGTACGGCCGCGCCGATGCCGGCTTTGTCGTTGCGCTGCTTCGCTCGGGCGAGGTCCGCCATGGCGATCGCCAGAAGGAGCGTGCCGCCGAGCTGGAACTCCATGATGTAGGGCGGTGGGTTGACGAGGCGCGCCTCGAGCAGTGTGGAGAGCCGGCTGATCAGGTCGTCGACGATGTTCGTCACCGCGTCGTGAACGCCGAGGTAGGCGTGCGCGATCACGGTGCTACTCCGCGCCTCGATCGCCCACGGGTCCAATTCGGCCGGGATCGCCGTGGGTGGCATCTCATCGGAGTTCTGGATCAAGTCGACCGCGTGCCGCCATAGCTGCAGCCCGGCCTCGTTCTCACCGCGCGCGAGATGGACCTCCGCACGAGCACCGACGGAGTAGCCGAGCGTCCCGAGAACGCTCTCGATAGGCGGCGGAGCGATGGAGTCCATCCATCGCACGGCCTCGTCCACATCACCGCACTGTAGGTTGGCCAGGACGATCCACCAGCGAATTCCCGCCGCGTCAGCTCGGGCACCGAGCCGTTCGATCACCGGCAGTGCCTCGGCCAGGTGTTTGCGCGCCTGGTCGCCGTGCTCGACCTGAAAGCTGAGCTCCCCGATCCGGGCATGTGCGAGGGCCTGGAGCCACGGAATATCGCACTGGTTGTACGCGTCCAGCATCCGATGGGCCGCCGAAAGGGCTCGGTCCATATCGTTCTCGGATTCCCAGTAGTAGCTGACGAGGCCATTGGCACCGCCGGAGACCAAAGGCTCGTCGCTGTCGGCGAGCCGAAACAGCGACTCCGGTTCGCCGATAGAGGCTTGGAGGATCTCGGCCACCGCCCGTAAGAAGGTCGTCGGCGGCGCCGCGGGGAGGCGGCGAAGGGCGACGATAGGGCGCACCGCCCGTGGGCCTTCGAAGATGAACGTGAGCGCAGTGCTGAGCATCAGTGCTGCACGGGTCACCTCGACGAGATCGGGCTCGGGCCGGTAGTGCGAAAGGATCCACGACGTCTCTTCAGCATGGCCGGAGAGACGAGGATCTTTGGAGTCGCTGAACCACAACATGGACAGCACAGCCGTAATGGCCGCTACGGTGGCGCCGTCTTCTCGAGCGAGCGCGTGCCGAATCGCGTGGGACAGGTTGTCCTGCTCGGCGCGGACAAGGCCGACCGCTGAGTACGGGTCCGGGCCGAACGGCGCTTCGAAATTCCGCAGACCAAGCCCACGCGCCCAGGCGAGCAGACGGGTGATGGCCTGCCCACTCTCACCGGCATCCGCACACTCGGCGGCGCTGAACTCCCGCACCGTCTCGAGCATCCTGAACCGGGTGCCGGTCGGCGTGTCGCTCACCTTCAGTAACGACTGCTCGACGAGCTGATCGAGCACCTCCTCGACGCTCGGGACGGCGTCACCCAGCACCTGCTGCACCGCATCGGCGGTGAATCCGTCGGGGAACACCGACAGCGCTCGCATGGCCGCCTGCCCGGACGGATCGAGCAGATTCCAGCTCCACTCGACGACGGCGCGCAACGTCTGGTGTCGCTCGGGGGCGTCGCGGAGACCGGACCGCAGCAAGCTGAAGCGATCGTCCAGCCGCGCGACGATATCGCCGACCGACATGACGCGCGCCCGCGCAGCCGCCAGCTCGATCGCGAGCGGCAGACCGTCCAGCCGCTGGCACAACCCGGAAACCACATCGTCCGGAAGCTCGACGTCCGGTCGTGCTGCTCGCGCGCGCTGTCCGAACAGCTCGATGGCTGCGGAAAGGGGCAGTTCGGGCAGCGGGTACACCGACTCCGACGACAGGTCGAGCGGAGCGCGGCTCGTCGTGAGCACCGTGAGGTCCGGAGACATCGCGACCAGCGTTCGTACGAGATCCGAGGCGCCGGTTATCACGTGCTCGCAGTTGTCGAGCACGAGCAGCGCCGGTCCGGGGCTGAGCGCTCCGGCGATCTGGCCGAGAAGGTCGCGGTGCGCGCCGGCGGCCGGCTTGAAGCGGGAGTCCCCGGCGGCGACGGCGGACGCGACCTCCCCGACGACCTGGTCGTCGGATGTAACGCCGGCCAGCGCGACGAACGCTCCCGCCTGTTCCGAGTCGCGCCACACCGCCTGAGCCAGTCGAGTCTTGCCCAGCCCGCCTGGCCCGACGATAGACGTGACTCGAGACGTTTGCAGCAGGTTCTTGACCGCGGCGATGTCGTCATCCCGGCCGACCAGGGGGTTGGGCTCGTGCGTGACGCCGTACCGAACCGGCGGCGTGGTGCGCTGCAGAAGTTCTTGATGCAACGCCTGTAGCGCAGCGCCGGGGTCAGTGCCGAGTTCGTCGCGCAGCGAGCGCCGGTAGTCCTCGTACCGCGCAAGGGCCGCGGACGGTCCGGCAGTGGCGGCTTCGCTGCGCAGCAGTTCGGCAAGCAGTTCCTCGTCCCGCGGGCGTTCGCGGACCAGCGCGGTAAGCGGTGCGATGGCCTCGTCATGCCGGCCGAGGCGGGCGAGGGCCAGTGCCCGAGTTCGTACCAGCGAGGAGCGCGTCGTTTCCCGGTCGGCGCGCAACTGCGATACCGGATCGTCGAGTAGTCCGTCGGCAGGAGGAGCCGCGCCCCAGATGGCCAGCCCGGCCTCAGCCAGATCCAGCGCCGCGACGTGATTTCCAGCTCGAAAGTGCCGGCCGCTCTCGGACGCCCGGAGCGTTACGGCCGACGTGTCCACCTGCTCTTCGGTCAACGCGAGTCGGTAGCCGGTCGACGTTGTGGCGATCAGATCGGATCCGAGCTGAGACCGCGCGCGCGAGATCAAGACCTGCAGTGCTTTGGCAGGATTCTCCGGTCGTTCGTCCGGCCACAGCTCTTCGATGAGCCGGGCGGTGCTGGCACCTGTTGGCACGTCGATCGCGAGCACGGCAAGCAGGTCGCGCAGCCGCGGGCTCGTGATCTCCTGGCCGCGGTACTCCACGGTCTTCAGCAGGGTCAGCTCGGGTGCCACGGCACTCAGGCTAGCGGCACCACGTGCCCTGGATCTTGCTGGCGACGGTCGTCGCCGGTGCTGACGGGTTGTGGCGCTACTGACCGAGGCGGCCGTCGATGCGCTCGCGCAGCAGGTCGGCGTGGCCAAGGTGCCGGGCGTACTCCTCGATCATGTGGGTGAGGACCCAGCGCAACGACAACTCGCCGCGATCAGCCTTCGCGCGCTTCCCGATGACACCGAGATCGGGTGACTCGGCAACATACTTGTCGGCGAACGCTACCTCCTCGTGCCATGCTCGCCATGCCTCCTCGACGACGGTGGGGTCGGCGACCGCATCGTCGAAGTCGCCGTCCGGGTCTTCCCGCGAGTAGAAGATCGGCGGTGCGTCCTGCCCGGCCATGAACCTCCGGAACCAGCCGCGTTCGACGTCGGCCATGTGGCGTACGAGGCCGAGCAGGGACATGGTGGACGGCTCGACGGCCCGGCGCGCGAGTTGCTCGGCGTCCAAGTCGGCGCATTTGAGCTCGAGTGTTTCGCGTTGCCAACGCAAGAAACCGAGCAGGGTCTCCCGCTCGTCGCCGTGTTGCGGCGGCTCGGTACGTGGATCTTTGTCCTGCTCGATGAACACGTCTGCGCGCTGCTTCTTCGCCGTCATAGCCGCGATCCTTCCCTAGTGCGCCGACAAAGCGCAAAGCATCTGGCTGTCCGGACCGCCGGTTAGGGTCGAGATATGTACCGCGAGTGGCCGTCGTCCGTTCCGCACACCACGGTGTGGACCGCCGAGCCATCGCGCACTGAGTCGCACCGGGTTCTTCCGGACGGGTGCATGGACCTGATGTGGTACGACGAGCAGCTCGTCATCGCCGGGCCGGACACTTCTGCACAGCTGGCGGATTGGCGCCCGGGCCGCGACTACGTCGGCCTCCGGTTCGGCTCCGGCGTCGGGCCGAGGGTCTTCGGCGTCCCGGGCCACGTACTCCGCGACGAGCGAGTACCGCTGGTCGAAGTGTGGGAGCCCGCGCTCGTCCGGCGGCTACGCGAGCAACTCGTGCATGCACCCGAGCCGGCCGCGGTACTGGAGAAGGCAGCGGCCGAGGCGATGCGCCGGAACCTCCCGCCGGATCCACTCGGAACCTACCTGATGCGACGTGCGGTGCGAGGTGATCGAGTCGACGCCATCGCCGACGACACCGGCTTGAGCATCCGCCAGCTGCACCGGCGCTGCCTCGACGTCTTCGGCTACGGGCCGAAGACGCTGACCCGAATCGTCCGGATGAACCGTGCGCTCGAGCTCGCCCGCACCGGCATGGGCCTCGGCGATGTGGCCGCAACGGCGGGCTATGCCGACCAGCCGCACCTCGCCCGCGACGTCAAACAACTGGCCGGCGTGCCGGTGACGGCGCTCGTCAGGCGCTAGGCAGGGCCGCGTAGAGGTCGACGCCGTTGCCGTCCGGGTCGTGGACGACCGCGTAGCGCTGGCCCCAGAACGCGTCCCATGGCTCGAGGTGGCCGTGGTGGCCGGCACCGGTGATCGCCTTGTAGGTCGCGTCGACGTCGGCCGGCGAGGCGCACTCGAACGCCAGGTTCATCTGGCCCCGGCCGGGCGGAGTCCAGTCCGGATCGAACGCTCGGACGGTGTCGTACGTGTCGAGCATCAGCTTGACACCGGATGTCAGCGGAATCTCGACGTGCGGCTCGCCGTCGGCGCCGGCCGGCACGTCGAGTCCGAGCGCCCGGTAGAACGCGAGCGCGGCGGCCATGTCGGCGACAGCGGTGCCGATGGCGTTGAACTGCGGTGTGTTCGTCATACCTGGAACGTAGTGCGGCTACGCGTAGCGAGTCTTGAACGAATCGGACATGCGTGATGGGTAGAGCTGCGGTGACCCGTATTGTCATGCCGTGACGACACCGATACCGGGCCCGGACGGCGAACCGCGATGCCTGTGGAGCGTCGCCACGCCGGAGCTTTTGACCTACCACGACACCGAGTGGGGCTTTCCCGTCGCGGACGACCGCCGCCTGTTCGAGAAGCTCAGCCTCGAGGGCTTCCAGTCCGGGCTCAGCTGGCGGACCATCTTGGCCAAGCGGGACAACTTCCGCGTCGCTTTCGACGGCTTCGACTTCCACAGGGTCGCTCGCTATACCGAGGCCGATGTCGAGCGTCTGCTTCAGGACAGCGGCATCGTCCGCAACCGTAGCAAGATCGAATCTGTGGTCAACAACGCCCGGCGGGCCGTCGAACTCGTGGATCAGGAAGACTCGTTGGCGGCGTTCGTCTGGGGCTACGAGCCGGATGGTGCGGATCTGCCGGATCCGCAGACCGTGTCGACATCTGCCGCGTCGATATCTCTGGCGAAGGACCTCAAGAAACGGGGTTGGAGATTCGTCGGGCCGACCACGGTGTACGCGTTCATGCAGGCGATGGGGCTCATCAATGACCACGTCGAGCACTGCGTGACCAGGGACGAGGTGGCGCGTGCGCGAGACGGGTTCGCGCGTCCCGGCGTGACCGCACGGTAGACCGGCAGCGATCGTGGCCACTGGAATGCGGATGCGGCAACTGGTACAGCGCGCTGCCGGACTTCTCGGGCAGGGACGGCGGGTCGTCCTCGGAATCACGGGATGCCCGGGTGCAGGCAAGTCGACGTTGGCCGAGCGACTGGTGCGCGAGCTCGACACGCCGTCACATCCGACCGTGCATGTTCCGATGGACGGGTTCCACCTCGCCGACGTCGCGCTCGACCTTCTCGGGCGGCGGCAACGCAAAGGCGCGGTGGACACGTTCGACGGGTTCGGCTACCTCGCAATGCTGCGCCGGCTGCACAGCGAGCCTCAGAACACCGTTTACGCGCCGGGATTCGACCGGACGATCGAGCAGCCCGTCGCCGCCTCGATCCTGGTCACACCCTCGACCGAACTGGTGGTCACCGAGGGCAACTACTTATTGATCGACGACGAGCCGTGGCCGCAGGTCCGTGTCGAGCTGGCCGAGGTCTGGTACTGCGATCTCGACACCGAGCTGCGGCGGCAGCGGCTCATCGACCGGCACGTCCGGTTCGGCAAGACCGACTCGGCGGCGCGTCGCTGGGTGGAATCGGTCGATGACCCCAACGCGCGCCTGGTGGAGAGCACTCGGGGTCGTGCCGACCTTGTGATCGACATGCACGAACTGCCGGCGATGCCCGATTCGACATGACGCGACGATTGCACGGCGCGGGTCTTCCCCCACGTCCAGTGCACCTTCACAAGAACAGCTGTGGCAGCCCGCGCATTGCCACGTCCATCCTGCGCCGCATGACGTGACGTAGCGGTTATGCTGCCTCTTCCCCAGCGAGTCGGCGTACCCGGTCAACGTCCGCGGACAACCGGTTGAGAGCACTCTCAAGGGTGGCGTCCTTCTCCAAGGCAACAGCTTCGAGCACCCAGCCTCTGATCAGTGCGCTCACCGGAACCTCATGGATGCTGGCGATGCTCTCGATCTCGGCGAATATGTCGGCGGGTAGGCGGACTGATTGCACAACCGACTTGGACCTGTTCGGTCGGGTGAATTCCGCGTCGGCGGAGTACGGGGCGTCGCGAGTTTCTTCGGACTCCTCAGTGAGCTCCTTTAGGGTGTCTTCAACGCGACTCATGTTTCACGCTCCTTGGTCATAGCGCCGGCGGTCGGGTGTGCTGGAGGGCCAACCATTCACTCCGTACAACTCGCCGTCGATACGCGCCACGATGACGGTCAGGACTCTTCGTCGAGTGTGGCTATAGCCGATTCGTCGGATGCCCTTTCCAGAGGTGCTCTTGGGGTCGGGATCGGCCTCGACGGCGTCGACATCGTCGAGCGCTTCGTTGGCCATCTCGACGGTGATGCCGTGCCCAGCCATGTGTTTGATCTGATCTTCCTTCCAGATCACGTCGCTGCTGAACCATGCGTCCCCGCCGAGCATACTACGACTCTACTACGCCTAACCAATATCGGCCCACGCGACAGGCAGTCGACCGACGCTCGGCACGTCATCCGAGCAGGGTCCACAGTCGGGGGTAGTTGGTGACGAATCCATCCTCATCGACCTGTAGATCCGCCCGGAAATCCCCGGACTCGTAACGGAATCCGGCATCGGTGCGGGTGTATCGCTGGCGCTTACGACTGATCTCGACGGTCGACGCTGGATGGATGTAGATGACGTCGAGGTCGGCGGACTCCCGGTGGTCGAGACGCAGCCGCCGGATCGGGATCGTGTTGGTGAACGGCGTGAGCGCGATGTCGACGTCTGTACATCCGTCGAGGTCGGGAAACGGCGTACCGTCATCGCCGTGCCAGCGGTTGTCGGTATTGCTGAGCCTGATGTCCGGGTGGCCGTAAACCTGGATGACGAGGTGCCGGGGATGCCAGGCGATGTCGCAGTCGAGCCGGTAGTGCAGGCGGACCGGCCCGTCGTCCAGGCCGGCGACGACGACGCTGTCCACGGTGACCCCGTCGTCGCTACTGTGCACGGACGCGTGCTCGATGCCGGGCCACCGTTCGGCCGTCCAGACCAGCTCCCGGTTCATGACGACGCCACCGGATGTGGGCGCTCGCCGAACATCTGCTGCTCCATGCGCCATCGTCCGGGGCGCTCGGAGATGTAGCCGCGCCAGTGAAAGCTGGTGGGCGTGACGTCGCTGAAGACCCACCGCAGCGCGCTGCCGTCCACGTCCGGGCCTTCGAGGATGATCTCATCATTGACGGCCCGTCCGGTCAGACTGATCAGAGTGCCGGTGACCGCGCCCATCCACACGACCTGCCATCCGCCGGACTCCGGGTCGTAGTGCCGCAGGGAGGTCCCGATGCCGCGTCGACCGGGCTCGGCGCGGCCGGTCCGAGAGTTGGGGTAGATGAGAACGTCCTGGACGCAGCGGCCGTCGAGAACCCAGCCGAACGACCAGCTGCCGGGCTGATCGTAGACGGTGGCGCCGTCGGTGTCGAAGAACTGCACCCGCATCGTCCAGTCGCCAACGAACTGTCCGAAGAGGGCGAGGCCGTCGCCGAGGCTGGGATGGGGGCCGGCTGCGGTGAGCTCACGGGGGAGGGCTGCGGATGTGTAACCGGTCAACATGTTTGCTAGTTAACACGGTTGAACAGCGCTGCGCAACCGGTAAGCTGATTGAGTGGTTAACGAGCCGGCAAGTGGGCAGGCTGCGCCCGGGCGGTTGGAGGACGTGCGTACGCTGCTCAACAGCTGGCTGATCCCGAACGACACCCGTGTTCCCGAGGACCGCTTCGACGCCTATGCCGACGAGAGGGGCATACCCCACACGAAGCGCGCAGACCTGCGTCGGCTCCGGGACGAGCTTCGCCTCGTGGTGAACCGGTCGGCAACGGCGGACGAGATCTTCAATTGGTGGGTCGAGCGTCTCGGTATACGGCCGTACATTGCCGACGGCGCGGTGACCTACCGGGCCGATGTCGGCGTGACCGGTGAGATCGTCGGCACGTGCCTGGCCGCGCTCTCGTCCGGCCAGTGGTCGCGGCTCAAAGCGTGCCCGGACTGTCAATGGGTGTTCTTCGACCACAGCCGCAACGCCAGCAAGCGGTGGTGTTTGATGACCGCCGACGGGCCGGACGGCCGATCGTGCGGCAGTATCGCCAAGGTGCGGGCGTACCGGCAGCGCGCGCGGGAGAGAACGTAGTCAGTTCCCGAGTGCCTTGCGGGTGCCGGGTACGACGTGTTCGGCGAATCTGCGTAGCTGGTCGTCGCCCTCGCCCCAGAAGATGAACGTCTGGCCGCGGTAGTCGGTGGCGAGGGACGAGAGCTGATCCACCCACTGGTCCACCGGCCCGCGCAGGAAGCCTTCGGAAGCGCCGTCTGTGATGGTGCCGTTGACGTTGTACACCCGCCGGATCGAGGCCGGGTTACGCCCGGCTTCGGCGGCTCCGGCGTCCACGCGGTCGTTCATCTCGGCCAACTTGTCCAGCTGGTCGCCGCGGATGGACGGTACCCATCCGTCGGCCAGGCGTCCGGTCATCCTCAGGGCCTTCGGGCCGTACGCGCCCACCCAGATGCCGATGTCGTGTGCCGGTAACGGTCCGGAGTGGACGCCACGCAGGTGGTAGTAGTCGCCCTCGTAGCGCAGGCCGCGCTCGCCGCTCCACAACCGCCGGATCACGTCGATGGCTTCGGCCAGCTGGTCGAGGGACTCGCCCGGGGTACGCCGCATGCCTCCATACCCCTCGATCGCGTCCCAGAACGCGCCCGCGCCAAGGCCCAGCTCGAACCGGCCACCGGACAGCACGTCCAGTGATGCCGCGGTCTTGGCCAGCACACCTGCCGGGCGAAGCGGCACGCACGCCACGTCGGGGAAGACCCGCAGCGTCGTCGTCCGGGCGAGGATCGCGCTCATCAAGGTGAACGTGTCGACGAATCGCCGCTGGTACGGATGGTCCTGGATCCCGACGTAGTCCAGGCCGAGTCGCTCGGCCTCGTTCGCCGTGTCGAGGAGCGGATCCCCGGCGTTGGGGATGAGGAAGTACCCGAACGTGACGTCTCGAGCAACCATCGGCCCGCCCCCTTTTTGCGAGAAGTCTTGATCAGCGGGAACCATCATCCCGGCGGAGCTATTCCCCTAGCTCATCCATAGAGCGCTCTCTCAATGCCACTTCTCGTATGAATAACGTTTTAGCAGCACTCTTGACAACTCGCTTGTCTAGGTTGATTCTCTCCAGAGAGCGCTCTCTGACCTTAAGCCGCATCGAGGAGGAACGGACATGAAAACCAGACCTACCCGACCGCTGGCCGCGGCATGTGCCGCGCTCAGCGTCACGGCCGTCGTGGCCTGCAGTTCCGACGGCAACGACGATTCCAACGAGCCGACTGCCCAGGACGGTTCGGCCGACGACAGCTCCGGCGCCGAAGCCGAGCCTGTGACGCTGACCGTCGGCCTGTTCGGCGACTTCGGTTTCGGGCCGCTGTACGAGGAGTACGAAGAGCTCAACCCCCACGTCACCATCGAGGAACGCGTGGCCGAGTTCGCCGATCACCACACGAACCTCACCGCACACCTGGCCACCGGATCCGGGGCCGCCGACATCGAAGCCGTCGAGGCCGGGTTCATCAGCCAGTACACCGCCGTCCCGGACCGCTTCCACAATTTGCTCGACCTGGGCGCAGGCGAACTGGAGAGCCGGTGGCTGCCATGGAAGTGGCAGCAGGCCACGTCGCAGGACGGCTCGGCGGTGATCGGTTTGGGCACGGACGTCGGGGGGATGGCCATGTGCTACCGCACCGATCTGTTCGAGGCCGCCGGCCTGCCCACCGATCGCGACGAGGTGTCGGCCCTGTGGGAGGACTCGTGGGAGGACTACGTCGCCGTCGGCCGTGAGTACATGGAAGCGACCGAGGGCTCGTACTTTTTCGAGAGCTCGGGCAACATGTTCCGCGCCATGGTCGAGCAGGCGCCCGTCGGCGTCTACGACACGGACAACAACATCATCGTCGACAGCAACCCCGACATCAGGGAGGCATGGGACCTCACGGTCGAGGCGATCGAGGCAGGCATGTCCAACCAGCTCGCCGCGTGGAGTCCCGAGTGGACCGCTGCGTTCGGTGAGGGAACCTTCGCCACGATCATCTGCCCCGCGTGGATGACCGCGTTCATCGAGGGCAATGCGCCGGAAGCCGACGGCCTCTGGGACATCGCCGCAGTGCCCGGCGGGGCCGGCAACATGGGTGGCTCGCACCTCGTTCTGCCCGCGCAGGGCCAACACCCGGAAGAGGCGTACGCGCTCATCGAGTGGCTGACCGCGCCGGAGCAGCAGCTGAAGGTGTTCCAGGAGACGGGCAACTTCCCGTCGACTCCGGAGCTCTACGACAATCCGGAGCTCACCGGGTTCAGCAAGGCGTACTTCAACGACGCGCCGCTCGGCGAGATCTTCACCACGGCCGCTCAACAGGTCGAGCCGCAGTATCAGGGTCCATTGCAGGGCGACGTGCTGACGATGATCGGCCAGGGCCTCGGCCGCATCGAGGAGGGCGCGCAGAACCCCGACGAGGCATGGGACCAGGTCCGGTCCGATCTGGGGTCTCTCCAGTAAGCAGCCGCGGGCAGGGGACGGACGCACGCGTTCGGAGTCCCCTGCCCGCACCGATCACCGGAGGGAACACCCATGCCGACCGCACTGACCGCCAGCCCGCCCACGCGTAAACCGGAGCCGGCACGCCGGCCACCTGCGCGCCGCTTGCGGGACCGGTTCTACTGGTGGGATCTACGGGTCTCGCCGTATCTGTACATCTCCCCGTTCTTCCTGGTCTTCGCCGCCTTCGGCCTGTTCCCGCTGGGCTACACCGCGTGGGTGTCATTGCACGACTGGAGCCTGCTCGGCGACGACCACAGCTTCATCGGCCTCGGCAACTACCAGCAGATGCTGGCCGACCCGTACTTCTGGAACGCGCTGCGTAATACCGTGTCGATCCTGGTATTGGGCACGGTGCCACAGCTCCTGCTCGCCATCGGCCTCGCGCACCTGCTCAACGCACGGCTGCGCGGGCAGACCTTCTTCCGGATGGGCATGCTGCTGCCGAACGTGGCCTCCGTCGTCGCGATCGCGATCATCTTCAGCCAGCTGTTCGGCCGCGACTTCGGTGTCATCAACTGGGTCTTGGAGATGCTCGGAGTCGGCCGGATCGACTGGCATGCCGGCGTGGCGTCGTCCCACATCGCCATCGCGGTCATGGTCATCTGGCAGTGGACCGGGTACAACGCGTTGATCTACCTGGCCGCCATGCAGGCCGTACCCGATGAGCTCTACGAGTCGGCGAAGCTGGACGGCGCCTCGGCGCTGCAGCAGCTTCGAAAGATCACCATCCCGATGATCAGGCCGACGATCATCTTCACCGTCGTCATCTCCACCATCTTCGGGCTCCAGGTGTTCGCGCAGCCGCAACTCTTCGCGCGCAGCGCCGCCGACAGCATCACCGGCGGCTCGTCCCGGCAGTTCCAGACCCTGACGCTCTACCTCTACGAGCACGCGTTCAACCGCGGTTTCCAGTTCGGCTACGCCTCGGCGACGGCGTGGCTGATGTTCCTTCTCATCGTGGTGGCGGTCGTGATCAACTATCTGCTCGTCCGCCGGATCAGGAGTGCGTCATGAACCGGCGCGGACCCGGCAAGCTGGTTTACCTGACGCTGCTTGCGGTGGTGTTCTTCTCCAGCATTCCGCTGTACTTCAGCCTGGTCGTCGCCTCGCACGACAACTCGGTCATCGGGCAGGTCCCGCCGCCGCTGTTGCCCGGGCCGAACCTCCTCGAGAACGTCCGGCGCGTGTTCGAGACCGTTCCGTTCGGCGCGGCCTTGGTGAACTCGTTGATCGTCTCGGGCACGGTCACCGCCTCCGTTGTGCTGTTCTCCACACTGGCCGGGTTCGCGTTCGCACGGCTGAAGTTCCGGGCGAGCAACGCACTTCTGGTGATCGTGGTGGCGACCATGATGGTGCCGACCCAGCTGGGCATCATCCCGCTCTACATCATGATGAGCGAGATCGGCTGGACCGACAGCCTCCAGGCCGTGATCGTGCCCGCGCTGGTCAACGCGTTCGGCGTGTTCTTCATGACCCAGTACCTCCGCGAAGCGCTGCCCGTCGAGCTGATCGAGGCCGGCCGGGTCGACGGGGCGTCCACCCGCCGGTTGTTCTGGAACGTCGTGCTGCCGATCGCTCGCCCGGCCGCCGCGGTGCTGGGCATGCTCACGTTCCTCACCGCGTGGAACGACTACTTCTGGCCGCTCGTGGTTCTCTCGTCGCCGGAGAACTACACCGTGCAGGTCGCGTTGTCGAACCTGCGCAGTGGTTACGTGACGGACTTCTCGCTGGCGCTCACCGGGGCCCTGCTCGCCACGGTGCCGCTGCTGCTGGCGTTCGTCGTGCTCGGCCGACACATCATCGGTGGAATCATGCAAGGTGCAGTGAAGGGATGAGAAGTGCGTACAGCTCATGTAGCGGTCGATACAGAGCAGCAGCCAGAGCTGCGGTTTCCGGACGGGTTCGTCTGGGGCGCGGCGACCGCCGCCTACCAGATCGAGGGCGGCGCGAACGCCGGCGGACGCGGACCGTCGATCTGGGACACGTTCAGCCACACGCCCGGGAGGGTGTTCGACGGTGACACCGGCGACGTCGCGTGCGACCACTACCACCGCTACCCGGCCGACGCGGAGCTCATGGGACGGCTCGGCCTGCAGTCCTACCGCTTCTCCGTGTCATGGCCACGGATCCAGCCCGGCGGCACCGGCCAGGCCAACCCGGCCGGGCTCGACTTCTACGATCGCCTGGTCGACGCGCTGCTCGCGCGCGGCATCGACCCGATCGCCACGCTGTACCACTGGGACCTGCCGCAGGCTCTCGAAGACCGCGGCGGGTGGACGAGTCGCGATACCGCCCATCGATTCGCCGAGTACGCCGGCATCGTCCACGAACGCCTGGGCGACCGTGTCACGACGTGGCTCACCCTGAACGAACCGTGGTGCGCGGCGTTCCTCGGCTATGCGGCCGGCATCCACGCACCCGGCCACCGCGACCCGGCGTGCGCCTTCGCCGTCGTCCACCACCTCCTGCTCGCACACGGTGTGACGGCCAACGCCCTGCGGTCCGCCGGCGCACGGATCGGCATCGCGGTCAACCCGGCACACATCCGGCCCGCGGATCGGGGCTCGGCCGGCGACGTCGCCGCCGCGGACCTCGTCGATACGCTGCACAACCGGCTTTTCCTCGACACACTGTTCGGACGCGGTTATCCGGCCGACGCCCTCGATGTCGCCGAGCGCCATGGCGGTATCGGCTGGCTCCGGGGTGGCGACGAACGATCGATCGCGGCAACCATCGACCTACTGGGGGTCAACTACTACTCACCGACGGTCGTGGCGTCCAAGCCGGGCGAACCCGCCAACCCGGCCTATCCCGGGACCGAGGACATCGTGTTCCTACCGGCGCCCGGGCCGGTCACGGCGATGGGATGGCCGATCGATCCGGGTAGCCTCACCGAGATCCTGGTCCGGCTCGCCACCGACTACCCTGGCGTTCCGCTCTGGATCACCGAGAACGGGGCGGCCTTCGACGACGAGAGATCGGGCGACACTGTTATCGACCACCAACGTGTCGAGTATCTGGAGGACCATTTGCGAGCGGTGCACGTGGCACTCGAGCGTGGCGTCGACGTCCGCGGCTACCTGGTCTGGTCGCTGATGGACAACTTCGAGTGGGCCGAGGGATACCGGAGGCGGTTCGGCATCGTCCACGTCGATTACGAAACCCAGGCGCGAACACCCAAGGCCAGCGCGCTCTGGTACTCGGATGTGATCGGCCGCAACGGCCTGGGCGGGCGTCGATGAGCCGTCCCACTCTGGAGCAGGTGGCCACCCGGGCCGGCGTGTCGCGCGCGACGGTTTCCCGCGTCGTCAACGGCGCCGACACCGTCGCTGCAGACCTGAGGGAGAAGGTGTCGCGGGCCATCGCCGAGCTCGGCTACGTGCCGAACCTCGCGGCACGCAGCCTGGTGACGCAACGCACCGACTCCGTCGCGCTGATCCTTCCCGAAGCGCCGACGAGGGTCTTCTCGGACGATCAGTTCTTCCCCGCGGTGATCCGCGGCGTGAGCCAGGAGCTGGAGGAGGCGAATCTGCAGCTCGTCCTCATGCTGGTCGGTTCGGACGCGGGACGGCAACGGGCTGAGCGATACACCACGGGCGGGCACGTCGATGGTGTTCTGTTCGCCTCGATGCACGGAACCTGGCCACTCCCGGATCGGCTGGCCGAGCTGGGCGTTCCGGTCGTCTCGAACGGACGCCCGCTCGGCCAGTCGCGCGTCCCGTACGTCGACGTCGACCAGGCCGGCGGTGTACGAGCGGCCGTCGAACACCTGATCAACGGTGGGCGTCGGCGGATCGCAACCATCGCCGGGCCGCAGGACATGGTCGCAGGTGTCGACCGGCTCAACGGCTACCGGGACGCGCTCGGCGGCACGAACCGCCGGTCGATCGTCGCGATCGGAGACTTCACTCGTGAATCCGGCGCCACGGCCATGCGCCAGCTACTCGAGGACGACCCCGGGCTGGACGCGGTCTTCGTCGCGTCCGACCTGATGGCGCACGGAGCACTACGGGCGCTCCGGGACGCCGGCCGCCGGGTGCCCGACGATGTGGCGGTTGTCGGCTTCGACGACATCGAGCTGGCTCGATTCACCGATCCGCCGCTCACCACCGTTCGCCAGCCCATCACGGAGCTGGGGCAGACCATCGCACGCCAGCTCGTCCGGCGCCTTCGCGGCGATGACGTGCCACCGGCGGTCATCCTGCCGACCGAGCTGATCGTGCGCGAGTCCGCCTAGATACTCTGCGCAGGCACCCGTTGACGGTACGCCGCGGGCGTCGTGAGTGAGTGCGGTGACGATCCGCGCACCTCGTTGTCGCCCGGACCCCGCGGCACCGGCCGCGTGCGTCGCGTCGGGTGCCGACTAGCCGCTCACGCAGCCCGCGGAGCGGGCGTACCGGGCCGGGCTGATCCCCAGGTAACGCTTGAAGTGCCGGCTCAGATGTGACTGATCATAGAAGCCGACGGCGCTGGCCACTTCGGCGGGCGGTTGGCCGGCCAGCAGTAGCTGACGGGCGGCGTCCAGCCGGCGGCCGGTCAGGTAGGCGTGCGGCGGCAGGCTGAACGCCTTGCTGAACGAGCGCACGAGGTGAGCCGGGTGCGCATGTAACATGTGCGAGGCCTCGGCCAGCGTGATCCCTGTGCGGAATCGCTCGTCGAGAAGGTCGCGCAACTGTCCGGCGACGTCCCGCCACTCCCGCCGGCCGTCGGCGTGGGAACGGCGGAGCGTTCGGTCGGCGCCGAACGCGCCGCTCGCCGAATGTCTGCGATGCGGGCCGCCGAGCAGGTGTTCGGCGAGTCGTTCGCGTACCAATGCCAGCCGGCTTTCGGCCTCGAACGCGTCGTCGGGAGTGCGCAACGCCAGGTCGAGCCGATGCACGCGGTTCCGGAGCAGGACGTCGTCGAAAGCGGGGGTGTCCACCGCCGGCCCGATCAGATCGTCCCCAAGCACCGTCGAGTCCAGATAGATCACCCGCTTGCGAAAGCCCCGCGCGGTGGCCGGCCGGCCGTCATGCGCGACATGCGGCGGGAGCAGTGTGACCGTCGATCGGGCCGCGCCATGGTGATGTCGATCCAAGTCGTACTGGATCGCACCGTCGTCGATGATCAGAAGGGCCCAAGCGTCGTGCGTGTGTGCCGGGTACGCATGAGCGACGAAGCGGGCGTGGAACGCCTCGACGACGCCGTCCACGGCGGGCCGCCAGGCACGGACGTCCGGGCCCGCGGTGTAGTCGCCTATCGGCCGCACATCCGCCAACTGGCTCACGCAAAGAACGTACAAGACTTTCGTGACGGGCGACCGACATCATCGATGTGATGAACGAACAGATCCGCTTCGACACCAAGATCGCCGTCCTCCTCCGTGACGACCTCGAGGGCTGGCAGCGTCTCAACGTCACCGCCTTCCTCGTCAGCGGTATCGCCGGTGCCAACCGGGAGCTGATCGGAGAGCCGTACGAGGACGCCGACGGCACCCCGTACCTGCCGATGTTCCGTCAGCCGGTGCTCGTCTTCTCCGGCGGCAAGGAGACGCTGATCGCGGCGCACACGCGAACGCTCGGGCGCGGCCTTCGGTGCGCCATCTTCACCTACGATCTGTTCGGCACCGGCAACGACCGCGACAACCGCGCCGCCGTCAAGGCTGTCGGCCGTGACTCACTTGACCTCGTCGGACTCGCCGTTCATGGTCCGAAGAACGCGGTCGACAAGATCCTCAAGGGTTCCACGCTCCACCGGTGAGTCGGGCGTCGAGTAGCGCGGGTAACCCTCGCCCGGGACGTCGAAGTTCCATGCGCCCGGTATCTGGACGTCGACTTCCAGCCGCTCGGCGCCGGCTGACCCGCCGTGCGGGCTAGCCCTTTGTACCTCCGGCGGTGAGGCCGGCGACGAGATTGCGCTGCACCACGAGGAAGACGATCGCGGCCGGAATGGTCACCAGGACCGCCGCGGCGGTGAGGTACTCCCACTGTGGATTGAACTGCGGCACGAACTGCTGGAGGCCGTAGGCAAGGGTGAAGTTTCGGTCGCTCTGGATGAAGGCGCTGGCGAACGCGACCTCGCCCCAGGCCGTCAGGAACGTGAAGAACGCAGTTACGGCCAGGCCCGGGCGCGCCAGCGGAAGCACCACCCGCCAGAACACCCCGAACGGCCCGAGACCGTCTAGCGCGCCAGCCTCGTCGAGCTCGCGGGGGATGGTGTCGATGTATCCCTTGAGCAGCCACGAGCAGAACGGCACCGCCACCGTGCAGTAGGCGATGATCAACGACACCGGAGTGTTGATCAACCCGAAGCGCGACATGATCATATAGATCGGCACGATGAGCACTGCCACCGGGAACATCTGCGTGACAAGCAGTGCCCACATCAGGCCGCGCTTGCCCGGGAAGTTGAAGCGGGACGCCGCGTATCCGGTCGTCGCCGACATGAAGATGCCGATCAGCATCGTGAATCCGGCCACGATGACCGAGTTGAGGAACCACCGCGGGAAGTTCGTCTCGAACAGGACGAAGCTGTAGTTCTCGAGCGTGGGATCGCGCACCAGCTGGATATCGCTGGAGAGTTGCGCGTAGCCCGGTTTGAACGAGGCGAGAACGATCCACAGCACCGGGAAGACGGCGATGACCGTCGCGAGCAGGAGCGCCGCGTGCAGCCCGATCGACGCCTTCGCCGACCGCCGCGCGCGCGAGTAGGTGGCACGTCGTATCGCTGTCGCGGTTCCTGTTCCCTCGACCACCGTCGCTTGCACAGCCACGTCAGACACTGCTCACCACACCTCACCTTGGGAACGAAGCCACCGGCGGTACAGGGTCGCGAGGATGAGAAGCATCGAGAGGATGATGACGCCGTAGGTCGCGGCCGCCGAGTAGTCGCGGATTCCCTCGAACGCTTCCCGGTAGGCGCCGGTCACGAGGATCTCGGTCTGCCCTGCGGGCTCCCCACCTGTCACCAGGAAGATCACCGGGAACATGTTGAACGTCCAGATCGTGCCCAGCAGGATCACGGTGGCCGAGACCGGTCGCAACCCGGGAAGGGTGACGTTGCGGAACCGCTGCCACGGTCGTGCGCCGTCCATCTCGGCGGCCTCGTAGAGCTCGGTCGGGATCGCCTGCAAACCGCCGAGCAGCGCCACCATCATGAACGGCACACCGAGCCAGATGTTTGCGACGATCGCCGTGAACAGCGACGTCCAGCGATCGCTGAACCATGCGACGGGGTCTTGGCCGAATGCGGCCAGCGTGGCATTGGCCAGCCCGAAGTTCTCGTTGAAGATGAAGCGCCAGGCGAAGGCGCTGATGAAAGCCGGCACCGCCCACGGCACGATGAGCAGGACCCGGTACATCGAGCGGCCCCGCACTCTGCGATTCAGCAGAACCGCGAGGGCCATGCCGATCACGTAGTGGAAGAACACGCACACACTGGTCCAGACGATCGTGTTGGTGAGCCACAACCAGAACGACCCGACTTCGCCGGTGAGGATACTGACGTAGTTCTCGAGGCCGACGAACTGCCAACGATCCGGGTTGGGCTCGCATACCGTGTCTCCACCCAGCGTCGCGGTGCAGACTTCGGTTCGCTGGTTCGCCTCGTTCAGATCGGTGAACGAGATGTAGATCCCACGGAGGAGCGGATAGATCACCAGGGCGCTGATGACGATCACCACAGGCAGCGCGAGCGCCCATGCGTACCAATACTTGTCCCAGCTGCGCCGCAGCCGTCCTGGTGGCCGGCCGGCACGGCCCCGTTGGCGCACGCCATCTGGCTGCGCGGTGGTGGCGGTCATACCGAGTTCTCCCGCGTCATCGAGAGGGTGGTCACCGGAGGATCACCGCAGGGGTCGGTGATCCTCCGGGCGACCACAGGGGTTGAGGCGGCGCCTACTTACTCGACGGTGTAGTCCGGGACGACTTCGGCCTGGTAGGTGTCGGCCACGTCGTCCAGCGCGGCTTGCGGGTCGGCGTCCTGAACGAGCACCTCAACCGCCATCTCGTCGAGCGGACCGAAGAACTGCCCGCCTTCGGGGATCCACGGCCGGGCGATCGCCGAGTCGATGACCGGGCCGAACGCCGAGATGATCGGGTTGTTCGCCACGCTGTCGATCTCGTAGGCCGACTTGCGAGTCGGCAGCACGCCAAGCTCCTCGGCGAGGAACGCCTGGGACTCGGCGGAGTTCATGAACGAGATGAAGGCGATCGCCGCATCCGCCTTCTCCGGGTCCATGCCGGACCAGACGACGTAGTTGTGGCCGCCGACCGGAGCGCCCGACTGCACCGAACCGGCCGGAACCGGCGCGATGCCGAGGTTCTCGATGCCACCGAACTCCGGGGCATTGCGGATGTTGTTGACCTCCCACGGTCCGTTTATGATCATGCCGACCTGCTGCTCCTTGAACATGGTCATCATGGTTCCGTACGAGTCGTTCGCCGGCGGCTTGGGCGCGGCGCCCGCGGCGACGAGCTCCTTGGCGGTGCTCACACCCGCTGTACTCGCGTCGCTGTTGACCACGATGGACTGCGACTCCACGTCCACCAGGTCACCGCCCTCGCCATAGATGAACGGCAGCAGGAAGTAGCCTCCGGCGTTGATGTAGATGCCCTCGACGCCCGACGCCTTCAGCGCCTCGGCCGCGGTCTGGACCTCGTCCCACGTCTGCGGAGGGCTCTCGGGGTCGAGCCCGGCCTCTTCGAACAGTGCCTTGTTGTACAGCAGCGACAGGGCGTCGGTGACCTGCGGCACGCCGTACGTCGAGCCGTTGAAGACGTTCGACGACAGCGGCGTCTCGAAGTAGTCGTCGGCGTCGGCGAGTAGCTCGGTGCCGTCGAAGGCGAACAGGTAACCGAGTGAAGCGAACTCCGGAACCCAGGCGACCTCGGCACGCAGAACGTCGGGCGCGCCGCTGCCGGCCTCGGCGGCGGTCTTGAACTTGTTCTGGGCTTCACCGAACGGGACCGACTGGTAGTCGATCGTCACGTTCGGGTACTCCTCGTTGAATCGGGCGATCAGCTCCTGGAACGCCGGACCCTCGTTCTGCGGGTCGGACGTGTCCCACCAGGTCAGGGTGGCCTCGAGGCCTTCCGGATCGGCGGTTTCCTCCGGATCGGCGGTTTCGGCCGGCGTCTGCTGATCCTCGGCCTGCGTTTGCTCGCCGCCATCGCCGCCACAGGCGGCCATGGCGAGCGCGAGCCCGGAGGCTGTGGCGATCGCGCGGAACGTGCGAGTCATTTCGTGCTCCTTTGCTGGACCAAGTTGGGTGGACCGGACACTGTTCGCAGGACCCGTCCCCGCCCGGGGCTCGGAGGTCCCATGGGCGCGTATGACACGGCCCATCGCGTGCTTCGCACCCCCGAGAGGTGCAAGTGCAGTCGCAAGTTACCATCCGATTTCTGTAACTCGACCGTAGGTTGCTACAAAGTTGCAGAAATGAGATATCTTCGGCCAATGAGCGTTCGGATGGCCGACGTGGCGGCGCACGCGGGAGTGAGCGAAGCGACGGTGAGCCGCGTTCTCAACGCCAAGCCGGGTGTCGCTGCCGAGACCGCGCAAGCCGTGCTGTCGGCGATGGACCTGCTCGGCTACGAACGCCCGCGCCGGCTGCGGTCGCGCAGCGCTGGGTTGGTCGGGTTGATCGTACCCGAACTCGACAACCCCACTTTTCCGGCGTTTGCGCAGGTCATCGAGACCATCCTGGCTCAGCACGCCTACACGCCGGTCCTGTGCACGCAGATTCCCGGCGGTGTCTCCGAGGACGAGTACGTGGACATGCTGCTCGACCGAACCGTCGCAGGGATCATCTTCATATCCGGGCTGCACGCCGACACCACAGCAGATCACGATCGCTACCGCCGGCTTCGCGACATGGGCCTGCCGATAGTGTTGATCAACGGTGTCGTGCCGGAGTTGGATGCCGCGTTCATCTCCAATGACGACGCGACGGCGATCGAACTCGCGGTGAACCACGTCGCGTCACTCGGCCACGAGCGGATCGGCCTTGCCATCGGGCCAGAAAGATTCCAGCCGACCCGACGAAAGATCGATAGCTTCCGGCGATCGATATCGCGTCTGTACGGCGCCGGGGAGCCGCCGATCGCGGTGTCCTTCTACACCGTCGAGGGCGGAGCGGCGTCGGCGGCACAATTGCTCGACGCCGGCTGTACGGCGATCGTCTGCGGCTCGGACATGATGGCGCTCGGTGCGGTCCGGGCCATTCGTAGCCGGGGGATGAGCGTGCCGCACGACGTCTCCGTCGTGGGCTACGACGACTCCGCGTTGATGGCGTTCACCGACCCGCCGCTCACCACGGTGCGGCAAGCCGTCACCGCGATGGGCAAAGCGGCGGTACAGGCGCTCATCGACGAGATCAGCGGGACGGGTGCGCCACGCACGTCGCTGGTATTCGCGCCAGAGCTCGTCGTGCGTGGCTCGACCGCCGCAGTAGGTGGCCGAGCCGCCCGCAGTTGAACCGGCCACGCGTCACGGCTGCACGAGAACCGCCACGGTCCGCGCCGGAACTGTGACCACCCCCTCGCCGACCTCGGTCTCCTTCACGGTCTCGTCGCCACCGGCCGCCTGCACCTCGTGTAGCTGGAGCGCTACGGCGTCGTCGACGGGAACACCCTGCTGGTCGGCCGTCGCGTTGAAGACGACGACGATCCGCTCCCGGTCGGGGTCGAGGTCGGCGCCGTCGCGGTCGTCGATCTCCATGACGATCACGCCGGGAGCCTGGCCGGGTCCGCCGTCCGGGAACGAGATCCGCTCCTGGATCAGCTCAGCGGACCCGAGCCGGAACAACGGGGACGAGAAGCGCAGCCGGAGCAGGTCCAACGCGCCCTCGCGGGCCGCCTCGATGTCGTCCGGACCGGGCTCCAGTGCCGCGTCGGCCAGCAGGGGCTCCATGAACGGCCACTTCGCCTCGTTGTCGCTGCGCGGCGGCAGGCCGGATCCGAAGGTGCTCTCCTGGTACGTCCAGTCGACTCGGTTGAACCAGTCGCCCGAGTTGTAGGAGTTGCGATCCAGCGACTTCGAACGCAGCAGATCGGTGCCTGCGTGCCAGAACGACGGGCCCTGGGCGAGAGCGGTCGTCGCGAGCGCGAGGGTGTTCATCCGCACCCGATCGTCCATGGACGTCTCGACCGGGAGCTTGTAGGTCAACGCGTCGAACAGCGTCTCGTTGTCGTGCGCGTCGACATACGTGATCGTCTCCTCGGGGTCGGCCGCATAGCCCGCCGGGGAGTCGTTGTAGTCAACGTCGGCGCCGGTCACCGTCGCCCCCGTGCGGTCGACGAACGTGTAGTCGCGCAGGTTTCCGGCCAGTCCCACCTTGATCTGGTCGTGGTAGAGCAGCATCCGGTCGCGCTGCGCGTCCGGGGAGCCGTTGGCCGGTGACTCGTTCGGCTCGGTGAACAGGCCGGACGCGAATCCCTGGATGCGTGGATCGTCGTCGAACGGACCGCCGCCGCGCACCGCGTCGCGCAACCGATCGCTGAACGTGCCGATGCCGGCGCCGTACAATTCCAGCTGGCTGGCCTGCCGGAACCGGGCGTTGTTCGCGACCTCGCCGAAGTTCCAGCCCTCGCCGTACACGTAGACGGACTCGCCGTCGACGCCGTCGTCGGCGACCGTCAGGTCATCGAGGGCGGCGCGGATCTTCTCCATCGTCGACCGGCTGTGATGGCCCATCAGGTCGAACCGGAATCCGTCGACCTTGTAGTCGCGTGCCCAGGTCAGCACCGAGTCGATCGTGAGCTTCTCCATCATCGCGTGCTCGGTGGCGGTGTTCGCGCAGCACGTCGACGTCTCGAGCTCGCCGGTCGGCGACAACCGGTGGTAGTAGCCGGGCACGATCCGGTCGAGCACCGATTTGGCTTCCTGACCGGCGGCCGTCGTGTGGTTGTAGACCACGTCCATGACCACCCGAAGACCGGCATCGTTGATCGCGGCCACCATCTCCCGGAACTCCTCGGTGCGGCCGGGTCCGTCCGGATCGGTGGCGTAGGACCCTTCGGGCACGGTGTAGTGCCACGGGTCGTATCCCCAGTTGAACCCGTCCTGGTCGCGTACCTCGTCGATGCAGGCCTGCTGCTCGGTGCCGGCGGGGTCGGCGGCCGTCAGAGCCGGCAGGTCGCAGGGCGGCTCCGCCTGGTCCGCACGCCGCTCCGGGACCGTCGCGATGTCGAACACCGGCAACAGGTGCAGCGTGTTCATACCGGCGTCGGCGAGCTCGCTCAGGTGCCGCATGCCCGCACTGTCGTCGTCGGTGAAGGCCAGGTAGGTCCCGCGCAGGTCGGCCGGCACCGATGCGTCGGTGATGGAGAAGTCGCGCACATGCAGCTCGTAAATCGTCGAATCCTCGGGCTGCGCGAGCTCGGGCTTGTCCAGCGTCTCCCAGCCGTCCGGGGCCAGCTCGGGATCGTCCAGGTCAACGATCAGCGACCGCTCGGAGTCGGCGGTCAGCGCGAGACTGTACGGGTCGGTCGCCACGTTGGTCTCCACCGCGCCGGTCGACGGGACGTACACCTCCACCTCGAACCGATAGCTGCGACCGACCCAGCTCGGCGGCCCGGACGCACGCCAGACGCCGTCCCCGCCACGCTTCGTGGCGATCCGCTCGCCGTCGTCGAGCAACAGCGTCACGTCCTTCGCCGTAGGCGCCCAGACGGCCACGGCCGGCGCGTTGCCGTTCCACGTCACGCCCAGGTCGGCGTCGAGCGCACCGCGGTAGACGTCGTCGAGCACGCCGGGAATCTGCAGCGACGTGGCATCCACCAGCCGGCCGAGGTCGTCGAAGGCGGCCACCGCAACCTGTCCGGTCAACAGGTCCTCGACGTTCTTGGCGTCCTTCTCGTTCAGGCGCAACGCGTCGTACGACGCCAGATGCGGATACTGCTCCGCCACGTCGTCCGGCAGGGCGCCGTCGAAGGTCAGTGGCATCGACGAGCCGCCGGTCACCGCTTCGGCGTCCACGGCCAGCCCGCCCTCCGGAGCGTGGTAGAGCCGGAAGCTCCAGTGTTCGGCGGCCGCCGGCAGATCCCAGGCGATGAGGTCGCGCTCGAGCCAGTGCGCACGCGCCTGCGTCAGGTCGGGCGGAGCGGCGGACTCACCCGTCGTGACGGTCAGGACGTGCGACTCGATGTCGTAGCTGAACGACGTGCGGGCGCCACTCGGCACGGTGAAGGCGATGTTCGCGCCGCCCGGCGAGCCACCCGCACCGTAGTTCTCGTCCCAGCTGAGCCCGTGCGTCACCTTGACCTCGTAGTCCCCGGCCGGGATCTGGGTGGTCGAGAACGTGTACGTGCCGTCAGCGTCGGGATCCTTCAGCCATGACCGCATGCAGGACGGATCCCAGTCGCCCGGGCAGCCGAGCTCGTCCTGGAACGAGCCGGGCGCGGTGACGATCGGATCCTGAGCGTCGCTGGTGACCCAGTGCGAGCCATGGTCGTAATAGAAGGTGACGTCGGTATCCGCATCGAGGGCGAGCGGGATGTTCGCGCCGTCCCGTACAGCGCCGGCCCCGTAGTTCTCCGCCCACGACTTGTCGATCGCGACCTTGTACTCCCAGTCGCCGGCCGGCAATGCGTAGGTGCCCTTCCAGACGTCGTCGGCCGGGTCGAGGGTCAACTGCGCCTGATCGCAGTCCGGCTGCCACACACCCGGGCAACCCATCGCCGGGTTGAGGTCACCGGGAATTGAAACGGCAGACGGCTGGGTGACCGGCCCACCACCCGGATCGGGCTCGGACCCCGAATCGGCGGGGTCGCCGACGACGGCGTAAGTACCCGCGACCGAGAGATTTCCGGAGTGGTCGGCCAGCACGGCGCGGTACTCCAGCAAGGTGCCACGCTCGAAGCCCGACACGTCGTGGAAGACCCGGTAGGGCGCGTTGTCGTCGGTTCCGATGGCCGTCCAGTCGTCCCCGCCGACCGGCCGCCAGGCCAGCGTCACCTGGTTGAACCCGCCGTCGGGCACCGAAACGCCGACGTCGGCCCGGCCGCCGACGGTGCCGCCCGGCCCGGGCGCGTTGAAGAACATCGCCGGCGCGTGTTTCACCTGGCTCAGCTTCGACGGCGCCTTCCACACCTGCGCCGACAGTGGCGGCACGGTCACCGTGACCCGCGCCTCCTTGTCCGTGCGCACGCTGTCGATGCCGTCGGGCCAGACACCGTCGAGCGTGGTGAGCCGGTTCTCCGTCTCGAACGTTGCCGTGCGCGGTTCGGTGTCGTTGTTGACCGCCACGAGGTATTCGACCTGCTCGTCGGCGTCATCCGGCTGAACGCGTAGACGCCCGCCGCACTGCTGCCGTAGCGGTGGATCTGCGCGCCGTCGGCCAGCGCCGGATGGGCCGCACGCAGCGCCGCGAGGTCGACGATGTGCCGGTACATCGGGTGCTGCGGGTCGAAGTTGGCTTCGGCCGTCGTGGCATCGGTGCCGATCAGCTCGTTGTCGTTGTAGGACGCGACCTGGCTGGCGAACATGTCCTCGCGCGCGTCCTTGTCGCCGCCGTCGCCGGTGAAGCCCTGCTCGTCGCCGTAGTAGATCACGGGCTGGCCACGGGACAGATACATGAGCGAGTGGGCCAGCCGGTCGCGCTCGAGCACCTCGTCGCCGGTGGCGCCCGAGTTGCCGATGAACATGCCGATCCGCCCCATGTCGTGGTTGCCGAGGAATGTCGGCAGCGAGTAGGCGTTGCCGACGTCGCTGGTGTAGTAGTCGTCGAGCGCGAAGAAATCACGCAGGTCGGTGGTCGGCCGTCCGGTCGCGAACCCGGCGGCGCGCGCCTGGAACCCGAAATCGGCCGTGGCCGGTAGCCCGGCCTCGGTTGTGTAGCGCGACATCGCCTCGGGGCTGGAGTCGAACACCTCGCCGAACATGAAGAACTCGTCCTTGCCCGCGTCGTGCGCGGCCTGCTCGATGGCCGGGACGAACTGCTGCCAGAACTCGACGTTGACGTGCTTCACGGTGTCGATCCGGAAGCCGTCGATGCCGAACCCGGCCCAGAAGCGGTAGATGTCGATCAGACCGTCCCGCACCTCCGGCTTCTCGGTGAACAGGTCGTCCAAGCCCACGAAGTCGCCGTACTCGTCGCCCTCGCTGCCGTCGAAGGCCGCATTGCCCCGGTTGTGATAGTGCGTCGGGTCGTTGAGCCAGGCAGGCACTTTGACGGTCTCGTCCTCGGGGGAGTTGAAGATCGGCGTGTACGGGAACGAGGTAGCGGGATCGAGTTCGGGGAACGTGTCGCCGGCCGCGTAGTCGCGGTCGTCGAACGGCTGCCCGTCCGCGTCGCGGTACGGCTCGTCGCTCTTGGTGATGTAGGTGTACTCGCCCTCCGCGTAGTCGATGACGTCGGCGGTGTGGTTGGTGATGATGTCGAAGAAGACCTTGATGCCGCGCACGTGCGCCTGCTCGATGAGCTCTTCGAGTTCCTCGTTGGTGCCGAGATGTGGATCGATCTGCGTGAAGTCGGTGATCCAGTACCCGTGATAGCCGGCGCTGACATCGTCGCCGGAGCCTTGGACGGGACGGTTCTTGAACGACGGCGTGAGCCAGATGGCCGTCGTGCCGAGCCCCGCGATGTAGTCGAGCCGATCGATGAGGCCGGCGACGTCGCCGCCGTGATAGAAGCCTTTGTCCGTGGGGTCGAACCCGTGCACCAGGCGCTCGTCGCCGGCCGGGGTCTCCGGCGGAACGTCGTAGCCGCCGGTGTCGTTGGCCGGATCGCCGTTCTCGAACCGGTCGGTCATGACGAAGTAGAAGTTCTCGCGGGTCAGTGCCTCGCGGAGGCTGGTGCCGGCAAGCTCGCGATCCTCGTCGGTCAGCCCCGGTTGCTGTTCGGCGGGCGCGACGGCGATGCGGTGGGTGGCGTGGTCGTACGACACCAGCAGCCGCGCGTCCTCGAGGAGCACCAGCGGAATGTCGGCGCCGCCGGGCTCGCCGCCCGCGCCATAGTTCTCGTCCCACGAGCCGCCGATGGCCACCTTGTAGGCGTACGAGCCGGCGGGGACGTCGAACTCCGCGGTGAAAACGCTGCCTGCGCCGGTCGGCTCCAGTGCGGTGGCTTCGCACGCGGGATCCCAGTCTCCGGCGCAGCCGAGCTCATCCTGGAGGCTGCCGACCAGCGTCACCTGGGTGGGTGCCGGCGTGTGATCGGCCGCGGCGGGCACTGCCACCATGCTCGCTGCGACGAGTGGCACGGCGATGGCGGGTACCGCGATGCGGAAACGACGGATCAGGATCGGGGACATCGGCGTCTCCTAGATCGGGACTGACTCGACGTTCGCGACGCTAATCCTGTTCAAGGTGTCTTACAAGAGGTTGCAGCAACTTTCACATCATTCTTTGCACTCTTGCAGTGGGCGTTGCTAGCGTCTTAGTGACCGCTCGACCGGCCGGCGACCATTGACCGGTACCCGAGTTGTGCCCGGGTGAGCTCTACAGCGAGGACATGTCTTATGCAGAAGAACACGGCCGTCGGCACCGTGCCCGCCGGTGGCGGGGCCGCCACTGCGTGGTGGCGCGATGCGGTGATCTACCAGGTCTACGTGCGCAGCTTCGCGGACAGCGACGGCGATGGCATCGGAGATCTGCCCGGCATTCGCAGCCGGCTGCCCTATCTGAGCGAGCTCGGCGTCGACGCGTTGTGGATCACGCCCTTCTACACCTCGCCGATGGCCGATTTCGGCTACGACGTCGCCGACTACCGCGACGTCGACCCGATCTTCGGCGACCTCGACGACGCCCGTGCCCTTATCGATGCCACGCACGATCACGGCCTGAAGATCATCTTTGACATCGTGCCGAACCACACCTCCGATCGGCACCCGTGGTTCATCGAGGCGCTGGCGACCGGCCTCGGCTCGGCCGAGCGGGATCGGTACGTCTTCCGGGACGGCCGGGGCGCCGGCGGAGAGCTTCCCCCGAACGACTGGGAGTCGGTGTTCGGCGGGCCGGCGTGGACCCGCGTCCCGGACGGGCAGTGGTATCTCCACCTCTTCGCGCCCGAACAGCCCGATCTCAACTGGGACAACCCGGAGGTTCGTGCGGAGTTCGAGGATATCTTCCGATTCTGGCTCGAGCTCGGCGTGGACGGTTTCCGAATCGACGTCGCGCACGGCATGGTCAAGGCGTCCGGACTTCCCGATGTCGGCCGCGCCGGCCAGGCGTCGATGATCGGAATCGAAGTGCTGCCGTACTTCGACCAGGACGGTGTTCACGAGCTCCACCGGTCGTGGCGCCGGCTCCTGGACGAGTACGGCGACCGCGTCGCGGTGGCTGAGGCATGGGCGCATACAACGGGACGGCTCGCCGACTACACCCGCGCCGACGAGCTGCATCAGGCGTTCAACTTCCACTACCTCGCCGCGGATTGGGACCCGACGGCGAAACGCGATGTGATCATGTCGACGCTCGATGCGGCGGCGCAGGTGGGCGCGCCCCCGACGTGGGTGTTGTCGAACCACGACGTCGTGCGTCACATCACCCGCTACGGCGGCGGTGCGACCGGATATCGCCGAGCTCGGGCCGCGGCGCTTCTGATGCTGGCGCTGCCCGGGTCGGCGTACGTGTACCAGGGCGAGGAGCTCGGCCTGGACGAGGTGCGTGATCTCCCTGCGGAGGCTCTCGTCGACCCGCAGCGTGGGCGCGGTCCGGAAGCCGGCCGGGACGGCTGCCGGGTGCCCATTCCCTGGGAAGGCGACCGGCCGCCGTTCGGATTCTCCGAAGGGGAGAAGAGCTGGTTGCCTATGCCGGCGCGCTGGCGTGACGTGACCGTGCGGCGCCAGAGTGGCGACCCCGACTCGATGCTCACGCTGTATCGACACGCGCTCGCGATCCGGCGCGAACATCCGGCGCTGGGTGACGGGCCACTTCGGTGGTTGCCCAGCCCGCCGGGCTCGCTGGCCTTCAGTCGCGGCGATGCCGCCGGCGAGCTGGTATGCGTCGTGAACTTCGCCGAGCACGGCGTACGGATCGCCGAGCCCGGCCGGTTGCTCATCGCGAGCGGACCGGTCGACGGGGACGGTACTGAGGTTGTGCTCGCGCCCGACACCGCCGCGTGGTGGGAACCGGCGCCGGGAGTGTAAGTTGCCAGAGCTTTGCGCAACTGGCGACCGGTAGTTTCACTTCGCGTCGCAGGCGGTGCGATAGCTTGTCGGCATGAACGTGCGAATGTCGGACGTCGCGGCTCATGCCGGCGTCAGCGAAGCGACGGTCAGCCGGGTTCTCAATGCCAAGTCCGGTGTCTCCGCCGAGACTCGCCAAGCCGTCCTCACCGCGATGGATGTGCTGGGCTACGAGCGGCCCAGCCGGCTGCGCTCGCGCAGCGCAGGGCTCGTCGGCTTGATCGTCCCCGAGCTGGAGAACCCGATCTTCCCGGCATTCGCCCAGGTCATCGAGACCATGCTGGCGCAGCACTCGTTCACCCCGGTCTTGTGCACGCAGACCCCCGGTGGTGTTCCGGAGGACGAGTACGTCGAGATGCTGCTCGACCGTGACGTGGCGGGCATCATCTTCGTGTCGGGCCGGCACGCCGACACCCAGGCCGATCATGGCCGCTACCACGAGTTGCGCAAGCGCGGCATTCCGATGGTTCTCATCAACGGCTATATCGAGGGCCTCGACGTTCCGTTCATCTCGAACGACCACGCCAACGCGGTCGAGTTGGCCGCCGCACACCTGGTGTCGCTCGGTCACAAGCGCATCGGCCTGGCCATCGGCCAAGATCGGTACATGCCGACCCAGCGGAAGATCGAAGGGTTCCGGCGATCGATGGCGGCCCTGCTCGACGACGACGATCCGCCGATCTCGTCGTCGTTCTACACCGTCGAGGGCGGTGGGGCCTCTGCTCGATCGCTGCTCGATCTGGACTGCACGGGGATCATCTGCGGATCCGATCTTATGGCGCTCGGCGCGATCCGCGCCGTGCGGGCGTGCGGCCTGTCGGTGCCGAGCGACGTATCGGTGGTCGGGTCTGACGACTCCGTTCTCATCGCTTTCACCGATCCGCCGCTGACCACCGTCCGGCAGCCGGTGGCGGCGATGGGCAAAGCGGCGGTGGAGTCGCTCATCAGCGAGGTCGGCCGCTCCAGCGCACCGCAGACCGAGTTCCTGTTCGCGCCAGAACTCGTGGTCCGCGGCTCGACGGCGCCGGTTCAGTCCAAGACCCGGCTCTCGGCCTGACGACCACCCGGATCGGTAGCGGCCGTCCTGTGCTGGATGCATCAGCGCGGCCGTCGCCACGAAGGCCAGGACGGTTGCGGCCACAACCGCGAATCCGGTGAACCCATCCAACACCAGAGCCGTACTAACAGCGAGAACGTCGCCTGGGGCCAGACCGCGCCGAGTACGTGCGCACCGGCCTCCGGGCGGCCACGGCCCACTAGGGAGGAGTTCGAAATGATCAAGCGAGTCGTCGCCGCATCCGGTGTGGCTGCCACGGCATTGGTGCTCTCGTTGGGTGCCGGCGTGGCACACGCCGACACCCAACCCGCCGACCTCGGGAACGTGGCGAACGCCGACCGCGGCGCGAGCGCTCCTGGCCCGCACTGCCACTTTGTGCTGCCGGCCGGGGGCAATGCGGGATTCGAGATGATCATCGCCGGCACGGCCCACCAAGCGCATGTGCAGACGGGATTACCGACCGGGATCTTCCAGGCGACCGCCTGCCCGTAAGACTCGGGTAAGACTCGCACCGCCCCGTCCCCCGGAGTGGCGCGTTCGACCACAGCTCAGCCGCCGGCTGTGCTCCAGGGGACGGGGCCCTACCGAGCTGGCGCTCGCTACCGTGGTCACATTCAGGTGCTCGAGGAGCGGTGCGCTCGGCCTCCGCGCCGTACCTCCAGCCCGTCGGGAGTGATCCGCACCGGTTGCGGGTCGTCGAGCGCGCCGACGAACGAGCCGTCGCCGTCGTGGCTGGCCCAGGTGAGCAACTGCCACCCCGATCCGTCTTCGACGAGCCGGCCACCGTAGAACGTGGACTCCCCATCGGTGCTGTCGAGCAGACGATGCGTCGACCACTCGTACGGCCCCAACGGCTTCGGCGCGGTGAGCAGGTGCGTGCCGGCCGTTGCGGTGTCCGGGAGCTCGCGCTGGACGTCCTGCGGCGCAGGGGGAGCGGAGAAGATCAGCTGCCATCGGCCGTCGATGTGCTCGACCTGCGGGATCTCCAAGTGCCCGAACCGGCCGGGAGTGGTGATCGGTTCGGTAACGGTCCACGAGGACAGATCGGTGGACACGGCGTGCCCGATGACGCCTCGCGTTGCCGGCGGGCCGGACGCCGCCCGCGCGGTGACCAAGGTGTGAAACGTCCCGGCGTCGTCTTCGAAGATCCACGGGTCACGCCAGGCCAGCTCCGGCCATGAGGCGGGTTCGTATTGCTCGTACCAGCGGGGATCCGACTCGATCAGCGGGTTCGCCCGGTGCCGCCGCCAGGTCACGAGGTCGTCGGACAGCGCTGCGCCGATGCGCTGAACCTTGCCGTCCTCGCTCCGGCTCGTGCCGGTGTAGAACATCCACCACTGGCCGTTGCTCCGGATGATGCTCCCGGTCCACGTCGTGTAATCGTCCCAGGCCGGCTCGGCGGCGGGCGCCAGCGCGTCCGGCAACATCTCCCAACGCGTCAGGTCGGTCGAGACGGCGTGACCGATGGAGACGTTCCAGTGGCGCTGCTCGGGGTCTTCGATCGAGCGCGGCGCCTTGAGGAAGAAAAGATGGAAGTCCGATCCGTCGCGAGCGAGCCAGAAGTCCCAGAGCCAGCTCTCGTCGAGCCGCAGGCTCATCCCTTCACCCCGGACGAAGCCACGCCCTGTACGAAGAAGCGTTGGAACACGAGGAAGATGATGAGCAGTGGCACCGTCATCATCGCGGCGTAGGCCATGATGTCCCCCCATTGCACCGGCGGCGTTGTCATGAACGTCCCGATACCGAGCGGCAGCGGCCGGACGTCAATGCCGCGCGTCACCATGACCGGCCACAGCAACTGTCCCCACGAGAACAGGAAGCCGAGGATGGCCACGGTGGCGTACGCCGGGCGCGCCAGGGGCGCGACGACCTGGACGAAGGTTCGGATCGGTCCGGCGCCGTCGATGCGGGCGGCTTCCTCGAGCGACTGGGGGACATTGAGGAAGAACGTATAGAAGAGGTAGACGAACAGCGGATTGGCGATGAACGGCAGGATCTGCACGTGGTACGTGTCGAGCCATCCCAGCTCCGCACTGATGAACAGCAGCGGGACGGCCAGTGCCTCGAACGGGATGATGATCAAAGCGATCACCGCGGCGATGATGAGCAGCCGACCGCGGAACCGCATTCGTGCCAGCGCGTAGCCCAGCAGGCTGTTGACGATCAGGCCGAGGCTGACGATGAGCCCAGAGATAATCACTGAGTTGGCCAAGACCCGGAAGAACGATGCCCGGTTCGCCGCGTCGGCGTAGTTCTCCAGGCCGGCGAACGGTACGGGTATGAACGCTTCGGCCGAATCACTGCTGGACAGGACGCTGGCGTCCTCCTTGAAAGAGGAGACGAACATGTAAATCAGCGGGAAGAGGAAGAACAGTGCCAGCACGATCATGACGATGTACTGCACGAGCTTCGTGGTTCGCACCGACGGAGTCCTGGAGCGGCGGTGGGCTCTGGTCGGATCGGCTGCCGGGGTTGTCATTCGAGCTCACCTTCTTCCCTGATGAATAGGCGTTGTATCGCGGTTATGGTCAACACGATGACGAAGAAGATCACCGCGATCGCCGCGGCGCGGCCGATTCGCTGATCGCCGAAGCCGGTCTCCACCATGTCGAGCATGACCGTCCGGGTCGCGTTGAGCGGACCGCCCGGCGATTGGGGCATGATCCACACCTGATCGAAGAGGCGGAAGGCCAAGATCGTGGTCACCGTCAGCACGAAGATCAAGCCATTGCGGATGCCGGGAATCGTAATGTAGCGGAACTGCTGCCACGCGCCGGCGCCGTCGATCGCCGCGGCCTCGTACCGCTCGGCCGGCACGTCCTGGAGCGCGGCCAGCAGGATGATCATCTGGAAGCCTGCACCCTGCCAGATCGACATGATCATGATCGCCGGTAACGCCCACGTCGTGGAGTTCAGCCAGTCGGGTGCGAACGCACCGAACGTCACGACCTCCATCACGGCATTGACCAAGCCGTTCGGGTTGTACAGGAGTGTCCAGATCACCGCGGCGGCGGCCATCACCGTCACCACCGGCAGGAAGTAGACGGTGCGGAAGAGCACCCTGCCCCGGATTCGGCTGTTCACCAGGATCGCCAGGAACAAGGCGAGTGCGGTTTGAACCGGCACGACGATGGCGACGAACCATACGTTGTTGCCCAGCGCCGTCCAGAACGTGCCGTCGGACAGTATGCCGGTGTAGTTCTCGAACCCGATGAATCTCGTCGGCAGCGGGCTGACGAGGCGCTGATTCGTGAACGAGTAGAACAGGGCGAGCGCGAACGGGATCACGATGAACGCGCCGAGAAAGGCCAATCCGGGCGCGGAGAACAACCACGGCGCGATGTTCCGCCGCCGGATCGATTGCCGGTTCGCGGTCAAAGCAGACATACGACTCCCCACGAAGCTAGGTGGGCCAACGGTGGGCGGCCGGGCGCACCCCGTTGCGCCCGGCCGCCGGCTGTCAGGATCCCGGTGGCGGGTACCCGTCGTTGGCCTCGATGTCCTCGTCGATCCCCTCGACGGCGCTGTCCAGGGTCGCTGCGACGTCAGCACCCTGCACGATGTCGTCGATCGTCGTACGCATGATTCCTGTGATGGCAGGGTATGCGGGCGTGACCGGTCGCGGCACCGCGACGTCCGGCGCTGCGTTGAGTTGCTCGACGAACAGGCGCAGATCGCCGTCTTCCGCGTAGAGCTCCGAGTTCGCGATGGAGCTCTGGGTGCCGGGGACGGCGCCGTTGACGTCGGTGATCGCCTTGATGGTCTCGTCCGACATCAGGTACTCGATGACGGCCCACGCCGCGTCGGGATCCTCGGCGCTCGGCGTCATGGCCCACGCCCACGAGCCCATGCCGGTCTTACTGCCGGTGCCGAAGTCCGGCAGCGGCAAGACGACAAGGTCGTCGCCGGCCGCGTCCTTGTACGGCTGGTACATCCAGTGGCCGACCCACGAGATCGGAGCCTGCTTCTCGAGGAAGTTGGAGTCGTCCGCGGCGTTCCGGTCGATCAAGCCATCCTCGACCCACGTCTGGAACGTCGTGAACGCGTCCACCACCTCGGGTGTGTTCAGCTCCCCGTCTGCGGACTGGTAGTCCTCCCGGTCGATCAGACCGCCTCCGGCAGACCAGACGATCGGCGAGAATGCGTAGCTGAACCACTCACCTTGAGATCCGTACCAGAACTTGGTGTCGAGTGGGCTTTCGTAGCCGGCATCCTGCAGGTCGCGCAGGATCTGCTCGGTCTCCTCGGCCGTCCATGCGTCGTCGGCCGACTCCGGGATCCGGGCGTCGACCTCTTCGAGCGCTGACCTCCACGCGTAGAGCCCGAGGCCCGAGTCGAACGATCCGACCGCCCACAGTTGATCGGCGTAGGTGCCCTGTTCGATCAACGACGGCAGGATGTTCTCGCGCAGTTCGTCCGGTATGCACTCGTCGAGCGGGACGAGGTTCCCTCCCCAGGCGAGGTTCGCCATGTTCGGGCCGTCGAGGTCGAGCAGTGCGGGCAGGTCTCCGCTGGCCGCTGCGGCGTTGACCTGGTCGGTGTATTGACCCTCGGGGATCATCGTCAGCTCGACGGTGACGTCGAGCTCACCGCCGACCGTCGAGTTGAAGTCGTCGATCGCGGTGCGGTAGGCATCGGCTTCGGCGCCTTCGTGCGCGAACATCGTGACGGTGCCGGATTCGACCTCGCCGTCACATTCGGCGGGGGCCGCACCGGTGTCGTCACCGCCGCATGCGGCGAGTACCAGTGCCACCGCCGACGCGGTTGTGATGGTACGGAACAAAGGGCGTTTCATGCGTTCCATCCCTTCTCTTTTAGTGCCGCACGGCGTGCGTGCGGGCAATTTGTCAATCTGCAGGGTTCTTCGGTGGCGCTGTGGAGCCACGGGTGACGAGTTCGATCGGCAGCACCAGGTGTTCGGGCGTCCGCTCGGGGTCGGCGAGTTCGTCGCCGACGATGCGGGCGGCATGTCGTCCGGACTCCACCAGCGGCTGACGCACGGTGGTCAGGTCTGCGTGCGCCGCGCTGTCGAGGTCGTCGAAGCCCACGACGGACAGCTGCGCCGGCACTTGGACGTTGCGCGACCGTGCCGCCTCGAGAACACCCATGGCTTGGGTATCCGATGCGGCGAAGATCGCTGTCGGCGGCTCATCCAGGTCGAGCAGCGTGAGTGCGTGCGCGCGGGCGACGGCGGTGCCGTGCGGGCCGAGGCGCTCGTACGCCTCGGTCCGCGGCACGCCTGCTGCGGCGAGCGCATTCAGGTAGCCCCGGTGCCGGCGAACGCTCGAACTGAAGCCGAACCGGTCGGGCTCGGCGTCGCCGACGAAGGCGATGCGCCGATGGCCGAGCTCGAGTAGGTGGTTGGTGGCCAGCTCGCCACCGGCGACGTCATCGATGTTGATGGTCGAGAGCCGGTCGGCGTCGTGGTCGATGAGCACCGGGCGGATCTCGGAGGCGGCCAGCAACGCGAAGTGCTCGTCGGTCAGCGCCAGCGATACGACGATCAAACCTTCCGGGCGAAGCTCCGATGCCAGGACGGCGAGGTGCTCGTCCTGATGCTCAGGTAGTTCGACGTCGTAGATGCTTACCGGAAGCCCGAGGCCCCGGCACGTCTCGACGATTCCTTGGACCCGCGCGAACGCGGACGGATGCGTCACGAACGGCACCAGGACGGCGACCGTTGCGACCCGTCCTCGCGCCAGGCCTCGTGCCAAACGATGCGGCCGATAGCCGAGTTCGTTGACCGATGCGACCACCCGCTGCCGCGTCGCTTCCTTGACCGGGCCGGTGTTGTTCATGACCCGCGAGACGGTCGCAACCGCGACCCCGGCGTGCCGGGCGACATCGCGAATCGTCACCGAAGCCATCGTCTGCTCCCTTGTGGAACCGGTTTCAGAAACCGGTACCAGAACTTTGGCAGCAGGGTATGTCGCTGTCAAGCCTTTGCGGGGGTTCACCCGTTGGCCAACCCGCTACAGCCTCGGCCCGACCGCTGTAAGTTTCATTGATCCGACTGCGGTCGCGAAAGCCGCCGAGGCCGGTATCTGTGCAGGTCATCGGGGATCGAACGGCTGCGCACCGAAGTCATCAGCCCGCCGGTGGACGGGTGGCGGTAGCGCCGTGGAGCTGATCTCTGCGACGGTCACACTCACTGCCCGCCTTCCGGGTAGTTCGGCACGGCGTTGGGAGGACGCGGATGCGCAAAGTGATGGCAGCCATGGCAGCCGGTGTTTTGGTGGTAGGCGCCGGGATCGTGCTGGATACGACGTCTGCGGACGCACACGGCGCAACCATCTTCCCGGGCAGTCGGCAGTACCTGTGTTGGGTGGACGGCCTGGAGGACACCGGCGAGATCGTGCCGAAGAACCCGGCGTGCGCGGACGCAGTGGCCCAGAGTGACGGCGGCGCCACGCCGCTGTACAACTGGTTCGCGAACCTCGACCCCAACGGCCAGGGCCGGACCGAGGGTTACATACCGGACGGCGAGATCTGCTCCGGCGGCAACAACGGGCCGTACGACTTCTCCGCGTACAACATGATGCGCACTGACTGGCCGCTGACCCATGTGACCGCCGGTGCGACGTACCAGTTCCGGCACAACAACTGGGCGCAGCATCCGGGGCGCTTCGACGTCTACGTCACTGTCGAAGGATGGGACCCGCTCGCGCCGCTTTCCTGGAGCGACCTCGAGTTGATCGACTCGGTGCAGGATCCCGACCAGATCGTGCAGGGCGACGGACTCGGGTACTACTACTGGGACGTCGCGTTCCCCGCGGACCGGAGCGGTCGCCACACGGTGTTCGTGCACTGGATCCGCTCGGACAGCCCGGAGAACTTCTACAGCTGCTCCGACATCGTGTTCGACGGCGGCAATGGTGAGGTCACCGGGATCGGCGACCAGGATGGCACCGACCCGGACGATCCGCCGACGGTCCCCGGCCAGCCGAGCGTATCCAACGTGACGGCGACCGGAGCGGCGGTGTCATGGGGCGGGTCGGACGGCACCGTCACGGCGTACGAGGTGGTCAACGTCGCGGACGGATCGGAGGAGGTGCTGGCCACGGTCTCGGGCGGTCCACCACCGACCACGGCGGCGCTGAGCGGGCTGACACCTGAGACCTCGTACGAGATAGCGGTACGGGCCCGCAACGACAACACGGGTTTGGTGACGGAGTTGTCTTCCACCGTCACCTTCACGACGCCAGACCAGGGCGGCGACCCCGGCACCTGTGAAGTGGATTACGAGGTCAGCGAGTGGGACAACCATCCGGGCTTCACGACCAGTGTGACGATCACCAACACGGGATCGAGCACGATCGATGGCTGGACGCTGCAGTGGGACTACTCGGCCGGACAAGTCGTCGATGAGCCCGGCTGGAGCGCCACGGTGTCCCAGGAGGGTGCGACCGTCACGGCGGTCAACGAGTCGTGGACCAGCACGATTCCGGCGCAGGGCGCGGTGACGTTCGGATTCAATGCCGAGGCCATCGCTGTCGGTAACAACCCGCCACCCGGCGTGTTCACCCTGGATGGCACGGTCTGCTCCCTCGCCGACTGAGGCTCAGGTGGTTTGGGCGGTTGGCGGTGGCCGCAGGACCGCTCGCCCTCCTTGGTCTCGGCAGGGCTGTGCGGGTTCACCGCACCGCCAGGCGGGCATACTGCGCCGTCGACGGTGCGCCGCTCCAGCCCGACAGCGCTGCCCGAGAATGCGTTGACGATCCGGACATAGACTGGGGCGGTCTCTCGCACGCGCCACGCGAGGCTCCGGTTGCACTATCTCTGACCATCAGCTCGGCGCGGGTAGGTTCCACGCGGTGATGACCGGACGCCCGTGCTCGGTGCCAAGCAGCGAGACCGTGCCGGTGTCCAGCCGGAACAGTCGGCCAGCAGCCGGATCGAGACCTAGCCAGCGTGCCGAGAGGACCCGTAGGACGTGCCCGTGCGCGACGACCACGACATCGCCGTTCTCTTTATAGGCGCGGATGCGGTCGAGCACGGCGTCCACCCGCGCGCTTACCTGCTCGATCGACTCGCCCGGGTGCCCGGTGTCGCCAGGGACGACACCGTCCGTCCACAGATACCACCCTGGCCGCTCCAGCTGGATCTCGGCGGTGGTGCGGCCCTCGTAACCGCCGTAGTCCCACTCCCACAGGTTTGGCTCGACCTCGGCCCCGTTGAGGTCTGCCAGCTGGGCGGTGCGCCATGCCCGGGTGGCCGGGCTTACCAGCAGGTGTGCCACCGTCCTGTGGGCCAGTGCCGTCGCGAGCGTCCGCGCCTGCTCCTCGCCGAGCGCCGTGAGCGGGATGTCGGTGCGCCCGGTATGGCGTCCATCGCGGCTCCACTCGGTCTCGCCGTGGCGTATGAGGATGACTTCGCGGGTTGTGGTCTGCATACATGCAAGTCTGGCCGGACCTGACGCTCCTACGAGCGCTTTGTCATCACGATTTAGTGCCGCAATCCGCGCGCAGCGAGGGCTGGTTCGGCGTCGACAAGGGAGTGAATGAGGTGAGCCCGCTCGACGTCAACTCGATAGTGGATCACGGCCGAACGTTCAGAGCTCAACAAAGTCGTAGGTCGTGCCTACGGCATCGTAGGTTGGGCGGGCACGGTGATCTGCGGTCATCAGCACGTGAGCGTGTTCAGTGGCCGTCGCGCCCACTAATGCGTCGTATGCGGAACCGCCGCCGATGCCCATCGCGGCCAGTTGGTCGATGATGGCGAGGTAACCGGTGTGGGAAAGTGTGATCAGTGGAAGATCGAGTTTCTTGAGCGCCTCGTGCGCGACCTGGGTAGACGGTCGACGTGGATCTGGTAGCCGGGTTAGCACGCTGAATGTTTCAACATAGACATGCGCCGGCAAGGCGGCGGGCCGGTTCTGCCGCAAAGTGGAGCGGGCAGCAGCGTGGTGAGGGTGCCATTCCAGTAAGGCCGGCACCAACACGCTGGTGTCACACGTGGTGAGCATCGCGCTCGGCCCGCAATTGCTCTAGCGTCGCTCTGGCGATATCTGGATCTGGCTCGGGGAACTCCTCAAGCGCGCGAATGACCGGCAAGCCGTCGTCGTCGATCACCTCAAGCTCCACGGGCGCAGCTTCGATTTCAATGCGGCCATTGGCAAACACGATGTCAACCTTCCGTCCCGGCGTCAGTCCCATCGCCTCGCGAATCGCCTTCGGTACGACAATGCGCCCACCACGGTCGATCGTTGTTCTCATGGCATCAAAGATACCATCGGCCAATGCCATCTACTGCTGCCATTTTCAGATGGGATCGTCAGAACACCGGCGGGAGTAACGAGCTTGGTTCATGGACAGCGACGGTTGCGGTTTGAGCCTCGGATGCCGTCCGTTGGCTGGGCCGAGTTGAGGCGGCACGATGCGCCGTTACTCCGGCGCGGGGGAGCGGGTCGCCGTGATCGATGGGTCACGGACGATGCGATCGCCTAGCACGTCGTCGATGGTCCTCATCACTTCGGCCTCGAGTGTCACACCAGAAGCGTTGGCGTTCTCAGCCACCTGCTCCGGCCGGGACGCTCCGACGATGGCAGCTGCCACGTTCTGGTTCTGCAGCACCCAGGCGGTGCTGCGCGATGCTCACGCGGGCATCAGCCTGGCGCCCGACAGCCGTGCAGCGCCAGGTCCACCATCCGCGTCACGTGTGCGGCCGGGTCGCCGGCGCGGCCGGCCGCCCACTCCCGCATCGCCGCCTCAAAAGCCCGCATCAGGTGTCCGGTCATGACCTCGGCCGACACGTCCTCCCGCAGCTCACCCGCTGCCACACCCTCGGCGAGCAGGGCGGACACCACGTCGATGAATCCGGGCCGCACCGCCTGGTCGCCGAGCAGCGCCTCGTGCCGTAACGGCAGGGTGTAGACGAACCTGGCGAGCTGCTCCTGCTCGGCCATCCGCGTGGCGGTGCCGACCAGCACGGCCGTGACCCGATCGGCCGCCGTGCCGCCGGCCTCCGGCTCGGGCGGGGCGGTGGCAAGCAGCCGCCGGAACAACTCGGCGAGGATCTCGTCCCGCTCGGAGAAGTACTTGTAGAAGGTGGCGCGCGAGATGCCCACCGCCTCGGCGATGTCTTCCACCCGCACCGGCAGCGCGCCCTGTTCGGAGAACAGCCGCAGCGCCCCTTCCACGATCGCCTCACGTCGCTCGTCACGGCGCGCCCGGCCACTGGTTCCAGCCATCCATGTCCCTGCCATCGTTGCCACCATCCAGCCTGATTGACACGTGTCTATACATGAGTCTATCCTCATGTCTAGAGTCGGTACAAGAGCCGATTCGACAGGCACGGCAAGGAGTGATCGCGATGCCTGACGGTTTCGGCAACACTTATGTCCAGCGGAGCTCTCCGATGCAGTCTCCACCGTCCGGCGACGCGCCGCAGAGCCCTACACCACGGCGGCCCAACCGGCGGCGTTGGCTGCTGCCGGTGTCGATGCTTCTCATGACATTGCTGCTGTTCGGAAACGCGTTGTTGGGCGCCGGGATCAACGAGGTCGACTACTCCACCTTCCTCCAGCGCGTCGACGCCGGCGAGGTCGAGCGGGTGACGGTCGACGCCGACGGTCAGGTGGACGGCGAATTCAGCGACGGTGAGCAATTCCAGACCCAGGTACCGACCGCCCTGGACACCTCCGGGCTCACCGAACAACTCGAGGCCGCCGATGTCACCATCGAGGCGACCGGTCCTCAGACATCGTTCTGGCAAGTGCTGTTGAGCTTCCTGCCGCTCCTGTTGATCGTCGGGCTGTTCGTCTGGTTCGGCCGGCGCGCGAAGGGTCAGCTCGGCGGCGCGCTGGGCGGCCTAGGACGAGCCAAGACCAAGGTCGTCGACGCCGAGCGCCCGTCGACCCGATTCACCGACATCGCGGGGTACGAGGGCGTCAAGCGAGAGGTCGGTGAGGTCATCGACTACCTCAAGGACCCCAAGCGGTACCGGAAGGCAGGTGCCGTGGGTCCGCGCGGTGTCTTGATGGTCGGGCCTCCTGGCACCGGCAAGACCTACCTCGCCCGCGCCGTCGCCGGTGAAGCTGACGTGCCCTTCCTGCCCGTCACCGGGTCGAGCTTCGTTGAGATGTTCGTCGGCGTCGGCGCCTCCAGGGTACGTGACTTGTTCGCCGAGGCCCGCAAGCGCTCGCCGGCGATCATCTTCATCGACGAGATCGACGCGATCGGCCAGCGCCGTTCCAGCGGCGCCGCCGTCTCCAACGACGAGCGCGAGCAGACCCTAAACCAGCTTCTCGCCGAGATGGACGGTTTCGATCCCGCCGACGGAGTCGTCGTACTCGCGGCCACCAACCGCCCCGAGATCCTCGACCCCGCGCTGCTGCGTCCTGGCCGCTTCGACCGGCAGGTGATCGTGCCACTTCCGACCCAGGTCGAGCGCCGCGCCATCCTCGAAGTACACACCCTCGGCAAGCAGCTCGCCCCGGACGTGGACCTCGACGTCGTGGCGCGCGGCACGCCGGGGTTCAGCGCCGCAGATCTGGCCAACCTGGCCAACGAGGCTGCACTGTACTCGGTCCGTGCCGGCCGTCACGAGCTGACCGCGGCCGACTTCGAGGCCGCGCGGGACCGCATCGTCATCGGCCGCAGCGAAGCGTCCAACGTGCTGCTTCCGGATGAGAAGCGGGCCGTGGCAGTACACGAGTCCGGCCACGCTCTCGTCGCCGCACTGCGAGCACACGCCGACCCGGTACACAAGGTCACGATCCTGCCGGCCGGGATGTCGCTCGGCGCCACGCACCAGCTTCCCGTCGATGAGCGGCACCTGCTCTCCGAGAGCTACCTGCAGGACGCGCTGGCGGTGCGGCTCGGCGGCCGGGCGGCCGAGCTGGTGGTCTTCGGCGAGGGCTCGACAGGCGCCGCCAACGACCTGGTCAGCGCCACCGCGCTGGCCACCAAGATGGTCCGCGACTACGGGCTGTCGCCGGAGCTCGGGCCGGTGGGCTACGGCTCGAGCGGGCCCATGTACCTCGGCGGCCAGCAAGTCCGCTCGCGCGAGCATTCAGAGGTCACCCAGCACCTCGTCGACCGCGAGGTGTCCCGGCTGCTCCGCGAGGCCGAGCAGCGCGCGATCGACCTGCTGCAGAGCCACCGACTCGAGCTCGACCGGCTGACCGCCCTGTTGTTGGAGCACGAGACCGTCGATGGGCAAGTCGTCTACGGCCTCGTCGGACGCCCGGACCCCGCCGCTCCGGAGCCGGCAGGCGTAGCCACCACGAATGGCGGTGCACGGTGACTGCCGTGACGCGACCTGAGCGCGATTTCGCCCAGTCGGCACCGGTCGATGCCAGTCCCAGCGGCCGGCTCGGCGAGGTGCTCGGACTGCTCGACGAGCTCGCCGAGATCATCAGGGAGTCGGATGCACTACTGCGCGGGATCGAGCAGGTGACGGGGCTACGCGTCGGTGAGGTGCACGTGCTACTCGCCGTCGCGCACGGTACCGATCGGCTCGGGCCAATCGCCCAGCGGATCGGGCAGCCCGGCCGCGCGGCGAGGGCGACGGTCGAGGGCCTGATCGACCGCGGGCTGCTCGCCTGGCGGCATGAGGACACGGTTGAGGGAGGCGCACCTGCCGACCTTGTCCGGTTGAGCGAGGCCGGCGCTGCCGCGCTCGAGCAGACCCAGGGCGTGCAGATCAGGCTTCTCGACACCATGGTCGGGCAACTGGGCGGGCACGGCGTCGCCGCCTTCCGCACGACGCTTCGGGCGGTCGGCGAGGTGCTACAACTCGTGGGCAGTCGGGCTACGGTGCACGAGAATCCACACCGCGTGCACGGCCAGGAAACGCATGGTGATTCCGGTGCCGGGACCTTGGCCCCTATCGGGAACCGGCTGGAGCCCTAGCGTTAAAGGTGCTTCGGGACCGCCGTCGGAGCCGGTCCCGCGTAACCGGTCAAGGAAAGGAGCCGAGACCATGCCCCCGCACTGCGATTCAGTTGACGGACCTGTCGTCACCGCAGCACGTCGGGCCCTCGAGGCCGGCGACGTCGACGTGGTCCTGCCGTACGTGCCGGAAGACGGCGAGGACGAGGTTCGTGCCGTGTTCGACACCGTGCTGCCGGTTCGCGCCATGAGCCAGGCGGCCCGCACAGTCGCCGATCGGCTGTTCTTCGAAACCGTGGTCCGGGTCCACCGCGCCGGGGAAGGTGCCGATTTCACCGGCCTCAAGCCGGCCGGCACGGACGTCGGCCCAGTGATCCCGCTCGCTGAGCGTGCCATCGCCGTCGGATCTCCTGAACCGGTTGCGCACTACCTCACGGGGGTGCTGCAAGACGAGCTCAAGCACCGGCTCGAAAAGGTCAACAACCTGGCTGTCACCAAGGACCGGTCCGTACCCGACGCCCGCGCCTGGGTCGAGGCGATGCTCGGCTTCCAGGTGTACAGCCACCACCTGCTCCATGCGATACGCGCCCCTGCGCACAGCGGGCACGGCGACGCCGAACATGCCGGCGGCCACAGTCACGAATAGCCGAATCCGCCGCTCCGGCAGCCACGCGGGTGTCGGTCTCGAGAAGGGCGGTTGAGGGACTTTCGACTCTGCCGGTCCAGCCGTGATCGCGGGAGACTCGCGTTATGAGCACATATGCCCTCGTCGTGGACGACGCTGGTCGGGTCAACTGCCCGGCCCGGGGTGATACGAACGTTGAACTGTGCTTCAGCTGCCAGTGGTTCGAAGACCTCCGTGACCTCCGTTCGGACGCCGGCCGGCAGTTCCCCTACAAGGAACTGGACTGCGGGTTCCGGCCGCCGTTGTATCGGCTCTTCCCGATGTCCGCGTCCTGACACGGCCAGCGCCCGTGCTTCGGCGCCGCTGAGCCGGAGCGCGGAGCATGCTGTCCGGGGTCGCATCAACGGGCACCGGATCTTCGTCGGCACGAACCGAGTCAGTATCCCGCGAACCATCGCCGTACCGGATCGTGCTCAAGGAGGCGAGCACAGGAGGCTGGAGACCGACGAGAACCGTGTCCGACGCTCCCGGTTGAACGGATGTGGCGTTTGCCGCGGACGGAGGCTGCGGATGCGCAGGACTGGCGGCGCTGGCTCGGCTTCGTCGATCAGGCTCACGCCGGTGCGTAGCGCATCGTCGAGTTGGCCGGCTTCACGGGCCAGGGATCCGCACCGGTCCTAGGGCAGTAGCCGATGACAGGAACATCCAGGGCTTGTCACTGGCACTCATGACCGGCCGTTGACAGCTGTCGGATCAACCTTTGGGAACGCCGGCGGCGATCCCATAACTCGAGCCTTGTCTGGACTGTGGATACATGTCGTGATCAGCCGGGCGGCTACGACGTAACAGACGAAGGCAAGACCTAATGAAACCGAGGAGGATCACGAATGGGCAAAGTTCTGACTCACATGACCATGTCGCTGGACGGCTACATCGCCCAGCCGGACGACGTGCCCGCCGAGCTTTTCGACTGGTACGGGGCTGGCGAGGTATCCGTGCCGAGCGCCAACGAGAACGTCGCGTTCGACGTCGACGAGGCGAGCGCGGAGGTGCTGCGGGAGCTGACCGAGAACGTCGGAGCCATCGTGTCCGGCCGGCGCCTGTTCGACATTGCAGATGGCTGGGGCGACAGCCACCCGGCCGGCGCTCCGGTCGTGGTGGTCACCCACCGTCCGCCGGCCGACGGCGCCGAGCGATGGCCGAGGACAACCTTTGTCGACGGCGTCGAGGCGGCGATCGCCAAAGCGCGAGAGATCGCCGGCGACTCCGACGTCACAATTGCCAGCGCCAACGTCATCCAGCAGGCGCTCGATGCGGGCCTGGTCGACGAGGTGTGCCTCAGCCTGGTCCCGGTGGTGTTCGGCGAGGGCATCCGGCACTTCGGGAAACCGAAGAACGGGCACCTGCTCCTCGAGGACCCGGTCGTCGTCCAAGGCCGGCGCGCGCTGCACCTCAGGTACCGGATCCGCCGCTGACCGTCTCTCATCAACCAGGACGGTTTACGTGACGTGTTCGGTCGGTGCCTCGTCCGTCGTCTGTCCCTCCTTGCGGCTGTCGGTAAGCGCCCGACAGGTGAGCGGGCCGAAGGGCTCGATGTGCAGTGCCGGCGCTCCAACCTCGTCGGACTAAATGGCTACGACGATGGCCTGTGATGTCTCGAGACATCACAGAGCGCCCCCGGCAGGATTCGAACCTGCGACACCCGCTTGAGCGCGGCCACCTGCCTAGCCCCGGTGGAGTGGGATGGAGGCGATCTAGACTTTGTAAGTAAGTAGTTACTACTGTAGTCTCTCGCCCATGGGACCCGCCCGATCCACCGCGGAACAACGTCGCGCCGAGGCCGTCGCGTCCGGCATGGGAGTGTTCGCCGACCAGGGCTTGTTGACGTCGGCAGTCCAGCAGGTGGCTGACGAGATCGGCGTCTCGCAGCCGTACGTGTTCCGGCTGTTCGGCAGCAAGCAGGCACTCTTTCTGGCCTGCCTGGACGAGTTGGAGGAACGCGTGCGTCAGGTCTTCCGCCAGGCAGCCGCGGCTCGCCCGGACGACCCGCTGGAGGCCATGGGCGAAGGTTTCCGCGACCTGGTCGCCGACGGTGTCGCCAGCGGATTGTGGTTGCAGGCGTGCGCCGCCTCGCGTGCTGACGAGACGGTGGCTGCGCGTTGCCGCTCGCTGATCGCGGGTGTGCTGGACGAATCCGAGCAGTTGACCGGAGCAGGGCCGGACGAGCTGGCGCAATTCCTCGCCAACGGCGCGCTGGTCACTCTGCTCCAGGCCATCGGCGTGAATCTGGCCGGCGGCAGCCGGGGTGCCGTCCGTTCCCTGCTCGCCGACGGGGCACGCTCGTGAACCCGCTACTGCTCCCCTTGGTCGCCGCTCAGGGGTTGTGGGTGCGTTACCGCACCGAGGTGCTTCCCGAGGCCGCCGGCCCGGCCAACGGGACCGTAGGCGACGGAGCTCACCAGTCGTTGCGCGTCGGCGTCATCGGCGAATCGACCGCCGCCGGATGTGGGGTCGACCGCCACGAGGAGGGCTTCGCCGGCAGCCTGGCCTGCGAGCTCGCCGCCCGCAACGGCCAGCCGGTGAGTTGGGAGGTCGTCGGACAGAACGCGGCCACGGCAAGGCGCATCCGCTACCGGCTACTGCCCCGGCTCGGTCAGGACCTCGACATCGCCGTGTTGCTCGCGGGCGTCAACGACGTGCTCACCCGGCGCCGCCCGGAGGAGTGGCGGGACGATCTCGCCGCCATCGTCGGCGACCTCGCGGGGCGGGCCAAGAAGGTCGCGGTCACCGGGATCCCGCCGTTCAACGCCTTACCCTCGCTCCCCGGCACGCTCGGCCGCGTCCTCACTCGGCACGCCGCGGTGCTCGATGACGTCGCCCGGCAGGTGTGCGTCGAGTACCCGCAGGCAACCTGGATCAGCTCGACCGACATCGTGCCCGTGGGTCCGGAGTTCTTCGCCCGCGACCGCTTCCACCCGTCGGTTCTCGGCTACCGCATCTGGTCCCAGGCCGTCGCCGACCGGCTCGTCGGCTGAACCCGGCAGGCTCGGCCCCGCGACGGTCGGGAAGCCTGATCACTGTCGTCCTGGGAACAGACCCGGCCACCCTCGCTGTATCGCCACCTACGAGCGTTGGGGTGCCGGTCGGGTCATCCCGTAGTACGTCGGCCCGTCTGTGCCCGCTGGGAATCCCGGCTGGGTGAGTTCGAACCCCCACCGCTGGTAGTACGCCACATTGGCCGAGTCCGATGTGTGTAGATGGCACACCGCATGGTCCGCATCGACGAAGGCCAGGCCCGCGGCGAGCAATGCGGCGCCGACCCCACGGCGCTGAACGTTTGGATGGACGCCCAAGGCCTGCAGGTACCAGACCGGCTCGGTCGGGAACGTGCGCTCGAGCGCTGCACCGGATCTGGCAAAGAGTCCGAACGCGCGGCCGGCAACGGTTGCGGCCTGCGCCAGGGCCGGCGCCATCCGGGCCTTGCGCAGCGGGCTCAGCGGAAACCGGCCAGGCGGTTGCCACAGCGCAACCCCAACAAGGCGATCGTCTAAGAGTGCGCCGGCAGCATGGCCATATCTGGCCGCGTCGCGGGTCGCCGCGGTCTGGAACGGTGCCAGCACCCGGCTCCGGACTCGTGCGTCGGGGAACACGGCGCGGAACGCGGGATAGTTGTGGTGGCTGGCGGCGAGTAGTGCACCGCCCGCAGAGGCATCGCGGGCGGTGAGGTGTTCGATTCGCAGGTCGGTCATGGCTGGACAACCTTGGGACGGGCGGCTGCGGCCCGCCGGTACCACAGCTCGAGCAGGGGGACACCGACGAATGTCGGCAGGGCCCACGCGGCGACGCGGGCGAGGCCGTCGACGGAGACCACGAACGTGGCCGTGACCAGCGCGATGCACGCGCCGCCCTGACCGTGGATGCCCAGCCGCAGCCAGCCCGGTGATCGTTCCCGTGGCGCCAGGTAGCCGAGCAGGGCCAGCCCATAGGAGAAGGCAGCCAACAGCCACAGCCACCACAACTGCGCCGGCCGGAACATCACCAGCGCAGTGGCGGTGACAGCAACGGCCAGCACCGACCAGTGGAACACCGCGAGCGTGCCAAGAGAGCGACGGCCGGGCAGGTTCCGCCAGAGCGCGACCGCGCCGGCTACCCAGGCAACCAGGCCGGCTGCCATGTGCATCAAAAGAACGGGGTTGTGGTCCATTGCTTGCACATCCGTGGTAACAATGTTCTGATTGGATAACGACGTTACACCACGAAACCATGCTGACGCAAACCCACCGGCGCACCGGTGCCGCCGGACACCCAGCGGCGAGCCGGGACCAAGGAGTGTCGATGACCCGACCCACTGCCAATAACCCCTACGCTGTCACCCGAGCCGCGGGAAAGGCATCGCTTCGCCGGATGCTGCTGGACACCGCCAGCTCGTTGCTCGAGCGGCACGGCCCGGACGCGCTGACCATGCGGCGCGTCGCGGCCGAGGCAGGGTGCTCGACCAGCGTCCTGTACACCATGTTCGGTGCGAAAGCGGGGATCGCCGAGGCCCTATGGCGAGAAGGCTTCGACCGGTTGAGCGCAGCACTCGACGGGGCAACCGGCGCTGACCCACTGGAACGGCTCGCCGCCATGGGCCGCGCCTACCGAGCCAACGCGCTGGCCAACAAGTCGTACTACGCGGTCATGTTTCAGCGGCCGATCCCAGGCTTCGAGCCCTCCCCGGAGGCTTACGCGGCCAGCCTCAAGCCATTGCGCGCACTGGCCGACGCGGTCGCCGACTGCATCAGCGCCGGCATCTTCCGCCCCGAGGACCCCAGCCACATCGCCGGTGTGTTATGGGCAGCCACCCACGGCGCGGTCAGCCTCGAACTAGCCGGATACGAAGGCGCGGTCGACACCGAGCACCGTTTCAACGACCTGACCGCGGCCGCTGCCGCCTGGTTCATGAGCCCGGACCGACAGCCACCGGCTGTGCGATAGGCGCGCCGGTTGTCACGTTTGCGTTCGAGCTCGCGCGTGGAGTGCATACGCGGATATCTCTGTCGGCAGCTGGGCTGTCGGCAGCTAGGGCCGGATGCCGATTCCAAGGCAGCGCGTCGCCCGGCGTACCTCCTACAACAGCTGCGGTGAGACCGCACCGGGTGCCACGCCGACGGTGCGCCCGGATCGCCACCTCGGCCCGGCGCCTCCATCTCCACCTATCCAGCCGCTGGCCCTGGGAAACGGCGTGGTCAGCCCTCTACGACGTGCTGTTCACCAGACCCATGGCCACCCTGACCTGACCGCCGCCTGTTCTTGCGAGCAAAACCACAGTGGACGAGCCGGGCATGCCGGCGGACCCCGCACGCGCTGGTTCACCGCCACCTCGCCCGAGAAGCAAGATCAGGACAGCCTGGGTCTGGCACGCTCTTGGCCCGCGACCGGGCTAGACGCACCGAGTCGACGTCGAGCATCAGCGCGACGATCGCTGGCTGGTGGATTGTCGAAACGGTCAAGAGCACGCAGACAACCTGCCCGAGCGGCTGGTTCCTTCGCCGTCGGCCTACTTGCGCCAGACCGAGACGTGGCTCTCGCTGTCGGAGGTGAACGGCGCGCCGCTCCAATCCGCGACCCGCTGCTCCAATCTCAATCCGGCCAGCCGGGCCATGAGGTCGCACTCGGCCGGCCAAATGTAGCGGAAATTGCTGGAGCCGTAGCGCGTGCTCCCGTCGTCCAGTCGCCAGAAGTGATGAGACGTCCCCTGCTGGGTGACCATGTCGTAGGTGTCGAAGCCGACGTGCCGGTCAGTCACCTCGAACGGCACCGCTACCTGCCCTGGCGGGAACCGCCGGATGCCCGGCACACCTAGTTCGATGACGAAGCGGCCTGCGGGCGCCAGGTGCCGGGCAGCGTTGCTGAAGCATCGCACCTGCTCGTCCTGAGTGCGGAGGTTGCCGATGCTGTTCCAGACGACGTACACGAGCGAGAACTGACCGGGAATGACCGTCGTGGCCATGTCACCGACGACCACCGGCAACTCCTCCGCGGACACCTTGCTCCGCAGCTGGTCGACCATCGGTTGCGACAGCTCGATCCCCGTCACGGGGATGCCTCGGGCGGCGAGCGGGATCGCGACCCGACCCGTGCCGATCGCGAGCTCTAACGCCGGGCCCGAACCCGCGAGCCGAGCAAGGAAGTCCACAGTGGGGTCGAGCACCTCGGGTGCGAACATCTCGGCCGAGATGTCGTCGTACCGCTGCGCGGTGTCCTCGTCCCATAGGTCGCTGCTGGTCATGGTGCAGAAGTCTGCGTGGTTCCCCATAGGTGGCGCTACCGATTAACGCGGGGGTTGTTCGATACGGACTAGGCAGGGATCGACGTCACCGAGTACGGTCACGCGCCCTCAACGATCGGCGCGAGTTTGCTCGCACCCCCGGCGGGGTCGGGGCAGGTCTCCAAACCACATGCCAACGTCGCGCGTGCCTTGCCGCTGAGCAGCACCACGAGTCATCAGACAATCCCGACAGCCTCACGACCGACGGCGGCGTGGGGTGGGCGAGGGTTAGTGAGGGGTTGGGCGAAGGGCCCACCAGCCGATCACGGTGGCGGCTAGCAGAGGTGGGACGCCGAGGAGGAATGGGGCCTGGAGCCCGAGTCGCTGGGCGACGATTCCGCCGAGGAGAGCGCTGCCGAAAGATCTTTTTCAGCTACGGCCTCGCCGCACGATGGGCAGCTGAACTCGAAGGCGATCGCACGACAGTGGTACACATAACCGGACGCAGCCTCGCTGCCAACCGGGTGTGGCAGGGTTTGGGCCGTTTGGACGGGTGCGGCGGACCGAACGGCCCTGAAGCCGAGCCTGTCACTGGCCTACGTTTCAACTGTGACAGGTGAGCTGTTGAGCGCTTGGCGCTCGCCGAGTGTGAAGCCGGGGAGATGGTGCTTGTGAGCGCCGCTGAGAATCCGCAGACCTCTGGCGCGGGCCGAGTCCCGACCGAGTACCGGATCAGCGGGCACGTGACCGCCGGTGGGGAGGCTGCGGTCACGGCGGCGAATATGCAGATCGAGTTGGACGCCGCCTGGGGGCGGCCGCCCTCCGGGCTGCCCGGGCCCGCGCAGCTGCTGGCCGCCGCGTTCGCGGCGTGCCTGTTGAAGAATCTTGCCCGGGCAGGTGATCTGCTGGGCTTCGAGTACGACGACGCGCACGTCGAGGTAACGGCCCGGCGTCAGGACAGCCCGCCGAAGTTCGTCGAGATCGCCTACACCCTGCGGGTCACCACTGACGAGTCGCCGCGGCGGGTCGAGCTCGTCCACCTCAATCTGCGCCGGTACGGCACCGTGTACAACACGCTGGCCGCGGTGTGCGATGTGCACGGCAGCATGGAAGCCGTGGCCAGATCCGCCGAGCTGAAACCGGGCTGAGTCGCCCGAAAGCCAAGACGGTCACGACGGTGACGTCCCACGGCAAGGATCGGTTGCCGTATGACGGGTTGGTGATCGCCACTGGTGCTGAGCCGGCGCTGCCGCCGATCGCCGGCCTGACCGACATGACCGGTCTCGGTGCGACTCGTGGTGTGCGCGTGCTGGTGGACGCGGTCTATCCGGTGATCCCAGCAGGATCGTGCGGCTCATACCCCAGATGCTCGGTCATCTCCGCCTCCAACGCGGTCTCGAGCACCTGCTTGGTCAACCCGGTCAACACTCCGTCCGGGCCGACCAGCTCCACCCCTTCGGTGCCGGGCGGACTCCACGAGTTGTTGCGCTAACTGTTGTTGATCAATCTGAGCCGACATCGGCTCGATCATCTCGTCCACGACTGATCCTTTCCCCGAGCCAAGCTCGGCGTGTCAGATCAGATACACCGTCCGTCGGACGGACCCGCGCTCCACGAGCATCGGTGCCGGTGAGCCGGTGTCGGTGCGAAGAAGGCCCTACATTGGTGGGTGTGGGCCATGCTCTTGAGCGTCATCTGCTGCGCGCCAAGGACGTGATGGACGGCCGGTTCGCTGAACCTCTGGACGTCGACGCGATCGCTGCGGCCTCTGGGTACAGTCGTGCGCACTTCAGCCGGGAGTTCCGCCGGGTCTTCGGAGCTTCTCCGAGGGAGTATCTGATCACGCGCCGGCTGGAGCGGGCGGCGGCGTTGCTGCGGGACACGGAACGGTCGATCGCGGAGGTGTGTCACGCGGTCGGCCTGACGAGCGTCGGCTCGTTCACCTCCGCCTTCACCCGCACGTACGGGGTGTCGCCGACCGCCTATCGCGTGCAGTTTCCACCGGCCGCCGCACCGGCCGCCGCACGGGCCGTCGTACCGTCCTGCATCGTGCGGTTCCACACGAGGCCGGCTAGGGTCAAGGAATCGGAGCGCCGAGGGCAGCACGAATCGAGGTGACCGGTCCGGTCGAGTCGGCCTAGACTCGTCGGCGGAGCGATGTCGGTCGACGATGGAGCGTTCTGTGATCACACTCGCCGGCACTCAGGTGTGGGTGCGCGACCAGGAGGAAGCGCTCGAGTTCTACACCACCAAGCTGGGCCTCGATCTGCGCTCCGACGCGACGCTGCCCACTATGGGCTTCCGCTGGCTGACCGTCGGCGTGCCGGGTCAGGACGTCGAGATCGTGCTGATGGCAGTCCCCGACGGGCCGGTGTTGGACGCAGGGACCGCCAATGAGATCCGCACCTTGGTCGCCAAGGGGTTCGCCCAGACCATCTTTCTGATCACCGACGACTGTCAGCGGACCTATGAGGAGTTGCGGGGGCGGGGAGTCGAGTTCACCGAGCCGCCGACTCCCCGGCCCTACGGGATCGACGCGAGCTTCCGTGACCCGTCGGGTAACTCGTTCCGCCTGACGCAACGTACCGAGATTCCGTAGAGAGGCACGGCCAGCACGATTCGAGAAGACGCGGGGCGCCCCGGTTCCTTAGGTTCGGGTTGAAGTCAGTGACCTGCTCAGAAACGGAAGGAACGCCGATGTCCGATGATCTGCTGCCGCTGATCGCGGCCGAGTGCCGGCGCCTGCATACGGCATTGGCGACACTGCCCGCCGACGCCTGGGACGGTGGCTCACTGTGCGAGGGATGGACGATCCGTCACGTCATCGCGCACCTCACAATGCCGGCCCGCTTCACCCCGGACGAGTTCGCAGCCGAACTCGCGTCGGCAGGGTACGACTTCACCACGCTGTCGAACCGCATCGCCGACCGTGACTCGACACTGCCCGTCGAGCAACTGCTCGCCGACCTGGCCAGCGACACGCTGGCGCAGTGGGTCACGCCCGAGGGCGGCCAGATCGGATCACTCACGCACGTGGTAATCCACGGCCTCGACGCCACGATCCCGGCTGGTCTGGGAAGTGTCGTGAGTGCTGAGGCGCTCCGGCTGGTTCTTGACAACCTTGCTATCGGTGGCGTGCATCGGCACTTCGGCACCAGCATCGACGGGCGACGCATGGAAGCCGAAGACCTCGACTGGTCACATGGTTCCGGTGCTCGCGAAACCGCACCGGCTCACCGTCTCGTGTTGGCCCTCGCGGCCCGGGCCGTGCCGACCCCGAGCCCGGCACCGGCTTCCGCTGGCCCGGCCGACTTGACCAAGCTGGGCCCTCGCAAGCGGGGGATGTGAGCTGGCGGTCGAGTAGACCTACGGCGCGGACGCATCCCTGGTCGCGCGCATCGGCGTGACCGTGGGACCGCTATGACAACCTGGTCAGTTGCCGTGGTGGCTAACTCCCGCTGTGGATCCCAGACGGGCGGACACAACCGGATTCTGGACGGTGTCCGGCGCCGGCGCAAAGGCTGCCGGTCTGCGCACCCGGCCGTCCGGTCGGTGTCTGCGTGGATTCGCGGAGCGGTCGAGCACGAGTTGCGGAAGCCGGCTGCGTGCGAGCTCACGTCAACCTATGGCGGCTGACTGGGGAAGCCCTGCGCCCACTTCATTACTGTCCGCCGCCGCCCGTTGGTGGCTGCGTGCCATCTGCTCGGTGACGTCCTTGAGCGGTTCGACGGTGTGCTGGACGAGGTGTCGGCATACGTGTCAGGCGGCTCGCGTCGTCGCTGGCACCGGCGCAGCTGCTGAGGCTGCCGACTGCGACTGTCGCGGCTCTGGCTGCCGTTGCGGTCGCCTTCAATAGGTGACCGCGACCATCTGCGCGACGTTGATCGTGACACGAGTTGTGACACGAAATCGAGTGAACACAGGGGTTTTCGGCGGGTTGTGGGGTGGGCGCCGTGGCTGTTTGTGCTGGTAGTGGCCCAATGAGGTGGTTAGCGCTCGCGGCAACCACACCGAATGTGACCCGAGCGTCTGTCTAGACATCGCCGGACCGGACTCGTCGTGCCGCAGTGGGTCCTCGCGGTCGCGGCCCCCTACGGCAAAGCGCTGTTCGGCGGCATCTCCATGCGCGTGTCGAACGCTCGCGCCAAAGAACGAGCTGTCGTGGAAACCGAAGTACCCGTCCATCTCCGACGGGATCCAAGCACAGTGACCATTCGAGGATCGGCGGCGACACGGGATGAGCAGCATCCAGCAACTCACCGCCCTCGGCGACGGAGTCGTACGACAGCAAGCCCAACACGCACTGGTATCTCGTCGTGTCGTCCGCCGGGAAGGACGCTGCGACGTGAGCCGCGACGTTCAACCTGGCCGCACTGGAGGTCCATCGGAGCATTCACCGCGGCGATCTTGCGCCGATCGGGATCGAGGCCCCGGCGGTCTTCGCGCCGTCGCTCCACCTCAACGTCGGCAACGACTACTTCACGGTGGGGAGGTACGCTGAGGTCGAACGCCCTGAGGCCGCGAGCGCCTGGTCGAGAAGGTTCCGAAGCCATTCTGACTGGGCGCGCAGGAGCGCGTGCTGCAAGCCCGCCCTGTGAGTCACGAACGGCGAGCTCCCGGCCGATCCCGCCGCGTCGATGCGCGCACTGATGTCGCTGAGGGCGCCGTCGATGGCCGTCAGCCGGTCGGTGAGCGCGCTGCGGACGACCTCTGCTCGAAGGAGATCGGCGAACTGGAGCGCTGCCCTGAGCTCCGTGGTGTCACCTGTCTCGGGCAGGGTGCGAAGCGCGGTGATCAGCAGCGTGTCGTGCTCCTTCCTCCCGGCCGCGGTGACGACATGCCGCGCGGGCTCTTCCGGGTCGGCCTCGATCAGCGACTCACGGCGCAGGCTTCGCAGCATCGCGTAGATCGACCCGGACCGCAGGGCCGCCCACCGGTCCGCAGCCATGCCGAACAGGTAGGACTGCACGTCGTATCCGGTCGCCGGTTCAAGATGCCGGATGGCTCCCAACACCAGGACTCGCGTTGTCCGAGCGGGCATGCAGCCATGCTACTAGACGTGTTGTCCAAATTTGGTTAACCTTTATCCAAATTTGGATACTCCACTTCCACGAAAAGAGCTGGGAGCAACACGCATGATCAGAGCTAGCCGCTTGCGGAAGACGTACCAGGAGCGATCGAGATCATCGCGGCAATCGCGGGTGGTCGCGGTCGACGACGTCTCGTTCGATGTCGCTGCCGGTGAGATCGTGGGCCTGCTGGGGCCGAACGGCGCCGGGAAGACCACCACCACGCAGATGCTCACGACGCTGGCGCGACCCACCTCCGGCAATGCGCAGGTCGCGGGATTCGACCTCGCGACACAGCCGCGGCAGGTGCGCGGAGCGATCGGCTATGTGTCCCAGCGTGGCTCAGCCAGCAGCGACTCCAGGGTCGGTGAGGAACTCGTCGACTACGGGATGCTCCACGGCCTGTCACGTACTGATGCTCTGGCCGGCGCGCGGACGCTCGCTGCGCGCTATCGGTTGGATGATCTCTGGGATCGCGAGGCCAGCACTCTCAGTGGTGGCCAGCGCAGGCGTCTCGATATCGCGATGAGCCTCGTGCACGCTCCGCGTCTCGTCTTCCTCGACGAGCCCACAGTCGGTCTCGATCCCGCCTCACGAGCCAACCTGTGGGCACACGTCCGCGAGCTCAGGGACACATCCGGGATGACAGTCTTGCTCAGCACCCACTACCTCGACGAGGCCGACGCCCTCTGCGATCGGCTGCTGGTGATCTCCGGTGGGCGACTGATCTCGGACGGCCCACCCGCCCAGATCAAGCGGATGATGGGCCCGGACACCCTGATCGTCACAGCCGCGTCAGAAACGGAGCTTCCCGACTTGCTTGCCGTGCTGGCAGAAGCAACAGGTGAAACGCCGGATGCCTCGGGTTTGGAAGTCAGCGTCCGATTGGCTGGCGGTGCGGGCGCGCTGGCGGCGGTTCTCGCCAGAATCGACGCTGCTTCGCTCACGGCCACAACCGTGGAGCTACGGCCTCCCTCGCTCGACGAGGCGTTTCTCGCGCTCACCGCTGAGGAGGCTGCATGAGCGACGTGCGTGGCACCTCGGTCATGTTCCGACGGCAACTGCGTGCCACAGTCCGTAAGCCGGTGTGGCTGGCCGTCGGGCTTGCGCAGCCCGTCCTATACCTCGTCCTGTTCGGGCCGCTTCTCGGGGCGTTCGCCGGTCAGCTCGGCATGAATCCCTACACGCTTCTCGTGCCAGGGCTTCTGGTGCTGCAGGCCGTGGTCGGCTCGCTCTTCGTCGGGTTCGGCCTTCTCACGGACATGCGCGATGGGGTCCTGGACGCGCAACGAGTGACGCCCGTCAGTCGCTGGGCGCTGCTGGGCGGGCGCACCCTCTACGACGTGGTCGACTCCGCCGTCCAGGGACTCATCCTCGTCGTCCTCGGGTTCGCGTTCGGCATGAGAGCGGATGCCGCCGGGGTCATCGTCGGGTTCGTCCTCGTTCTCCTGCTCACCGCGGCATTCTGCGCCGCCGGCTATGGGCTCGCACTGACGCTCAAGAACGAACAGAGCTTCGGAGTACTCGTAAACTCGATCTCGTTGCCGGTACTGCTCCTGAGCGGAATCCTGATTCCGATGTCCGTCGCTCCAGCGTGGCTCCAGGTGATCTCGGCCGTCCTGCCAACCACACACATCGTCAACGGAGTCCGTGCCGCGTTCGCCGGCGACATCACCAGCACCGCGGTCCTCGTCGGTCTCCTGTGGACGATCG
>DASUTB010000082.1:0-4865 GCA_036374835.1 Jiangellaceae bacterium | reverse complement strand
TCAGAGCGGGCACATCGACGAGATGCGGCGTCGACCTGGCGCGATACAGCTGTTCAACGGGCCGGTCTTCGATGGTGGTCATGACTAGTACCTCCCAGCGATCAACCTGCTCAGGAAGATCTGTGTGTCCTAGGGTCGAATGGCCTTCGGGCCGGCTAAGCCCGAACGATTCCTTTCAAGGTCAGGAAGTCTCCCGCATCCGGTCCAGACCGTCGAGGATGAGGTCGAGACCGAACTCGAACTCGGTCTGGTCGTCGCACCAGCCCAGCGTCGAGTCGGGGTCGTCGTGGGTGATCTCGGCCATCATGCCGACCATGTGCGGAAGCTGGTCGGCCATCCGCTCGAGCATGGCCATCGACTCCTCGTCGGCCTCGTCGCCGCCGTCGAACATCTCCTGGCTGAAGCCCAGCGCCCGGCTGCCGAGCGCGTGCATCGCGTGGTGCGCCAGGTCGTAGGAGAAACCGCCGTTTCGCATGAGCCCGAGCAGGGCATCGAAGTACTTCGCCACCGCAGGAGTAACGCTTGCTCGCGTCTCGATGAGACGGGGCGCCCACGGGTGGCGGACAAGGACCTCGCGCGCGGAAAGGATCCGATGCCGAACTGCCTTCTTCCAGTCCGGCCCCTGGGACGGCATATCGATCCGGTCGACGACGTCGTTGATCTCCCTGATGACGAGATCGACGATGCCGTCCAGCACAGCGTCCTTGTTTGCCACGTGGTAGTAGAGCGACATCGCCTCCGCTCCGAGCTCATCGGCCAGCCGGCGCATGGTGAGCGACTCGATACCGCCTTCGTCGGCGACCCTGACCGCGGCACGGAGCACCCGTTCCCTGCTCAGCCGGAACCGTCGCTCGGGCGCCGATTCGGATTCCGTGGCCACACGCATCAACCTTCCTCAGCATTTACCGTACAACGTAAGCCTGTGGGTGAACCGCCGCCACAACTGAGCACCGGACGCGTCGCCGGCACCAATGTGGGGGGAACCAAGGCCGTTCGACCCCACCGGCGTAGGGCAATCGCCCGCAGCCCACGGGTGTGTCTCGTGAACAGCATGGGAAATGTGGTCTCGGACCGTCCGGGACGGTAGTCGTGGGAGAAAGATCATGAACTACGTTGTCAGCCAGGGGTCTGCTGACGGGGGCCCGACGGCCTCGCCGGCTCCGGCTGGGCGCGACGCGGTTCCGCCCGCGGTGGTGGTGGAGCACCTGACGAAGCGATACGGCGCCACCGTGGCGGTCGACGATCTGAGCTTCTCGATCCGGCGTGGCACGGTCGCGGGGTTTCTGGGCCCGAACGGTGCGGGCAAGACGACCACCTTCCGGATGCTGGTCGGGCTGGCCGCTCCGACCAGTGGCGTCGCCCGCGTCTTCGGGCATCCGTACAGATCGCTGAACGAGCCGATCCGCCGGGTCGGAGCACTACTGGAGATCTCCGGGTATCACCCGGGCCGAACCGCCCGCAACCATCTGCGGCTGCTCGGCCGCACGGCCGGGATTCCCGATGCGCGGGCCGATGAACTGCTTGCCCTGGTGGACCTGGAGTACGCCGCCGACCGGGCGGTCGGCGGGTACTCCTCGGGGATGCGGCAGCGGCTCGGGCTGGCCGCGGCGCTGCTCGGCGATCCGGAACTGCTGCTGTTGGACGAACCGGCGAACGGGCTCGATCCCAAAGGCATGCGTTGGCTGCGCGAGTTCCTCCGCCGCCTGGCGCATGACCGTGGCAAGACGGTGTTCGTGTCGAGCCACGTCCTCGCCGAAGTCGCCCAGTTGGTCGACGAGGTTGTGATCATCAACCGAGGACGGCTCATCACCCAGGACTCGGTCGAGAACGTCACGACCCACGTCGGCGCCACGGTGGCGGTGCGCAGCCCCGGCGCGGCCCGGCTCGCGGCACTGCTCACCGCGCGTGGTGCGACGGTGACGGTCGACGGCGACGACCGACTCATCGTTTCCGGCTCCGCTATCGAGGACGTCGGTCGGCTGGCCGCGGCCCACGACGTGGTGCTCTACGCACTCGGAGAGGAGCGGCTCTCACTCGAGGAGACGTTCCTGGCCCTCACCACGTCGGAGGAGCAGCCGTGATTCGCCTCATCGGTGCCGAGCTGTTCAAGCTGCGCACGACCCGCATGTACCTCGGTCTGCTGGCCGCCGGCACCGCGCTCGTGGTGGCCGTCACCGCCGTCCAGCTCGCCCTCGGCGCCGATAGTTCGCTGAGCATTGAAGGTGCCGCCGAGGTGATCGAAACCGAGGCCGATCTACGTTCGGTTCTCGATGTGACCGGAATCGCCGCGCTGTTCACCCTCGTGCTCGGAGCCACCGCGGTCGCGGGCGAACACCGGCACCACACCGCCGCATCCATGTACCTGCTGACGCCGGCCAGAAGCCGCGTCGTCATCGCGAAGCTGGTCGGTTACGTCATCGCCGGCGCCCTGTTCGGCATCGTCGTCGAGGCCGCCGCCGCGGTGGTGACCGTCGGATGGCTGGTCGCGATGGGCGCGCCGGTCCCGTTCGGGTCCACCGTCGCCGCCGGCCTGGCGCTCACCCCGGTCGCGACCGGGCTCGCCGCCGCGTTCGGCGTCGGGCTCAGCGCGGCCGTACCGAACCAGCTCGGGGCGGTGCTGGTCGCCGTCGGCTGGGTCATGTTGGCAGAACAGCTCCTCGCCGGACTGGTTCCCGGACTGGCCGAATGGCTGCCGTTCAGCGGAGCGGGCGCCGCCGTCACCGGCCAGGCAACCAGCATCGGCGTCGCCGCCGGCATGGCCCTGTTCCTCGGCTACATCGTTGCCCTCACCGGCGTCGGCCTCGAGGTGACCCGGCGCCGCGACGTCGGCTAGGCCGTGCGGCCGAACGATTGGGAGTTCGCCGGAAGGAGTGAGGCACATGACGGGACGGACGATAGGGACCACCCGGGGAGAGCGAGCCGCCACGGCGGAGAACTCAGACCGGCCGGCCCCGCGATGGTTGTGGTTCTCACTGCCCATCGCCGTGTTGGCTGTGGCCGCGAGCATCACGGGTATCGCCGTCGACAGCGTCTACGCGCAGGAGACGGAGAACTGGTCCGCACAGGCCACGGGTCAGGACATCGCCAACCTGGTCGCCTACCCGGCCATGGTGGTGCTGGCGATCCTTGCCGCCCGCGGCTCCTTGAGGGCGTATCTCGGGTGGTTGGGCACGCTCGTGTACAGCGCCTACACGTACGCGATCTACGCGTTCTCGGTGCAGCTCGGCCCACTCTTCCTCGTCTACGTGGCCGTATTCGGGCTCTCGGTATACGCGCTGATCGGTGGTTTCTCGAGCCTAGATTCGGCTTGCATCCGACATGCCTTCGGCGAGCGCGCCCCGACCGCCCTGACCGGCGGATTCCTGGTTGCGATCGGGGCGGCTTTCTACCTCTTGTGGCTGTCCGAAGCGGTCCCCGCGATGCTCGCCGACGGCACGCCGAGGTTCCTGCGCGAGGTAGGGCTGCCCACCAACCCGGTCCACGTTCTCGACATGGGATTACTGCTTCCAGCGGCACTGGTCGCCGGCGTGCTGTTGATCAGGCGGCGCCCCTGGGGTTACCTGCTCGCTCCCGCCGTCCTCGGTGGCATCATCCTGCTAGGTGTAGGAATCGTCGCGGTGGTGGCAGTCCTGGCGTACCGCGACGTCACCACCGACTGGGGAGTCGCCGCCGGGATCGGGGTGCTCGTCGTGCTGCAACTCATCATCCTCGGCCGCTTCCTCGCCTCGGTAGCCCCGGACGCAACCTTGGGCACCGCCCTTCGAGATCGCTCCCAGCAGACGCCCGAGCGGGCGGCCAGGTGAGCCAATGACTCGTCTGCTGATCACGTTGTTGTTCGTGGGGCACGGCCTCGTGCACGGCATCATGTTCGCGCTGCCATACAGCGCCAAGGCCATCGAGGACCTACCGTTCAATCCGAGCCGCTCGTGGCTGTTCGGCGAGACGAAGACCCTGGCGTTCGCATCAGCGCTCGTCATCACGCTGGCATTCACGGTCGCAGGTGCAGGCTACCTGTGGCGTGCCGGCTGGTGGCCGGAACTCACGATCGTGGCCGCGGTCCTCTCACTGGCATTGCTCTCGACGTACTTCAGTAAGTGGTGGATCGCCGGCTACGCGATCAACATTGCGTTCGCGGTGGCCGCGTGGCAAGCCCTGTGAGAGCGGCGCAGGCGGCGAACAAATGCGCCGACAGGAGCGACCGCGCTAGGTTCCTGCTACCGGTAGATCTCGATCTCGACTGCTCCGGTGTTGCCCCCTGTGGTGTCGACGGCGTCGAAGCGCAACGTCTGTCCAGAGAACATGACGTCGACGACCGCCAGCCCTGATCCGGCCCGGAACGGCCCGAGGGCCTCGCCGTCGTCGACGGTGACGGTGAACGTGTTGATGATCGACGTGCCGTCACCCATTTCCCGGCTGCGGAAGCCGATGCCGACGACGTCAACGCGCTCACCCAGGTCGATCGTGATCCACGCATCATCCCCGTCCCCGGCCGTCGACCATTCGGTCGCCGGATCACCGTCGACCGCGTTGGTCGCGGCGAACGCGTCCGAGAACTCGGAACTCACCGCGATGACGTCCGCACCGATCGCGACGTTCTCGCCGGGCGGTTCCGGTGGCCCGGTGTCGGGCGTGCGGAACGTGAGCAGTTCGCTCCGGTAGAGCCGCCCGTCCGACCCGGACCCTTGGATCCGGAAGTGGTATTCGGTGTCGGGCTCAAGGCCGGTGAGCACCGCCTCGTGGTCGCTGTGCGCTCCACCGCCCATGTCGGAGTCGGTGGCGATGCCGTCGCCGAGCTCCGGTGTTGTTCCGTAGACGACGGCGCACACCATGTCGATCGTCGTCGTCACGTGGACCGACGCCGACAC
>DASUTB010000081.1:0-2665 GCA_036374835.1 Jiangellaceae bacterium | reverse complement strand
CAGTACCTCCCGCATCCGGCGCTCGTGCTCCGGGTTGGCGTAGCTGTGCAGGAAGCAGACGCCGATCGTCGTGATGCCGCGCTCGCGGAAGAAGCGGGCCGCGGCCACGGCGTCATCGTCGTCGAACGGACGGATTTCGCTGCCGTCGACGGCTAGCCGGCCGCGGACCGTCCGCACCAGATCAGCGGGGACGATCCGCGCCGGCTTGACCCAGAAATAGCTGTTCCCGTAACCATCGGGGACGGACTGCCGGGCGATCTCCAGGACATGCCGGTAGCCCTCCGTGGTGATGAACCCGAGGTTGCCGACGCGGCCCTGCAGCAGCGCGTTGGTGGCCACCGTCGTGCCGTGGCTGACCGCGGTGAGCGCGTCGGCGCCGACGCCGAGCCGATCGATCACCTTGGCCACTCCGGCCAGGAAGCCCTCGGCGGGATCGGCAGGCGTCGACGGCGTCTTCGTGCTGACGATCTCACCGGTTTCCTCGTCGACGGCGACCACGTCGGTGAACGTCCCGCCCGTGTCGATCCCAACGCGGATCCTGCGCGGCATCCGAACTCCTTCTGCGATCCGACCTGGACTCAGGCTACGTGGGCAGGATCGCGCACTGGTGGCTCCCGCCCGCGATCCGTCCTCCGGCGATCACATAGCGCGGTACAGCGGCGAGCAATCTGCTGGACAGTGTGTATCACTCAGAGGTCAAGGAGCACGGCAAGGGTGTCACGGATCTGCCTGAGCGGTACCGGGCCGACGTTGCCGATGTGCGATGAGACCCGCCTGGTCGCCACTGATCGGACGTGCTGGCACTGCGCTGCTGACGGGGCGTTCAAGCCGTTGTACTCGTCGGCTTCGACCACCACCTCGGCACCACTGTCCCGAATCGTTCGGGTAAGCGGCACAACCTGGATGACGTTCGGACCACCGCGCAGGATTCTTCCTGCAGTTACGACGACGGCGGGTCGGATAAGTCCAGCCTCAGATCCGGATGGTGTGCCGAGATCAAGTTCAACAACGTCACCCGGCGTCAGCATCGAGCCAGGCGCTCTCTTCGTCGGACAGCGGAGACGCCAGTTCGCGACCGATTTCGTCTTGCCGGAGCAGCCGCATGGCCCGCGACACGATCTGGTCGACTGTTTCGTGGCGCCGCTGCGCGAGCCGTCTGAGCTCGTCGTGCGTGGTTCGGCTGATGCGGATCGTTGTGGTGTCCGTCATGATCCAAGGCTAGCTGTTGTAGACGGATCCGTCTACAACACTCCGCAGCCGACGCGGCGCGTTGTCAGCACGCAGCAGCCGGCACGCGGCATCCTGCTCGCGCAGGAAGGCGACGTTTTCCAGCTCCACGGGCTGTCAAGCAATCTCCTCGTCGATCGACTCCGGGTCATGCTATGCCCATCCCATGGACACACCCAGTGACGTCCGGGTCCTCGTACGAGGACCTGACTCGACTCAGGCTAGCTTCCAAGGCATGACCGGCGACCCCTTCGGAATGTCGTCAGTCGCCGTAGTGGTAGCGGCAGGCCGCCACCCGCATCTCATCTTCGACGATCTTGTAGACGAGCCGGTGCTCGTCGGTGATACGCCGCGACCAGTATCCGTGAAAGCCTTGCTTGAGCGGCTCGGGCTTGCCGATGCCCTCGTTGCCGTTCCGTGCGATGTCCTTGATCAGGTTGTTGATGCGTTTGAGGATCTTGCGATCCTCGGTTTGCCACCAGACATAGTCGTCCCAGGCGTTCTCGTCGAAAATGATCTTCACTCGGCGAGATCCCTGACTGTCCCGCCGCCGGACTCGAGCCGCTCTATCGAGGCCAACAGCCGGCGTGCGTTCTCAGGGCTGCGCAGCAGGTACGCGGTCTCCTTCAGCGACTCGTAGTCATCCAGAGACACGATCACGACAGGCTCGCGCCCAGCCCGGGTAATAACGACCTCCTCGCGGTTGTCGACTACAGAGTTCAAGGTCTCGGCGTAGTTCGCCCGAGACTCGGAGTAGGTCATGGTCCGCATCGCAGCTAGCTCCCTTCGAACGTACAAGAAATTGTACGTCCCGCGAACATGTCGTTGCAGGAGCCGCGCTTGGGCGTCAGCATCCACTGGAGGGTGCGGCGTCTTCGTGCTGACGATCTCACCCGTGTCGTCCAGCAGGGCGCCGACTTGGGTGACGTAACTTGCGCTCAGGCTACGTGGAACGTTGTCGCGCTCGTGCTCTCGGCGACGATCCGGCCACTCGCGATGACATACCGCGGCGGGCTGTGGCGGGCCAGCGCCTCCCGGACGGATGACCCGTCGAGCACGACCAGGTCTGCGCTGCCGCCGACCTCGATACGGTGACTGCTCACGCCGAGAACGTCGGCGGCGGTGGTTGTCACCATGTCGTAGACCCGCTCCATGGCCGGCTGCGACACCGCCTCCAATGCGTGCGATGCCAGAAACGCCACCTCGAGCATGTTGTTCCGCCCGAACGGGTAGTACGCGTCCTCGATGTCGTCCTGGCCGATTGCGACGTTGACGCCGAGATCGGCCATCAGGAAGACGGGGAGGTGCAGCGGTCCGGTGTGCGGGCTGCTGACGAAGCTCAGGCCGGCGCGACGGGCCAGCCCGGCGAGTCGGCGCACGGACGGCTCGGCGTAGGTGCCGACGGCACGGGCATGGTTCGCGATGCCGCGGCCCACCA
>DASUTB010000080.1:0-2415 GCA_036374835.1 Jiangellaceae bacterium | reverse complement strand
GGCCTCGCGGTTCGGAGCCCGGGATTGATTGCTCATGCCCACTACATGTCCACCCCGGGCACAAGTGTGTCTCACCTTCCTCCGCCTCGAGCACGACCGGCCCGTGCCGCGTGGTCACGAGGACAGGAGGTGGGCGGTGCCGTCGGCGAGGTCGTACGACAGACCGACAACGGTGCAGCGCCCCTCCGCAACCGCCCCGGCGATCGCTTCGGAGTCGGTCTGGAGCCGGGCGACCGTCTCGGCGATGTGCACGTCCACGATCTCGTCGACCTCGTGCAGACCTCGTTCGGCGGCCAGGCGCACGCTCGGCGCCAGCGCCTCGACGATCGCGGCCACATTGCCGGACGGCGCGGCTCCCGTCTCGGCGTCGCGCGCCGCGGTGACGGCGCCGCACGAGTTGTGGCCGAGTACCGCCACCAGCGGTGTTTCCAACACGGTGACCGCGTACTCGATGCTTCCGAGCACCTCTCGCCCGATCGCATGACCGGCGGTGCGGACGACGAACAGATCGCCGAGCCCACGATCGAAGATGATCTCGGCGGCGAGCCGGGAGTCGGAGCAGCCGAACACGACGGCGAACGGCGCCTGCGCCCCAGCCACCTCCGAGCGTCGCGCCGCGTCCTGGTTCGGGTGGATTGCTTCGCCGGCGACGAATCGCCGGTTACCGTCCAGCAGTTCGGTCAGCGCCGCGTCCGGCGTCATCCTTCCCCCTTTCCCGGTGATCATCGGCAGTTTTCACACCACGGATGTGAGAACTGCCTGTGATCATGGGGTCGCGAGCGGTCATGGCTCCACCACTGCGGTAACGCGTTCGGCCTCGGCGCGCGCCGGACGTCCCGCCAGGTCCTCGTTCCGGACCAGCACCGCCGAGCCGCCGATGATCAGCGGGAGCAACAGCGCGTCCCGGATCGCCGTACCGAGGTCATCGGTAGGGACGAGCACCCGCCCCGAAACACCGATACCGAGCGAGTCGGCACGCGCGCGTGCGTCCGACACCAGTGCACCCAGCGTTTCGTCGCCGAGTCCGGCGTCGTCCGGACCCGGCGCCGACAACGCCGTGAACCGATCCGGGTAGGCCGGTACCTCGACCGCGTAGTCGAGCACGCCGGCCGGCAGCGGCGTGGCGAACGGCCCGCCGAGGGGACGTAGCGACAGCGCCACCACTTCGGGCGCATCCACCGAACCGACCGCGTCCGGCCCGACCACAGCGACCGCGGCCGAACCGGGCTTGTCGAGCTCAACGGTCGCGCCGACGGCCCAGCACGCCGACGCCCACACCAGTGCCTGCCAGTGCGCGGGTAGCAGTAGGCCGACCCGGTCGCTCGGTTCGACCGACAGCCCGTCCTGCAGCAGACCTGCGGTCTTGGCGACCCAGTTGGCGAACGTGGCGACCGACAGCTCGACGCGCTCGCCCGTCGCGTCGTCGTAGAACGTCAGGAACGGGCGTGCAGCATCGCGCGACAATTCGGCACTCAGCAGCTGGTCCGGTGTCATGGCATCGGGCACAACATTCGATGGTACGCAACCCACCATCGGCGGTCACGAACCCAGGATCCGGGTACCACCTCTCGACGCGTGCGACGCGGCTGCGTAGTCTCTGGATGGATCACCAACATGTGGGCCCATCGAGAAGCGAGGCGAGCGTCCAGTGGCAGGCACCGACGAGTCGGAGATTGTTTCGATTCCCACCGATCGGCCGACATCGGCCCGTGCGTACGGCTACATGCTGGGCGGAAAGGACAACTTCGAGGTCGACCGCCAGGCCATCCTCGCCCAGCTGCCGATGTTCCCCGAGAGCATCGACATCACCAGGCAGAATCGCCAGTTCCTCTACCGGGCGGTGCGGTATCTGGCGCAGGAGGCCGGGATCCGGCAGTTCCTCGACATGGGCTGCGGACTGCCCACCGACAACAACGTTCACCAGGTCGCCCAGCAGTTCGCACCGGACGCTCGCGTCGTTTATGTCGACATCGACCCGATCGTGCTGACGCACGGCCGCGCGCTGTTGGGCAACACCCCCAACACCACCGTCATCACCGCTGACATGCGTGATCCGCAGCCGATCCTCGACCACCCAGAGGTGGAGCGTCTGATTGATTTCAGCGAGCCGCTGGCGGTGCTGTATCTGTCGGTGGTACATCACCTCACCGGCGCCGACGACCCGCACAGCGTGCTCCGGACGATTATCGACCGCGCCGTGCCGGGCAGCTATATGGTCTTGTCGCAGATCGTGTCCGACGACGTGGAGCGCGGCGCCGCGCTAGGCGAGTTCATTTCCTCCCACGGCGTCCCGTGGCAGACCCGCATCCCGGCGGAGGTCGACGTCTTCGCCGAAGGGCTGGAGCCGGTGGAGCCGGGCCTGGGCAATGTGAAGGATTGGCGGCCGGACCCCGACCAACCGCCGCTTGCGCCGCT
>DASUTB010000079.1:0-43603 GCA_036374835.1 Jiangellaceae bacterium | reverse complement strand
GGATCTGCCGGCACCGGCACGTGCGGCGCTCGCCCCGGTCGTCGAGCACGTCGCGACCACTCCGCTCGTGCAGCAGCAGCAAGACTACGTCGCGACGTTCGACCTACGGAAGAAGTGCTGCCTCTACTTGACCTGGTGGGTACACGGCGACACCCGGAACCGGGGACAGGCGCTCGTCGCGTTCAAGACCGCCTATCGCGACGCGGGCATCCGGCCACCGACGACGGAGCTGCCCGACCACCTCGCGGTTGTACTCGAGTTCGCCGCCACCGTCGACCCGGATCGGGGCGAGTGGCTGCTCGCCGAACACCGGCCGGCGCTCGAACTGATCCGCGATGCGCTGCGCAAGGCCGGTTCGCCCCGAGCGGGCGTACTCGATGCGGTATGCGAAAGCCTTCCCGGCCCGGTGCAGGAGGCCGTCACCGCGGCCCGGCGGCTCGCCGCGTCCGGCCCACCGCCGACCGAACTCGTAGGACTGGAAGGATATCGATGAGCATCCTGTTGTGGGCGGCGCTGCCCTATGTCACCGTCGCGATCCTCGTTGCGGGGACGATCTGGCGATACCGTTACGACAAGTTCGGCTGGACCACCAGGTCGTCCCAGCTCTACGAGCATCACCTGCTGCGCATCGGCAGCCCGCTGTTCCACTTCGGCATCCTGGTCGTGCTCGTCGGGCACATCATCGGGCTGGTCATTCCGGCCTCCTGGACCGAGGCGGCCGGCATGAGCGAAGACGCCTACCACGTTCAGGCCGTGGTGCTCGGCAGCATCGCCGGCATCGCGACGCTCGCCGGCATCGCCATCCTCGTCTTCCGCCGTCGCACGACCGGGCCGGTCTTCATGGCCACCACGCGCAATGACAAGACCATGTACGTCGTGCTGGTCGCCGCCATCGTCACCGGGCTCGCCACGACCTTCCTCGGGGCCGGTGTGGTCGGCGAGGAGCACAACTACCGTGAGACCGTCTCCATCTGGTTCCGGTCGGTCTTCATCCTGCAACCGGACGTGGATGCGATGGCCGCGGCGCCGCTGTCGTTCCAGCTCCACACGCTGGTGGGCATGCTGCTGTTCATCGCCTGGCCGTTCACCCGGCTGGTGCACGCGTTCACCGTGCCGCTGCATTACCTGTTCCGGCCGTACATCGTCTACCGCAGCCGGGACGCCGCGCAGCCCGGCGCTCGGCCACCGCGCCGAGGATGGGACCGGGTCGGCTCCTGACACCGTAGCGGCGCGGAGCAGTCAGGCTCGGGCCAACAGCAGGCCGATCGGAACGCTCACGAGAACGACCGTGGCGAGCAGCCGGTAGAGCTGCAGCCACCAACCGCCACGTCGGCCGGAACCGCGTACTCCGCGAACCAGGAGCGCCAGAGCGAAGACCAGTAGCACACCGCCGGCATCGACGAGAAGGACGGCATCGAGCAGCGTGCCGGCGATAACGGCCGCGCTCCCCCCGTTCCATGCGATGAGCTCGGCGGCGACCAGGCGTCGCGATGGTGGGCGCGGAGCGAGCAGCGCCTGCCCGACACCGAGACCGAGCTGGGCAACACCGGCGACCAGAACCAGGTAAGCGGCAACCCAAGCGCCGTGCTCGGACGGGACGGCGGCGGTGAAGGCGGCTACCAGACCGCCGGCGACGACGCTGGCGGCACCGGCCGCGGCGAGGGGCAGGGCCGCGGACCAACGGGCGGAGCTGGTTGTGGCCATCGTCACAACCCTCCTCGGACACACGGCGCCACCTTGTTTTTACGACGTTAGTCGTGAAAACTTGCGTTTGGCAAGTCCGTCCGGAGAGGAGAGAGCCGTGACGTACGTGATCGGTGAACCATGCATCGACATCATGGATCGAGCCTGCGTCGACGAGTGCCCGGTCGACTGCATCTATGAAGGCGGTCGCTCGCTGTACATCCAACCCGATGAGTGCATCGACTGCGGCGCATGCGAACCGGTCTGCCCGGTCGAGGCCATCTTCTACGAGGATGACCTGCCCGCGGACCTCCAGCAGTACAAGGAGGACAACGCGCGATTCTTCGACCAGCCGCTACCCGGCCGCAATGAGCCCCTCGGCACGCCCGGCGGCGCGACGAATGTGGGCCCGCTGGGAGTGGACACCGAACTGGTCGCTTCCCATCCCGTGTCCGAACCGGTGAACAACGAGGCTGGATAAATTCGGTCAAACCGACCACAGAGTCCGCCGCCGACGCCGGGGGCGGGAGCTCAATGGGCAAGGTCGGGCACGGCGATGCCCACACGTTCGCGGATCTGCTCGATCAACTCCCAGTCGGCAGCGTCCAGCTGAGCAAGTGCAGCGGGAAACGCGCCATCCTGCTCGGCGAGGATGTGCTCGCGCAACAGGTTCACTGTGTCCAGTAGACGGCCGGGCCACGTGGGGTCGCCCGGCACCCCGTCGGCAGCCTCGTCGAGGACGTGAGCAATCTGCCGATGCTCGGCCTCAAAGGCGGCGACATGCTCCGGGAACTCGCCGGCAAGCGGCGGGAACAGGCCCTGCTCCTCCACCTGTGTGTGCGGTTCGAGCACCGTAGCGATCCGCCGGGCCAGTTCGGCCAGCTCGCCGACGTCGCCGGCCGCGTGAGCAGCCCGAACAAGACTGATCAGGGCGACGACCTCATCGTGCTCGCGGGTCAACTCATCAACCGCGGCCAGCGCTTGGCAACCACAGTACTCACACATGTACGGCCTTCTCCCTGATCAGTTATCCATCCAGACATAGGTCCACCGCCCACCGACCCGCGACACCCAGTGCTTCGATGGACGGACCGAGCTGTTCGGGTATCCGGGTCCGCAGTACCTAGCCGAAATCGGCATAGACCACAACGTTTTCCTCGGAGGTCATGATGGTGTCCTTCGGCGTCGGCCTTGTTTTTACTATTCTAATCGTGCAAAATAATGCACGCAAACATCCGGGAAAAGACTCTTACCGCACGCCATCCGGCTGACCCGAATGTGCTTGTTTTTCACGACACTACCTGTGAATATTGAGGAATGGACGTTCGTGAGCTGGCCAGTCCCGACCCGGTCACGCCGCCCCTCGGCGAGAGCAGGTCGCGCGTGCTGGCCGTGCTGCAGGACGCCGGAGAGCCCGTCGGTGTCGGTGCAGTGGCCAGGCGGGTACGCCTGCACCCCAACACGGTCCGGTTCCACCTCGACGCATTGGTCGATGCCGGGCTCGCGGAACGCGATACCGAAGAGCCGGACCGCCCGGGCCGGCCCCGAACCCTCTATTCGGCGCACGCCGGAGCGGCTCCCGCCGGGCAGCGCAGCTACCGGCTGCTCACACAGATTCTGGCCGGCTTCATCGCCGCCCAGATCCCGCAGCCCGCACAGGCTGCTACCCGAGCCGGGCAGGCCTGGGGCCGCTACCTTGCAGATCGCCCGCCACCGTTTCGCAGCATCGACGTCGAAACAGCGACCGAGCAACTCTCCCGCACCCTCAGCGCCATCGGGTTCGCGTCGGAAACCGTCATATCCGGAACGGAGCGGCAGATCATGCTGCACCACTGCCCGTTCCGGGAAGCCGCCATCGAACACCGCGAGGTGGTCTGCTCCATCCACCTCGGCCTGATGCAGGGCATGCTCGCCGAGCTGGACGCTCCTATCGAAGCCGATCGCCTCGACCCCTTCGTCGAGCCCAACCTGTGCATCGCCCACCTCGCCGCAACCGACCAGGACGACAGGCGTCAGCAAGGAGCCGCGCCATAGTTGATCATTTCCGCTCCGCCCCTGACCCTAGGTAGGAGAATCCGTGCGGATCAAGAAGAGGCTGAGGCGGTGGATGTACCAGGGCGGCCGCCCGAACCTCCTGGCGCGAGCACTCAACCGGCTCGATGCCAGGCTATTCAGGAGCGCGCGGCTGGCGCGCGACGCCTGGGTCACTCTGGAGGTGACCGGCAGGCGCACCGGCCGGCCCATCGCGGTTCCGCTCGTCGTCGCCGAATACCAGAACAGCCGATACCTCGTCTCCATGCTCGGCCAAGACGCCGGCTGGGCACGCAACGTCCGAGCGGCCGGCGGACGGGCGGTGCTCCACCACGGCCGCGCCGAAGCGGTGCGCCTGGACGAGGTCGGCCCGGGTGAGCGCGCGCCGATCCTGCGCCGCTACCTCGCCGTCGCCCCGGGCGCCCGTGCGCATCTGCCGGTGGACCGGCGCGCTCCGCTGGAGGACTTCGAGCGGATCGCCGCACAGTATCCGGTCTTCCGTATCTCACCCGACCCACACCGGCCGGACGGTGACCAACCCTGACGTCGGGCGTCTCCCGTGGGCCGGGAGGGTCGAAGGTCGCTACGCCCTCGGGACGTTCGACCCCTACTTCCGTTGAGGTTTCTCCGGCAGCGTTGGGCGAACAGAAACCTCCGCCAAGGCGATGTGTACGTCATGCATAGGGAGAGCCGGATCGATGACCGAAGGCTATGAGCCGATGCCGGCCACGCTCCGGAATGGCACGGTGGACGCCGCCATCAGAACCCACCACGCCCGCCTCGCGAGGGGCCTCACCGAGCGAGTCGCGACGCTGTTCAGCGCGTTGAACGGGCCGTCCCCGCACCTCGAGGCGGCGCGAACCGAGCTGACCTGCTACTGCGAGGCGGAGCTGCTGCCGCACGCGAGGGCGGAGGAGGACAGTCTCTACCACGCCAGTGCCGAGCTGCCCGAAGGCCGGCTTCTGGTGGCCGCGATGCTCGCCGAGCACGCCGCGCTGCGCACACTCATCGATGAAGTGTTCACCGCCCGCTCCCCGGGAAGGCTCATCGCCGCCGCGGGGGCGCTCCGGTCGCTGTTCGACGCGCACCTGGCCAAGGAGAACGACCTGCTGATCCCGGCGCTCGCCGACGCCGGAGTTGACCTGTCCCAGCTCGTCGGCCACGTGCACGAGATCCTCGGCCCGAGCGCCAACCGCCCACCCAAGAACGGCACACCCGCCGTCGCGGGGCACGAAGTGCTTGACTACCGTCCGTACCGGCTCGCCGCGGCGACGCGCACCTGACACAGGGTCACGTGAGCTACCTGAACGAAGCGCGTTAGTGGTCGCCTCCGTGGTAGCTGTTGTGATTCCTTCAGCTCCGGCGACAGCCGGCCACGACGACGATCCCCGAACCAAGAACCTTCATCCAATGGGCCACATCGAGGAGCCGGCAAGCCTGCTCAACGCCGACGTCGGCAACACAAACATCCACACCGACATCGCCTTCTGGCGCCATCACGCCTTCCAGGGATCGTGGCTGGGGTTCAACATCCGGGACATCTCGGCCCCGGGCAACCCCGAGCACGTGTCGTTTACCAGTTGCGAAGGCAACCAGGGCGACGTTGTCGTCTGGGACGACAACCTGGTGCGCTCATGGAACACACCGGCCGGTACGGCAGGTGTTTTCGGCGCCGGCACGACCTGCGATGGACAGGACGTCCCGGAAGGATTCGAGGGGCTGCACATCTTCGACGTGAGCGACGTCACCGATCCCGAGCTGATCGGGTCGGTCGACCTGAGTGCGACTGCGCTGCCCGAGATCGCGGACCGGCCGGCACGGTGCGGTTCGCACACCGCCACTGGTGTTCCAGATCTGGACAACAACCGTCTGCTGATCTACAACTCTGGCGCCGGATGCGCCGGCATCGACATCGTCGAGATTCCGCTGGATGACCCCGCGAGCGCGGACTTCCTGCGGTGGGAAGGCGCAGACGACCCGGCGGAGGGCTTCGGCAGGGACTGTCACGACACCGGCGTGATCCTCGGCGATGCGCTGTGGGCGGCCTGCGCCGCGACGACGGCTACACGCTGTGGAGCCTGGGCGGGGCGAGTGGTGGATCGCTGGAGGACCCGCAGTTCATGTACTCCCGGTCGGTTCCCGACGTCTCGATCGGGCACGCCGCCTCGTTCTCCTGGGACGGCGAGGTCCTGGTCTTCGAACACGAACCGGGCGGGGGCGTAGGGCCGCGGTGTCAGGCAAGCGACCCGGACTCGAACAAGTCCCTGTTCTTCTTCGACACGGCGAACGGCGACCTGCTGGGTACCTGGGTCCTCCCGCGGGCTCAGTCCGCGACCGAGAACTGCAGCATCCACAACTTCAATATCGTGCCGCTGCGCTCGGGACAGGACGTCGTCGTGGTAGGCAACTACCAGGCCGGAACGTGGGTGGTCGACTTCACCGATCCGGCCAACGCCGAGACGGTCGCGTGGAGCGACCCGCCGCCGGCGCCCGTGCCGCCACCGCCCGGCGACATCCTCGGCCTGGACGTCGTCGGTGCATGGAGTTCGTACTGGTACAACGGTTTCATCTACGAGACCAACATCGGTGAGGGGCTGAACATCTTCCGGCTCAGCGACAACGCCACCGCCGGAGCGATGCGCCTCGGACATCTCAACCCGCAAACGCAGGAGTCCACGATTCCGTAGCTGCAAGCCGGACAAGAAGCCAACCGTGGGCGCACGCGGAGCGACACCTCCCGTCGCCCACGGTCGGCGCTCGGGCCGGCCGGTCAGAGCGGGGCGAACGTCGCGGTGAAATGGCGCAGAAACGCCGGCTCGTCAACGATGCGGTAGCCGCTCAGCGAGTCCCGCTGCCCGAAGACCTCGATGACGGCTTCGATCACGTAATCCATGTGTGACTGGGTGTAGACCCGCCGTGGAATGGCCAACCGCACCAGCTCGAGCCGGGCCGCTCGCTCGGCGCCGGTGGCAGGGTCGCGTCCGGCCATGACCGTCCCGATCTCCACCCCGCGGATCCCGGCATGTCGATAGAGCTCGACCGCGAGCGACTGGCCGGGGTACTGCAGTGGCGGAATGTGCGGCAGGAACCGGCCGGCGTCGAGATAGACCGCATGCCCTCCGGCCGGCCGGAGCACCGGTACTCCGGCGTCGTGCAGGTGGCCGACGACGTAGCCGGTCGAGACGATCCGGTAGCGCAGATAGTCCTCCGCAAGTACCTCGTCCAGGCCGAGCGCGATCGCCTCCAGGTCGCGGCCGGCCAGCCCGCCGTAGGTCGGGAAACCCTCGGTGAGGATGAGCAGGTCCTTCTCCCGTGCGGCCAGGGAAGGATCCCGGGTGCACAGGAAGCCGCCGATGTTCACCAAGGCGTCCTTCTTCGCCGACATCGTGCATCCATCGGCGTACGAGAAGATTTCGTGAACGATCGCCGGCACCGGGACATCGGCATAACCGTCCTCGCGCTGCTTGATCAACCAGGCGTTCTCCGCGAACCGGCAGGCGTCCACGTAGAGCGGCTTGCCGAACCGCCGCGCAACCTCGGAGACCGCGCGGATGTTCGCCATCGAAACGGGCTGCCCGCCACCTGTGTTGTTGGTGATCGTCAGCATCACCAACGGCACGTCGTCGGATCGGTCTACGAGCAGTTTCTCCAGCGCATCCACGTCCATGTCGCCTTTGAACGGGCTGGGGACCGAAGGGTCGCCGGCATCCGTACAAGGCAGGTCGACCGCCTCCCCGCCCAGGTATTCGATGTTGGCGCGGGTGGTGTCGAAATGCCCGTTGTTCGGCACCACGTCACCGGGCCGCACCGTGCAACTGAACAGGATCCGCTCGGCGGCCCGACCCTGATGAGTCGGAATGACATGCGCAAAGCCGAACACACGTCGTACGGTCTCTTCGAATCGGAACCAGCTCCGAGCGCCCGCATAGGACTCATCGCCGGCCATCATCGCGCCCCACTGAGCCGCGCTCATCGCCGCGGTTCCCGAGTCGGTCAGCAGGTCGATGAGCACCCGCTCAGCGGGCAGCCGGAACAAGTTGTAGCCGACCTCCGCGACCCACGTCGCACGCTGTTCCGGTGTCGACATCAGGATCGGCTCGACGCTCTTGATCCGGAACGGCTCGATGATCGTATGCATAAGTACTCGCATTGCCGATGGAATGTTGGACACAACAGTCTGTCCGTCCGTGCCGGTGGCAAACGAGGGCCGAAGGTCACTCGGATGGTGAGGCCGATGCCCCTACCACCCGCCGGCGACGATGGCAGCCTGATCCGGATGGAACACGACCGGATCCTCCGCAGCGATGGTCGTCGGGCGAGCCTTCCGGCTCCGGGTCATCGTCCGAGGCGCGCCGCGATGCTGCGCCGCCAGCTCGTCGCGGACGCGGTCACCGCGATGCTCTTCGTCCTCGGCCTGGTGGCCGGTTGGCCGATCTTGGCGCTGCTCGTACTACTCATAACCGCCGTCCCGGCAACCGCCGTATTCGTGATCCGAGCAGGCTGAACGCCTGCCGAGCGGGCGGCCGTCGCCGTTCAGGAGGCGCCGACGGCACGTCCAGCCGGGGGAACCGGACAGCACCGCCGACGCCCGTTTGAGTCCCCCGTCATCGGTACCGTGATGGCCATCGGAGTCTCGTCAACCCTACGGCCAGCGCCAGGAATGCCAGCCTGATGCGAGCCAGTAGGACGCCGAGCCGGATGACCAGCGTGGTTACCTGCCCCGCCGGATAGGCACCGAGCAAAGACGCTCGCAGGCAACACGATCATCACGACGCCGAACCTTCCGCCCTATCCCGAGCCCGCCCAGGGACGAACGTCCCAACGCTGACCGGTCTGGAGTCCCATCCTGACACCACCCCGACTAGGAACCGCATTGGGCCGTACCGCCGTAGCGCTCTCGACGACGCCGACGGTACCGTCACCGCGGCTCGTGGACAATGGCGATCGGACGGTCGACGTGATGCAGCACTGCCCGGGCGATCGATCCGAGTAGCATTCCGGTCACCACCCCATGGCCGCGCCCACCGATTACGACCAGGTCGGCATCGGCGGCGTGCTCCTTGATCACTGCCGCCGGATGACCCGGCTCGACCACCTCGGTCACGTCCACGTCAAGATACTTCGATCGCCATCCGGCCAGCTGTTCGGCCAGCATCCGTTCAGCCTGGGATCGACTCTCCGCATCGCCCCTCCCATCCGCCAGTACCGGCTCGGCCGGCCGCACGGCGAGCACAGCCACGATGCGCGCCCGCCACCGGGATGCGGTGGCGAACGCGTACTCAACAGCGGACCGGCATTGCGGTGAACCGTCCACGCCGAGCGTGATCATTCGCTGCTCAGGTTCTGCCGACCGCCACGCCTCCGGCACGACGATGACCGGAATCCGGCCGTGCGTGGCACACGCCAACGAGGTCGAGCCGAGCACGAGCTCGGAGAACAGGCCGGCGCCTTCGCGGCCGAGCACGAGTGCGCGGGCACCGGCGGCCTCCCGCAGCAAGACCTGGCGCGGAAAGCCGTGATGCGCCCCGGTCGAGACGTCGATGTCGGCGAAGCCCTCATTGCGAAGGTGCTCCCGCGCTTCGTTGAGGATGCTTTCGGCAGCCTCACGCGCAGTAATCGCCACCAACGTGGGCATGATGGCGACCTCCTCGTAGGCGTTCACCAGGTGAAGCGGCCAGCCGTTGGCCGCGGCTTCGCGAGCCGCCCAGGTGAGCGCCACCAGCGCGGATTCCGAACCATCGATACCGACGACAACCGGTTGATTGGCACCGGACATGATCACGCCTGCTGCATCATCGGCGCCGGCGAGGCCGGTACTTCAGCCGCTGCGGCATGCCGCATGAGCAATCCGGCCAGATCGCGAGCCTCGGTCGGGCTCATCGCCAGCCAGATGCTGTCGTACTGGGGGTCCTGCCGTGGCACATCGAGGATCACGCGCTCGTCCGCCGACTCATCCGGCTTGAGACCGAGTCGGCCCACTTCGACCATTCGGCCATAGCTCGTGTACATCGTCTCGAACATGCTGTCTGCTGCCATGACAAGCGCCTCTCTGCGCATGGCCGTTGCTTTGCTCCACGGACCGGCACAAGCGTGGCCCGATGGACACCGGACAAACACGAGGTTTCACTGCACACTGAAAACTCGGGAGGGCCTTCGGTCCCAAACCCATCGGCCCTGAGTCCTTTCAGTCGCGTCGCATCAGCCGGCCACCTGCCCGCTCCGATCTTTCATCACGATATCCAACAGCGCCGTCGCTGTCGTTGCTTCACGCGTGGCGCAGGGTGAGCATGCCGCCGGGCTGGATGTCGACTCGCGACCCGAAGTCGCGGCTGACCCGGTCGAGAGTCGCCCGTATCCATTCCCGGTCGCCGCTCGACGCGTGGTGGAGACGTAGCCGCCGCGCCTGCATCGGAACCATCGTGAGGCCGGCCAGCTCACCGCTGGCCGGCTCAATCGAGGCGAAGTACAGCAGCCGCAGGTCATCGCGATACTCCTCGTAGCCGGTGATGCCCTCGTAGTCATCGATGAAATCGCCACACCCGTAGAGGATGAGCTTGCCGCGGTACACCTCGATCGGTCGGGGGTGGTGCGACGAGTGTCCGTGCACCACGTCCACGCCCAGATCGATCAGCCGGTGTGCGAACCGAGCCTCGTCCCGGGATACTCCGTAGCCCCAGTTCGGCCCCCAATGGATGGACACGATCGCGACGTCCCCGGGACGCTTCGCCCGCCGTACTCGTGCGGCCAGCCTGTCTGCGGCCGCGTCCGACGGTCCATCGACGAAGTCCACACCTGCGCGATCGGACGTCGCGGCCCATGACGCCGGTACGCCCGCTGTCGGCATCCCCACTGCGAGCAACACGATCCGCGTGCCGCGATCGGTGCTGATCATCGCCGGCCGCTGCGCCTGCTCGCGGTCGCGTCCGGCGCCGACGGCCGTAAGCCCGGCGTTGGCGAGCGCGTCAAGGGTCTCAACGAGACCGCCGCGGCCGAAGTCGAGCACGTGATTGTTCGCCAGAACACACGCGTCCGGTCCGCCCACCGCCAGGCAGGGCAGGTTGGCCGGATTCATCCGGTAGTGCACGCCCTTGCCCGCCGCGAATTCGGCGCTCCGGGTGGCGCTGGTCTCGAGGTTCACCACTCGAACGTCAGGACGGATCCGGTCCAGAACCGGCAACGCGTCTCCCCACGGCCAGTCGAAGTCGACCGGGCAGCCGATCGGTCCGTTGACCCGCTCGGCCAGCTTGACGTAGGTCCGAGCGTCACGGACCGATGTCTCCCTTAGTTCGGGGTCGCCGGGGTGGGCGAGGATCTGGTCCACGCCGCGGCCGAGCATCACATCGCCGCACAAGAACACCGTCACGACCCCATTGCGCACACACCCAGGCTATGTGGAGATCATCCTCGCGAGGTCGTCTTGGAAGGGGAAGCTGCCGGGCCGGTAGGAACACCACGGGTCTTCGGCGTGCGGGTCGCCGGTCACCGCGAATGCGCGCGAGCGCGATCCGCCGCAGACGGTGCGGAATTCGCACTCGCCGCAGCGTCCGGTCAGCGAGTCGGTGTCGCGCAAACCGGTGAACAGCGGGGCGGCGCGATAGATGTCGACGAGCGGCTCCTGCCGCACGTTGCCCGCGGCCAGCGGCAGGAACCCGCTCGGATGTACGTCGCCGGTGTGGGAGACGAACGCGAAGCCGCGGCCGGCGTTGATGTCGAGCGGTGGACGGCGTGCCCGCCGGTCGCCCGCATCGAGTCCGAGCGTGTGGAGGCGGGCGCGCAGCCGGCGGTACTGCGGGCCGAGGCCGAGCAGGCTCTCGTGGTCGACATCGTGCTCCTCGAGTATGCGACGCTGGATCACCACTCGCCGGAAGTGATGGGCCTCGGTGGTCTTCGTGGCCAGTACCGCTCCGATGTCGTAGCCGAAGTTGAGCACATCCTCGACGTCGTGCGGGGTCAGGGCCGGCAGCAGCCGCCCGCGTCCGGTCGGCACGAGCAGGAACAGGCTCCACAGCATGGCACCCTGCTCCCGTACGACTGCGCCGATATCGGCCAAGTCATCCAGGTTGTGTCCGGTGACTGTGGTATTGACCTGAACCCGGAGGCCGAGCCGCCGGGCGGTTCGCCACGCGTCCAACGTCCACCCGTACACGCCCTCGACGCCGCGGAACTCGTCGTGGGTGGCGGCCGTGGACCCGTCCAAGCTCAGCGAGACCGCCTTCGCGCCCGCCTCGTAGACCGCTTCGAGGGCGGCTGCGGTGAGCGTGGGAGTGCCGGACGGCGCGACGGCCACCGGCACACCAAGTTCGGTACCGTGGCGGACCAGCCGGCACAGGTCGGGTCGCTGGAACGGATCGCCTCCGGTGATCACGAACAGTGGTGGCGGGCGACCGAAATCGGCCACTTGGCCGAGCAGGTCCTGCGCTTCATCCGTGCTCAGCTCGTCCGGGTGCCGATCTGGCACCGCGACGGCGCGGCAGTGCCGGCATGCCAGTGGGCAGGCGCGGGTCGCTTCCCAGATGACGATGAACGGACGCTCACCGACCGCGTGGCGCGGGACGCGCACACCGCTGGACGGTGCGGCCACGGACGCTCGACTCGGAGCCATGCAGTTCCTCCACCTGGACGGCCGAATGGCGCCACTTCGGTGGCGCCATTGGCTAATCGAACGGGATCAGGTCCGCACACTGCGCATGCCTGCCCACATCTGTGGCAGGGCGAACAGCACGATCAGCGCGCCGACGATGACATTGCTGACGATGGCTTCGGTTGCCGGCGATCCGGCGTCGGCGACGACCCAGGGCGCGACGATCGTCCAGACGCCCAGCAAGGGGGCGACCCAGACGATGCCGTGTGTGCGACCGAACGCCGACATGAATCCGATGGACAGCAGCGCGACGGCAACGCCGACGAAGATGTTCGCCATGGTCAGCGCAGAGTGGTCGGTGAAGCCGACCACCCATGGGGAGATGGCGAGGTACAACCCGGCCATGAATGCCAGACCGTCGGTCAGCTGGGCCGTCCGGGTCTCGGCGATCTGGTCGTACCGCATCCGCATCCCGGTGAGGTCCGGGTGCTTCTCGATGGGTTGTGTCGGTGTCGACACTTGACCCCACCTCCTTTCCTTCACACCCAGCCTCGCCCCGTCCGCGTGTGCGAATAGGGCCGAACGTCCCGACCTATCGACCGATTTCGGACCGGGCCGGACACGGCAGCTCGGGTCAGAACCGCCTGCGGTATGACTGCGCCGCGGCAACCCGTTCGAGTGCCATCCGCTCGGCGGCCTCTCGTGGCTCAAGGTCACCGGACCGGATCCGGTCGAGCAGTTCAAGCGTGCCGGCTCGGATCTTCGACCGTATTGTGGCGAATGCCGATTCCGGCCCCCCGCCGCGGTGCTCGACCGCTGCGCAGATCACGCCGCCGGCATTGGCGATGACGTCGGGAACGCTGAGCACACCGCGCCGATGCAACATCTCCTCGGCCTCGGCGGTCGCCGGGATGTTCGCGCCCTGCAAGATCACCTTCGCTCGAACCAGGTCGGCGTTCTCCTTGGTGATGACGTCGGGTTGAGCCGCCGGGATGAGCACATCGCAGTCCTGCGTCAGGACATCGTCGCGGGGCAGGCTCGAGCCACCCGGGAACTCCGCCACACTGCTCGTGCCGGTGCGCTTGAACTCGGCCAGCGAGCCGACATCGAGACCTTGCGGATCGTGCGTCGCGCCACGGGAGTCCGATACCGCGACGACCGTCGCGCCCAGTTCGGCGAGCCGCAGTGCCGCGTGGGAACCGACCGCCCCGAATCCCTGCACGGCGACCCGGGCACCGGCCAGGTCCAGCACGCCCGCCTCGCTCAGCGTTTCGGCGCAGACTGCCAGGCCGTGCCCGGTGGCACCGAGCTCGTCGAGCGGGATGCCGCCCAACGTGGACGGCAGACCGACCGCACGAGCGATCTCGTCGTGGATCCAGCCCATTGCCGTCTCGTCCGTTCCCATGTCCGGGCCGGGGATGTACGAGGTGAGCTCCCGGATTGCCACCGCGAACGCGCGCAGCACCGGCTCGCGGGAGTCGTCCGCCAACTCGCCCGGGACGGTGATACCGGCCTTTCCCCCGCCGTACGGGAGACCGGCGGCAGCGTTCTTGATCGTCATCGCTCGGGCGAGCCGCGCCACCTCGGTGACGTCGACCGATGTCGTCATCCGGACCCCGCCGATCGCCGGTCCCAAGGCGACGTTGTCGACGACCACGACTGCGCGGCAGTCCTGCGGTAACCGCGCGAACAGCACCTTGTCGGGGCCGAACTCGTCAACCGACCACCAGCCGGTCATCTCGTCCATCGTCACCACCCCGCCCCAGCTCGTCCGTCCAGTCCGGAATCTCTTCCATGGATCGCGCAACCTGCTCCAGCGCAGCGTGATGCTCCAGGGCGTGGTGGCTGCAGAAGCAAAGCACCCCGTCGTTGTCGAGGACGACACGTAGCCGGGCCCGCATCCCGCATCGATCGCAGATCTCGATCGGCGCACGCAGGCCATCCGCAACGCTTTCGGATCGTTCGCTCATGGCGCACCTCCTTCGCGTGACCCGGTGAGGGTCGCTGGTTCCGTCTACGATCCGGCCGCGGCCGGCACGGCGGAACGGGCCTTGGTTGTCAGTTGCTGAGGAAGTTGGACATCGCGCCGCAGGACCAACGGCCCATGCAATAGGCCGCGCGGGACGCCACCGTGTAACCATGCGCGGTGGACTACTGCGCCGAGGTACGAGGTGTCCCCAGGCGCGAACGCGACTGACGACGTGGTGCGGCACGCCCTGCGGCAGCCCGACCACGCATCTTCGCCCGCCATGTCGATGATGAGTGGCGCCCGGTCACGTCGCGGGAGTTCGCCGCCGAGGTGACCTCGCTCGCCGCCGGGTTGATCGCCGCCGGCATCGCGCCGGGCGACCGGATCGGTGTGCTGTCGGCAACACGCTACGAATGGACGCTGTGCGACTTCGCGATCCTGACCGCCGGCGCAGTCACGGTGCCCATCTACGAGACCTCCTCCGTGGAGCAGGTTGAGTGGATCCTCCGTGACTCCGGAGCCACCGCCGTCCTCGGAGGACTCGACGACGGATACCTCACCATCGCCGGCCGCAAGAAGGATCTCATCGTCACCGCTGCCGGCAAGAACATCGCGGCCGCGTTGTACGAGGACCGGCTGCGGGCGCACTGGCTCATCGACCAGTGTCCTGGTCGGTGACCGCCAGCCCTACCTTGCCGCGCTCGTCTCGCTCGACCAGGAGGCGTTCGCGCTCTGGAAGCAGGATCACGGCAAGCCGACACCCTGCCGCCATCGCGCAACTTCGCGACGATCCCGATCTGCTCGGCACCGTGCAGGCCGCGATCGACGAGGTCAACGGTGCATACTCCCGCGCCGAAGCGATCCGGCGGTTCCGCATCGTGCCCGGCGAGTTCGCCGTCGGCGACGAGCTGACCGTCACCCACAAGGTGCGCCGCGAATACGTGCTCGCCAAGCTCTACCCACGGCAGTCGCCGTTAGAAAGGAAGCAGCATCACTAGCTTTGACGTCGCTTCACCAGGCATGCATTCCTGGTAAAGCGACGTGAAGCCTGCCGAACGTGATCGAACTACAGCCGTCGTGCCGCGGATTTGGCCAAGGCATCGTGATGCAGCCTGACCGCCACGTTGACGCCGTGCGCGGCGCCGGCGAGATCCAGCCTCCCGTGGTTGTCCAGCATCCGTGCGACCATCTCGTCGATCACGTCAGGTACGGGATATACCGGGGCCACGCAGTTCCGGCAGCGATGCGTGATCATGCCCAGCATGCCGCACTGGTCGCACACCGAGCCCGGGATGAGTTCGTCTCCACGAACGACGAGCAGGTCGGCCAGTGATCTGCTCACGGCCTCGGCGGATCCAACGACTCCGTGTACGGCCAGCCCGGTCGCCTCCCACGCGGCGAGCTCAGCCGCGAGCTGCCGCCGGCGCGCGGCCTCCCACTCCGCCATGACCGCGGTACTACGCACGCGCACCTCATTGGGTGTCATCGTGTGCGGATCGATCGTGAACGTACCGGCGATCCTGCCACGTAGTGGCGCGGCGAGCGCGGCGAGGAACTCCGCGACGCCGGCCTTGTGCCCACCGACGACGAGTGGGCGCCCAGATGGTGGTCCGCGCCGTTCGAGCGCAGCGGCCGTGGCGTGGTAATGACGCCGCTCCAGTTCGGACTTGTGCCGACGAGTCCGCAGCTCTTCGAGCCCGTACCAGCCGGCGTAGGCATGAGCGCGCACTCCGTCGCCCTCGAGCCGCCGCACCGGATGGACAGTGTCGCCGCTGATGTCGAACAGCCACGCATGCCGCCGGTCCAGCACCACGACCGAGAACGGCCGGCACGCCTGGTGGGCTCGTACCACCGAACGCAGGTGAGGCCGACGGCCGAACACCGCAACGTCGGGAACCGCGCACGGCAGCCGGCGCGGTCCGAGCACGCCACCGTCGGCCGAGGCCACGATTACCATCGTCCGGCCGAACCACTCTCTGGGTTCGGCGCTGACGGCCCGACGTACCGCATCCCTGGCCGCCTCGAGCCGGCGCTCTCCCCCGCGCACGCCATTCACGCCCCGGACCGGCCGGGTCGCGGCCAGCAGCCGACCGAACCGGGCGGGAAACTCGCGCAGCGCGGTCGGATCAGGAGGGACGGTGACGACTACCGAGAGCAGCGTTCCAGTCGGATCCCAGAGTCCACGCATTTCGTCCAGTAACGCCTGCCCGTGGACCGACTTGCCATTGAGGGCTGGACCGATGTGCGGCCGGGTCGTCATGGTGAAACCTCCTGGTCGGCGGACGACCTTCAGGCTCTCGTCGGACGATGCGGCTCCCAAGGGGCGAAGGTCCCGACGTCAGGGACTCAAGGCCCGGGACGGCCGCACTGCCCCACACCCGCAGTCGCGACCTGTCCGGACAACGCGATCATCAAACTCGGTCCCGGGCAGCGGTACGTCATCGACCTCGACTACTGCAAGGGCTACGGTCGCCCTACCGGGTGGCCGCCAGGTCAACGCCGTAAACGATCTCGCGCAGCCATTGCGGCAGCTGGGCAAGCGCGTGCTCGAGCTGACCCGGCGAAACGTGCGCCTGCATGACGAGCGAGACGCGGGCGGCCGTCCACGGGACGTCCGACTCCGGGATCCTCGCCTCGGTGGCGAACCGGGCAACGAACTCGTCCTGCCCGTACTTCACCGGGGCCTTCGCGGGATTCCAACCGTCGTAATACGCGCCCCGGACCAACTCCGGCAGTTGGGCTCCGAAGTGCACCACCTCGTCAACTGTCATCCGGTCCCGAATCGTGTGCAGCCAGGCACGCAGCAGGCGGTAGGCGAACCGCTGATCGTCGGTGCCGAAGACCTCGGCGATATCAGCCAGCCATGCATGGGCGGTGTGCATCACGTGGTCGAACACCTCTGCGTTCTTTCGCGACATGGCTCCTCCTCGCGTAGCTCTGCCTCTTTCACGCTATGACCGGCAACAGACGTCCAGCAGAGTCCAAAGACCCGCCTTTCGAAGGGCCCCCCGTCGCCACCTGGTCACGCGAGGGGTTGGGGGACCTACGTCACTCGCAGTGCGGTCGCTCGCCCCTGTCGCCGTGGTAGGCCACGGCGGTGGAATCGAAGCAGGTATCCATAGGAGGCTTGCCGTGTCGACCGCAACCGAGAAGAAATACGTCTACGACTTCGCCGAGGGCAACAAGGATCTCAAGGATCTGCTCGGTGGCAAGGGTGCGAACCTCGCCGAGATGTCCAACCTCGGCCTCCCGGTGCCCCCTGGCTTCACGATCACCACCGAGGCGTGCCGCTACTACCTCGCCGAAGGCCATGAGCCGCCGGAGGTCAGCGCGGAGGTCGACCAGCACCTCGCGAGACTCGAAAGCGTCCGCGGCCGGCGGTTGGGTGCGGACCGCAACCCGCTGCTGGTCTCGGTTCGCTCCGGTGCCAAGTTCTCGATGCCGGGCATGATGGACACCGTCCTGGACATCGGCTTGAACGATGTATCGGTCCAGGGCCTCGCCGTTCAGACCAGCGACGAGCGCGATGCATGGGACTCGTACCGCCGGCTCATCCAGATGTTTGGCAAGACCGTGCTCGGCGTCGACGGCTCGCTGTTCGACGCCGCCCTCGACGCAGCCAAACGGGCCAAGGGGGCGGACAACGATCTCGATCTCGGTACCACGGATCTGCGTGGCCTCGTCGAGGACTTCAAGGGCATCGTGCGAACCGAGACCGGCCGGGATTTCCCGCAGGATCCCCGAGAGCAGCTCCGGCTGGCGATCCTCGCGGTCTTCGACTCGTGGAACACCGAGCGAGCCCACGTCTACCGCCGCCAGGAGCACATCCCCGAAGACCTCGGCACCGCGGTGAACGTGATGGCGATGGTGTTCGGCAACCTCGGCTCGGACTCCGGCACCGGCGTCGCGTTCACCCGCGACCCGGCCACCGGAAAACGAGGCGTCTACGGCGACTACCTCCAGCACGCCCAGGGCGAGGATGTCGTCGCCGGCATCCGCAACACGGTGCCCCTGCAAGATCTCGAGCACATCAACAGCAACGCCTACCATGAGCTGCTCGGCTACATGGAAACACTGGAGAACCACTACCGCGACCTGTGTGACATCGAGTTCACTATCGAGCGCGGCAAGCTCTGGATGCTGCAGACCAGGGTCGGCAAGCGCACCGCGGCCGCGGCGTTCCGCCTCGCCATCGCGCTCGTCGACGAGGGCCTGATCGACCTTGACGAGGCGCTTGGCCGGGTCAGCGGCGCCCAGCTCGCCAAGCTCATGTTTCCCCGCTTCGACGGCGGCTCCGGCGCCGAGCCGATCGCGACGGGCGTTCCGGCCTCGCCCGGCGCGGCGGTCGGCAGCGTCGTGTTCGACTCCCGCACCGCAGCGGTCCGTGGCGCCGCCGGCGAGAAGGTGATCCTGGTGCGCCGGGAGACGAACCCGGACGACCTGGCCGGCATGATCGCGGCCGAAGGCATCCTCACCAGCCGGGGCGGCAAGACGTCTCACGCCGCCGTCGTCGCCCGTGGCATGGGCAAGACCTGTGTCGTCGGCACCGAGGATCTGGAGATCGACCTCGAGCACCGGCGGTTCGCCACACCGGGCGGGCTGACCGTGGCCGAGGGCGACGTCATCTCCATCGACGGTACGTCCGGCACGGTCTACGCCGGCGAGGTGCCGGTCGTCTCCCCGCCGGTCGTGGAGTACTTCGAGGGAAACCTCGAACCGACCGACGACCTGGTTCAGGCAGTGCACCGGCTCATGGGCCACGCCGACGCCAGGCGGCGGCTCGGCGTCCATGCCAACGCCGACACTCCGGACGACGCCACCCGGGCCAGGCAGTTCGGCGCGGAGGGTATCGGCCTGTGCAGGACCGAGCACATGTTCCTCGGCGAGCGCCGCAGTTACGTCGAGCAGCTGATCCTGGCCGACACCGATGACGAGCGGGACAAGGCACTCGCGGCGCTGCTGCCGATGCAACGGGACGACTTCATCGCGATCTTCGAAGCGATGGACGGGCTGCCGGTGACCGTCCGGCTGCTCGACCCGCCGCTGCACGAGTTCCTGCCCGACCTCACCGAGCTGTCCGTCCGGGTCGCGCTCGCCGGCGAGCGGGGCGAGCCCAATGAGGGCGATATGCAGTTGCTCAACGCGGTACGCAGGCTGCACGAGCAGAACCCGATGCTCGGGCTGCGCGGGGTGCGGCTCGGCCTGGTCATCCCCGGTCTTGTCAACATGCAGGTCCGGGCCATCGCCGAGGCCGCCGTCGCCCGGATCCGGGCAGGTGGCGACCCCCGGCCCGAGATCATGGTCCCGTTGATCGGAGCCGTCGAGGAGTTCGACATTGTTCGCGGGCAGATCGCGCAGGTGCTCGCCAACGTCGCAGCCGAGACCGGCGTCAAGGTCCACGCGAAGATCGGCACCATGATCGAGCTTCCCCGGGCCGCACTCACCGCGGGGCGGATCGCCCCGTCCGCCGAGTTCTTCTCCATGGGGACGAACGACCTGACCCAGACCACGTGGGGATTCTCCCGGGACGACGTCGAGGGAGCCTTCTTCCCCGCCTACCTCGAGCAGGGCATCTTCGCCACGTCTCCGTTCGAGAGCCTCGACATCGCGGGCGTGGGGGAACTGGTCGAGACCACCGTCGAGCGGGGTCGGGCGGCTCGTCCGGACCTCCCGATCGGAGTCTGCGGCGAACACGGTGGTGATCCCGAGTCCATCCACTTCTTCGACCGGGCCGGTATCACCTACGTGTCCTGCTCGCCCTACCGCGTGCCGGTCGCCCGGCTCGAGGCCGGACGGGCCGCGGTGGCGTCGCCGGACGAGGGCAGCGACTCGCGATGACCGGAATGATCATGTAAACGCCGCCTCGGCATCGTTAGCGCCTCTTCAACGAGTGGCCAAGCGTTACTTTTCGTCGACGATCGCGTCGCGGGGCGCCCGGGCCGGGCGTGCTCCTGCGCTCGGTGCGACGGTCTTGACCATCACGCAGTTGCCCTTGCCCTTCGGACGGTCGTAATCGAAGCCGGCGCCTTCGAACAAGCTCCGGGTGGCGTTGTAGAGAAAGGACGCCGAGACCTTCTTGCCCTGCGTGTCATGCGGGTAGGCCTCCACGACCCCACCGCCGGCCAGTGCGATCAGATCCAGCGCACCCTGAAGCGCGACCGCTGACATCCCGTTTCGCCGGTATCTCCTGTCCACGAAGAAGCAGGTGATCCGGTAGTCGGGCGGCCGCACCATGCCGGCCTCGTACTCCTTGCGGTGGTAGATGTTCGGCAACTCCTCGGGCGTGCCGTACTGACACCACGCCACCGCGTCGTCGCCGTCGAATACAAGTGCCGCGTGTGCCTGGCCCTCGTTGACCCGCCGCTCCTTGCGACCGCGGCTCTCCTCCGCGCTCTTGGCCTTCTCGGGGTACCTGGGGTGGAACCAGTTGCACCAGCAGCCGCCCCACACGCCGTTGTGCCGCTCGGCGAGCTGCGCGAAAGCGTCCCAGGTGTCGGGACCGAGTGGTTTGATCGTGTACTCACCCATGACGTCTCGCCTCCGAGCCGCATCATAGAGACGTTCGCGGACGGCTGACGTCCGCAATCGGAAAGGACCGACGGTACCGGGACTCGGGACTTCCGGCTCATGTGCACGGCCGACCGACAGGACGAGAGTTGACGTGAGAGCAACGGCTCAACGACCTGGGTGGTGACCGTGAACCCGGCAGACGCCACGATTGACCGCACGTTCGAGGCTGTGGTCATCCACTGGGACACGGCCATGAGCGAAGCACGGGGCGACGTCGTGGCCACGGTCCGCCGCCGGATCGAGGAGCTCTGTGCGGCGACGGTGGATGTCGCCGTGCTCAGCCGGGCAGGTCTGCCTGGCCTCGACGCCAGGCTACAAGCGCAACCGCCGGGTCCCGGTCGGCTGCTGCTGAGCGTGACCGAAGCAGGGGAACTCTACGACGTCACGTCCGACGGCCCTTCGCCACTCGACCGACCAGGCTTGCCGACCGGGGCGTCCGCATTGCGCCGAATCCTGGACCACTTCGCCGAACGCGGCGTCGGGCCCGGACTCGTCCTCGTCATCGGAGACCCGTCCGGATCGAATGCCACCGACTCCTCCCTGTTGCTCAGCCTGCTGGACGGGCAAATCCGCAGGCGGCGGCACCGCCGGGTGCCATCCATCGACGACGACGCGGAGTGGACGATCCGCGCGGTCGGACCGGATCCGGCGTGGGACCGAACCACCGCGACACTTTTCACCCTCGGAGCCGCGGGCTTCGCGACGAAGGGGTCGGTGGAAGAAGCAAGCGACGGCGGACTCGTCCTCGCGGCCGGCATCTACCGCGGCGAGGGGCCGGCCCAGCACCTTGTGCCCGCGCCGGCGTGGACCGGCCTTGCCGTCGAACCCGAACCTGCGGCCGACGTCCGTGTTCTCGACATGCGCACCGGCGTCCTGATGCGCGAGGAGACAACGGACCCGCATCCGTTCCGGTCACTACGTCTGGTCAGTGCCGACGCCCCTGGAGTTGCGGCGATGCGCGCCGAGGCCGCCGCGGGGCGGTTGCGTCCCGGACCGGCGCTGCGGCATGCGATCGGGAAACCGATCACCAAAGGAAGGCTTGACGGCCAGCGTTGGGCAAGGGTTCGCAGCGACACAGGTGCCGGCATTGCCGCCGTCGCCTCACAGCGCAACGGCCGAGACGGTCCGGTGCGCACTGTGGAGCGGCTGGCCGCGTACGCCGCCGACACCCACTCACCGCCCCGGCTCGATGCGGTGCGCAGCGTTCTCGAGCAGGCCGAGCAGCTCGGCTTCGACCGGCTGCTCGCCGACCACCGCCGAGCCTGGGCGCGGCGGTGGGACGCCGTCGATGTGCGCATCCCGGACGACCCCGAAGCACAGCGCGCCGCCCGTTTCGCGCTGTTCCAGCTCTGGTGCAACGTCGCCGATGGCAGAGCGGAATCGGCCGTCGGCGCACGGGGTATCTCCGGGCTCGGCTACGCGGGCCACGTGTTCTGGGACGCCGACGCGTTCGTCCTGCCGGCGATGGTCGGCATGGATCCACGCGCCGCCCGAGCCATGATCCAATACCGGATCAACCGGTTGCCGGCCGCACGGCGCGCCGCTCGCGCCACTGGGCACCGAGGTGCCCGGTTTCCCTGGGAGTCCGCCGCCACCGGGGACGATGTCACCCCCACGTCCGGCTATCTGGGTGGGCAGGTGGTCCCCATCCTCACCGGCCGGCTCGAGGAGCACGTGACGGCCGACGTCGCGTGGGCGGCCGACCACTACGCCGAATGGACCGGCGATCGGGAGTTCCTGGCCGGACGGGCACTGCCCCTGCTGGTGGAGACCGCCAGGTACTGGGCTTCCAGGTGCCGCGTCGACGCCGGTGGAGCCGCGCACATCGACGCCGTCATCGGCCCGGACGAGTACCACGAGGACGTTGACGACAACGCTTACACCAATGTCATGGCGCGATGGAACCTGCGCCGTGCCGCCGACGTCGCCGGCGACACGGTGAGCCCGGACGAGATCGCATCGTGGCGTGACCTGGCCGACCGGCTCGTCGACGGCTACGACCCGGCCACCGGCCGCTACGAGCAGTTCGCCGGCTATCACCGCCTCGAGTCGCTGCTGGTGGCCGAGTTCGCCCGGCCACCGGTGGCGATCGACGTGCTGCTCGGGCACGATCGGGTAGCCAGGTCCCAGCTGATCAAACAGCCGGACGTGTTGATGCTGCACCATCTCGTGCCCGAGGAGACCGCCCCCGGCTCGCTCGAGCCCAACCTCGACTACTACGCGCCGCGCACCGCGCACGGCTCGTCGCTCTCCCCCGCCATCAGCGCCGCGCTGCTCGCCCGCGCCGGACGGGCGGACGAGGCGCTCGGCGCGCTGCGCACGGCGCTGACCCTCGACCTCGACGACGCGACCGGCATGACGGCAAGCGGGCTCCACCTGGCAACGCTCGGCGGAACCTGGCAGGCCCTCGTGTCCGGATTCGCCGGCGTCCGTGTTCGTGACGGTGTGCTGACCGTCGACCCGCGGCTGCCGTCATCCTGGGGCGGGCTGGAGCTTCGGTTCGGCTGCCTCGGCCGACGGGTCCGGCTGTGCATCACGCCGGACGAGGTCGACGTCGAGACCGACGCGCCGCTGTGGATAGGTCTCGCCGGGCAGCGGGCTCAATACGTGGATGCGCAGACCAGCCTGAAACCCGAAGGATAGGAGGGATCCGGCGATGGAGGAGATCCTTGCCGCGGTCACCGACCACGACGCGGACCACCGCGTCGACGGATTCGCCACCGCGGTGGCCAAGCTCACCAACGCGCAGGTCCGGCACCTCGAACTCGGCGTCCCCGAAAGTCGCAAGCAGGCCATCGCACGGGTGCTGCACGAAACCGCGGCGCCTGAGGTCGTACTCACCGTGCTTTCCCGGGACGTGCCGACTCCGCCGATCTGGCCGGGCGTCATCCCGCAGGTGAGCAAACCGGTCATACTCGTGCCGTACACCGGCTTGCCACTGACGCTTTCCCGAGCACTGGTTCCGCTCGACGGCACTCCCGAATCGACCGGCGCCGTCGCCGGAGTCATGGATCTGTTCGCCCGGGCCGGGCTCGATCTGGTTGTGCTGCATGTGTTCAACGCGGCCACGGCCCCACGGTTCTGGGATCAGGCCGCGCACGCTCGGCGCGAGTGGGAAGAGGAGTTCATGGCACGGTACTGCTCGGCTCCAGGAGCACGGCTGACCCTTCGCAGCGGCGCTCCGGACGAGCAGGTCGTCGACGTCGCCACCGAAGAGCACGCAGACCTGATCACTCTCGGGTGGTCGCAGCGCCTGGCGTCCGGCCGGGCCCAGACCGTGCGGCGCACGATCGCCGACTCCTTGGTACCGGTGATGCTGGTGCCTCTGGGCTCGGCGTAGCACCGCAGGGACCAAGGTCCCGCGGATCACGACGGTTCGGCTCTTCCGGCGACGTAGCAACCGGTGGAACGCTTGGGATGAAGAGATCGTACGAGCCCTAGGAGCATCCATGTTGGCCCGCGAAATCATGACCAGCCCGGTCGTCACCGTCGAGTCGGACCTCCCGATCAAAGAGGCAGCCCGGCTGCTGGACAAGAACGACATCACGTCGCTTCCTGTTGTCGACGATCAGCAACGCCTGGTGGGGATCGTCAGCGAGGCCGACCTGCTGCGCGGAGAGATCGCCCACGATCCACGCGGCCACGCGCGCCCGCTCGCCGACGACAAGGAGCGGCCGGCTACCGTGGCCGACGTCATGACGCTGGGCGTCATCACGGTCAACGAGAACACCGATGCCGCCGACATCGCCCGGCTGATGCTGGATACGGGTGTCAAGAGCGTCCCGGTCACGCACGGCATGCGCGTCGTCGGCATCGTCAGCCGCCGTGACCTCATCAGAGCGATCGCCACCCGCGACGACTGGATCGAAGACGAGATACGCCAGTTGTTCTCCGATGCCGGCATCAAGGGCTGGGACGTCGAGGTGGTGGATGGGGAGGCCCGGCTCACGGGATCCGGCTCGCGGGACGATGCACGGGTCGCAGCCGTACTGGCTCGCACCGTCGCCGGCGTTGCCCGGGTTCGCGAGGCCGATTGACGTGGACGCCGTCGCGCCGCTTCGGCTGAGTCTGGCAAAGTACGCTGCAGCATGAGGTATCGGACAGAGGCAGAACTGAGCACCATCCTGGCCGCGGTGCCGCCGGGAGCGCGGGTCGTAAGTTCCGGCAATTTCGCCATTCCGTTCCACACTCTCGGGATCATCGACAAGGCGCTCGAGTCATACCGGCTGAACATGCTCTACGCGCAGCCCGGCATCCCCGACCGGGACGGAGTCACCTACGAGACGTCGTTCGTCGGGCCGGCGATGCGGCGCAGCCCACGGCTGAACTACATCCCGGCACGCCTGTCCCTGTTGCCGCTGCTGTTCCAGTCCACGCTGCCGCCCGATATCGTCGTTGTCTCGACCTCCACACCGCGCAACGCAATGGTGTCGCTCGGGATTGAGGTCAACGTGCTGCCCGCCGCTCTCGAAGCAGTTCGCCGGCGCGGCGGCATCGTCATCGCCGAGACCAATCCGCACGTTCCGCACACCTATGGCGATGCACTGATCGCGACCGACTTGATCGACTACGCCATCGATGTGGCCGCTCCACTGCCATCGCCGCCCACCTCGCCGCCGGACGAGACCTCACGGCAGATCGGCGACCAGGTTGCGGCACGCATCACGGACGGCTCCACCCTGCAACTCGGCATCGGTGCCATCCCGGATGCGGCCCTGCACGGGCTCACCGGGCGGCGCGGCCTGCGGATCTGGAGCGAGATGATCAGCGACGGTGTCCTGGCGTTGGAACGGGCTGGATCGCTCGACGTAACCGTGCCCATCACGGCTTCCTTCCTGTTCGGCACCGACGATCTCTACCAATGGGCCGACCAGAATCCGCGGTTGCGCATGCTGCGCACCGAGACGACGAACGATCCGTCCAACATCCGCGCCAACGATCTGATGGTGAGCGTCAACTCGGCGCTACAGGTGGATCTCTACGGGCAGGTCAACGCGTCGCGGATCAGAGGATGCATCTACTCGGGCTTCGGTGGGCAGCCCGACTTCATGGTCGGCGCGATGCACTCCCGAGCCGGCCAGGCGATCATCGCACTTCGGTCCTGGCATCCACGGGCGCAGTGCTCGACGATCGTCCCGATGGTCGAGGAGCCGGTCACGTCGTTCCAACCGATGGCCGTCGTCACCGAACAGGGCACCGCTGAGCTCTTCGGCCGGCCCGAGCACGATCAGGTCGCCCAGCTGATCGACCAAGCCGCGCACCCGCGGGTGCGGGACGAACTCTGGGAAGAGGCCTCGGCACTGCGGCTATAGGCCGGGACGGAAAGCGGGTGCGACGGCGGGACTTTCGCCCCTGGCACGCCGCCTGCCGCCTGCGGTGTACTGGTGGCATGGCGACCTACACCGCCCACCTGGATTTCGCCGCCGTCTTCCAGCCGCCGAACCGCTGCCCGGGATGTGGCCACCTGGGCCTTCAGGCCGTGCTGGGAACCGACGTGCCGATATTCCGCTGCCCGTCGTGTGCCGGTCGCTGGCGCTTCGTCCTCGGCCGCTTCTTCTCCGTTTCCGACGAACGCTAGCCGCGCTGAACGAGCCGGTTTGCCATATTGTGTACTTCTCGGAGTGCGAAGAGGTGACGTGATGGCCCAACCGTGGGCGCCGGACACCGCGCCCGCCCGGCACGGCGCAGGAACCGTGACGCTCGTCGAAGGATCGACGTTCTGCCTCAGCGCGGGCGACGGCGACATCGTCGCGGGCCGTCCGCACGGCCTGTTCGTCCGCGACACCCGCGTCATCTCTCGCTGGGAGCTTGCGATCAACGGCGCCATGCCGGAGCCGCTCACGATGCGCACGGACGAACCCTTCGCCGGAACGTTCCTCGGCCACGTCGTCGGCCCCGCCGGGCCGGCTACCAGCGACCTGCTGATCGTGCGGCGACGGTATGTCGGTGACGGAATGCGGGAGGACATCACACTGCGCAACGTCACCGCGCGGGAGACCACGTGCGTGCTGACGCTCACCATCGACGCCGACTTCGCTGATCTCTTCGAAGTCAAGGAGGAACGGGTGAGCGCTCCGGAAGGTGTCCATCGCGCCGTGAGCGATTCGGCCATGCAAATCACCCGCCGCCGGCGACACCATCGGTTGGGGATGACCATCCGTGCGGACGCGAATCCGGAGATCACCGATAGCATCCTTCGCTGGCAGCTTCACCTTCCGGCGCATGCCGAGTGGACGGTCAGCGTGGAGGCGGTGCCGAGCGTCGACGACATCGCGATCTCGCTGCGGCACCCCCGCGGCCGGCCGGTCGAGCACGCCATGCCGGCCCGCAAGCTCCGTGAGTGGCGGCGGCAGAGCCCGCAGGTCAGCACCGGTGACCGAACTCTCGCCGAGGTCCTCCAGCGCAGTGTCGAGGATCTCGGCGCCCTGCGGATCTTCGACCCCGAACACCCCGAACGACCGGTCGTCGCAGCAGGCGCCCCCTGGTTCATGGCCCTGTTCGGCCGGGACTCGCTCTTGACGTCCTGGATGCTCCTGCCGCTGGATACCGAACTGGCGGTCGGCACACTCCAGACCCTGGCCGCTCACCAGGGACAGGCCGTCGACCCGGCGACCGAGGAGGAGCCGGGCAAGATCCTGCACGAGACCCGCTTCGGCCCGGAAGCCACGTTCGCGCTGGGCGGGCGCAACGTGTACTACGGGACGGCCGATGCGACCCCGCTGTTCGTGATGCTGCTCGGCGAGCTGCGCCGCTGGGGGGCCGACGACGCCGCAGTACGCGCCCTACTCCCCCACGCCGATCGAGCGTTGGAGTGGATCGAGAAGTTCGGCGACGACGACGGCGACGGCTTCGTCGAGTACTCCCGCAGTACCGGCCAGGGGCTCGTCAATCAGGGGTGGAAGGACTCGTGGGACGGCATCACGTTCGCCGACGGACGAATCCCGCACCCGCCGATAGCGCTCGCCGAGGTTCAGGGCTACGCCTACGCGGCATACGTCGCACGGTCCCACTTCGCCACCGAGGAAGGGGACGACGCCACCGCCCGGCATTGGTCGGACAAGGCGCGCCGGCTGAAGGAGGCCTTCAACGAGGCCTTCTGGCTTGCCGACCGCGGGTGGTACGCGTTGGGACTCGACGGTGACAAGCGACCGATCGACGCCCTGGCCTCCAACATGGGCCACTGTCTGTGGACCGGCATCGTCGATGAGGACAAGGCCGAGTCGGTCGCCGATCACCTGCTCTCCGACGAGATGTTCAGCGGCTGGGGCATCCGTACCCTCGCCTCGTCTATGGCGGCGTACAACCCGATGAGCTACCACAACGGGTCGGTCTGGCCGCACGACAACGCGCTGTGCGTCGCGGGCTTGATGCGTTACGGCTTCGTAGCCCATGCACAACGGGTCGTCGAAGCGCAGTTCGCCGCCGCCGAATCCTTCGGCTACCGGCTTCCCGAGGTGTTCTGCGGTTTCGCCCGCGCCGACTACGGTGCACCCATCCCGTACCCAACCGCCTGCTCCCCGCAAGCGTGGGCGTCGGCCGCTCCGTTACTGCTCATGCGCAGCATGCTGCGGCTCGATCCAGCGGTACCGTCCGGCCGGCTCTGGTGCGCGCCCGAGGTCCCCGCCCGTTACCTGCCCCTCCACGTCGGTGGTCTGGAGATCGGGCGGTGGCAGCTGACGATCGACCTTGCCGACGGTGCCACGAAGATCGGCGGAACTGGGGCAAGAGCGCTCGAGGTCGTGCACCAGCCGCGTCCGCCGACGATACGGTGAGCGACGCGCCGTCACCCTGCCGTGTTCACGCTCGGAAGCCTGCCACGTGCATATGCGCGGATCAGGTCACTCCTGCTCACGATTCCGGCGAGCCGGCCCATGTCGTCGACCACGGGCAATCGCTTGACGCCGTGCTGCTCCATAAGGTGCGCGGCGACGTCCGCGCTCTGATCGGCCAGCACGGTGATCGCCGGGCTGGACATCATCGTGCCCGCCGTCTGGTCGGTGTGGAGGTGGTGCAGCACATCGACCTCCGAAACCACACCGACAACATGGCAGTCGTGGTCCACCACCGGCATGGCGCTGATCTGCCGGTTAGCCAGTAGCTCGGCAACGGTGCGGGCGGGTGTATCGGGTTGGACGGCCGCCACATCGGCGGTCATCAGATCTCGGACGAGCGTACGCATGGGAACCTCCTCGAGCCTCACCTCGACGATATGACTACCGGAACCGCCACCCGAAGAGTCGAACGGCCTATGGCACAGAGTCCGGCGACCTATACCACGCGGATCCGGCTACCCCGGCATGAACCGGACCGCCGGTCGAAGCGTCAAGGTTTTGCCCGGCGTTTCGTAGTGCCGATCGCGGCCAGTACAAGCAGGACGCCGACGATCAGCACGGCGAGCGGGCCCGTCACGCCGCTCGGGAAGTAGTGGGACATCGCCGAGGGGACGATGACCGCCGCACCTGCCGCGGAAACGCCCAGCATCACCAGGTCACCGACAACCACGGCTGCCCCCACCAAGGCGGCCAGGCTCACGAGGGCCAGCGGATAGCCCCACTCTGCGCCCGTCGTGGACTGAGCGCCGAACAGAACGGCCGCCGTTCCGAGGGCGTGTGCCGTCCACCGCGGATGGAGCCGGCCGAGCTGGGCGGCCGCCAGCCATCCGACGCCGACGATCCACACTGCGACGCCGTGAAGCTGCTCGCTGCCGTCGAGATAGGACGGGAGCACCGCAGCCGTGATGAGCAACGCGATGAACGTCGCCGCGTGCTGCAAGGGACTGCGCCACCGAGACCACAACGCCGCGGCGTAGATCGTGGTGCCGCCGGCCGCGAGTAGCACGACGTCCTCGTCCCGCCGCCAGTCGAAGAGATCTTCGCCGATCTGCACCAGTAGACCGGCGAAGGACGCGGTCGAGAGCAGCCACAGCATGGCCCGCAGCCGCCCATTCGCCGTTCCCGGTCGAGCGGGCACGGCACGGCCGCCGACGACGAGGACGATCGCGGCTCCCGCGAGGATCCCGAGCCGGCCGGCCACCGCCATCTCCTCCCAGAGCTCGGCGCCGATCCAGATGGCCGCCACGAGGATGAGGACCCCGCCCACGTAGCCGAGCGCCTCGGTCAGCAGGGATGGACCGCCACGACCGGGCGTCGCCTGCTCGGCGGCAAGAATCCGGTCGGCCTGCTCGCGGCTGATGAAGCCTTGCGACACCCAGCGGTCGAGGTTCGCCGAGAGCTGCGAACTCTCATCTGCGACAAGTGGGTTCATACGGACAAGTCTCAGAGCCAGCACGCTATCCCGGAAGGGTCCTTGGTCACCTCAATATCAGCGCACCAAACGGAAGCGATCACAGTCATCTCGGTACTTCTGACCTCACTCCGTGGGACGTTGGACCCTACTCGCTCGAACCGGTGTCGTGGTGTACTCAAGGCGCCCAGAATACACCGCAACGCCGAAAAGAGAATCGTACCAGTGCAAATCGGCATTATCGCCCCACCGTGGGTACCCGTTCCGCCACCTGCCTACGGTGGCACTGAAGCCGTCATCGACAACCTTGCCCGGGGCCTTCAGGCTATCGGCCACCATGTCCGGCTTTTCACCGTCGGCGAGTCCACGTGTCCCGTATCACGTGATCATCTCTTTCCGACCGCCGTCGATCTCATGGGCGACACCATGGCCGAGACCGATCACGTTTTGGCCGCCTACGAGGCGCTGTCCGATATGGATGTGATCCACGACCACACCACACTCGGCCCACTTATGGCCGGGCGCCGTCCACCGGGTCAACCACCAGTGGTGGCGACGAACCACGGGCCCTTCACCGACCAGACCCGCCGGATCTACGCGCGGATCGCCGAGCACGCGTCGGTCGTGGCGATCTCGCACTCCCATGCCGCGTCCGCGCGCGGCGTTCCGATCTCGGCTGTGATCCACCACGGCATCGATCTGGAGGTCTACCGACCCGGTCCGGGCGACGGTGGCTACCTTCTGTTCGTCGGCCGGATGTCACCCACCAAGGGCGTGCACAACGCCGTCCGTATCGCCAAGGAGGCCGGCTGGCCGCTCGTGATGGCGACGAAGGTCCGGGAACCGGCCGAGAAGATCTACTTCGAAGAGCAGGTCAGGCCACTACTCGATCCCGGCGACGAACTCCCCGTCGAGCAACCGCTTGAACGCCGTCTCGAGATGTTCCGCAGCGCCCACGCGCTGCTGAACCCGATCCAGTGGCGCGAGCCGTTCGGGCTCGTGATGGCCGAGGCGCAAGCCTCCGGCACACCAGTGCTCGCGTTTCCCAACGGCGCGGCGCCGGAGATCGTCGACCACGGCCAGACCGGCTATCTCGGTGCTGACGACGGCGTGCTCGCAGCCTCCGTCGACAAGGTCCAAGAACTGGATCGTGCCGCATGCCGGCGTCGTGTCGAGCGAGAGTTCTCGCTCGAGCGGATGGCACACGACCACGTGCGTCTCTACCACCGCGTGCTCGCACACGACGGCGACAGCGCCGCGATGAACATTCCAGAGCCCCGCTCGGCAGGCACCGCCGGCCCGTACGTGCATCCGACCGACGCGCCGGCCACCTGGCCGACAGAACGTGGAATCGGTCAACTGAACGATCTACTAGAAAGGAGACCGCGATGACAACGCTCGTCCGCTCGGGCCAGCGTGGCCTGCTGCCCGAGCTCGTCGATCTGCTCGAGGCGCCGTTCGCCCCGTTCCGCACCGCGCAGATGATCCGTTGCGAGGAGTTCACCCGCGACGGCCAGTACGTGCTGCGGGCCGAACTGCCCGGCATCGACCCCGAGTCCGACGTCGAGATCAGTGTCAAGAACGGCGTGCTCACCATCCACGGTGAGCGCAAGGAGGAAGAACACGAAGGCAGCCGCACCGAGTTCCGGTACGGCGCGTTCACCCGCTCGCTCACCCTTCCGGCGGGCGCCGATGAGGACGACGTGACCGCCGTCTACGAGAAGGGAATCCTCGAGGTGTCGGTCGGCCTCAAGGAACCGGCCGAGAGCGCGAAGCGCATCCCGGTCAAGCAAGCGGACTGACCCACCGGAGAGTGGGGCGGCGCGTCAGGAGATCGTGCGCCCGCCCCATTCGGTTGCGTGCCCATCCTGCTACGCGGCGACGCGACGCGTCTCCGGTGCGAGCATTTCACCCCACCGGCGCGCTCGTCCCAGCTCTCCGGTGGCCACCGGCCCCTGCTTGCCGGTGACGTAGAACGTCATCGGCTGCGCGATGAGCCGGACACTCTTGCGGCGCAGCCGCTTGGCTGCGGCCGCCGCGGCAGAACCCGGGAAACGAGGCTTTATGACCTTGGTGTCGAACGTCGCCGCGCGGACGGCAGCGGGCAACCGGACGTTCTCGACCCACTCGCGGATACCCTGCCCGGCAGACACCACGGGCGCCTCCTGCGCCGCGTCCGCACGCGTGCTGGAGCGCGACATGCCGAACGCATGCGTCGGGCCCCCGACTACGACCAACTCCACCTCGTCACCGACAACCTCCGGCGCGGAGCTCACTTCGACAACCTCGACGGTGACCCGCGACGACAGGCCGGCCCCGATCGCTTCGGCGACGTCACGCGTATTGCCGTACATCGACTCGTAAACAACGAGCGCCTTCACCGCGCTCAACTCCTTCCATTCCCGGCAGGTTTCACATACCACCGCCATGGTCGGGTCGGCCGAGGTGCGCGGAACAGGGTCCGCCGACCGGTCCGGCAAGGACCTTCGGCCCGTTTCCCGCCGGCCTTGACCTCGTGCCCGTCCGCCCGTCGCAACCGAGGACGTTAGGCCCTGCCCACAGATGGCGAGGCGCGGTGCACTGTTGTCATGACCGCTGATGGCCACTCGCTCAGCGCACCGGACCCAGGCGTGACCCTCCGGCTGCTCGGCCGAAACGATGCGCGGAGCGTGGCCGAACTTCTCCTCGATACCTCGAACGAGAGCCTTCACCAGCGGTTCTTCACCGTGCCGAGCCACTCCCACCTTCGTGCCGAGATCGAACGGCTCACCCGGCCTGCATCGCGGCAGCACGCCGCCGTGGGTGCTGAGATCGGCGGCAAGCTCGTCGGCGTCGCCTCCTTCGAGCGGGACAAGGACGATGAGAGCCGGGCTGAGCTCGCGATTCTGGTGGGCGACGCGTTTCAGGGCCGCGGTATCGGGCGACAGTTGGTGGAGTACCTCGCGCGCACCGCACGAAAACAGCAGATCACCGAGCTGACAGCTAGTGTGCTGGCCAGCAACGAGCGCATGCTCCGGCTCGCCCGGAGCATGGCGGCGTCCGCGACATCCCAGATCGTCGACGGCGTCATCGACCTCACCGTCCCGCTTCAGGAACCTGCCCCGAACGGGAACCGCTCTACGGTCGGAGCCTCGACCGCTCCAGCGACGCCGGTGTCCGCTACATCGAACGCCGCGTGAATTCGGCAGGCAACTCCAGCAGGTAAGCCGGCACGCTGAGCACTGGTAGCAGCCTGAACGGCTGATCGTGCTGGCACACCAAGACCCGGCCGGCGAGGTTCTCGTCTGTGAGCATCACCATTACAGCGTCAGCCACCTGCGCAGCGGGCATGGCCGGCGGAGCCCCGGCTCGTTGGGCTGGCGTCATAGCAGCCAGGTCCCGTCGCCACGCAGGTGTATCGGTCAGGCCTGGGCAGACGCAATTGACTCGAATCCCATGACTCTCTCGCAGCGGTGCCAGGCACGCGGTCAACCGGATCACCCCCGCCTTGGCAACCGCATACTCCGGTGCGCGGTGTGGACCGTGGCCGAGCCCTGCGGTGGAGGCGACGTTGACGATCGCTCCACCTGGTCCCATCATTTCGATCGCCTGTTGGGTGGCGAGCATGACCCCGCGGAGGTTCAGGTCCAACATGCGAAGCCAGCGGTCGGCACTGGTGACAGGGTAGGCCGGCGCCACCAGTCCTCCGGCGTTGTTCACCAACATGTTCAGACCACCGAGCTCGCTCCCGGCAGCCGCCATCATCTGCCGCACACCGCTGAGCCTCGACAGATCCGCAGCTACGAATAGCGCCCCGAGCTGCTCTGCCGTCCGCTGACCTGCCGCGGCGTTCACGTCCACGATCATCACCGCCGCACCGTCGGCCGCGAGCCGCTCGGCGACGGCGCGCCCGATTCCAGCGGCGCCGCCCGTCACTAACGCACGCACAGGTGGACGACGCGGCCTCGGCGACGACCCGTTCGCCATCTCACCAAGCTACGGCTCGGCGCCGACAGCATGGCGGTGCCGCCATACTGTCGGCTCGCCCTCACGCCCGGTCGGCGCCGTACAGCACGACCTTGAGGGCGCCGGTCTCGGCGGGGCGGGAGAAGACGTCGTACGCGTCTTGCATCTCCTCGAGCCCGAACCGGTGCGTCACCAAGCCGGAGACGTCGAGCTGGCCCGCGGCGATCATCCGCAGCAAGGTGGGCGTTGAGTACGTGTCGACAAGTCCGGTCGTGATCGTCAGGTCACGGATCCACGCGGTCTCGAGGTGCAAGGTCGCCGGAGCTCCGTGGACGCCGACGTTGGCGACGTGACCGCCCGCTCTGACGAGTTCGACACACTGTTCGAACGTGCCCGGTGTGCCGACGGCCTCGATCGCCACGTCGGCGCCGAGCCCATCGGTAAGGTCCGCAAGGACCTTTCCGGCGTCCGCATCGACGTCCAGCAGCACGTTCGCTCCGAGAGATCCGGCGGCGTCCCGGCGGGCAGGTGCCGGATCGATCACGACGATGTTGCTCGGGCTCTGCAACCGCGCCGTCATAACCGCGGCCAGCCCGATCGGGCCCGCCCCGACGATGACGACCGTGTCGCCCGGTCGCACCTGGCCCGCCAGCACGCCGACCTCGTAGGACGTGGGCAGAATGTCGGCTAGCATCAGCGCGGCCTCGTCGCTCACCTCATCGGGCAGCCGGTGTGTCGATGTGTCCGCGAACGGGACGCGCACCCGCTCAGCCTGCGTGCCGTCGATGCGGTGGCCGAGAATCCAACCGCCGCCGCCGAGGCACTGGCCGTACCTGGCTTCGCGGCAGTAGCGGCAGCGCCCGCACGCAGTGATGCAGGACAGCAGCACGCGATCACCGGTGGAGACATTGCGGACGCCGGCCCCCACCTTCTCGACCGTGCCGACGGCTTCGTGGCCGAGAATCCGGCCGCCATCGACGGTCGGGACATCGCCGCCCAGGATGTGCAAGTCGGTTCCGCAGATAGTCACGGCATCCACGCGGACGATCGCATCCTCCGGATCCTTGATATCGGGATCGGGCACGTCCTCCCAGGAACGCCGGCCCGGGCCGTGGTATACGAGAGCCTTCATGTCGCTACCCTCCATGGTTCGAGGCGCGAAGGTGTATCACCCCGCATTACCGCTCAAGCTCAATCCAGGTGCCGCAATACGGCCAGGGACAAAGGTTGAGCCTGGCCAGGACCTACGGCTCTACAACGCCGTGTGTCCGCACGGCAATGCTCGCGTCATAACATGAGATCAACGCACGACATGTCTTATCGGACAGCGTTCGCAACCAGCATGTCGCCGGAGCCGAGGAGATCGCAACCACGCCAGTAGTCACCGGGGAGTGAGAGACCATGAGCACCGACCCACGCACCGGCATGGAGATCCTGGACGAGGACACGTGCTGGGAACTTTTCGCGACAGCCGACATTGCGCGCCTGGGCGTCGTCGTCGGCGATGATCTCGAGATCTTTCCGATCAACTTCGTCCTGGACGGCCGGACGATCGTGTTCAAGACCGGCGAGGGAACCAAGCTCGCGGCGATCACGATCGCGCACCGGGTCGTTCTGGAAGCGGACGGCCACTACCTGGCCAGCAATCAGGCGTGGAGCGTCGTCGTCCGAGGTGAAGCAGAACGGCTGGAGGACTTCCAGGACATTTACCGGGCCGAGGCGCTGCCGCTGCGCGCCTGGACGGGCCACCCGAAGCAATGGTACGTCCGGATCCGGCCGACGAGCGTCACCGGGCGCGGCTTCTCCATCGCCGCACCGGTCGCAGACAGGTAGTACCGCAGCCGACGACTCCGAACAACGTGACCCGGGTCCCTCCGTACAGTGACCATCGGCCCTGACCAACCGTGATCTTGCGGCGCAAGCTGAGAGGCGGAGGTGATATAGCGCGCGTCGAGAGCCGAGGCGATCGGGCATCACGGCCGCACGGACGTGCAGGGCGCATGATGAAATCCCTCACGATCTTCGCAACGCAGCGGAACAGAATCCTGCTCTGGATGTCGACGCTGCTCATGGCGATCGCCACCGTGGACGCCCTCGTCGCGGCCACCTGGGACCTGGTTCTGGTGCTCGGACTCGCACTCATAGTTCAGCTGATCATCCTTCTCACTCTCCGCGGCCGGCGCCCGGTCGTTCCGCTCCGTGATGACCTGTACCGATGGCTCGAGGAGCGGTCGGCGACCACCGGCGAGCCGTTCGAGTTCATCGCGGACCGTTGTGTCGCGGCGTACCGAGCGGGCCTGAGCCGGGACGCGACCGTCGTCAAGGACCGGCAATGAGGACGGCCACCCGGCCGGCGCACGCAGTCGTCAAGCTCCCTGCGGATCCGGACTGCGCAGCCGAACTGGGTGGCAAAGGCGGTTGGCTCAACCGAATGCTGGCCGGCGGGCTCGAGGTGCCGCCGACGGCGGTCGTGACCGCCGCGGCGTACCGGCACTTCGCCGAAAACGCGGGAATCCGCGAGATCGTCGACCTGGCACGCCGTGAACCGGTCGCCGCCGAGATCGTGAACGTGGCGTTCCTGAGTGCGCCGCTCGACGACCGGCTCAGCGACGAGATCTTCGCCGCTGCCCGCGACGTGGGCCACGGTGCGACCATCGCGGTGCGATCGTCGGCGAACGCCGAGGACATGGCCGGTCTGTCGTTCGCGGGCCAGTACCACTCCGAGCTCGATGTCGACAGCCGTGACGCGGACGCCGTCCTCCGCGCCGTGCGACTCACCTGGGCTTCGCTATGGCACCCGGCGCCCTGCGCGTACCGCACCCTCTGGGGCATAGCGGACGACACTGCCGCCATGTCAGTTGTCCTGATGCGGATGGTCCCGGCGCAGCTGGCCGGCGTGACGTTCACGGTCGATCCCGCCGGCGGTGCCGAACGAATGCGCATTGAGGCCGTGACCGGACTTGCCGACACGTTGGTGTCTGGTGAGCGGACACCGCAGGTCTGGCTACCTCCTCGCGATCCGGCGGCAACGTCCGAGCACTCGACCGATTTGCTGGGTGGGCTGGTCCTGCTGGGACGCCGGGTCGAGCGGCTGCTCGGCGGTCCGCAGGACATCGAGTGGGCGTGGGACGGTGAGCGGACGTGGCTCGTCCAGAGCCGTCCGATCACCACCGACCGTTCCGGCGACGGTTGTGACTCCCCCGTCGACGATGCCGAACTGATGTCCGGCGGGGTCGACGAGATGCTTCCGGGGGTGCTGCCGCCGCTGATCTGGGACCTCAACGCGTTTCTCGTCGAGGAGGCGTTCCGCCGTGCCTTCGACGACCTCGGCGTCAATCCACCGGAGCGAACCGGTGGCAGTGCGATCGTCCGCCGGGTCCGTGGCCGGGCGGCGCTGGATCTCGACATGTTCAAGCAAGCGGCATCGCGGCTGCCCGACGTCTCCGAGCACGACCTCGAGCGCGAGTATTTCGGCACACCGGCGGACGCCGTGCCAACCGCACGGCGCCGGCGCTTGGCCGTCCGGCGCGATCTCCGTGTCTTCGCAGCCCGCCAACGGGCGGTCGTCGAGGCAGAGACCGTGTTGGTCGCAGTCAACGAGCTGACCGACGCGGAATGCCCATCGCCGGCTGATCTCGACGACGCCGCCCTTGTCGCGTATCGTGCCCGGCTGATCGATCTGGCGGCCCGCGCCATGACGTCCGAGCTGGCCGTTGCCGCAGCCGCCGCCGCGTCGTACCGGCGACTGGAGCGCCTACTCGGCCGGTATGCCGACGCATCCCGGGCCGCGTCCGACGCACAGCGGCTGACCGCCGGAGCCGGCGCCGTGGCAACGGCGTCGCCGCGGGCATCGCGATCGGTCTTCGCCGGACCGACTTGGTCAGAGACCGGTCAGCCCGTGCCACGCCCCGGAGCACGTGCCTGGCCGGACCGGCCGATCGACCGGCAACACGGGCAACACGAAATCGAAAACCGCCTCCGCCGCCATCCGCGGTGGCGACGCAACCGGGCGCTGACCGGGCAGATCATCGATGTTCAGCTGCGCGGCCTGCGGGCGGCGGTGAACGACGCCACCACGGGGCTGGCGCGGCGCGAGAAGGTCAAGGCGGCGGTGTTGCTGCTCGGCGGGCTGGTGCGCTCGGTGCATCTCGAGCTCGGACGCAGGCTGTGCGCGCGCGGCTACCTCGAGGGGGCAGCTGATGTCGACCTGCTGTGCGACGCCGAGCTTCGTGCCGCCATGGCCGGCCGCCGGCCCGCCGGCGGGGCGCTTACGCTGCGCAAACGGTGGCGAGAGCGGCATGAGCTGGCCGGCGAGTTGCCGCAGCGTTTCGTCGGCGTCCCTCCCGAGACGATCCCGCCGGCGTTGTCCGGCCGCATCATGCACGGCTGGGCGGCCAGTGGCGGCCGATACACGGGACGTGCTCGCGCGCTGACCGAACCGGTGGTGGATTCGTTGAATCCCGGCGATGTGCTCGTCACGTCGGCGACCGACTCCGCTTGGACCCCAGTGTTCTCGCAGGCCGGTGCCATCGTCGTCGAACGCGGCGGGCCGCTCTCGCACGCCGCCGTCGTAGCTCGCGAGCTCGGCCTGCCGGCCGTACTCAACGTCCCCGGTGCAGCGACGCACCTCGACGGCCGGACGGTCACCGTCGACGGCGACAACGGCCAGGTCATCATCCACGACCAGCCGTCCGGCGCGCCTGTCCGAAGCGGGCCGGCCGAAGTCGACCAGCTGGCCGGTGAGCCGCGATGACCTGGCACAACGACCCTTTCGATGTCAGCGATCGCGGCCGCCACGTCTTCGTTCCTGCGATCATGGGAGCCGGCCTGCTGTTCTCCCTGGCCACACTGGTGCGCGATCTCGTGCGCTCGCGGCAGGGCAGGGCGCCCGGGTTCGATCGCAGGCTCGACGTCGCCGGCCGGGCCAGCGCCCGCCACGTGCTCACCGGCGAAGCGCCGGCGACGGCGATGCGGGCGGCCGTACGCCCCCGCGTCTACTACCTGCTGACCGCGATCACGACTCTAGGCATCGCGGTGTACGTGGTGATCGGCGCCACCGCCAACTACTTCCGGACCAACGGTTACGTCGCCGGCGTCGCCTGGCTGTGGGCGGTTGCGATGATCTTGGGAATGTTGCTGGCGTTCGTCGGCGGGCAAGCGTGGCGGATCTTTCGGGCGTGGCCGGTTCCGCCGCCGTCCACTTCCGTGCTCCTTGTCCAGACACCGCTCGGACGCAGTTCGACAGCCGCGGTCGAGGCGGAGGTTCCCCGGCTGCTGCTCGGGTGGGCGACGACCGCCGCCACCGTGACTACAGGGATCCTCGTCCTGATGGTCACCGCACAGCCGCCGTGGTTCGTCGAGTGGGCTGACACCGCCATCCTGGACGTGGTCACCGGGTGGGGGTGGGCGTCCGCGCTACCGCTCGAAGCGGTGGGCAAGCCCGAACTGGCCGTCGTTCTCGCCGCCCTGGTCGGTGTCAGCACGCTGCGCTGCCGTGCGTTCGCGTTGACCTACATCGGTGCTCTCGCCGGTAGCTGGCTGGTCTACCTTGTGCTCAAGAACTCGATCGACCGGCCACGCCCGCCCACCGGCGGCTGGGTGGGGCTCGACTCGTTCCCGAGCGGGCACCTCGTGCAGGCGACGGTGCTCGCCGGCCTACTGCCACTGGCGCTGACCGTGTTGACGAAGCGCCGGTGGCCCGCGCTGGTGGCCGCCGGCCCGTTGGTGCTCGCCGTGACAGCCACCGCCGTATACCGCATCCATCTCGAAACCCATTGGCCGACTGACGTGGTGGCCGGAATCCTGATCGGCGGCACGTTCGTTCTGGCCGCGCGCTGGGCACTGCTTCACCCCGGTTGGCACACCCGGTGTCACGGCTGTCCCTGGTCCGCGGCTTCAAGCGACGAGCAGCCCGAGCACCGCCACGGCCTGTTCGGGCTCCATCGCACCGCAGCGACGGTGGTGCGCTGGGCGACGCGAGGTTGGACCCTCGCCGTGCTCGCGACCTTCACCGTACTGGCGCTCGTCGTCGGCCTGCCCAGGAATCCGGAGGGCGACGGCATGATCGCCAGCGTCGAGCAGCCCGTGCAGCTCGGACTGTTGGCCGTGGCCGCGATCGGCTGGCTCGTCGCCTGGCGTCGCGAGGGGGTCGGCGCGGTTATGCTCGCACTGGCCGGATCCGGGCTCGCAGTGCTGTCCGCCCTCTCCTACCCACCGACGGTCAGCGTACTGATCGCCGGTGCTTTCCTCGCACCCGCGGTTTCCTACTGGTTGCTGTGGCAGCACACTCGGCGCCTTCGTGCGATCGTCGCCCTCGCCGCGACGACCGCGGCACTTCTCACCGGCGGGTGGCTGGGTGCCGGCGTGGCCTACGACCACTACTTCGGTCCCGCGCATCCGGAATCCTCGACTGCTGAACTGCCGGTCGATCGCGTCGCGTGGCTATGGTCCGGCGCCGTCACGGAGTCCTCGTTCCGAGCGACCGCCCGAATCGACGACGACGCACGGCACGCCACGCTGGCGGTCGAGCAGAACGGTGTAGCACGTGCCCGGACCGTGGGGCCGACGCCGGTACCCGACAGCGGCATCGTGAGCTGGACGGTGGACAGGCTCGAGGCGGATACCCACTACGACTTCACGGTCGTCGTCGACGGTCACGGCGACCGGAGTCGGGGGCGCGGATCGGTACGAACGTTCCCGACCGGGCCCGCGTCATTCACCGTCGCCGTCGGTTCCTGCGCCCGGACCGGATCCAACGGCGCGGTGTTCGATGCCATACGACAGACCGGGCCACTGCTGTACATCGCCGCCGGCGACCTCCACTACGGCAATGTCGGCGTCAACGACGTCACCGCCTTCCGCGCCCGGTATGACGACGTGCTCACCTCGCCGGCCCAGAGCGCGCTCTATCGATCCACGCCGGTCGCGTACGTCTGGGACGACCACGACTACGGGCCGAACGACGGCGATGCCGGTTCCCCAAGTCGCGAGGCCGCCCGGCTGGCGTACCGCGAGAACGTGCCGCACTACCGGCTCTCGGCCGGGACGGGAGATGAGGCGATCCACCAGGCATTCACCGTCGGCCGGGTCCGGTTCATCCTGACCGACATCCGCTCCGAGCGAACCGCCGAATCGATGCTCGGCGCCAAACAACTGCGCTGGCTGGAGCGCGAACTCGCCACCGCGAGCCGCAGCCATGCCGTCGTCGTATGGGTGAATCCCGTCCCGTGGATCGCACCGGCGGGCGCCGGCCGCGACGACTGGGGCGGCTATGCGCAGGAGCGGCAGCACATCGCGGAGACCATCGACCGAGCCCGCGTCGAGAACCTGGTGATGCTCAGCGGCGACGCCCACATGGTCGCGATCGACGACGGCACCAACAGCGGCTACGGCTACGCCGGCCGTGGCTTCCCCGTACTCCACGCCGCCGCCCTTGACCGGCCCGGCGGTGTCAAGGGCGGGCCGTACAGCCACGGGACGTTCCCGGGGGCGGGCCAGTTCGGCACACTCACGATCGAGGACGACGGCGCCGGACCGGTGACCGTGGAGATCACCGGCCGCGACTACACGGGCAGCGTGCTGACCACCTATACGTTCTCGGTGCCCTCGTCGTGACGCCAGTCCCGGCCCGGCCGGGTCTCCGGTCCGGCGGAGCGGCACTCGACCGAATGGCGCGGCTCGGCAGAGTCCATTGTCATGGCATCCCGGGGCCGGGCGACCCTACGCCGCCGCCATTCACAGTTCGATGGTGTTGTCATGACACCGGAAGTCGTTGGGGCGGAGCAGGCGCCTGTCGTTGACGCGAGCATCGGGCACGAGGGCACGCGGATCGACCTGGATGGGGTGACCAAGCGCTATCGCGTCGGCGAGGTCGATGTGACCGCCATCGAGGAAGTGAACCTGCACGTGGACGAGGCCGCGTTCGTCGTCATCCTAGGGCCGTCGGGTTCTGGCAAGACGACGCTCCTCAATATGATCGGAGCGCTGGACACGCCGACAGAGGGATCGGTACGGGTAGGCGGCGTAACGGTCAGTGGCGCCGGGCGAGCCCGCCGCGCCGAGTTCCGCCGGCACACCGTCTCGTTCATCTTCCAGACGTTCAACCTGTTCCCCGGGCTCACGGCGTTCGAGAACGTCAAGTTCGGCGCCGACGCGGCCCGCGCCGACGAGCCGGCCGACCGAGCCGCGGCCGCGCTCGGTCAGGTCGGGCTCGGCGACCGGTTCAACCACTTTCCGCACCAACTGTCCGGCGGCGAGCAGCAGCGGGTCGCGATCGCTCGCGCGCTGGCGACCGGCAACTCGATCCTGCTCGCCGACGAGCCGACCGGCGAGCTGGACTTCCGCACCGGGGTGAAGATCCTCGAGGTCCTCCAGGAGCAGGCCCGCGCCGGAATGACAGTGCTGGTGGTTACCCACAACCGGGAGATCTCGCGGGTCGCAGACCGCGTGATCGAGCTGTCCAGCGGGCACATCGTCAGCGACGGGCCACCACGTGGGGGCAAGGCCAACACCGGTGATCTCCAATGGTGAGATCGGTTCGGCCGTCGTCGCCGTCCGCGCGGCTACTGTGGCTCCGGTGGTCGTGGCGGGACCTGCGGTCCCACTGGGTCGCCGTCACCGCGATCGCGCTGGTCATGGCTATCGGCATCGGCGTCTACGCGGGACTCGGCAGTACCGCGACGTGGCGTCGCGCATCCAACGACGCCAGTTTCGGCACCTTGCACATGCACGATCTACGAGTCACGCTCAGCCCCGGTACCTTCACGGACCAGGGAACCCTCGCCGAGGGCGTTGCGGCCATCGACGCGGCGGACCAGATCACCGCCGCCGAGGAACGACTGGTCGTTGACAGCCAGCTCGACGCCTCCACCGACTCCGAGCAGATCCTCGTCCAGTCCCGCGTCGTGGGAATGGACATGGGTGATGCGAACAGCGGTGTGGATCTCCTGTGGGTGCGTGACGGCCGCGTCGCGGACACCCCCGCTCCCGCCACCTCGGCCGTCCTCGAAGCGAAGTTCGCCGACGCCTGGGATCTACCGCCCGAGGGCGCCGTCGTCCTTGCCGGCAACCAGCCGGTGAACTACGCGGGTCTCGGTGCCATCCCAGAGGACTTCTTGTACGAAGGACCTGAAGGCAGCATCGTCAGCTTGGGCGAGCTCGCGCCACTCTATCTCCCGCTGGCCGAAGCCCAGTCGCTCCTCGGCCGGCCCGGGCAGGTCAACGACCTCGTTCTGACCCTTCTGGACGAGGCCGACCGCGCAGCGGTCTCATCCCAGCTGGAAACACTCGCCCGTGAGCTCGGCGTCAGCGCAACGGTCACGACCCGCGAAGACGCCGAGGCCGTGCGACTTCTGTACGAAGACATCGAAAACGACCAACGACTCTGGAACGCCTTCGCGGGAATGATCCTCGTCGCCGCGGCGCTGGCAGCCTTCAACCTGATCAGCCGAATAGTCGAAGCGCAGCGGCGCGAGATCGGTATCGGGATGGCCCTTGGCGTCCCCCGGCGCCGGCTCGCGATCCGTCCGTTGCTCGTCGGCATCCAGGTCGCCCTGCTCGGCACCATCGCCGGCATCGGGGTC
>DASUTB010000078.1:0-4674 GCA_036374835.1 Jiangellaceae bacterium | reverse complement strand
GCGCGGAAGATCTGCGCCTCCTCCCGGATGACGGGCTCCTCGGGAAGCACATCGAGGCCGGCCGCGCGCAGCTTGCCGGTCGAAAGCGCCCGGACCAGGGCCGCCACGTCGACCACATTGCCCCGGGCGGTGTTGATCAGGACGGCGCCGTCCTTCATCAGGGCGAACTCGCGATCGGAGAGCATATGCCCGCTCTCCGGCGTCGCCGGCACGTGCAAGGTCACCACATCGGCGGCGGCCAGCAGCTCGTCGAGCGGCGCGTAGCGGAAGCCGAGCGTCGCGGCTGCGGACGCGTCCGGGTGGACGTCGAAGGCGACCACCTCCATGCCAAAGCCCCTGGCGATGCCGATCACCCGGCGGCCGATGCGCCCCGTGCCGATGACGCCCAGGGTCTTCTCGAACAGCTCGAAGCCACGCAACCCGCTCTGGGTGAAATTGCCGCGCCGGGTGCGCTCGACCGATGCCACGATGTTGCGCGCGATGGCGAGGAGCAGCGCGAAGGCATGTTCGGCTACGGTGTGGTCACCGTAGCCCGGCACGTTGCACACGGTGATGCCGTGCGCGCGACAGTAGTCGAGGTCGATGTGGTCGAACCCCGTTGAACGCGTCGCGACCAGCTTGAGGCGCGGCAGAAGCTGAAGCACCCCAGCGCCGAGCTTGGAGTTGATAAAGGTCGTTACTACCTCGGCATCGGTGAACTCATCCGCCGTCTGCTCGCGTAAGGTCTCACGAGTGCACGCGACCTCATGCGCCGGCATCAACCGCCGACACGCGTCCCGCTCCCACTCCTCGGTCTCGAACACGACCACCTTCATGTCCCGCTTCCCCGTGTCCTATTGGGCGGTATAGCCGCCATCGATCACCAGCTCGGCGGCGGTGACGAACTTGGCCTCGTCCGAAGCGAGGTAGACGATGCCGTGCGCGATGTCGTCCGAGTCGCCGACATGGCCGATGGGGTGCCGGCCGTCGAGCTCGCGGCAGAACGCTTCGAGACCCTCCGGCGAGTTGCGGCCGAGCGCCGCGACCAGCGGTGTCCAGATGAAGCCCGGGTGCACGGAGTTCACCCGGATCTTGTCCTTGGCGTAGAGCAGCGCGTCGGTCTTGGTCATCAGTCGCACCGCCCCCTTCGAGGCGTGGTAGGGCGGGATGTCCGGCGCGCTGATGATGCCGTAGATCGAGGACAGGTTGACGATGCAGCCGCCACCGGCGCGACGCAGGTGCGGGATCGCGTGCTTGGTGCACAGGAACACGCCGCGCACGTTGATGGCGATCACGCGATCCCACTCCTCGACCGTAATCTGGTCGGTCGGCTTGTTCACCCCGGCGATGCCGGCGTTGTTGACCAGCACATCCAGCTTGCCGAAGGCTCCGGCCACGTCGGCGAACACGCGTTGGACGTCCGTCTCGTCCGCGACGTCCAGGTGCCAGAAGCGGGCATCGCCGCCAAAGGAACGGATCCGCCCGGCAGCCGCCTCGCCCTCATCGTCGAGCACATCGGTAACTGCAACCGAGGCCCCCTCCCGCGCCAGCATGGCGGAGGTCGCGGCGCCGATCCCGAGCGCGCCACCGGTGACCAGGGCTACCTTGCCGTCAAGTCGCGCCATCGTCGCTTCTCCTCTCCCGCGTGTTTCGAAGTGCCGGATCCGGCCGTCAGCGCACCACCATGCGCACCGCCTCGCGCAGCATCTGCGCCGCGTAGCCCCACGCGTTGTCGTACCAGGCCATGACCTTGACGAGGTTGCCGTCGACCACCTGAGTCGTCTCGAGGTCGACGATCGAGCCGCGTGGGTCCTTGACGATGTCGGACGACACGACCGGGTAGCGGGTGACGCCGAGCCCGCCGCGGTAGCGCCGCGCCCACGACGACCAGCGCGCGGCCGAGCATTCTCGAGTCCACAGGCTCTTCTTCCCCGTTCATTGGTGCCGCGCTACGCCGCGCCGCCCCGTATCGCCGCGGCCGCGGCCTGCGCCTCCGGGGCGCAGCTGACGAGCAGCTGGAGCGAGCGCGCACCGACCGACAGCACGTGCCCGGGCTCGGCCAGCCCCCTCGCCGGCGCGCCACCGTCCGCCGCCGTGTCAATGAGGATCTGCCAGCAGGCCTCCGCCCGCACAAAGGGAAGTCGCTGCGTGATCTCCTCGTCCGATGCGTTCATCACCAGAAGGAAGGTGTCGTCCGGCTCCTGCTCGCCGCGCTCGGTCAGATGCATCAGACCGGCCTCGCCGCTCAGCAGCAGGCAGAGCATCTTGGCATGACCTTCGGCCCATTCGGCCTCGGACATCTCCTCGCCGTCGGCGCGCAGCCAGGTCACGTCCTTGACCTCGGTGCCGGGGATGGTGCTGCCCTGGAAGAAGCGCCAGCGATGGAACACGATGTGCTCGCGGCGGAGCGCGATCAGCCGCCGGGTGAACGCGAGCAGGTCCTCGCCTTCCGCGTCCAGGCTCCAGTCCAGCCAGCCGATCTCGCTGTCCTGGCAGTAGGGATTGTTGTTGCCGCCCTGGGTGCGCGCGAACTCGTCGCCGGCGAGCAGCATCGGCACCCCTTGCGACAACAACAGAGTGGTCAGGAGATTGCGCATTTGGCGCAGGCGGAGCGCGCGGATCTCCGGATCGTCGGTCGCGCCCTCGGCGCCGCCGTTCCAGCTGTAGTTGTCGTCGGTGCCGTCCCGGTTGTCTTCCTTGTTGGCCTCGTTGTGCTTGTCGTTGTAGCTGACCAGGTCGCGCAGGGTGAAGCCGTCGTGCGCGGTGATGAAGTTGACGCTCGCCCAGGGCCGCCGGCCGCGGTGGTTGTAGATGTCGGCCGAGCCGGAGAGGCGCGAGGCCATCTCGGCGAGCTGGCCCTCGTCGCCCTTCCAGAAGCGGCGCACCGTGTCGCGGTACTTGCCGTTCCATTCCGCCCAGCCGGGCGGGAAGTTGCCGACCTGGTAGCCGCCGAGGCCGGTGTCCCAAGGCTCGGCGATCAACTTGACCGAGGTCAGCACGGGGTCTTGGGCGACCGCGTCGAGAAAGCTCGCGTGCTCGTCGAAGGGGCCCTCGACCCGGGCGAGCGTGGTCGCGAGGTCGAAGCGGAAGCCGTCGACCCGCATCTCCTCGACCCAGTAGCGCAAGCTGTCGGTGACCATCCGCAGCACGTCGGGGTGGCGCAACTCGAGCGCGTTGCCGGTGCCGGTGAAGTCGTTGTAGTGCCGCTCGTCCCCGGCCATCAGGTAGTAATAGGAGCGGTTGTCGATGCCGCGGAACGAGAGCGTCGGGCCCATGTGGCTGCCCTCGGCGGTGTGGTTGTAGACCACATCCAGGATCACCTCGATGCCGGCGTCGTGCATCACCTGGACGAAGGTCTTGACCTCGCCGAGCCCGCCCGCCCCGAGGTACTCGGGGTGTGGCGCGAAGAAGCCGATGGTGTTGTAGCCCCAGTAGTTCTTGAGGCCGCGCTCGACCAGGTGGCGGTCGTGGACGAAGGCGTGCACCGGCAACAGCTCGACCGCGGTCACGCCGAGATCGTGCAGATACGCCACCACCGGCCCGCTCGACAGAGCGGCGAAGGTGCCGCGCATGGCGTCCGGCACCTCGGGATGGCGCTGGGTGAAGCCCTTGACGTGCATCTCGTAGACGATGGCCTCGTGCCAGGGCCGTTGCGCGGCTCGCGCGCCGCCCCAGGTGAAGGCGGGGTCGATGACCTGGCATTTCGGCAGGAAGGGGGCGCTGTCGCGCTCGTCGAACGACAGGTCCTCCTGCGGGTCGCCGACGACATAGCCGAACAGCGCGTCGTCCCACTTCAAGGCGCCATGCAGCCTCTTGGCGTAGGGGTCGATCAGCAGCTTGTTCGCGTTGAAGCGATGGCCGGCCTCCGGCTCATAGGGGCCGTGGACGCGATAGCCGTAGAGCCGGCCCGGGCGCACGTCGGGCAGATAGCCGTGCCAGATCTCGTGGGTGAACTCCGGCAGGACTACGCGCGCGGTCTCGCTCCGGCCGTCGTCGTCGAACAGGCAGAGCTCGACCTTCTCGGCATGAGCCGAGAAGATGGCGAAGTTGGTGCCCGACCCGTCCCAGGTCGCGCCCAGCGGATACGGCCGACCCGGCCAGACCCGGATACTTTCTGCAGCCACGCGGGGTTCCTTTCGTGTGCGAGCGCCGCGACGAACGACCGGGATCCCGGTCTCATCCATCGCGTCGCCCGCCTCTTCAGCCTTCCGGTTCCCGAGCCTCCGTGCTGACTCAGATCAGCGACCCGGTGATGCCGAGCGCGGCATCGGTTCGACGCATCGAGGCCGACGCCTCCCGCTCGAGCCCCGTCAGGGCGCGGATGGCATCGATCGACTCGGGGATCACGATCGCCTGGTTGTCGACCATGTACGAGTAGAAGAGCTCGTCACCCCGCACCGTCAGGTTGTCCTGCCACAGGGCTACCTCGTACAGGTTCTCCCGCGAGCGCCCCAGGTCGGCCATGAGCTCCTTCACGGTGTTGATCGCCGTCAGCCCGTCCGCCATCGAGATCAGGGCAATCCGCGAGGAGGTGCCGAAGGCCTCGAGCACCTCTTCCTTGTCGGCCGCGCGCGTGAGCTGCGCGGACCAGCAGTGCTGGTGGCCCACCGTCTCGGGCACCTTCACGGCCATGGTCACCACGTCGTCGAGGTCCGGGTCCACCGTCTGCGCATCGGGCCCCTGGTGGCTCGGGAT
>DASUTB010000077.1:0-11179 GCA_036374835.1 Jiangellaceae bacterium | reverse complement strand
AGAGCAGGCCGTCAGCGGTCACGCCGGTGAGCCGGTCGACCGCGCCCAGGCCCTCGCTGTCGCGCTCACGGCCGAGGGTTACGCTGCCACGGCCTCCGCGATCTCCGGCGGGGGGCAGCTCTGCCAGCACCACTGCCCGGTGGCGCACGTGGCCGCGGAGTTCCCTCAGCTGTGCGAGGCGGAGACCGCGGTGATCGGCCGGCTCGTCGGCACCCACGTGCAGCGGCTGGCCACGATCGCCCACGGCGACGGCATCTGCACCACACACATCCCCGGACCGCACCTGCCGGGGAACAGAACGGCCCCCGAACGACCTGTACTCGGTGAGCGCGCAGCGCACCGGATCGCAGCCGGAACGCGCACCGCACCGTCCACGAGCTCTACCCCCACGATCGCCCGGGAGAGGACGCCCGCATGACCACCACCCAGCCGGTGACCACCACGCCGCTGACCCAGGACGAGCAGATCGACCAGCTCGGCCGCTACAAGTACGGGTGGGCCGACGTCGACACGGCCGGAGCGTCGGCCCGTCGTGGCATCAACGAGGAGGTCGTCACCGACATCTCCCGTCGCAAGGGCGAGCCCGAGTGGATGCTCGAGCGGCGCCTCAAGGCCCTGAAGATCTTCGGCAAGAAGCCCATGCCCGACTGGGGTTCCGACCTCTCCGGCATCGACTTCCAGAACATCAAGTACTTCGTGAAGTCGACCGAGGCGCAGGCCGCGACCTGGGAAGACCTGCCGGAGGACATCCGCAACACCTATGACCGCCTCGGCATCCCGGAGGCGGAGAAGCAGCGCCTCGTCTCGGGCGTCGCCGCGCAGTACGAGTCGGAGGTCGTCTACCACTCCATCCGCGAGGACCTCGAGGCCCAGGGCGTGATCTTCCTGGACACCGACACCGGGCTGCGCGAGCACCCGGAGCTGTTCAAGGAGTACTTCGGCTCGGTCATCCCGGCCGGGGACAACAAGTTCTCCGCGCTGAATACCGCCGTGTGGTCGGGCGGTTCGTTCATCTACGTGCCGAAGGGCGTGCACGTCGACATCCCGCTGCAGGCGTACTTCCGGATCAACACCGAGAACATGGGCCAGTTCGAGCGGACGCTGATCATCGTCGACGAGGACGCCTACGTCCACTATGTCGAGGGCTGCACGGCGCCGATCTACTCGACCGACTCGCTGCACAGCGCGGTCGTCGAGATCGTTGTGAAGAAGGGCGCGCGCTGCCGGTACACGACGATCCAGAACTGGTCGAACAACGTGTACAACCTGGTCACCAAGCGGGCCACCGCGGCCGAGGGTGCCACCATGGAGTGGGTCGACGGCAACATCGGGTCCAAGGTCACGATGAAGTACCCGGCGATCTGGCTGATGGGCGAGCACGCCAAGGGCGAGACCCTGTCGCTGGCGTTCGCCGGTGAGGGCCAGCACCAGGACTCCGGCGCGAAGATGGTGCACATGGCTCCGAACACGTCGTCCGCGATCGTGTCGAAGTCGGTCGCACGCGGCGGGGGACGCACGTCCTACCGCGGCCTCGTGCAGGTGATGCCACGCGCCACGCACAGCGCCAGCTCGGTGGTGTGCGACGCGCTGCTCGTCGACACGATCTCGCGCTCGGACACGTACCCGTACGTGGACGTGCGCAACGACGACGTGTCGATGGGGCACGAGGCAACCGTCTCCAAGGTCAGCGAGGACCAGCTCTTCTACCTGATGAGCCGGGGGATGACCGAGGAGGAGGCGATGTCGATGATCGTTCGCGGATTCATCGAGCCGATCGCGCGCGAGCTCCCGATGGAGTACGCGCTCGAGCTGAACCGGCTGATCGACCTGCAAATGGAAGGCGCGGTGGGCTAAGCGCCTGCGGACCCCGGCGGACCGTAGCAGAGCCCTGCGCAAGTGAGGAGACCATGACAGACCAGCACGGGCTCACCGCCCATTCGCATGGCGGCGAGACGAAGGAGGCCGCGCGCAACGGCCACGGCGGCAGCTCGCTGCACAAGCTCGCGTCGTTCGACGTCACCGAGCATCCGGTGCCCGGCGGCCGCGAGGAGGCGTGGCGGTTCACGCCGATGGCGCGGCTGCGCGGCCTGCACGACGATGCGCGCCTGGACGGGCACGACTACGAGGTCAGCATCGACGCGGATCCCGCTGTCAAGATCGCACACCTCGACGGTGCGGGCGCCGGGGACGTGAAGGGTAGCTCCGGCTACGTGCCCATGGATCGGCCGAGCGCCCGTGCGTGGGCCGAGTCGGACAAGGTCCTGCATGTGACCGCGCCGGCCGAGGCGGTGACCGAGCGGCCGACGTACCTCCGGCTGCGCGGCCTCGCGACCGAGAAGGCGGCTTCCGGGCACGTCGTCATCACCGCCGAAGCGTATTCGCAGTCTGTCGTGGTCGTCGAGTACACCGGCTCGGCGACGTTCAACGACAACATCGAGATCGTCGTCGGCGAAGGTGCCAACCTCACGGTGGTCACGCTGCAGGACTGGGCCGACGACGCGGTGCACCTGACGCACCACCACATCAACGTGGGCAAGGACGCCACCGTCAAGCACGCGGTCATCACCTTCGGCGGCGACCTGGTGCGCACCGGCACAACGCTCGACTACTCCGGGCCCGGCGGGGAGGCCGAACTGCTCGGGCTCTACTACGTCGACGCCGGGCAGCACATCGAGAACCGGTTGTTCATCGACCACAACACGCCGAGTGCGCGCAGCAACGTCGAGTACAAGGGCGCGTTGCAGGGCAAGAAGGCGCATGCGGTGTGGGTCGGCGACGTGCTGATCCGTCCCGAGGCCATCGGTATCAACACCTACGAGCTGAACCGCAACCTCGTGCTCACCGACGGCGCCCGGGCCGACTCGGTGCCGAACCTGGAGATCGAGACCGGCGAGATCGAGGGTGCCGGGCACGCCAGCGCCACCGGCCGGTTCGACGACGAGCAACTGTTCTACCTGCAGTCGCGCGGCATCGCGCCGGAGACGGCGCGCCGCCTCGTCGTGCGCGGCTTCTTCGCCTCGCTGATCAACAAGATCGGCGTGCCGGAGCTGACCGCGCAACTTATCGACATGGTGGAGCGCGAGCTCGCCGAGTCCGAGGGCGAGGTCGCATCGTCCGTGCCGGCAGGAGGTGCGTGATGGGCGGCGGCGAGTTTCGCAAGGCGTGCGCGGCGTCGGACGTGCCGTCCGAAGGCGCTGTCTTCGCGACCGTGGACGGCGTGGACGTCGCGGTCGTACGTACCGGCGGCGAGATCCACGCGGTCAGCGACATCTGCTCGCATGCAGACGTGTCGCTCTCGCAGGGCGACGTCGACGACGGCGAGGTCGAGTGCTGGCTGCACGGCTCGCGGTTCGACCTGCGAACCGGCGCACCGACCGGCCTGCCGGCCACCGAGCCCATTCCGGTCTACCCGGTCAAGATCGATGGGGATGACGTCCTGGTCGACGTCGCGCACCCCGTGAACTCCGAACGACTGCTAGGAACCCACAACTGATGAGCACACTCGAGATCCGCAACCTGCACGTCTCCGTCGCGACCGAGACCGGTAGCGAGGAGATCCTCAAGGGCGTCGACCTGACCGTCAAGTCCGGCCAGACCCACGCGATCATGGGGCCGAACGGCTCGGGCAAGTCGACGCTGGCGTACTCCATCGCCGGGCATCCGAAGTACACGGTGACCGAGGGCAGCGTCACGCTGGACGGCGAGGACGTGCTCGCGATGAAGGTGGACGAGCGCGCCCGCGCCGGGCTGTTCCTCGCGATGCAGTACCCGGTCGAGGTCGCCGGCGTCTCGGTGTCCAACTTCCTGCGCACCGCGAAGACCGCGATCGACGGCGAGGCGCCGAAGCTGCGGCACTGGGTCAAGGACGTCAAGACCGCCATGGAGAACCTGCGGATGGACGCGTCGTTCGCCGAGCGCGACGTCAATGCCGGTTTCTCCGGCGGTGAGAAGAAGCGGCACGAGATCCTGCAGCTCGAGCTGCTGCAGCCGCGGTTCGCGGTACTCGACGAGACCGACTCCGGACTCGACATCGACGCGCTGCGGGTCGTGGCCGACGGCGTCAACCGGTTCACGTCGTCCGGCGACAAGGGCGTGCTGCTGATCACGCACTACACGCGGATCCTGCGGTACATCAAGCCGGACTTCGTGCACGTGTTCGTCGGCGGTCGGATCGCCGAGGAAGGCGGCCCGGAGCTCGCCGACAAGCTCGAAGAGCACGGCTACACCGCGTACGCCACGGCATGAGGGGTAGGCATCATGGCAGGCACGTTCGACGTCGATCGGGTTCGTAAGGACTTCCCGATCCTGGAGCGGCGCCTTGCCGGCGATCGTCCGCTTGTCTACCTCGACTCGGCGAACACCTCGCAGAAGCCGCGCGCCGTCCTGGATGCGGTCGTCGAGCACTACGAGCGGCACAACGCCAACGTCGCTCGGGCGGTGCATCAGCTCGGCGAGGAGGCGACCGCGGCTTACGAGGGTGCGCGGGCCAAGGTCGCGGCTTTCGTCGGCGCCGGGTCGCCGAGCGAGATCGTGTTCACCAAGAACGCGTCCGAGGCGCTGAACCTGGTCGCCAACTCCCTGGCGTCCGGACTGGCCGACGATCCGCGGTTCCGGCTCGGCCCCGGTGACGAGGTCGTCATCACCGAGATGGAGCACCACTCCAACATCGTGCCGTGGCAGCTGGCGTGCCGGCGCACCGGCGCGACGCTGTGCTGGTTCGGGCTGACCGACGACGGCCGGCTCGACGTCTCGAACATCGACGAGCTCATCACCCCGCGGACGAAGATCGTCTCACTGGTGCATCAGTCGAACATCCTCGGCACCGTCAACCCGGTCTCGGCCATAGTGGCGCGGGCCCGCGCAGTCGGTGCCATGGTGATGCTGGACGCGTCCCAGTCGGTGCCGCACCAGCCGGTGTCGGTGGCGGACCTGGGGGCGGACTTCATGGCGTTCACCGGTCACAAGATGTGCGGGCCGACCGGCATCGGCGTGTTGTGGGCACGACCGGAGCTGCTGGACGCGCTGCCACCGTTCCTCGGTGGCGGGGAGATGATCGAGACGGTTGCGATGGAGGGCTCGACCTTCGCCGCGCCGCCGCACAAGTTCGAGGCGGGCACGCCGCCGATCGCGCAGGCCGTCGGGCTCGGTGCCGCCGTCGACTACCTGTCCGGTATCGGCATGGCGACGATCCACGCCCATGAGCAGGCGCTCACCCGGTACGCCCTGGAACGCCTCGCGGCAGTGGACGGACTGACGTTCATCGGCCCGGACGCACCGGTCGACCGTGGCGGCACCGTGTCGTTCACGTTCGACGGCGTCCACCCGCACGACGTCGGCCAGGTGTTGGACGAGCAGGGTATCGCTGTGCGGGTCGGCCACCACTGCGCGCGCCCGGTCTGCGTCCGCTATGGAATTCCTGCGACCACCCGAGCGTCGTTCTATCTGTACACGACCGATGCAGAGATCGACGCGCTGGCCGAGGGGCTGGAGCAGGTGAAGAGGGTGTTCCGGTGAGCGAATCGCTGTACCAGGAGATCATCCTGGATCACTACAAGAACCCGGTCGGACGCGGACTTCGGGAACCGTTCGACGGTGCGGCGTACCACGTCAACCCGACATGCGGTGACGAGCTGACCGTCCGTGTCCGCGTCTCCGGCGACAAGGTCGAGGACGTGTCGTACGACGGTCAGGGCTGCTCCATCAGCCAGGCGTCGGCGAGTGTGATGCACGAGCTGGTGTCGGGACAGTCGATCACCGACGCGCTTGCGGCTGAAGCCGCGTTCTCCGAGCTGATGCACGGGCGCGGCGAGATCGAGCCGGACGAGGACGTGCTCGGCGACGGCATCGCGTTCGCCGGTGTCGCGAAGTATCCGGCCCGGGTGAAGTGTGCGCTGCTGGGTTGGATGGCGTTCAAGGATGCGCTGGTCCGCGCCGGTGCGCTGGAACTGTCGAAGGAGAACATATGAACATGCCGACGACGACAACTGTCGAAGATCTGACCGAGGCGATGCGCGACGTCGTCGACCCCGAGCTGGGCATCAACGTTGTGGATCTGGGCCTGGTGTACGGCATCGACATCGACGAGTCCGGCGTCGCCACCATCGACATGACGCTCACGAGTGCGGCGTGCCCGCTGACCGACGTCATCGAGGACCAGACATCGATGGCGCTGGACGGCCTGGTGTCCGAATTCAAGATCAACTGGGTCTGGATGCCGCCGTGGGGTCCGGACAAAATCACCGATGAGGGACGCGAGCAACTTCGCGCCATCGGCTTCAACGTATAACCGTCCGAGGGTCCTGGGTGAAGATGCTGTCGCTATAGGGGCAGCAACTTCACCCAGGACATTCTGTAAGAGGAGACCAGCGGTGGCGATTCGCCCGATTCGACTGTTCGGCGACCCTATCCTGCGTACCGAGGCCGAGCCGGTCACCGACTTCGACAAGGAACTGCGCCGCCTGGTCACGGATCTGACCGACACTATGCTGGACGCGGATGGCGCCGGGCTGGCCGCGCCGCAGATCGGTGTGTCGCTGCGCGTGTTCACCTACCACGTCGATGACGTGATAGGTCACCTGATCAATCCGAAGCTCGAGCTGTCTGAGGAGAAGCAGTTCGGCCCGGAGGGTTGCCTGTCGATACCGGAGCTCGAGTTCGACTGTGTCCGCGCGATGCACACCGTCGCCAACGGTTTCAACGAGTACGGTGAACCGATCACGATCGAAGGCTCTGAACTGCTTGCCCGGGCGTTGCAGCACGAGACGGACCACCTCGACGGCATCCTGTTCGTCGACAAGCTCGACAAGCAGTCCCGCAAAGCCGCGATGAAGGCGATCCGCGAGGCGGAGTGGTCCGGAGGCCCGGTACCGAAGATCAAGGAATCGCCGCACCCGACGTTCGGCAGGGCACTCTAGCCGAGCCGTTGCCCCGGCTTTGCCGGCTTTGCGCGGCTTGGGCGCTACGTATGGCCGGTGTTTCAGTGCTTAACGTGGTCATTCTGGGAACGTGGTTGGATAGGCGGCGAGTCGAGGAGGGGTATGCGCGTAGTGTTCGCGGGAACGCCGGAGACCGCCGTCCCGTCCCTGAAAGCGATCCTCTCCTCGAGCCATGAGGTGGTGGCCGTGCTCACCAGGCCGGACGCGCGGTCCGGGCGGGGCCGCAAGCTGGCGCCGAGCCCAGTTGCCGAGGTGGCGGCCGACGCGGGTATCGAGTTGCTCAAGCCGCCGCGGCCGCGCGATCCCGAATTCCTCGAGCGGCTCACCGAGATCGCGCCGGACTGCGTTCCCGTGGTGGCCTACGGTGGCCTCATCCCGCCGGACGCGCTGGCCGTGCCGAAACACGGCTGGGTGAACCTGCACTTCTCGCTGCTGCCGGCTTGGCGCGGTGCCGCTCCGGTGCAGCACGCCGTATTGGCGGGGGACGACGTCACCGGCGCCTGCACGTTCGAACTGGAGGATGGACTCGACACCGGGCCGATCTACGGCATGGTCACCGAGGAGATCCGGCCCACCGACACCAGCGGTGACCTGCTCGAGCGGCTCGCCGAGTCCGGCGCTCATCTGCTGGTGGCGACGCTGGACGGAATCGCGGCCGGAACCCTGCGCGCGGAGCCGCAGCCGGCCGACGGCGTCACGATGGCTCCCAAGCTCACCGCCGAGGACGCGCGCGTCGACTGGACGGCGCCGGCGTTGCGGGTGGACCGGTTGGTGCGCGCCTGCACTCCAGCGCCCGGGGCGTGGACGACGTTCCGCGGCGAGCGGCTCAAGCTCAAGCCGGTCAGACTCGACCCGGCGGTTGAACACCTCGATCCCGGCGCGCTCGAGGTGACCAAGTCCGGCGTGTGGGTCGGTACCGGAAGCCATGCGGTGGCGCTCGGCGAGGTGCAGCCGCAGGGTAAGAAGCCGATGCCGGCCGCGGACTGGGCGCGCGGCGTGCGGATCGAGCCGGGCGAGCGCCTCGGAACATGAGTCGTCCAGCACGGGCGCGACGGGGGACGGGACGCGGTGCCCGGGACGGGAGACGTCTCGACGATCCGGCGCGCAGCGTAGCGTTCGGCGTGCTGCGTGCGGTGGCCGAACGCGACGCCTACGCGAACCTCACGCTGCCCGGCATGATCCGAGAGAGCGGCCTTACCGGACGCGACGCCGCGCTGGCAACCGAGCTGACATACGGGACGTTGCGCGGCACCGGAACGTACGACGCCATCGTGGCGGCCTGCGTCAATCGGCCGCTCGATGCGGTCGACCCGCCGGTCAAGGACGTGCTCCGCCTCGGCGCCCACCAGCTTCTGGCGACGCGCATACCACCGCATGCGGCGGTGGCGACCTCGGTGGATCTGGCGCGGGCGCAGATCGGCGCCGGCCCCGCGAAGTTCGTCAACGCCGTGCTGCGCAAGGTCTCCGCAGCGGACTACGCCGAGTGGATCGAGCGGCTGGCACCGGCCGCCTCGACCGATCCGATCGAGCGCCTCGGGCTGGAGCATGCCCACCCGGTGTGGATCGTGCGAGCACTGAACGACGCACTGTCGAGCCGGCCACCGGAGCGGTCGTCAACCGGCGGCGCCGGTGCGGACACGCCTGTGCACGCTGAACTTGCCGACGCGCTGGCCGCCAACAACGTGCCGCCGCTGGTAACGCTCGTCGCTCGACCGGGCCGATCGTCCGTGGCCGAGCTGGTCGAGGCGGGCGCGACGGCGACCGCCTACTCGCCGTACGGTGCGGCGCTCGGTGACGGGGATCCGTCCGGCGTGCCGGCGGTCCGCGAACAGCGCGCCGGTGTGCAGGACGAAGGAAGCCAGCTCGTCACCCTCGCCCTGGCCGCGGCGCAGATCGACGGACCGGATGCCGAGTGGCTCGACATGTGCGCTGGGCCCGGAGGCAAGGCCGCGCTGCTCGCGGGCCTCGCCACCGAACGTGGCGCCCGGCTGACCGCGATGGAGATCGCGCCGCACCGCGCCCGCCTCGTCGAGCAGGCGCTGTCCGGAGACCCGGGGGATCATCGGGTCGTTGTTGGAGATGCGCGAAGCGACATTCCGGATGCGGGTTCGTACGACCGCGTGCTGCTCGACGCGCCGTGTACCGGGCTCGGTGCGTTGCGCCGGCGGCCGGAGGCGCGATGGCGGCGCGCGCCGGACGACGTCCCTGCGCTCAACACGCTCCAGGCCGAACTGCTGGACAGCGCGCTCACGGTGGTGCGTCCGGGCGGTGTCGTCGCGTACGTGACATGCTCGCCGCACATGGCGGAGACCCGGTCGGTCGTGGGCGGCCGTCCGGACGTCGAGCGCATCGACGCACGTCAGTGCCTTCCCGGCGTCCCAGAACTCGGCCCGGGGCCGGACGTCCAGCTGTGGCCGCACCGACACGGCACCGACGCGATGTATCTGGCCCTGCTCGGCGACCGTTAGATTCTTCTCGGAGCGGGTGTCGATTCGCGTGTACCCCGATCGACGTAGGGGTAACGAGGCCGACACTGCATGAGAGGAGAAAGGCCATGCGTTACCTCATCACGGTCAACCACGAGGGCCCGATCGACGAGGGCATTTTTCCGGAACAGCTGTACGCGGACATGGGTGCGTTCGTCGAGAAGCTGGCCGCGGACGGCATCCTGGTCGACGCCGCCGGGCTCGAGCGGCTCGATAAAGCCACCCGAGTCAGCCTGAACGACGGCGACGTCAAGGTCGTGGACGGTCCGTTCTCGGAGGCGAAGGAGTGGATCGGCGGGTACTTCATTCTGCAGGTCCGCTCGCACGCCGAGGCGGTCGAATACGCCAGGCAGTCGATCGAGCTGCACAGGAAGCACGTGCCGAACCTGTCCGTGTCGCACGAGGTTCGCCGCATCGAAGAGGACTGAAGGACACATGACAGGGGCGGCCGGCGACGTTCACGCCACGGTCGAGGCGATCTGGCGGATGGAGTCCGCAAAGATCATCGCAGTGCTCGCCCGTACCGTGAACGACGTCGGCCTCGCTGAGGAGCTCGCCTCGGATGCGGCCGTAAGCGCGCTGGAGCAGTGGCCGGAGTCCGGCGTCCCGGACAAGCCGGCGGCCTGGCTGATGGTGACCGCCAAGCGGCGTGCGATCGACCGGATCCGGCGCGAGCAGAGTCTGCGGGACAAGTACGCGCAGCTCGCGGTTGAACTCGAACCGTCGCTGCACGGCGACGGTGGCATCGCCGAAGCCGACGCGGAGCTCGACGACGACATCGGCGACGAGCTGCTCCGCGTCGTGTTCACCGCGTGCCACCCGGTGCTGTCGGTCGAAGCGCGTACCGCGTTGACGCTCAAGTTCGCCGCCGGGCTGACGACCGGGGAGATCGCGCGGGCGTACCTGCTGCGGGAGTCCACGATCGCGCAGCGGATCGTGCGGGCCAAGCGCAACCTGGCGCGGGCGAACGTGACGTTCGACGCTCCTGCGGCCGGCGAGTTCGGGCAACGCCTCGCCGATGTGCTCGAGGTCGTCTATCTCATGTTCAACGAGGGCTACACCGCGACCGCGGGCGAGGATCTCATTCGGCCGCAGCTGTGCGAAGACGCCCAGCGTCTCGCCCGGCGCCTCACCGCTTTGATGCCGGATGAGCCGGAGGTGCACGGCCTGGCCGCACTGCTCGACCTGCAGGCGTCCCGGATGCGAGCCCGCGTCGATGCCGACGGCGCGCTCGTTCCGATGCCCGAACAGAACCGCGCGTCGTGGGACCGGCTGTTGATCCGGCGCGGGCTGGCGTCCCTTCATCGGGCGCGCGAGCTGACCGGCGACCCGGGGCCGTACCACCTGCAGGCGGCGATCGCGGCATGCCACGCACGGGCTGCGACGGCGGACGACACCGACTGGGTGCGCATCGCCGCGCTGTACACCAGGCTGCTCCAGGTGCAGCCGTCGCCGGTCGTGGCCGTCAACCGTGCGGTCGCCTTCGGTGAGGCGTTCGGCCCCGAGGCCGGCTTACGGCTGGCCGACGACGTGGCGGACCTGCCGGCGGTGAAGGACTACCACCTGCTTCCCGTGGTGCGCGCCGAGATGCTGACCCGTCTGGGCCGGACCGGCGAGGCGCGCGATGAGTTCGCCCGCGCCGCGTCCCTCACCTCGAACGACCGCGAGCGCGAGTTGCTCGAGCACCGCGCCACCACCCTGTAGTTCGATCACGTTCACCACCCGTGGCGACATCACAACAGGCTTGCATGCATGGTG
>DASUTB010000076.1:0-10403 GCA_036374835.1 Jiangellaceae bacterium | reverse complement strand
ATCCTGATGGCGCGGATGCGAAGCGACGGCGAGCTCGAGGACGGGGATCTCGAGGCACTCGACCGCGAGGTCACCGAGGAGCTGGCGCGCGCGGTCGATGCGGCAGAGGCCGGCCCGTGGGAGCCGGTCGAGGACCTGACCAGGTTCGTCTACTCGGAGCAATCATGACGACCATCGAAATTACCTACCGCGAGGCCATGCGGGCCGCGATCCGCGATGCGCTGCTCCGCGACGACCGGGTGTTCCTCATGGGCGAGGACGTCGGCCGGTACGGCGGCTGCTTCGCGGTCAGCCTCGGACTGCTCGAGGAGTTCGGTCCGGAGCGCATCCGCGACACCCCGCTGTCGGAGTCGGCGTTCGTCGGCGCGGGTATCGGCGCCGCGCTCGGTGGAAAGCGCCCCATCGTCGAGATCATGACAGTGAACTTCAGCCTGCTGGCGCTCGACCAGATCCTCAACAACGCGGCCACCCTGCTGCACATGTCCGGCGGCCAGTTCAACGTGCCGCTGGTGATCCGGATGACCACCGGCGCCGGCCGCCAGCTTGCCGCCCAGCACTCGCACAGCTTGGAAGGCTGGTACGCGCACATCCCCGGCATCCGGATCGTCGCGCCGGCAACCCTCGAGGACGCGCAGGGCATGCTCTGGACCGCGTTGCGCGACCCCGACCCGGTGCTCATCTTCGAGCACGGCTCGCTCTACCAGATGAAGGGCACGCTGGACAACGGCGAGATACGGCCGGTCGACATCGACCGGGCGGCCGTTCGCCGTCCGGGCCGCGACGTCACTGTCATCACGTACGGCGGAACGCTCGGGACGTGCCTGCGTGCCGCTGAGGAGCTCGCGAGTGATGGGGTGGACGTCGAGGTCGTCGACCTACGCACGCTCCGCCCACTCGACGACGCGACGGTGCTGGACTCGGTGACGCGGACCCATCGGGCCGTCATCGTCGATGAGGGTTGGCGCAGCGGCAGCCTGTCCGCCGAGATCAGCGCCCGGATCATCGAGCAGGCGTTCTACGACCTCGACGCTCCGGTCGAACGGGTCTGCTCGGCCGAGGTGCCGATGCCGTACGCCAAGCATCTGGAGGACGCCGCCATTCCACAGCCGGCCGACGTGGTCTCGGCGGTCCGGAGGGTGGTCGGCGATGGCAGCTGACACCTTCGAGTTCACCATGCCGTCCCTCGGCGCGGACATGGATGAGGGCAAGCTCGTCGAGTGGCTGGTCAAGCCGGGCGACGAGGTCGCCAAAGGCGACATCGTCGCGGTCGTCGAGACGGCCAAATCCACCATCGAGGTGGAGTGCTTCCACCCGGGTGTCGTCGACAAGCTCATCGTCGAGCCCGGCACGACCGTCCCGGTGGGCGCACCACTCGCGACGATGTCTTCCGGCCGAGCGACGGAGCCGTCCCGTCCGGCGGCCGTTCCGGCGGAATCGACACCGGCCACACCGGCTCCAGGCCCGGTGGCGGGCGATCGTCCCCCCGTCGCAGGGCCGCTGATCCGCCGGCTCGCGAGCCAACTCGGCGTCGACCTGTCGGCTGTGCATGGAACCGGCCACGATGGAGCGATCACCCGCGCCGACGTCCGGCGCGCGGCGAGCCGGCAACCCGAGCCGGCGCCGGGCCCGCAGCCACCACCACCGCCGGCCGGCGTGCGGATCTCGCCATTCGCGCAGCAACTCGCCGACAAGCTCGGAGTCGACCTCGCCACCGTCACCGGAACCGGGCGAGCAGGCGCCATCCGGGCCGAGGATGTCCGGGCCGCCGCCGAACGTAAGCCGACGGAGCCGGCCGCAGCGGCCGAGCGAGCGGAGCCGACCGAGCAGCCGGCACCGGTCTCGCGCAAGGAAGCGGCCACCGACCGCAACGAGGCGATGCGGCAGGTAACGGCGCGGCTCATGGCCCGCTCGAAGCGGGAGATCCCGCACTACTACCTGCGCACCACGGTGGACGTCACCGACACGCTGGCGTGGGTGCGCGAGCGCAACCGCGAACTGCCGATCACCGAGCGTATTCTGCCTGCCGGACTCTTCCTGCGCGCGACGGCGCTCGCGGCGACCGAGGTTCCCGCCCTCAACGGATACTGGCAGGACGACGCCTTCGTGCCGAGCCCCACCGTCAATCTCGGACTTCCCGTCTCGCTGCGCGGCGGCGGGCTCATCACGCCCGCCATCGCCGACGCCGCCCAATTGGATCTGGCCGACCTAGCTGTCAAAATGCGCGATCTCGCGACGCGGGCCAAGGCGGGACGACTGCGCGGCTCCGAACTCACCGGGGCCACGATCACCGTCACGAACCTGGGCGAGCTCGGCGTCGAGCTGGTCTACGGGGTCATCTACCCGCCCCAGGTCGCGCTCGTCGGCATAGGCAAGATCGTCGAGCGGCCCTGGGCGGTGGACGGGGAACTGCGCGTCCGCTCAATCGTGACGATCACTCTCTCGGCCGACCACCGGGCCACCGACGGCGCCACGGGTGCCCGGTTCCTCAGTGCGCTGAGCCGCGCCCTCAACCAACCGGAAAGAATGTGAGGCACACCATGACACGCGACGAGGCACACGCGGCCATGCGCGACGCACTGCGCCAGGTCGCTCCCGACGCCGACTTCGACACGCTGCCGCCGGAAACGTCGCTTCGCGACGATCTGGAACTCGACTCGCTCGACTTCGAGAACCTCGTCGTCCAGTTGAGCGAACGTGCCGGCACGCGGATCGACGAGGACGCCTACCCGCAATTGACTACCGTCGGCGGCTGCGTCGACTATCTCGCCGGCCTTCAAACAGCACGCTGAGTCGGCAGCAAGGTTCACCCACCCGATCACGCCAGGTCGCGGCGGGCCAGACCGAGGTGGGCCACGACGAGAAGGACCATCGCCGCAGCCGCCAACACGGCGACGTCCAACCAGCGGACGCCCTCGACCACGCCCAACGGGTCGTAGTAGCCGAACGGCGTGATCCACCGAAGAGTTTCGGCCGGTGACCACAGCAGCGACAGGAAGTTCACCAGGTAGGCGAGGAATACGACGCCGACCGCACCGCCGATGGCACGCGCCCGGGTCGCCACGAACGCCGATACCGCGAACGCGACCGCGCCGACGACGAGTGCGAGCGGGAAGAACTGCACGCCGGCGAGCAGCGCCACGCGGATGCCGTCCCGGCCCAACGTGTCTGACGTCAGGCTGGCGATCACACCTCCGGCAACGCCGGCGATGATGACGAGCGCCTGGGCGAGCAGCCAGAACAGCACGCGGCCGTGCAGGATGCGATGCCGCGGCACCGGGCGGGTGTACCACAACTGAGCTCGGCCCGACTCGACGTCGCCGGCGATCGCGGCCGAGCCGGCGGCGACACCGATCGCCAGGCTGAGCGCCAGGAAGAACGGGTGGTTGAACGCGAACGCCAGTATGCCGAGCGGGGTGAACACGTCGAACCCGGCCCGCGAGCCGGCCATTGCCGCCAGCGCCGGTGGTGTCTCCCCGAAGGCGCGGCGCCCGATGTCGGACAGTCCACCGATGGCCTCGATGCTGGCTATCGCCAGTACGAACACGGCTGTGCCGAGCGCAAGGCCGGCGATCATCCGGCGCCGTGCGGCGAGGTCCGCCCACAGCAGCCGCCTCACGGCGCGCCCGCCTCGTAGAGGTGCAGGAAGGTCTCTTCCAGCGGCGCCGGCTCGACCAGCAGGTCGTCGACGGCCGGATCCTGCAGGATCGCCCGGAGCACGCCAGGGCGGTGCGCCTCGACGCGACCTGTCACGACTGCGCCGTCGACCGTCGGGTCCAGCAGGCCGTCGGGCACGGAGGTCGGCACCCCGTCCCGATAGACGACCGTCACCCGCCGCAACGCTCCGGCCGAAAGCTCGCCGATCGACGACACCATCAGCAGCCGGCCACCGCGGACCATCGCCACTTCGTCGCACGTCGCCTCGACCTCGCTGAGCACGTGCGAGGAAAGGAACACCGTCCGGCCGGCCGCGGCTATCGAACGAACCAGCCGCTCGAACCCGTGGTGCGCCAGCGGGTCGAGCCGGTTCGCCGGCTCATCCAGCAACACGACCTGTGGCCGGTGCTGCACCGCCTGCACGAGCGCCAGCTTCTGGATCATGCCGCTCGAATAGGTCCGCACCGGCCGGTCCAATGCGTCCGGGCCGAGATCGAGCAGCTCGAGCGCCCAATCGCGGTCGACCGGCTCGGTGGCGTGCAGGTCGGCGAGCAGGTCGAGGTTGGCCCGGCCGCTGAGCTCGACCACGAAGGTCGGGTCGGCTGGCATGAAGCCCACCGCCCGCCGCGCCGCCGGGTCGGCGACCGGCACGCCCAGGATGGCCGCGGCACCACGCGTGGGACGCAGCAGGCCCACGAGCAGCCGCAGTACCGTGGTCTTACCGGCCCCGTTCGGGCCCAGGAAGCCGGTGACCGATCCTGGGCGTACCGCCAGGTCGAGTTCCTCGATACCGACCGTGGGTCCGTAGTACCGGGTCAGACCGCGGCACTCGATCGGCAGAGTTTGATCGGCCACGGGGCGATTATCTACTGGCGTGGCCACAGCCGGAAGACCCGCCGGCGGCCGGGCGGCCGTCGCCTCAGCTGCGCTTCACCTTGATCTGCTTCGGTTCGCTGGCCGGCGCCGCCTCGGGCAACGCCACCCTGATCTCCAGCATCCCGTCCTTGTAGCTTGCCTTGACGTCCGACTCGGTGACACCTTCGGGTAACGGCAACGTCCGGGTGAAGCTGCCATAGTTGAGCTCGCGGCGGAGGTAGCCCTTGCCCTCGTCGGTCTCCTCGGTTCGCCGCTGGGCGGAGATCTTTAGTTCGCCCTCGGCCACGGTCAACTCCACGTCCTCGTCCGGATCGATTCCCGGCAGTTCCGCCTGGATCACGAGCGTCGAGTCCTCCCGGAACTCGTCCACCCGGATCACGTTCTGGCCGAGCCACGACGGCCTTGCCCCGCTCCCTGCCTGGAACGGCCCCGACCGCATCCATTCGTCGAACATCCTGTCGAACCGGCTGAACACGTCGAACGGCTCTACCGGCTTCGACTGCCGTCTGATCAGCGCCATCTCAGTTCACCTCCACTTCCAGCATCCGCCTCCCGTCCCGGCATCGCAACGCCCTGTTCGGCCGCGATCGCGGCAAAGCGCAGCGCGTCGTGCACGGCCGCGCCGCCGGGGTCGTTGTTGAAGTACACGTAGACGTCCGCCGCCGCGTCCCAGGTGTCCTTCAACCGGCGCACCCACGACCGCAGCGCCCGGTCGCCGTACCGCGGCCAGGGCTGCGCAGCGCCCTCGTGGAACCGCAGATATCCCCACCCGGCCGACCGCCAGAGCCGGGTGCGCGGACGGCCCAGCACGTCGGTCCAGCACAGCGCCGCATCATGGTCGGCCAGCACGGCTTGCACCTCGTCGGTCCACCATGAGTCGTGGCGCGGCTCCACGGCCACCCGGACATTGCTCGGAAACCGCTCCAGACACTCGGCCAGCCGAGCGGGCTCGGCGTGCAGCGTCGGCGGTAGTTGCAGCAGTACCGGGCCGAGCCGGTCGTTGAGCTCGGAGGCGGCGCCGAGGAACCGGCTGACCGGCTCGGCCGGGTCCTGCAGGCGCTTGATGTGGGTGAGATATCGGCTCGCCTTCACAGCCATGACGAATCCGTCGGGCGTCCGTGACCGCCAGGTGGCGAACGTCTCCGGTTTCGGCAGCCGGTAGAACGCGCTGTTGTTCTCCACCGTCGGGAATGTCTGGGCATACCGCTCCAGCCAACGGCTTTTCGGCGCGTCCGCCGGGTACAGCACGTCCCGCCACGAGTCGTACTGCCAGCCGGAGGTTCCGATGTACAGCGGCATGACTCACATCATGGTCGTGAGACCCCAGTGGTCGTTCCGCGACGTAGCCGCTTGTCGACAGCTACCACGAGACTGGCCACCACGGCGATGGCCAGGATACGAAGCCACACGTCCCAACCGATGGGCGCCGTATCGAACACGGTGTTCATGGCGGGCAAGTACGTGATGGCGATCTGGCCGATCGCCTGCACGGTGACGCCGCCGATGATCCACCGGTTGGAGAACAACCCGATTCGCCACGCCGGCTGGGTCAGCGAGCGGCAACTGAACAGGTAGAACGCCTCGACCACGACGAACAGGTTCACCGCCGCAGTTCTGGCCTCCGCCAGGCTCGCGCCGTTGGCCAGCTCCCAATGGAACAGCCACCACGACCCCGCGACGAGTAGCGTGGACACCAGCAGGATCCGCACCATCAACGAGCGGGTGAGCAGCGGCTGATCCGGGTTTCGCGGTGGCCGAGTCATGATCCCGGCCTCCTTGGGCTCGAACGCCAGCATCAAACCGAGCGCGACAGCGCTGGTCATGTTGATCCACAGAATCTGGGTCGGCAAGATCGGCAACGCGGCGCCGGCCATGATGGCGGCGAGGATCACCAGACCCTCACCGATGTTCGTCGGCAATGTCCACGTGATGAACTTGGTGAGGTTGTCGAACACGCCGCGACCTTCTTCGACCGCGGCCTCGATCGTCGCGAAATCGTCGTCGGTGAGCACCATGTCGGCGGCGTCCTTGGCGACCTCGGTGCCGCTCTGCCCCATCGCCACCCCGATCGCGGCCTGGCGCAGCGCGGGGGCGTCGTTGACGCCGTCGCCGGTCATGGCGACCACGTGACCGCGGGCCTGCAACGCCTCCACCAGTCGCAGCTTCTGCTCCGGAGACACTCGGGCGAGCACACTCGCACGGTCCACCGCCTCGGCCAACTCGTCAGCCTCCAACGTGGCCAGATCGGTGCCGGTAAGCACCACGCCCTCGGGACGCTCGTCCCCGTCGAACATGCCGACCTTGCCGGCGATCGCATCGGCCGTCGCAGTGTGATCACCTGTGATCATCTTGACCGCGATGCCGGCCGTCTGACAGGCGGCCACCGCCGCGGTCGCGGCAGCGCGGGGCGGATCGAGCATGGCCTGCAATCCGGTCAGCACCAGATCGTCGGGCAGCGTGTCCGCACCGAACTTGTCCGGTTCGAGTTCGCCCGACTCGTCGGCAGGGCGCATCGCCGTCGCCAGCACCCGTAGACCCTGGCGGGCAAGGTCGTCGGCGGCGCGCAGCACCGCCGTGCGGTCCAGCGGCCGGGCTGTTCCGGCGCCGTCCATCTGTGCAGCGCAGCGCTCGAGTATCCGCTCGACCGCACCTTTGGCCAGCACGACGTGGTCTTCGGGCGGTTCGGCCGCGGTGTCGCGATGCAGCGTGGCCATGTACTGGCGCTCCGAACTGAACGGGATCGTCGCCAGTCGCGGAATCTGTTCCGCAGCCCGGTCCGTGCCCAGTCCCGCTTTGGCGGCGACCACCAGCATCGCGCCTTCGGTCGGATCGCCGAGGATGTCCCAGCGCCCATCCACATGGGTCAAGGCGGCGTCGTTGCAGGCGGCACCTGCCAGCAGCGACCAGCGCAGTGCCGGGTCGGCGTCCAAAGACACCGGAGCACCGGCGGAGTCGCGCACGACCCCTTCCGGGGTATAGCCCGAGCCGGTCACCTCGTACTGGCCGTCAGGAGTCCAAAGCGTTTGCACGGTCATCTGGTTCTCGGTGAGCGTGCCGGTCTTGTCCGAGCAGATCACCGTGGTGCTACCCAGCGTCTCCACAACCGGCAGCCGGCGAATCACCGCGCGGCGCCGCGCCATCCGGGCGACCCCGATGGCCAAGGTGATCGTGACCGCCGCCGGGAGCCCTTCGGGGATCGCACCTACCGCGAGCGCGATCGCGGCGGTGAACATCTCCACGGCGTCTTGCCCTCGCAGCAGACCCACCACGAAGGTGAGCGCCGCCAGGGCGAGAATGGCTACCGTGAGGATCTTGCTGAATCCGGCGAGTTTCTGGGTCAACGGTGTCGCCAGGATCTCCGCTGCCCCGACCAGCCGGTGGATTTCACCTAGCTCGGTCTCGGCGCCGGTAGCGACCACGATCCCGGCACCGCTACCGGAGGTCACCAAGGTGCCCGAGTAGGCCATGTTGCGCCGGTCGGCCACCGGGATCATTTCGGTCAGCACCACCACCTCGTCCTTGGACACCGGGACCGACTCGCCGGTCAGCGCTGACTCATTCGTCCGCAGCTCTGTCAGCCGGGTCAGCCGCAGATCGGCGGGCACCTTGTCGCCTGCTTCGAGCAGGACGAGATCGCCGGGCACGACTTCCTCGGACGGCACGGTCTGTTTGTGACCGTCGCGGATCACTGTTGCCTGGGTCCGCACCATCGATCGCAGGCCTTCGAGTTCCGCCTCGGCCTTGGACTCCTGGATGAAGCCCACGATCGCGTTGATAATCACAACGCCGAAGATCACCGTGGAGTCGACGTATTCACCGATTGCGGCGGTGATCACACCCGAGGCGAGCAGCACGTAGATCAGCGGATTGTGGAACTGGCTCAGGATGCGCATGACCAATCCGGCCCCACGAGGTGCAGGCAAGGAGTTGGGACCGAACCGCATCAGCCGCTCGGCTGCCTCGGACGGGCTTAGGCCGCGGTGCGGGTCGGTTTCGAGCAGCAGCACCACCTCGTGAGCCGGCAAACCGTGGTGCGCGGCGGTCGACGGAGACACCGACGTCGTCATAAACCCGACACTCCTCCTTGAACTACGCCAATGCCGCCCAGCCTGTCGGTGGCCGGCAGGTCGTCAGCGCCAGGTGTCGTCTCCTGTCGCCCTAGTGTCAGCATTGCCGACCCGACTGCGTCCCAAGAAGCGTCGAAGGTTGGCCGTGGCCGGGACCTATGGCCCATTGCCATGTCGGTGATCAAGTGGGGTGCTGTGCCGGCTACGCCTCATCGAGGACGGCCGCGGCCTGGCGGGCGATCTCCAACTCCTCGTCGGTCGGCACGACGAGCACGGCCACGTCGGTGCCGTCCGGAGAGATGGCGCGGGCTCCGGTGTTCTGTGCTGCGTTCCGGTCCGGATCGACTGCGATGCCAAGCCGCCCGAGCCCGGCCAACGCCTTTCCACGAACCTCGGCGTCGTTCTCTCCCACGCCCGCAGTGAACACGATCGCGTCGACCCGGCCGAGCGCCGCGTAGTAGGCACCCACGTACTTACGGAGCCGGTAACAGTAGACCTCGATCGCCAGCCGAGCACCGTCGTCGCCGTCCTCGGCGCGGCGATGCACCTCGCGCATGTCGTTTGCGCCGGCGAGTGCGAGCACACCGCTCTCCCGGTTCAGCGCGCCGTCCACCTCGTCGACGGAGAGCTCGGCAACCCGGTGCAGGTGCCCGGTGAGGGCGGGGTCGACGTCCCCGCTGCGAGTGCCCATGACCAGGCCCTCGAGCGGAGTCATTCCCATCGAGGTGTCGATGCTGCGCCCGTCTGCGACCGCCGTGATGCTCGCGCCGTTGCCGAGGTGGGCGACGATCAGGTTCGTTTCGGCGACCCTGCGCCCCAGCATCCGTGCGGCCTCGCGGCTCACGTAGGCGATCGACGTGCCGTGGAAGCCGTACCGCCGGACGCCGTACTCCGTCGCCCAACGACGCGGCACCGCATAGGTGTACGCGTGCCGCGGCATCGTCTGGTGAAAGGCGGTGTCAAAGACCGCGACATGGGGCAGGTCGGGCAACTCCGTGCGAGCCACCCGGATGCCGGCCACATTGGCGGGATTGTGCAACGGCGCGAGATCGGCCAGGTCGTCGATCGCCGCCGTCACGTCGTCGTCCAGGACCACCGGTTCGGCGAACCGATCACCGCCGTGCACGATTCGGTGTCCCACGGCGATGAGGTCGACTGCGTCGAGCGCGGGGCCGGAATCCTCGAACGCAGCCAGCATCGCGCGCAGCCCGGCTTCATGATCGGCAATCCGTTCATCGCGCTCCTTGACACCGGCGGACCCGGTGTGGGCCAGCCGTCCGGTCTCCTCTCCGATCCGTTCGATCTGCCCATGGGCCAGCCGCTCACCTGACTCGACGTCGACGAGCTGATACTTGATCGACGACGAACCACAGTTGAGTACGAGCACCGCCGCTCCAGCCATGGGCTCACCTTGTCACAGCCGGGCCAGTCGCCCTGACCGCGCGCGGCCACTGCCTGTCAGAACGGCGGTATCTCGGGGGTCGGCGTGGCGGGGCGGCGCAAGCCGTCCTCACTTGCGTCGCCGTCCGATCCGCTGCCGGTTTGGGCGCGGTCGTTCTTGATCTGTTCGACCAGGGTGGTGAACCATGCGGGCCAGGTGTCGTGGCCCGGGTAGTGGTCGCCGGGCTCGGGGTAGGGCTGCATCACCGGTGGTGGGCGGGATTCGTAGCGGTGCCCGAGTGGGCTGAGCCAGATGATGGGTCCGGTCAGCGGGTCGCTGCCCGGTGGGCGGTACACGATCCAGCCGCCGTCGTGTTGGAGCCGGTGGTCGTGCCGGCAGCCCGGGTCCAGGTTCTGGTCAATGGT
>DASUTB010000075.1:0-18092 GCA_036374835.1 Jiangellaceae bacterium | reverse complement strand
GTGCACTACCTGGCCACTGGCAAGAGCAGTGACGGCCTGCTCGGGCTCTACCGGTGGAACATGGGCCCCGAGCCGACGGGTCCCGGGCCGCACTTCCACCGGACGATCTCCGAGTCGTTCTACATCCTCACCGGAAGTGTCCGGATCTACAACGGCGACGAGTGGATCAACACCGAGCCCGGCGACTACGTGTACGTCCCGCCTGGCGGTATCCACGGCTTCCGCAACGAGTCCGGCGCACCGGCGTCCATGCTGCTCCTGTTCGCACCGGGCGCACCACGGGAGGCCTATTTCGAGGGCCTCGTCAACGTCGCTCAGATGTCGCCGGGCGAGCGCGCCGACTTCATGATCCGGCACGACAACCACTGGCTGTAGGACTAGGACGAGCCGAGTCCGTCGTGGGCGATGAGGATGTCCGCGACCACCTCGACGAACCCGGTAGGGCGCACACGAAGCAACTCGGCTCCATCACCGCGTCGCGCCCTCGAGCATAGCGATCGGCACCTAGGGTGTGCCTCGCCAATCCGGGGTCAGCAGCCGGAGGGACCGTGTGTCTTGACATCGTGCTGGCTGGGTCCGTCAGGACTGCACTCTGCTAGCGGCGGAGCTAGCGGAGTGGGGACAGGGGAACGTGTACTTGATCACCTGCTAGCGTTGCCGCCAGCAGAGTGGAGCACGACCCGCCCGGCCTGGTCAGCGACGATCAGATCGCCGACGCCCGGCGCGTGCTGGCCTCACATGCGCACACGCTGGCCGAAGGTGCGGGTGCCGCCGCGCTAGGCAGTGAGCAATGCTGTGGCCGGGTTGCGTCCCAGGAAGGCCATCAGCCGATCGTTTGGTGACGCGTCCTGCGCAACGGCCACAGGCATGCCGAAACGGTGCGGACGGTCGTCCCGAGTCACGATCAGCGGCGCGAGTTCTCCCAGCTCCTCGGCGAGGGACGGAGGGACGGGACGGTCCTGCCCGCAGCCCCGCGCCACGTCCCACCCGTGTACCGCGACCTCGAGTGCCCCGGCGCCGGCGACGATCGCGCTGGACAGCGACCGCCCGTATACCGACACCGTTGCCGGGCTCGCGATGCCGGTCCATGCGGCGAGCAACCCGCATGCCCGGTCGCGAACGGCAGAGACAAGCTCGGCGGCCGTTGCCCCTTCATGTGGAGGCGGACCGGCCTTGACGACTCCGACATCCGCGGCGTCGCACAGCACATCCAGCGAATCGGCCATGTGGACCAGCAGCGTCCGCACGTCCCAGCCCGCGCAGGGCGTCGGCCTGCCGAGCGCCGCGGGCGTGACGAGGTTCAGGTTTCCCAGCGTGTAGCCCATTGCGCGTTCGAGCAGGGCTACCCCACCGATCTGTGCTGCGGTGGCACGGTCGGTCATGACGGCCCCCGGGCTCAGGTGCCGGACGGCAGCACTGCCGGCAGGCCGAACGTCTCGAACAGGCTCGTGTCGAAGAAGGCCGCGACGTGCCGGACACCGGCCGGGGTCACGTCCAGCACCTGCAGTTGGAACGCGCGGTGCAGACCGTCGTCCCCGCGCATATACAACCCGAATGCCGGTTGCCCGTTCGCGGACGTCGGCACCAACACCTGGTCGCCCGAGTGCTCGGCCGGGCACTGCTCGGCGATCAGCTCACCGATCGTCTCCGAGCCCTGATACCAGGCGGTGAACGGCGGCATCTCCCACACCGCGTCAGACGTGAACAGCTCGACGATCGCCGGGATGTCGTAGTTCTGAAACGCCTTGACATAGCGGTCGAGGAGCTCGCGCTGTTCGGCCGAATCGGGTTCGCCGATCTCGTCCTCACGCAGCGACGCCGCGTCCAACTGGGTGCGCGCCCGCTGCAACAGGCTGTTCACCGCCGCGGTGCTGACACCCACTGCCTCGGCGACTTCGGCGGCCTTGAACTGTAGAACGTCACGCAGCACGAGCACGGCGCGCTGCCGCGGCGGGAGGTGCTGCAAGGCTGCGATGAACGCGAGCCGGACGCTCTGCCGCGACGTCACGGCCGCGGCAGGATCCGACCCGCCAACGGCGACGGCCGTGTCCGGGATAGGCTCCAGCCACGGCACCTCCGGTTTCTCGACGAGTGTGGCGTCAGCCGTCGCGGAAGGCTCGCCGAGGCCCGTAGGGAGCGGGCGCCGGCTGCGGCTCTCCAGCGCGGTCAGGCATGCGCTGGTCGCGATCCGGTACAGCCAGGTCCGCAGGGACGATCGTCCCTCGAACCGGTCGTACGCTCGCCACGCCCGCAAGTACGTTTCCTGGACGAGGTCCTCCGCGTCCTGCACCGATCCGAGCATCCGGTAGCAATGCGCGAGCAGCTCCCGCCGGAACGGGTCGGCGGCTTCGACGAAGTCCTCACGGGCGGGCGCCTCGGTCACGAGCACGACGCTACTCCTGCAGTACTGACAGAACGTTGCCCGCCGGGTCGGTGAACCACGCGATCAGCGGACCGTCGCCGCCGCGCACGATCCCCTTCTCGTCCTGCTCGAAGCCCTCGTAGCGCACGAACTCGACGCCGCGCCGGGTCAGCTCGTCGACAGCCGCGTCGATGTCGTCCACCGGGAAGTTGAGGATGGTGAACGTCGCCGGTGTGTGATTGGGCTTCGGGTAGATCAGGATGTCGTGCCCGCCGGAGATGTCCAGCGCCAGCAGGCCCATGCCTGGGTCGGTTACCCGGACGCCGAGCGTCTCCCCGTAGAACTTCCTCGCGGCGTCTATGTCATCGACCGAGAAGCCGCTGAACGCCGGTGTGTTCTCGAACATGTCTCGTCCCTTCGGTCAGCGCGACTCGGCGGCCATCGCGGCCTTGGCCTCGTCGCTGAGCTGAATGATCTGCACGTAATTGCCATCGGGGTCGATGGCGGTGGCGAACAGGCTGCCGTCACGGTCCTCGAGCTCGGCCAGCCACGTGCTTCCGAGCTCCTCCATGCGCGCGGCGACCGCTCGGGCGTCGTCGACATCGAAGTTGAGGATGACGCGTCCCGGCTCGGGGTTCCGGTCCCCGACGTCGTCCCGGCTGTCGATCAGGAGGTAGAACTCCCCGAACTTGAGCACGCGGTACTGGTCCATCTTGGTGTCCTCAGTCGGATTGAGCGCCGCCGCGTACCAGGCGTGCAGCCGGTCGGGGTCAGTGCTCGCAAGTAGCATGCCGCCGAGATTTGGCTTCCCCATGTGAACATCCTCCTCCGGTCTTCGGGCACAGGTCGGCCCATTGCACATTCGCTAGTACTGACCGCGGCCGGACGCCGAACTCATCGGTCGCGCCAAGGCACTTTCAAGATCGGCGTATGCGGGGCGCTAGAGTGCACGAACGATGCCCTTTCGGACGTGCGGTCGGGACCGGTGTATCCGGCCATGGCAGGCAGGAGGCAGGTAAATGCCGAGTTCGGCTACGGAATGGGTCGAGGCCTATCGCGTCGCATGGGAGACCAAGGACCCCGAGGCTGCGGCCCGTTTGTTCACTCCAGACGCCACCTACCGGGACAACATCGTCGAGCCGGCGCACGAGGGCCAGGACGGAGTGCGCGCCTACTGGACGTCGGTGACCGCCTCCCAGGACGACGTCCAGGTTCGGATGGGACGGCCATTCGTCGACGGCGACCGGGTCACGGCCGAGTTCTGGACCAATATGAAGGTCGGCGGCCAGGAGGTCACTCTCGCCGGGTGCCTGCTGCTGGACTTCACACAGGATTGGCAGTGCCGCCGTCTCCGCGAATACTGGCACTTCCTGGAAGGGCGCCACGAGCCGCCGGAAGAGTGGGGCCAGTAAGTCAAACGGCAACCGTTGTACTCAGCTCCCGTTGGACCGGGCAGTCGGATCCCAGGGTCGCCCGGCAGCACGTGATAGAGGGTGACGATGACGGCGGGCCGAGGCCGACCGCCACCGTCACCCCGAGGTCGTTGCTACGGGATCGTGAACTCCTGGGTCTGCGGGTTGAGATGCGACTGCCGGAGCGCACCGGCCGGCGCGTTCCCGCTGAACCGGAAGATGTTCAGACCTTCGGTGATGTTGGTCTCGTAGATGAAATTGTTGTACCAGTAGGACGACCAGGCCCCGCCGATCTCGCAGCCGAGGCCGTCACAGAACGGTGATCCAGGGACGACCGGGATCGGGTCGGGATCACTCCAGGCGAGCGCCTCCGCGTTCGCCGGGTCGGTGAAGTCCACAACCCAGGTACCGGCTTGGTAGTTGCCGACCACCAGAACGTCCTGGCCGCTTCTCGTGGGCACCACGTTGTAGACGTGAATGGAGCAGTTCTCGATGTTCGACTGCGGACGCGGCAGCGTCCACATCCCGAGAAACGAACCATTGCTCGCCTCGAAGAAGAAGGCGGACTTCAGGCTGTCGGGGTCGTCCTCTTGGCACCGTGCTCCGACGCCGCCACCGGGCTCGTGACCGAAGATCAAGACCTCGCCGTCCCAGGTGAACGACGCGGAGTGCCCGATGCTCACCTCGCCTTCGTCCACGACGTCCTCGTTGACGTTCTTCGAGTAGAGGAACTGCGGATCGTCGAGACTGCTCGGGTCGAGCTCGAGCACGGTGAAGCCGTTGCCGCCGGCGCACGCCGCCAGCATGGCATCACCGAGAATGACGCCGGTGTCGTGGCAAGAACGCTGCGTCGGCACCTGACGGACAAGCTCAGCGTCGCCCGGATTGCCCAACGGCACCTCGGCGATGTCGATCCAGGGGCACGCGCCGCTCGACGAGTTGTTGTAGATCAGCAGCCGGTCGTTGGCCAGATCCGGCACGCCGGTCAGGGTATGTGACCCGCAGCCGACCGGGGTCGACTGTGCGCTGAGCTCGACCGAGCCCACGAGCTCCGGGTCACTCTTGTCGCTGATGTCGAAGACGTGCAGGCCTTCGAACCCCTCGGGGACCGGCTGGCCGTCGCACGTCAGCCCCATCGACGCGGGAGTGTTCCACGACCGCACGACGATGTCGTCCCAGACCACTACGTCGCCCTGGTCGCCCTGACAGCTGGTGGACGAAACCGGCTTGGGATTGCCGGGCGCCTTGATGTCACGGATGTTGAAGCCGAACCAGCTCCCCTGGATGGCGTACTTGCCCCAGAAGGCCATGTCGGTGTGGACGTTCGGATTGGCGATCTCCGGATTGAGGAGGCTCGCGGGTTCCTCGATGTGCCCCATCGGGTGCAGGTTGTTGGTCCGCGGACGATCCTCGTGCTCGGCCGCCGCCTGCAGCGTCGAGCCGAGAAGAAGTCCGGCCGAGATGAGGACGATCGACCAACGGGTGTGTCTGCGCATTGGTGTTGCTCCTTCCTTGCCGCCGCCCGAGGGGGACGGTCGGTCCCCCTCGTAGCGACGAGCAGGTCATGGAATCAGGGACTCCTGGGTTTGCGGGTTGTCCAGGCCGAGCTTGACCGCGCCGGCGCGGGCCTTGTCACTGAGCAGCATCACGTCGACGCCGCGAACTCGGTCGTTGGCGTAGATGAAGCCGTTGTGCCAGTACGAGGCCCAGGGGCTGCCGCCGGACGGCTTGATGAAACCGATCTCGGCCTCTTCCTCGGTGGCGCCGCCGATGAGTGCATCGACGTCGAGCACGCTCGTACCGCCGGTGTTGAATGACGAGACGAGTACGTTGGCCCCGCTCCTGAGCGGGATGAAATTGAACAAGTGCGCCGTGCAGATCCCCGGCTCGGAGCGCGGGATCTTGTAGTTGGCCAGGAAGTCCTCGCGTACGACGTCGCCGCTGTCGATGTCCACGAACCAGATCCGGCCCTGGTCATCGGTCGGATCTGTACACCGGCTGAACAGACCGCCACCGGACTCGTCGCCGAACGCGACGACCGTGCCGTCCCAGCTGAACGCCGCCGAGTGCCACAAGTCCACGTCGGCCGGGTCGATGGAGTCGTTGCGGAACGTCCAGATCAGCTCCGGGTTGATCGGGTCCGAGATGTCCCACAGCTGCCCGTCCCGGAAGCACGCCGCGGCCGCCAGCTCGAGCTCGACGAACACGCTGATGTCGTGGCAGGCGCGGAAGCTGTTCGGGCCGAGCGTCCCCGGCGGCAGACCAAGGGCGGCATCCAGGTCGTAGGTGACCAGCTCGGTGTTCGCCTCGTCCAGGAACGCACGGTGGACCTCGAAGTTACTCGGGTCACTGACATCCGGGATCTCGATCACGGAGACGTAACCGTGACCACCCTCGACCGGATCCGTCTCCAGGTCGAAGCAGTTCGACTCGGGCCCGATGGCCGTCGGCGTCAGCGGATACGACGAGACGTAAATGAACACCCCGTCGCCGTCGGGCAGCAATGTGTGGGTGTGCGATCCGCAGTCGGTCTTGATGAACTCCACCACCTCCGGGTTCCTAGGGTCACTCACGTCGAAGACCTGGACGCCTTCCCATGCCCCAGGTGTGCTGGCCGTAGCGGCCTCGGCATCGCAGCTCGGTCCGGAGCGGGGCGAGTCCACCGAGCGGAACAGCAGACCCCGGTAGACCGAGACATCGCCCTGGCTGCCCGAACAGTCGAACTCGCTCAGCACCCGGGGCCGCGCGGGCGAACGGACGTCCAGAATCCGGAAGCCGTCGGAGTCGCCCGCGTACAGCAGGTTTCCGTCAAACGCGAGGTCGGAGTTGGTCGCCCCCCGGCCCGGACTGTTCCCGAGCAGCTTGATGTTCTGCGAGTGCTCGTCACCAGCCGTAGCGGCGCCTCCCGAGTGGACGTCCGCGGGCTCGGGATCCGCAGACGCCGGAAGGCTTGCAGCGAGCAGTGCGGCAACGAAGCCGCATGACATCGCGGAGCGGGTCCATGCTTTCATGGCGCTCCCCTTCCCAAATGATCAGGACACGAGCGCCAATCCGGGTCGCGGCGGCAGCCCCGTGTCACCGGCAGGGTCGCCGGACGCACGAGGCGGAAGCATCGACCGGCTTGCCAGGTGAGCAAACGACACGCGGAGCCTGTGCACCGCTCTTGCATGATGGCCGAGGGCGAGAGCGTGGTCGCCACCACCCCGATCAGCGGGCGAGCGAACCACTCGTCGCACCGTCGCGGCCGGCAAATGCACCAAGCCTCAAGACAATGAGTCCGTGCCGCCCGCCCCCTTCAAGGCCGGGGCGCACCCACCCGATATGCGCCCGAACGGCCGTAACATATGACCGCCTGCTGGTCTCGTCAAGGGGTGGACTGGACTGGTATGCCGGCGCCTGCGCGAGCACTGGCACTTCCTGGAGGGCCATACGAACTGCCGGAAAAGCGGGCAATATGTTCACTCGGCGACCCACTCGAGCCACCAACGCCTGGGTTCGCCCGGGTTTGCGCCGTGCGCTGGCGGGTATCTCAGAGGCACGGAGGTAGCTATGCGAATCGGTTCTGTAATCGTCCTCATTTGGTTGCTCATCGGTGTGCTCGCCGTCTGGCAACGGGGCTATTTCACCGGTGAGGACAACCCGGACTGCGCACGAGTCAGCACGATCGCGGTGACCGTCATCGCCGGTCCGCTCAACTACGTCGGTGTGAACCCAAAGGTCGACGAGTGCGACCTTCCGGAGCCGTCCGAATAGACCGATAGTGGACTAACCCTCGGCGCGAGCTGGCTGCCGGCCTCTCCAACCAAGACAGATGCGCACTGGAGGGGCCGGGCCATGACCCGGCCCCTCCTCTAGGGCTATTCGTCGTGACTAGTTGACCGGCACGATGACCTGGTCCGAGAGGACTCCGTCCTCAAACAGACTCAGCGTTGCCGTCGTGAAGGTGACGTCGACGATCTCAGCTGTCCACTGGTCGTTCGGACACGTCGGTGTCGGCGGCAGCGGGTCCGGTGGGTCCGTCGTAACGCTGAACACGAACTGGCCGTTCCGCGGCGTTGGGAGCGGGTCGGTCGAACCCTCCACCGTCACGGCAGTGTCTTGCCCGGGCGCGCGGTTGCCGCCCGGGTTGATGCACACGACCTCGGCGATGCCGTCCGCTTCAATCGTGATCTCGAACGTTGTGCCGCCAAGGCCGGCGACCTTGCCGGTGCAGGTGACCTGCGTCCCGATGTCAGTACAGCTGGGCGCATTGCCGCCCTTTTCGATGAAGTGCCCGCTCTGTGCGAACGCGGGCGCCGCTGTCATCCCCAACAGCGCGACGACAGCTACCAAGGTAGCGAAAAGTCGTCTCATTTCGATCCCCCCATAAAAGAGCGAGAAGAGTTAGCGCGTGGTCACGCGCTTGATCCAAAATGCGTACAAATCGGACTCTCCGGCCATCGGTGGGCCGCGAGCGAGTGTCGCTGCATACATGCCCGTCCGGACATCACGTCCCTCGACCAGCCCTGCACTGGTCGTGCGTATGTCCGAACCCCCCTCTGAACGACAGACTAGACCTCACGTACAGGTCCTACAAGCACCAATTCGCAGCTCGCCGGCTCGGACCCGGACACGACTTCCCGATCGCGCCAGGGCTACCATCGCCTGCCCACTCGCCGGGATAGGTAGCTCTACCGATGCAAACCCGCCGTCGTCGGCGGATTCTGAAGATGTCGACGACCGAGGAGGCATCGCCGTGACACGCACATCTGAGCCGACCCCCAACCACGTGACATCGCGGGACGGCACCACGATCACCTACTGGACCAGCGGGCGGGGCCGCCCGCTCGTCCTCATCCACGGCACGACCGCCGATCACACGCGATGGGCGCCCGTGCTCCCCTACCTCCAGCCGCACGTCACCGTGCACGCGGTCGACCGGCGGGGACGCGGCGGCAGCGGCGACACCGAGCCCTACGACATCGAGCGCGAGTACGAGGACGTCGCCGCCGTCATCGACGACGTCGCCGCCTCCTCCGGAACATCCGTCGACGTGCTCGGGCACTCCTTCGGCGGCTTCTGCGCCTGCGGTGCGGCCCAACTGACCACGAACGTCGGAACGCTCGCCCTCTACGAGGGCTGGCCGCTCCCGGATCCCGGCACGGTCGCGCCGTCGTCGGCTCTCATGGAGCGAATGAACGCACTGATCGCCGACGGTGACCGGGAGAAGGCGCTCGAGCTGTTCTTCCGCGACGGCGTCCGCATGCCCGACGACGAGTTCGCCGTGTACCGGACCCTGCCCGCCTGGAAGGCACGTGTCGCGGCCGCACACACGATCACCCGTGAGGCGCTGTACATTCCTGTCCATGATCCGCAACAATCAGCGAAGATCACCGTCCCGGTGCTGATGCTGATCGGTCAGGACAGCCCGTTCGCCGACGGGCACCTCGACATTGCCGCCGCATTGCCCGACGCCCGCGTCGTCGTCCTCCCCGGCCAGCAACACGTCGCGATGGACTTCATCCCCCAGGCGTTCGCAGAGCGAGTCCTCGCCTTCCTCCGCGACGGAAGCTGACCCTCGGTCGCGATATGGAGCGTGCGCGGCTTCCTCCAACGGACGTGATCCTGCACAGTCAGCGCGGCCCCGCAGTGGCGCAGAAGGTCATGGATTGGCGATGACCGCAATCACCTGAGTCGCTCGTAGTATTCCGCTGTCCACTGCTCACCTTTAACCTCGACCGTCGCATCGAGCTCGGGCGCTCGGACGAAGCCGGCCTTCACGGCGGCCTTCGCGCTGGCGTGGTTGCCCGCCCTGACCCAGAGGCGAAGCGTGTCGAGCTCACTGGTATCGAACCCGTATGCGGCCATCAGCCGAACGGCTGCGGTCGCTACGCCTCTCCCCCGTGCCGCTGCGGCAACCCAATACGAGATTCGTCCGCTATCAAGATCCAGAGCAGCGTTGCCGAGCAGTTGGCCGGATTCGGCGGCACAGATCACCCAGCCGCGGAGGTACGGGTCGTCGGCATAGGTGCTGATGGCTTCACGGACCTGATGAGCGGTCAACTCTGCCGACTCCGTTGTCTGCCGCTGAATCTCCGGATCCTTGACCTGTGACGCGTACCAATCGGCATCTGCGAGCCGCCACGGCCGCAACACGATCGTTCCGTCCGTCAGCTCCGTCATGGACGGCAGCATACGAACACCGTCGCTGAAGCACTCGGCCGGCTGAGAGGCCGTGCGGCACCGGCTGCTTCCCCCTCTTCCCGCCCGCCTTGGCACGGCCTATTCCTAACACTGATGTTCACATTAGACGCTACATGCGGTACGGTAACTCTTACTTGACTGTAAAGGTTACTAGGAGGGCGGTTCTTATGGAGACAGGTGTGGAGCAAGCGACGCGCCGGCAGTGGGTGATGCTCGCCGTGCTGGCGCTCGCCCAGTTCATGGTGGTCTTGGACATCACCGTCGTGAACGTCGCGCTGCCGGAGATCGGGTTGGATCTGTCGCTGGATCGGGCGGCCGCGACCTGGGTGGTCAGCGCCTACACGCTCGCGTTCGGCGGGTTGTTGCTGCTCGGCGGACGGCTCGCCGACGTGATCGGGCGGCGGCGTATGTTCCTGGTCGGGTTGACGCTGTTCACCGTCGCGTCGCTGGTATCCGGGCTGGCGCCGAGCGCCGAGGTGCTCATCGCCGGCCGGGTCGGTCAGGGCATCGGGGCCGCGCTGCTCGCGCCGGCGACGCTGTCGATCATCACGACCACATTCACCGGTGCCGACCGGCACCGGGCGCTCGGCGTCTGGGCCGCGGTGGGAGGAAGCGGCGCGGCGGTCGGCGTCCTCGTCGGTGGGCTGCTGGCCGGCGGTCCCGGCTGGGAGTGGGTCTTCTTCATCAACGTTCCGATCGGCGTGGCGGTCGGGCTCGTCGCCCCCGCCCTGGTGGCGCCCGGGCGTCCGGAACACACGACGGGCCGGGTAGACCTGCCAGGAGCGCTGCTGGCGACCGGGGCGATGGCGCTGCTCATCTACGGCCTGGTGCAGGCCGGGGACGACGGATGGACGTCCGCCTCCACGCTCGTCCCGTTCGCGGCCGCGGGCGCCGGTCTGCTCGCCTTCATCGTGATCGAGCGGACGGTCCGCGAGCCCCTGGTACGGCTGGCCGTCCTCGCCCGGCGCAATGTGGCCGGCGGATTCGCGGTGATGTTGTCGGCCTCCGCGCTGCTGATCGCCGCGTTCTTCCTGACGTCCCAGTACCTGCAGCGCACGCTCGATCTCGGCCCGGTCCGCACCGGACTCGCCTTCCTGCCGGTCGCCGTGGCGGTCATCGTGGGTGCGCACGTCGCGTCGAGTATGGTCAGCAAGGCCGGGCCGCGGACGGTCGCCGGCACCGGGTTCGTCCTCGCAGCCGCCGGCTTCGTCCTGCTGGCCCGGATGCCGGCCGACGGCAGCGTGCTGGTCGACCTACTGCCCGGCTTCGTGATCATCGGCGGTGGACTCGGCGCCACGTTCGTCACCGCGACCACAACCGCCATGACACACGTCGCGGACGACGAGTCCGGGCTCGTCTCCAGCCTGGTCAACACCGGACACGAGATCGGCGCCGCACTCGGAGTTGCGGCCATGTCCACCCTGGCCGCGGCGAGCCTCGGCGTCGCGCCGGACGCGGTCGCACCGGTCGACGGATTCGGCACGGCGTTCACCGTCTCCGCGGTCGTTGCCGGTGGCATCGCGGTCGCCTCGCTGGTGCTGCTGCCGGCCGGGAAGCTCCCGACGACGGACGCTCCGGTGTTCGCGCACTGAGCGAGGCCTACCCTTGTTGGCGATGGCACCGCAGACGACCACCAAGCGCCGCGCCGACGCCGAACGCAGCAGGGCGGCCATCATCTCGGCCGCCCTTCGCTGCTTCCTCGACCAGCCGGACGCGAGCGTGAGCGACATCGCCCGCACCGCCGGCGTCAGCCGGGTCACGCTCTACGCCCACTTCCCCTCCCGCGAGGAACTGCTGGCCGCGGTACTCGAGGTGGTCGTCACCGACGCACTGGCCGCACTCGACGCGGACGACCGTCCCGACCTGCCCGCCCGCGACGCGCTCGCGCACCTGCTGCGCTCATCGTGGGAGGTCCTGCACCGCCACGACGGCTTACGGGCGGCCGTCGCAAGGACCCTGCCTGAGCGCCAAGTACGCGAGCAACACCATCGCGTCGTCGACCGTCTCCGGGACTTGGTCACGCGGGGGCAACAAGAAGGCGACATCCGCACCGACCTACCCCGCGACTGGCTCGCTACCGTCCTACTCACCCTGCTCCATGCCGCCGCCGACGAGGTCGCCGCCGGACGGCTGAACCAGAGCGACGTGCCGGACGTACTGGAAGCGACGGTGATCAGCGCACTCACGCGCCCGCCCGACTAGCTGCGCTAACTGGACTCAAGGAAGTCCCGTATCAACCAGGTGCTTGGCTTGGCGCAGTGCCGCCTCAAGACGTTGCCCACTTACTTGAAGTACTCCGTAGTGGGCGTCGTCCTTCAGCGACAGGAGCCGGGTGAGATTGCGAGCCATCGGCTGGCCGATTTCTACGACCTGGGTCAACAGATCGACCGCCTGCCGATGGTCTTGGCCGCGAGGCTGCCTGCCTAATGCTGCGCAGCAGACTGCGTCCGAAGCTGCAATCCCTGCCAGCACGGCCAGCGAGGCGCAAACGTTCGGAGTGGCCAGGTCATCGTCCTGCTCTGCGACGAGCTCAGCGACCAGGAGAAACGCCCGTGCTTGGTCGAGGCGGGATGCAGCTTCGACGTCGCCACATGCCGCTGTTCGTCCGGTCGACCGCGGACTCATCGCTCGCCTCCTCGTGACCGAGTCCGGCGCACCACCGCACGGAGATCGTCCCCGGTTATCGCCACGCCGTCACGTAGCCAGTCGTCGACGAGTGGATCATTTGCATTGACGTGGTCGGCCAGCCGATCGACCGTCACCTCGAACGGCTGGCAGTGGTTGCCCGTCCAGTTCTGCACGTCCACTCGCAAAGCGTCGACCTGGTCGTCCCAGGCCGTCTCGTCTGCATCGACCACGTCTGGACGGACCAAAAGGACGTCGACGTCAGAACTCTCATCGCCGTCAGCACGGGCCACTGACCCGAACAACGATGCATGTACCGGCTGAATCGGCCACGCGCGCACCGATTCCCGGATTCGGTCGAGCATGGCGTGTCGCAGGCCCGCGAGCGCCTCGATGGCCGGCCAGGCAACATGCGCGCGGTTTGCCGTGTAGAACACCGCGCCCGCGCGCTCGTCAGCGTGGACGACACCTTGCCGGACGAGCCGCGCTAGCGCCATGCGAACACCATTCGGCGAACCCGTGCCCGCCACGCGGTGAACCTCGAGGCCGCTAAGTGGCCGAGTCGTTCGCGCCAGGACGGCCAACACCGGCCCATCCAAGGTGGGCACAACAGCTCGAATGGGGTAGGTCATGTCCATACTCACTCCATAATAGTGCGCAAGAACTCATGATACTGCACTCATGTGCAGAATACTGCGCACGACGCATGGCCGGCGACGGCATGTCGATACCGATCCGCCCGAATAGTTCAGCGACGCGCTGCCGGCAGCCATCTCGGTGCGATCCGTGGGGAGCACCCAGACGTCTCACCGCAGATTCCATGGTGTGTTACTGCGGCGTCGATTCTGTGCATCCAGTCCGCTAGGCCGGTGCTGTAATGCTCTGGCCGGTGCCGACTAACTGCTTCTGCTGTAGGTTGTGGACGAGGTGGTCCGGATGCCCACGATTGATGTCGACGCAACCAGCCTGGAGTACACCGATCAGGGGACAGGTCAACCAGTGGTATTCGTCCACGGGTCCCTGTCCGACATGAGAGTGTGGTCATCTCAAGCCGCCGTGTTCGCCAGCGAGTACCGCGCGGTGACGTATAGCAGTCGTCACTACTTCCCGAACGAACCCGTACCTGCGGGCGTGGACATCGGGCATGACGTGCTTGTGGAGGACTTGGCCGGTCTGTTGACGAAGCTGGACCTGGCGCCTGCTCACCTCGTTGGCCAATCGTCCGGTGCCTTCGTCTCCATGTTGCTGGCACACGACCGACCTGACATGGTTCGAAGCCTTGTGCTCGCCGAGCCACCGGCATTGCCAGTTCTGGGATTGGATGTGCCACCGAAGCCGCCCCAGCTCCTGAGGCTGTTTCTACGCGATCCTCGCACCGCCTTCGACGTGGCGAAGTTCGGTGCACGAGGGATCCGGCCGACCGCGCGGGCGTTTAAGCGTGACGAGGACGAGCGAGGATTCAAGACCTTCATCACTGCGGCCATCGGATCCGAGACAATTGCCGGCTGGTCAGACGAGAGGATGCAACAAGCCCGAGGCAATGTTGGCGCCTTCAAAGCTGTCCTACGGGCAGGTATGCCCCCGTTCGGAGAAGATGAGGTACGCCGAATCAAAGCGCCGAGCTTGCTGATAACTGGAGAACGCAGCGCACCGGCACTTCATCGCATTGTCGACAAGCTCGAGGAACTGCTGCCGAATGCCGAGCGGGTCCACATTCCGAACGCCTCTCATCTCATGTTCGAAGACAACCCAGATGCCTTCAACCGGGCCGTGCTCTCATTCCTCCAGCGTCATACTGACTAGTCGGCCGGGCTGCGGCGCAGCCTATCCGCCCCTGCTTACGAAAGCAGTGCGAGAACCCCGGCGCCGACCGGGCCGAGCCAGGCGGCAATCGTGCCGAGCGAACGGAGCACCGACTCACCGGCCGATGCCAGGGCACCGGCCTCCTTCAACCCTCTGGTCAACTTGCTCAGGTGCTCTCCGACGGCCGAACGGTCCGGCTCGTCGTCCTGCAGTGCCTGATCGACGGCGTCGAGTTCCTGCTCGGCCTCGGCCCGCTCATTGGCCGTCAGCCGGAGCTCGGCCAGCGCCTCCCGGAGGTTCGCCACCTCGGCTCGGAGCTCGCGATTCGGGCCGGCAGCCACGACCTGATCGCGGCCGGCGACGTACTGGTCACCGTGTGCCACGTACTGGTCGCGGCCGGCCGCGTACTGCGTGCCGTCCCCCGTCTGCACCGGCCCCTGGACTCCGCCGAAGTCGTAGCGATCGCCACTCATGATCGTCCTCTCTCACCACCGACGGCGGCGACGCTGCTCCTCGCGCCGACGGGCCGCCTTGGACATGCCGGTACCGATTCCCGCCAACACGCCACCAAGCGCGAAAATGCCAAATGCGGCGAGGGGCCACGGCACACCATCGATGATCTCCCGTTCGAACGGGTTCTCGGGTATTCGTCCATCGCCGGCGCCGGCGGCCGCGCCGAGAATCAGGTACATCCACATGCCGAACCCGACCAACGCGATAAGCGAGCCGATCACCGCGAGCAGACGTCCGATACCTCTGCCCTGGAAGATCTCGTCCGAAGGGTCGTAGCCGTCGCTAATGTTGTACTCCGAGGCGTGGATGTCCCTGCCGGCCACATACTGATCTTCTCCGGCCACGTACTGGTCGCGGCCGGCCGCGTACTGCGTCCCACTACCCGTCTGAACCGAGCCCTGAACGCCTCCGAACGAGTAGCTCGTTGATCCGTAACTTTGTCCGTGTGCCGCCGCGAACCGCAGCTCCACCGAGCCCAGCCGCACGACATCGCCATCGCGGAGCTCGCGGGATCCATCCAACGGCTGATCGTTCACCCGGGTACCGTTCGTTGATCCGAGATCGGTCAGGACGACCTGTAGGCCGGAGCGGACAAGCTCGGCATGCGCACGGCTGACCGTGCTGTCGTCGATGGTTATCTCCGCGGCAGGCGTGCGTCCGATCGTCGTGCGTCCCGGCGGGACGTCGAACGCACGACCGTTCAACTGCCCACCGGCGACCGTCAGCCGTGGCACCGCACCAGCCTCGGTATTCATCCTCGCCCCCGACGCGAGACAGTGTCGGCGTGGCCGGACCGGTGCAGCCGCGGCGGCCCCGTCCGGCCACGATGCTTGAGTCAAGCATCGCCCCTACCCGCGAAATGCGCCAGTGTTTGTCGTGGCTCGACCCGCCGCGGTACGGCCCGGCTACTGGCGAACTGAGAGCATACGGACGACGTCCGACCACGCGTCGGAGCCGGCCGACCAGCTCATCGACCCTTGGAGGTCCGATATGGACGAACTACATATCACCGTCAGCGCAGGACCGAGCGCGGAGTCGAGAACCTGGACGCTCACCTGCGACCCGCCCGGCGGGACCCATCCGAATCCCGAGGCAGCCTGCCGGGCGATCGAGGCCGCGGCCCGCCCGTTCGCGCCGGTACCACCGGACATGATGTGCACCCAGCAGTACGACGGCCCCGAGACGGCGAAGATCACCGGCACCTGGCGTGGCGAGCCGGTGCATGCGAGCTACAAGCGCACGGACGGTTGCGAGATCGCCCGGTGGAACGCTCTGGCCGCCGTCTTCGCGCCCCGCCGCTGAGCCGGCCGGCCACCGGTTGGAACCGGGGCCGGCCGGTCGGTCAGCTATTCGGTCACGTCGATGGCGTCTTCCTCGACGGTGACTCCCGGGATGCCGGACCCGGTCATCTCGGTACGCACCAGGCCCGAGCCCACCGAGTCGCCGGTCACCGTCACCTGGTACGACACCGAGCCGCCAGGCACCGGATCGCTGCTGATCACGTCCAGGTCCTCGGTCGGCGGGACGTTGAACCCGAGCGAATCACCGTCGCTGCCGTCGACGTTCTCCGCCCCGACCTCGAGTGCATGCGGCGAGGTCGGCAGGTTGTCCGGGTCGTAGGCGAAAGAGATGTCCTCCACACCGTTGATCCCGAGCCAGACCTGGAAGACCTGCTCGTTGTCAGTGGTGCCGAACGGGTTCAGCTCCCACTCGACCACGATCCAGCTGTTGACCCCGTCGGTCAGCGAAACCACGCGGATGCCGGGCGCGTCGTCCCCGTTCAGGTCGGTCCAGAACGGCGCCAGCACGTTGTTCGGCCGGGCCGGGTTCGGGATCCCGGGCGGGTCGAATTCCACGTCTTGGGCCGTGCCCGAACCGGCCACCAGGTAGCCGTTCGAGGTGACGCCCATCTGCGTGAAGACCTGCCCGGCGTACACGTACGGCGGCGTGTTGAAGTTGACGACCTCCTCGTCCCCAACCGCGATCGGGCCGGTGAACAGGGACAGCGGCAACCATTGGCCGGCCGGGTTGGGCCCCGGTGACAGCGCCGGGACGCCCGGCTCGGCGGCGGACAGCGTGACGCCGTCGAGCTCGACCCGGCGGGCGTTCTTCCGGTCCGCCCCGTCCACGCCGGTGATCAGCAGGTTCGTGTTGGTAGTCGTGGCCAGGTCGACCGTCTGCGGGTCGAAGGAGTTGTTGGTCGCCACCACTGTGCACGTGGCATCTCCGGCGATCGGGACGCTGGTCGCGTCACAGGTCTGCGTGAGGTTGACCCCGCCCTGGGTGTGGTCCCAAGCCACCGGCAGGTGCTGGGTGGGCAGCCCGGGCCCATTCGGAACCAGCCGGATCTCACCGAACTGCTGGCCCTCCGGGCCGCTGGAGGTGACGGTGACCGTGAGCTCACGGGACATCCCCGGGCCGACCCCGAACGTCGTCGGCGACACCGAGATCTGGCTGCCCGCCGGCGAGTCCACCTCTACGTGGTACGTCTGCCCTCGGTCGGTCGTGTTGGTGACCGTCCGGGTGGTGGTCAGCTCGCCGGGCATCACCGGTGCGTTGATCGACGGCAGGTTCAGGTGCACCGCGCTGACCGGGTCGTTCCCGAGCGCCACCATGTTCTCCGGAGTCTCGTCCAGCGTGAGCCCCGCCGTTCCGGCGACCGTGAGGTCCACCCGGCCGCTGCCGTAGTCGAACGGGTCGGCCGGCGTGGTCAGGTCCTCCTTGACCACGTCCTGAAGACCGGTGGACATCAGCGCGGACTTGATCTGGCCCGGGCTCCAGTCCGGGTGCAGCGCCCGCATCAGCAGCGCCGAACCGGCCACGTGCGGCGCGGACATCGAGGTTCCCTGGATGGCCTGGAAGAACTCGCCGGCCGGGCCACCCCCGAGCGCCGGATCACCGGCGATCGGAATGTTTCCGGCGAGGATCTGCACCCCGGGTGCGGTGATGTCCGGCTTCAGGCCGAGCCCACCGGGACCGCGGGACGAGAACGCGGCTATCACGTCACCCTGACCATCGGCCTTCTGGCCGTCGGTGAAGCTACCGGTCACACCGGTGTGGCTGCTCATGAACGCGACGAAGTCGGTGCCGTCGGCCAGGTGCACCGCCGGCAGCCAGTGGTTGTCAGACGCGGTGTCGGCAAGCGTCGGGTTGAACAGGATCATCCCCTCGGCGCCGCCCTGCAATACGTTGAA
>DASUTB010000074.1:0-112162 GCA_036374835.1 Jiangellaceae bacterium | reverse complement strand
CCGGTCTCGGCGGCCCGCTCGAGTAGCGGGTCGTCCACGTCGGTCACGTTCTGGACGTACAGCACCTCGTGGCCGCCGTCACGCCACGCTCGGACCAGCACGTCGAAGGCCACATATGTCGCCGCATGACCGAGGTGCGTGGCGTCGTACGGCGTGATGCCGCACACGTACATCCGCGCCGTCCGCCCCGGGTTCACCGGACGCACCTGCTGTGCCGACGTGTCGTACAGCCGAACCGGAAGGCCGCTACCGGGCAGCCGGGGAACGTCGGGAGCGGGCCAGGAGTGCATGCCGCGAGATTACCTAACGCCGCTTCAGAACGCGGGCCACGGAATGGGGTGCAGCCTTCCGTGGGCGGTGGGAAGAACCGCGTCGGCGAGCAGGTCGTCGAGCCGGGCGCCCACTGCGTCGACCTCCTCGGCACTGAGCAGGTCACGGAGCGTGTCGGCGGTCTCAGCGCCGATCGTGGCACGGAGTTTGCGCAGTTCAGCGAGCTCGGCGTCGCTGAGTGGAGCACCTGCCCAGCCCCACAGCACGGTGCGCAGCTTGTCGTCGACGTGCAGGCTCACCCCGTGGTCCACTCCGCAGACCCGGCCGTCGGCACGGACGACCACGTGGCCGCCTTTGCGGTCCGCGTTGTTGATGACGACGTCGAAGACGGCCAACCGGCGGAGGCGCTCGTCGTCGGCGTGCACCAGGCGCACCGGATCGCCGCGGGCGTCGAGCCCGTCCAGCACACTGATCCACCCGTCGGGCACCTGGCCGGGCGGCACCACGTCCACCAACCGCTCTCCCCCGTCGTCGACCCACAGCTGGCACATGCCGGGCCCGAGCGGGCCGTCGCGCAGCACGGTGGGAGGGACGACGTGCCAGCCGGCCGCCTCGGACACGACATACGCGGCCACCTCGCGAGCCGCGAGCGTCCCAGTGGGAAAGTCCCAGAGGGGACGCTCCCCCGCCACCGGCTTGTACACGCACGTCGGTCCGGACTCCAGCCGGCACAGGAAGGTGGCGTTGGACGCCTCAACGAGCCGGCCCTTGATGTCGAGCTCGCCGTTGCGCAACGCGTCCAGCTCAGGTGTCCCGGCGGCCATGACGGACCGGTCGCTCACTCTTCTTGCCGACGCATGTAACCGTTCTGCCGTGGGCAGACGTGACCTTCCGGGTCGAGCGGTAGGGCGCACAGCGGGCAGCTCGGGCGTCCGGCGGCGACGAGGGCGTGTGCCCGCTTCGCGAACGCCCGCGCCGCCGTCCCGGTCATGCTCACCACCAGCACGTCGCGGTCCGGCGGGGGTTCGTCCTCCTGGAGGGGCTCGTCCTCTTCGCCGGTCGCGTACGCCTCCACGACGACCCGGCCCTCATCGTTGTCCCACGACAGCGTCATGGTGCCGACGCGGAACTCCGAGTCGATCGGCTGGTCCAGTGGATCGGTGTCGTCGACCTCGTCGGGCGGCAGCGCGGGTACCGGAGCGGAGCCCCCAGTCCGTCGGACGACTTGATCGAGCAGCTCGTCCATCCGCTCGGCGAGTGCTTGCACCTGCTCCTTCTCCAGTAGCACGGTCGCCAGGCGCTGGCCATCGCGCGCCTGCAAGAAAAACGTACGCTGGCCCGGCTCGCCGACCGTACCGGCGACGAAGCGCTCGGGCTCTGAGAAACTGTAGGTCTGCGGCACGCTCTAGACCTTACGTGCTTCCGGCGCCGCCGCCCACGGCGATCTCCGGCTCTCGCGCTCGGTGTGGAGCCCCCAAATCATCTACCCCGGTATCGTTGAGCTTCCATATGGCGGTGCGCTGCTTACCGTAGTGGATCGCGCTCACCGACCCGGGGTCGACGACGAACCGCTGGAAGAGATCGAGACCCACACCAACGGCGTCGGCGATGATCGCCTTGATGACGTCGGCATGGGTGACCGCAGCCCAGACCCCGTGCTCGTCGACGGCGGCGTTGTGGTCGGCGACGGCCGTCGTTACCCGCGCATACAGCTCCGGCATCGACTCGCCGCCGGGAAACCGCACGCCCGACGGCATGTCCTGTACCTCGGCCCATAGCGGTTCGTCATGAAGCTCCTCGAGTTTGCGGCCCGTCCACTCGCCGTACTCGCACTCGACCAGGCGGTCGTCGACGATCGGTTCGGATTCGCCGCGGGCGAGCGTCACGGCGGTTGCTCGGCAGCGCTCCAGCGGACTCGTCACGATTCGCGAGAACGAGACGTGTGCGAAGCGGTCGGCCAGCGCGTCGGCCTGCCGCACACCGGTATCGTCCAGCGCGACGCCGGGCGTGCGTCCGGCCAGTACGCCGGCGGCGTTCGCCTGCGACCGACCGTGCCGGATCAGGATCAGGGTGGGCACATCGCGAGCGTATCGCCTACGCCGCGCGACCGTCAGGTGGCGGTGAGTACGCCGGTAGCGAGCAGCACGATCAGGATGACGCCGACGCCGACGCGGTAGACGACGAACGGTGTGAAGGTGCGCCGCTGCAGCCACGACAGCAGCCAGTAGATCGCCGCGTACGAGCTGATGAACGCGGCGACGACGGCCGCGATGGTGGGGCCGGCGGCGTAGACCGCCTCCTCGCCCATCGCGTCGCTCCACTCGAAGATGGTCGCGCCCACCACCGCCGGGATCGCCAACAGCAGGGCGAACCGGGCGGCCGCTTCGCGCTGGAATCCCAGCAGCAGTGCCGTCGCGATCACGACGCCGGCGCGCGACGTTCCGGGGATCAGTGCGAGGACTTGGGCCAGCCCGATGATGACCGCGTAGCGCACGGCGAGCGAGTCGAGGTGCAGCGTGCGCGAGCCGTACCGGTCGGCGATCCACAACACGATGCCGATGACGATGAACGTGGCGGCCACGATCCACAACGAACGGAACTCGGTCTCGACGTAGTCCTCCAGCAGCACGCCGGCGACGACGATCGGGACCGTTCCGATGATCACGAACCAGCCCAGACGCGCGTCCGCGGGATCCCAACTGCGCTCGCGACGATGCGACGCCGGGCCGGGGCCGTTGATCGGTACCACGGCGTCCTGGCGAAGCGCCTCGCGATGGGCGAGGGACCGGACCCATGCGTCCGTTATCCGCAGAATGTCCTTGGCGAAGTAGAGAATGATCGCCACCGCGCTGCCGCCGTGCGTCACCGCGGTGAACGACGCCCCAGGGTCCTCCCACCCGAACAACTCGGGAACTACGCGCACATGGGCGCTCGACGAGATCGGCAGGAACTCGGTGAAGCCCTGGATGACGCCCAGGATGATCGCTTCGAGCCAGTCCATCTCACGCCACGCCGGCCTCGAGCAGATCCCGCAGGACTCTCTTACGCTCTTCGAGATCACCGCTGTACAACGCGACGGTCAATGTCGTCACGCCCGCTTCCGCGTAGGCGGGCAACCGGTCGCGGATCCGATCGATCGGCCCGATCAGCGAGGTCTGGTCGACGAACTCGAACGGGACCGCCTCGGCCGCCTCGCGGTACTTGCGGTCGAGGAACAGATCCTGGACCGTGGCCGCCGCCTCCCCAAACCCCATCCGGACGGCCAGCCGGTTGTAGAAGTTCTGCTCCCGGCTGCCCATGCCTCCCACGTAGAGCGCACAGTACGGCCGGACCGCGGCGGCACAGGCGTCGAGGTCGTCCCCTATGACAACCGGAACCGTGGGAACGACGTCGAACCCATCCATGGTCTTGCCCGCGCGTCCGCGTCCGGCTCGGATCCGGTCGAGTGAATCGTCCGCGTGCTCGGGTGCGAAGAAGATGGCCAGCCAGCCGTCCGCGATCTCGCCGGTGAGTTCGAGATTCTTCGGTCCGATCGACGCCAGGTAGACCGGGATGTGCTCACGGACCGGGTGGACGGTGAGCTGCAGCGGTTTGCCGGCGCTGTCCGGCAGTGGCAGCTGCCAGTGCTCGCCCTCGTAGGTCAGGCGTTTGCGGCTCAGTGCGGCTCGCACGATCTCGACGTACTCGCGGGTCCGGCCGAGCGGCTTGTCGAACCGCACCCCGTGCCAGCCCTCGGACACCTGCGGCCCGGAAACGCCCAGGCCCAGTCGGAACCGGCCCCCGGACAGCGAGTCGAGCGTCGCCGCGGTCATCGCGGTGGCCGCCGGGGTACGCGCCGGGATCTGCATGACGGCCGCGCCCACGTCGATGCGCTCGGTCTGCGCGGCCACCCAGGACAGCACCGTCGGCGAGTCCGATCCGTACGCCTCGGCCGCCCAGATCACCGAGTAGCCCAGCCGGTCCGCCTCGACGGCGAGTGCGAGGTTGTCCTTGTCGTTGCCCGCACCCCAATAGCCGAGGTTCAGCCCAAGCTGCACGGTGTCCCTCCTCGTCGCCGCGGTTCGCCGGATTCGTCCGCGTGACTCTACCCCCGTCCCTCGTGATCATGTTCAATCGGCATACATATAGCAAGGCCGATTGAACATGATCATCGGGAATGTGGCGCGGTCGCGCGATAGCCTTCGCTCGTGGAGCTACGACGACTCGGCCGCAGCGGGCTCGCGGTGTCGCGGCTCGGCCTCGGGACGATGACATGGGGACGCGATACCGACGAACACGAGGCCCGCGACCAGCTCGAGGCGTTCGTCGAGGCCGGCGGCACGCTTGTCGACACCGCCGCGTCCTACGGCGAGGGTGCGAGTGAACGCGTGCTCGGCGGCATGCTCGGTACGGTCGTACCACGCTCCGACGTCATCATCGCCACCAAGGCGGGTGTGACGCACGCGACCGGCTGGCCGTCAGTGGACACGTCGCGGCGGGCGCTGCTCGACCAGCTCGACGACTCGCTCGACCGGCTCGGACTCGACCACGTCGACCTGTGGTACGTGCAGGGCTACACGCCGGACGTCCCGCTCGACGAAACGCTCTCGGCGCTCGACGACGCCGTCGCCACCGGCCGCACGCGGTACGCCGGTGTATCGAACTTCGGCGGCTGGCAGACCGGCTGGGCCGCCGCCCATCAGGCCGGCGCGCCCACTCGCACGCCGATCGTCGCCAACCAGGTGGAGTACTCGCTGGTCCAGCGCGGCGTCGAGCGGGAGGTCCTCGCGTGCGCCGCCGAGACGGGGATCGGCGTCGTGGCCTGGGCGCCGCTCGGACGCGGCGTGCTCACCGGCAAATACCGGACCGGAACGCCGGCTGACTCGCGTGCGGCGTCACCGCACCTCGCCAACTACGTCGAGACGCACCTGACCGAGTGGGCGGCCCAGATCGTGGCAGCGGTGTGCACGGCCGCCGACGGGCTGGGCGCGCAGCCGCTTGAGGTCGCGCTGGCATGGGTACGCGACCGTCCCGGCGTCAGTGCCGCGATCACCGGCGCCCGCAACGCCGCGCAGTTGCGCGGCATCCTCAAAGCCGAGGAACTGACGCTGCCCACCGAGATTCTCAACGTGCTCGACGAGGTCTCGGCCCCGGAGCTGGACTACCCCGAGGTCCACGACGACCCCCGCTGAAGGAACGCAAAGAAGCTTTACGCGGCTTCTCCCGACTTTGCTGCGTTTGTAAGCCACGTATGGCTGGGAAACACCAGCTTTACGTGATCATTCTGGAGGTGGGTTCTCTTCAGCGATCTCGTCGAGCCGGTACACCAGCATCTCCTCGTCGGCGACTGAAAACGGGTCCTCGGCCTCCAGGCCGGTCTCACCCGGTTGCAGCGCCTGCACCCACACCGTCCCACCGCGCGGCGCCAGCCCGGCGGATTCGGCGCGAAGGTCGACGCCGTCCACGCCGTACGCGTGCAGCAGCTGGTAGATGGCCCGGCCCGGATGGCTGACGTCGGCCGCCGCGGCTTCGCGGGGTTCGTCGGGATACAGCTCCCCGTACGCCTCCCGCCCGGCCTCCAGCAACCCGACGGGGTCGGCCAGGCCGTAGTCGCGGCGCACCAGGACGCTCACCGAGTCGGGCGCGGCGGCGCGGTCCTCGAACTCCGGCGCCTTGCCGCCGCCTTCGACGAACTCCCAGGGAGTCACCTCCTGGGTGAGCTCGAAGAGCAGATCGTCGTACTCCTCCGCCGCGGCGCGTAGTTTGGTGTACGCCGCCTGTGCTCTCGTATCGCCTTCGCCGGAACGCTCGAGTGCCGCCGCCAGATGTTCTCGCAGGGCGTCGACGAGCGTTCCAAGCGCTGCGTTGAGCCGTTCGGTGTCCGAAGGTGTCGTAGTCACCCCCCTGACGCTACCGCTGACGCCATGCCATCATTGGCCGATGGGAAGCAGGGCACCGTCGGAGCGTCGGGCCCATGAGTACGAGTTCCAGCACGTGCTGCTTCCGCGAGGGACGTCCCGCTCGGCGGCGCGCCAGGTCCTGACCGATCACGCCGAGTACGGCCACTGGGAGATCGCCCGGCTCCGGCTCTTCCCGGACGGCACCCGCAAAGTGACATTACGCCGCCGCATCATGCGCATCGCGCGCCCGCAGGCCCTCTCACTCCGCTGATCACTTGACCGCCCCGTCGGATGATCCCGAACGATCACGAGCAAAAGACGGGTCACGCCAGGTCGAGGAAACGATCCAGCACCCGCGCCCCGAACCGCAGGCTGTCCACCGGGACACGCTCGTCGACACCGTGGAACATGCCGGCGAAGTCCAGCTCCGGCGGTAGCCGCAGCGGGACGAATCCGAAATTACGGATACTGAGTTGGCTGAAGGACTTCGCGTCCGTGCCCCCGGACAGGCAATACGGAACCGTCCGGGCTTGCGGATCCTCCGCCACGAGCGCCGTGCTCATGGCATCGACCAGATCCCCGGAGAAGGCGGTCTCGACCGCGATATCGCTGTGTACGGTTTCGCGCCGGACGTCCGGTCCGATCAGCTCGTCGATGGTGGCAAGGAACTCGTCGCGCAGCCCGGGCAGGAATCGGCCATCCACGAACGCCTCCGCGCTTCCGGGGATCACGTTGTGCTTGTACCCCGCTCGCAGCATCGTCGGATTGGCCGTGTGGCGCAGGGTCGCTCCGGCGATCTGGGCCACATTGCCCAGGGTCGCCGCAAGACCCGGCACGTCCTCGGGGTCCAGTTCGACGCCCAGCGCCTGGGAGATCGCCTCGAAGAACTCGCGAACCGCCGGCGTGAGCCGCACCGGCCACTCGTGCCGTCCGATCCGGGCGACCGCGTCCGCGATCGCCGTCACGGCGTTCTCGTTGTTCACCATCGAACCGTGACCGGCGCGGCCGTCCGCGACGAGGCGCATCCACTCCAGGCCCTTCTGCGCCGTCTCGATGAGATAGAGCCGGACGTCGTCCCGCACAGTCAGGCTGAACCCGCCGACCTCGCTGATCGCCTCGGTGCATCCGTCGAACAGATCCGGATGGTTGTCGACGAGCCAGTGCGCGCCCTTCACTCCCCCGGCTTCCTCGTCGGCCAGGAATGCCAGCACCAACGGGCGGGCCGGCGGCCGTCCCGTCCGCATCCGGTCGCGAATCACCGACAGGATCATCGCGTCCATGTCCTTCATGTCGACCGCGCCGCGTCCCCACACACAGTCACCGACGATCTCGCCGCCGAACGGGTCGTGTGTCCAGTCCGCGGCCTTAGCCGGAACGACATCGAGGTGGCCGTGGATCAGCAGGGCGTCGTCGCGGCCCGGGTCGGCGCCGTCGATGCGGGCAAGGACGGACGTCCGCCCCGGCTCGGCCTCATACACCTGAGGCTCGATGCCGACGTCGGCCAGCTTCTCGGCCACGTACTCCGCGGCCTTGCGCTCGCCGGGACCGCTGCCGTCGCCGTAGTTCGACGTGTCGATTCCAATGAGCTCACTGCACAGCTGCACGACGTCACGATCGGGCTCAGACATACAACCCATCCTGCCCTCTGCCATGTCGGCTCCACCTCATTAGGTGGCGCAACCTGTTGATTCGGCACCGGCAGCCGCGAGACGATCGATAGGGGTACCCATGGCTTTTGCGAATCGAGTGGACGCGGGCCGGCAGTTGGCGGACCGGCTAAGGCACGTACCCGCCGACGCGGTGGCGCTCGGCCTGCCGCGCGGCGGGGTACCCGTGGCGGCCGAGGTCTCTCGCGCGCTCGGTATCCCGCTGGATGTCATCGTCGTGCGCAAGCTCGGCGTCCCCTACCAGCCCGAGCTTGCGATGGGCGCCGTCGGGGAAGGCGGCGTCCGAGTGCTCAACGACGACGTGATGCGCCTGGCCCACGTGTCGGACGCCGCCCTGCAGGCTGTCGAGGACGAGGAACTCGCGGAGTTGAGCCGCCGCACCACTCGACTGCGGCAAGGACGCGAGCCCGTTCCACTTGACGGCCGGACGGCGATCGTCATCGACGACGGCATCGCCACCGGTGCGACCGCCCGCGCGGCCTGCCAGATCGCCCGCGCGCACGGCGCGAAGTCGGTGATCCTGGCCGTCCCGATCGCACCACCGGACGCCGTCCGCTCGCTGTCCGACGTCGCCGACGAGGTCGTGTGCGTCGCCACGCCGGGAGAGCTGTCCTCGATCGGCCAGTGGTACGACGACTTCACCCAGACATCGGACGACGAGGTCGCCAGGCTCCTCGAGGAGGCGGACGCGCGCCGACCCGCGGCCGCGACGAGCACCGAGGTCACCGTCTCCACCGACGGCGTTCACCTGCCCGGTGAACTGACCGTCCCCTCCGGCGCGTCGGGCGTCGTCGTGTTCGCGCACGGCAGCGGCAGCGGACGCGCCAGCCCGCGCAACGTGCAGGTTGCTCAGGCCCAGCATGAGGCAGGACTGGCGACGTTGCTGTTCGACCTGCTCACTCCGGAGGAGGCCGCCGACCGGAGCAACGTGTTCGACATCGTCCTCCTGGCCAGGCGGGTCCGCGGGGCGATCGACTGGATACACGATCGATCCGACGTGGGACACCTGCCGCTGGGCCTGTTCGGCGCCAGCACCGGCGCGGCGGCGGCCCTGATGGCTGCCGCCGAGGTGCCGTCCAGCGTCGCGGCGGTGGTCTCGCGGGGCGGACGGCCGGACCTCGCTGCCGACCGGCTCACCGACGTCACCGCGCCGACGCTGCTCATCGTCGGCGGCGCCGACGTGGAGGTGCTGGAGCTCAACCGCCGAGCGCAGGCCTCGCTGGTCTGCCGGAACCGGCTGGACGTCGTCCCGGGCGCAACGCATCTGTTCGAAGAACCCGGCGCGCTGGACCGGGTCGCCGAGCTCGCCGCCGAGTGGTTCGGCACGCACCTGCGTACCGGCTGAGCGGCGCCGCAGCACCGCTCGGCGGCGGTCCGGCCAGCCAACCGCCACGTCGAGTGGCCAGGGCCGTCGTTTGGGCCTTTGGCCCGCCGATTTGGTACGCTTTCCGCGCCGCACTAGCCGCTCGTCGGCAGTGCAGCATGTCCGGGTGGCGGAATAGGCAGACGCGCTAGCTTGAGGTGCTAGTCCCCGTCAAGGGGGTGGGGGTTCAAGTCCCCCCTCGGACACTCAACTCACCCGCAACGCCACGACCCGGGGTAGGTCGGGGCTCGGCGGACGAACCGGTCATCGGGCCGCTACCTCAGCCGGGACGATCACCGGACCGCCGCTCGCCAGCCACCGATGAGTTCGACCACCGAGCACGGTCTATATCTCCAAGCTGCAAAAGGCCGAGAAGCCGGCCATGATCAGTTGGGAGAGCCCATGAGCACGAATGCCCTACCGCCCGTCGTCGACGCCGACACCTGGCAGCGCCAACTCGACGCATTGCGCGACCGGGAGAAGGCTGCGACCCGAGAACTCGACGCCATCGCCGCACAGCGGCGTCGCCTGCCGATGGTCAAGATGCCCGACTACACCCTCGAAGGAGAAGAGGGACCGGTCCGGCTGGCAGACATCTTCGACGGCACGTCGCAGCTGATCGTCTACAACCACATGTGGTTCCCCGGCGAGCAGTGGCAGTGCTCGGGATGCACCGGGTTCACTTCGCAGTTCACCCGGCTGGAGTTCCTGGCCAACTACGATGCCCGGTTCGTCATCGTCACCCAAGGTCCGATCGACGAAGCACTCGCGTACAAGCGGCGGGTCGGGAACAAGATGACCTGGTACTCCACGGCGAACAGTCCATTCGGCGCCGACGTCGGCGCACCGCCCGGCGGCGGGTTCGCAGTCAACGTGTTCCTGCGCGACGGCGACACCGTCTATCGCACCTGGCACACCAACGGCCGTGGCACCGAGCAGCTCAGTCACACCTTCGCACTGATCGATCTGCTGCCGTACGGGCGGCGGGAGAAGTGGCAAGACTCCCCGGAGGGCTGGCCGAGGGAACCCACCTACAGCCGGTGGGCCACGTCGCAGGACATCGCCGCGCTCTACAGCCCGGATGCATGAACCCGCCGCACCCCTCGTAGAGGGCGGTGTGATCGACGCATCGGTGCTGGGCAGGGATAGCGTGGAGGGAGCCGACGCCAAGGGAGTGGGTTGTCCGTGCCGGGAGCGAACGATCACGTATCCGATGCCGCGAAGCTGTTCGTGCGCTGTCTGGAGAACGAGGGCGTCACGGTGGTATTCGGCCTACCTGGCGAGGAGAACGTCCACCTGACCCAAGCGCTCGAGCGGTCGAGTATCCGCTACGTCCTCACCCGGCACGAGCAGGCCGCGTCATTCATGGCCGAGATGTGGGGCCGCGTCACCGGATCCGCCGGCGTGGTCTCCAGCACCCTCGGCCCGGGTGCGATCAATCTCCAGCTCGGGGTCGCCGACGCGATGACCAACAGCACGCCGATCGTGGCGCTGTCCGCCCAGGTCGGGCACGATCGCAACTTCAAGGAGTCGCACCAGTTCGTCGACCTGGTGAGCCTGTTCGCGCCGATCACCAAGTGGTCGGCGAGCGTGCCGAACTCCGCTGCCATCCCCGAAATGGTGCGCAAGGCATTCAAGACCGCCGAGACGGAGCGCCCCGGCGCGGTGTACCTCGCCGTCCCTGAGGACGTAGAGGACGCCGCGGCCGACGCGGATCTGCGTCCGCTGCCGCGCAACGTACCGCAACCCGAGGCGCCCGCACCTCACCAGATACAACGAGCGGTGGAGCTGATCAGGCAGGCCGAGCACCCCATCGTCCTCGCGGGCCACGGAGCGGCAAGGGGTAACGCGTCCGAGGCATTGATCTCGTTCGCCGAATCGCTCGGCGTGCCGGTCGCGACCACCTTCCACGGCAAGGGTGTCTTCCCGGACGACCATCCGAGATCGGTCGGCACGATCGGATTCATGAGCCGCGACTACGCGAACTTCGGCTTCGAGAAATCGGACCTCATCATCTGCGTGGGGTACGAGCTCCAGGAGTTCGACCCGGTCCGGGTCAATCCCGAAGGCGACAAGCGAATTGTTCATGTCCACCGTTTCCCCGCCGAGGTGGACGCGCATTACTCCGTGGACGTCGGGGTCATCGCCGACCTCAGTGCGTCGTTGAACGCGCTGCGCGAGGCGCTCGGCGACTTCCAATGCCCGATCTCCGAGCGGTCGCGGTCGAGCGTCCTGCTGGACGAGGAACTGGAGCACGGACGTCAGGACGACAGCTACCCGCTCACGCCGCAACGGATCGTCGCCGACACCCGAGCCGCACTCGGCCGGGACGACATCGCACTGGTCGACACCGGGGCGGTGAAGATGTGGATGGCGCGGTTGTATCCGACCTACTCGCCGAACACCTGCCTGATCTCGAACGGTCTGTCCACGATGGGTTTCGCACTGCCTGGGGCGTTGGCGGTATCGCTGGCGCGGCCGGACGCCAAGGTGCTCGCCGTCGTCGGTGACGGTGCCTGGTTGATGCATTCCCAGGAGATCGAGACCGCCACCCGGGAAGGGATCCCGCTCACTGTGCTCATCTGGGAAGACAACGGCTATGGCTTGATCGAGTGGAAGATGCAGATGGAGCTCGGCGAGCACAGCAACACCGCGTTCGGCAACCCGGACGTGGTGAAGTACGCGGAGAGCTTCGGAGCGAGCGGCTACCAGATCACGTCCGCCGACGAACTGCTGCCCACCCTGCGGACCGCGCTGGACTCCCCCGGCGTGTCCATCATCAACTGCCCGGTCGACTACCGAGAGAACCTCCGCCTCATCGGCCGGCTCGGGCAACTCGACGCCGCTCTCTGACCCCACGCCATCGTTCAAGCCTTCCGGTCAGCGGGTATAGCCGCCCTGACTCGTTCGCGCACCGGCGCACCCATCTCCGGCGGCCAGACGTGACCGGACATGCCGGAGCAGATGAGGGCGAGCGACGTCACGCGTTCCGGCGCGGTAAGGGCCGAATCCACGGCGTACATGCCACCGTACGAGCATCCCACCAGGGCGGCCCGCTCGATGCCGAGCGCGTCCATCAGCGCAAGCAGGTCCTCATGGTGGGTGCCTGTTCCATCGGCGTCACCGGATGCTCCGTAGCCACGCAAGTCGTACCGGACGACCCGGTAGCGCTCTGCCAGTACGTCGAACTGGTGATCCCACATCCGGCGGTCAGCCAGCCCGGCGTGGACGAGCACGACGGCAGGGCCGGATCCCGCCTCGTCGTACGCCAAGTCGACGTCCCCGGTCCGCACCGATGCCATGCCGGCACGTTATGCGCCGGTACGTCGGCCCACAACGTCCGAAAAGCCTTGTTCGCGATCCGCGTACTGGCCGGCCTGGGCGCCACTACCGTCCGTCCACCACGAGCGGCACGTCAGTGAGTGGAAAGTCCTCGCCGACGCAGACAAGTCGCTCGCCACTCAACCGGGCGACGGCGTAGGTGAGGCAATCACCGAAGTTCAACCCGGCCGGATGCCGGCCCTTCCCGTACATGACGAACGCGTGTACGGCGGCATCACGGTGTGCGTCGGTGAAGTCGATCACCTCGGCTTCGATCTCCTCGAGGAGACGAGCCAGGAGCGTCTTGCCGACGATGCCGACGCGCGCAACGAGGACCATACTGGTCTCCACGAGCGTCGGCGCACCCACCTGCACGACATCGTCCGTGGTGAGCCGGTCGAGGACCGTCTCGTACCCGGGCTCTTTGAGCAGGATGGCGATCAACGCCGAACTTTCGACGATCACACGCCCTCAGCTCCATATCCCAAGATCTCTTCCCGCTCTTCCTTTGTGACTGTGGTGCCGAGGACGTCGGCCGGAATCTGCGGCCACGCCTCGTCGACCAAGAACTGGCGAACCCGCTCGCCGCGAGCCCGACGGGCGGCCTGCTCGTTCAGAAACCGCAGCTTGTCTTCCAATGCGGACCTGATCGCACCAGTCTTGGTGTCGGAGGTCATCTCAGCAACCTCGGCGGCAAGCCGTTCGGTCTTCGGATCTTTGATGTTGAGCGCCATGGTGTAATGGTAGATCAGATGGTAGAAGTGTTTTCACCCATAGTGCCGCTGATCGCTAGCACCGCCACCGTGCTCGAGTGCACCGGCGAGGAGCCGGACGGCACCGCTCAGAGCGGCGCGTGGGCTTTCGCGCCAGTCCGAAGCCGGTGATTCGAGTCCGGTCGAGAGGGGGTATCGCTCGCCCAGGTCGGGAATCTGCTGTCGGGTCGCTGCCGCGAGGTCGAGCCACGCGGTCGCTCCGCGCTGGTCGATCCGGCGATACGCGGCTGCGGTCTGGGCCGTCGCGCGAACTGTCGCGTACAGCATCGTGACCGCCGAGGAACGCGCGCTGGACCGAACGTCCCACTCATGAAGGATCTCGAGCAGCCGCTCGAGCCAGTCCTGCTCGTTCGGGCCCTGCGTCGCCTCGGACCACATTCGCTCGGTCAACCAAGAATGCGCGAGATACAGCTCGAACAGCGCGAATGCCCACGTCTCGAGTGCGTCGGCAAGGCTCGTCGACGGGTCGTCCCACGCAGGCATGGCTGACGCATGATCCTGCATGAGGGCGAGCAGGTTCGCCTTGTCCCCGACGTAGGGGTAGAGCGCCATGGCGGTCTTGCCGAACCTGGCCGCGACCGCACGGGTCGACACTGCGGACAACCCGTCGCTGTCGGCGATGGCGATCGCCGCATCGAGGATCTCGTCCAGGTCGAGCTGTTGCCGCGGGCCCCGGCGCGGCGTCGGCAGCGTCGTGCCGCGGTGCCGCCAGAGCCGACGGACGTGCGCTTTCACATCTTGCGCCATAGTCCTTACAGTGTAGAGTATTACCAACTCTTACGGTGTCTAGTGTTTTGCTCGGGAGGAAGTATGGCGACTGCGCGACTTCACGACGGTGCGGCTCTCGACGTAGCCGTCTTCGGTGCCGGGCCGGCCGTGATGTCGCCGGTCAGCACGACGCCGGTGACCGGCGACATCGCCGAGCAGATGCGTGCCTGGGGTGCCGATCCGGATCTCGGGGTCACCGTCGCCACGAACATCGCCGCCGCCGGCTTCCGCGTCATCGCCGCCGACTATGAAGGACACCTCGCCGAGTACCCCAAGTCGCACACGTTGAACGCCTCCAGTGTCGCCGGCGATCTGCTGTCCATCGCGGATGCCGCGGGCGCGGACCGCTTCGCCTACTACGGCTACTCCTGGCTCGGGCTGGCCGGCCTTCAGCTCGCGACGCGTACCGACCGGCTCACCGCCCTGGCCATGGGTGGCTTTCCTCCACTCGGCGGTCCGTACAGTGCGATGCTCGCCGTCACCCGTACCGCGCACCGCATGGCAATGGCCAACCGGGCCGGTACCGCCACCGCCGACGTCTCGCCGGGCGACTGGGACGCGGCTGAGGTGACGCAGACCCCTGAACAGACGCGGCAGTACGTCACCCTCTACGAGTCCGTCCAGGGGTTCGACGAGCGAGCTGCGCTGGATCGGCTCGACATTCCGCGGCTGGCGTTCGCCGGCGCGAACGACAACATCGCCTACGGCCCGAAATGGGACAACGCCTATGTCGCGATCGCCGACGCTCTCGAGGAGCACCGGGACGAGCTGACCAAGCGCGGGTGGACGGTGGAGCTGATCCCGGACGCCGACCACATGGTCGCCATGCAGGCACGCCATGTCGTCCCCCTCCTCACCCGCTGGCTGACGGCCAACGCTCCGACCTGACGCCCACCCCACAGGCTCACTTGACCAGGAGTGCCTCCGAGCCGACCGGCGTGAACCCGGCGTGGAGGAACGCGCGGACGCTGGCGGCGTTCCCCGGCGAGATCTGCGCCCACACTTTCTGATCGACCGGGATGAGATGACGAGCGGCTGTGGCCAGGGCGCGGCCCAGCCCGCGTCCTCGGGCGGGCGGGTCGACCTCGATGGCGGCCTCCCACCGTCCGGCAAGCCCGCGGCCGAGCACGAGCACCGCGCCCGGCGTGGTCCACACCGTGACCTCGCTTCGGTACCGCGTCGCCCGCCGCACGCGTGGGTGGGTGGAGCCGGCCACCGGGGCCAGCGGCACCGCCGGGGCTCCGTCCAGATGGGTCGCGAGCGTGACCATGTCGATGCAGCCCACATCCCTGCCCAGGTGAGTCCCCAACGCAGCCAGGAACGGCGGACTCAGCGGCGCGCCCAGGTCGTCCTCGGGCACTCGATCACGGACCCAGGATTCGTCCACGTCGGCGGCGATGACGGCGTGACCGGTGAACGCTACGACGGCCGACGTGCCCGGCGACGGCTCCGGCACGACGGTCACCTTCCCGTCCGCCGGCGGGAAGCTACCGCTCTCGATCCTGCCGAGGACGTGCTCCAACGACGCGGCCACGCTCAGCTCCGCCAACGCTTTGACGGCACCATACGCCGACCGATGCGCTCATCGAGGTCGGCGATCTCGGTGAGTACGTCGCCGGCCACCCAGACCCGGTTGCGCGCGCTCCCGGTGATCTCCCGCAGCACGTCCGCTTCGGCCAGCCGCTCGATGGCTTCATAGGTGCGCGGTGCGGACGCTCCGGTCAACTGCTGCGCGAGCTGGGCATTGAGCACCGGCGCGGCGACAAGCCGGTCCAGCAGAGCGGCCGCTGAGGAGTTGGCACGGGGTCGGACAAGATCACGCCACATCCTCGGCATCTCCAGAAGTCGCTGGGCGGAAAGGGCTGCCTCGGCGGTGGCGGTCTCGGCGGTGCGAACCACGTAGGAGATCAAGGCACCCGCGTCGCCGCGGCGATAGGCGATGAGTGCATCGAAGTACGTGTCGACGTCGGCCAGCATGGCCGCGGCCACCGGAATGATGACCTGCCGCGCCACCGCCCGCCGGCGCAGGGTGAGAGCGATCAAGCCACGACCGATCCGTCCGTTGCCGTCGGTGAACGGGTGGATCGCCTCGAACTGGCCGTGTGCGAGTGCCGCCTGGGCCAGGGGCGGCATGTCGTCGCGGTTCACGAAGCGGATGAGATCGGCCATCAACGGCTCGATCTCGCTCGTTGGAGCCGGAACGTGAACGGCGTCGCGCGGGCTGAACTCGCTGCCGCCGATCCAGTTCTGCACATCGCGGTAACGCCCGGCATAACCGCCCTCGAAGCGGTCGCGCGCCAGAAGTGCTCGGTGCGCGTTCAGCAGTGCCGCCTCGCGGAACGGCTGTCCGGGTTCCTGGTCATGGATGAGCCGCGACATCGCTTCGGCAGCGGCCGCGGTCGTCACGGCGGCACTCGATGCGGCCTCGGCGATCGAGGCCCGCGCAACGTCGTCGAGGTCGGCGTAGACGTGCTCGATGCGCGATGACGCAACGGTCTCCGAGCGAATCAGGAACGACGACAGGCCGAGGAGGTGAGCGCCGTGCTGTGCATCGAGCCTGGTGATCTCGGCTTCGACGTGACGGCACTGCTCCGCCAGGTCCGCTGCGAGCTCCACCGGCGTCTCGGCGATGCGTGCAGGCACCTCGACCACGGCGGTCGTGAGCATCCGATCCTCCGGGCTCGGACGCCTGCCGTCCGGAGCGCGCTGTTCCGGATTGGTGTGCCAGAACACTTCACGGTGCTCGGTCGCCGGCCACTCCAGCCTGCTGTGGCCCCGTTCCAGACTGAGTCTGGGCTCTTCGTCGTCCGCAGCGGTACCGGTCGGGATACTCCTCGCTTCGCCCGGTCGGTTCATATTTGCTCACATCCGTAACTTGTGGCTAAAGCAACTTATGTTTCTGACTCTAACCGTAACTAACAGCTGCGCAAAGTTACGGATACGGATCATCGTCAGCGACCGCCGCCGGACTTTTCACGCCTGCGCGGCGGCGATCGCCGTCGATCACCCTTCCCGGCCGGCCGTAGGACGGATATCGTCACGATTCGGATCACCGCTCGGTGTTCATTTCGTCGGCAGACGGATCGGCCGGCCGCGGGAGGTTGGAAGCGATGACTGCGCGAATACCGGAACCGCTGACATCACGGGACGCCATCAAGACCTACCGCTATCTGCGGATCGGAATGATCGGCGCGGTCGTGCTCCTCGCGGCCTCGATCCTCATCGAACGCAGCAACGTCGACTGCTGGCAGACCTCGATCAGCGCCTACTACTACACACCGGTCCGCGCCGTCTTCGTCGGCACCATGATCGCCGTGGGAATGGCGCTGATCGTCTACAAAGGACGGAGCAACTGGGAAGACGTCTTGTTGAACTTCGCCGGCATGTTCGCGCCGCTCGTCGCCGTCGCGCCAACCACCGACGTCGGAGACTGCTGGTCGGTGGAGCCGCGCCCGCTTCCGGTGACGGACGACGGGTCGCTCGCCGGCTCGGTCGTGCGCAACATCGACAACAACGTCTACGCGTTGCTGATCGCCGGCGGTGCCGGGCTGCTCGTAGCGGCCATGGTGGCGATGGTCGTGAACCGCAGCGTACGTGCCCCGCTCGTAACCGGCCGGCTCGGCACGCGGATCTCGCTGGCCGCCACCGCCGCCGTCTTGCTCCTCGGCTGGTGGCTGATCGAGAACTGGGATGAGTTCTACACCGAGGCGCACGGTTACGCGGCGGTCCTCATGTTCGCGTTCCTGATCGGCGCGGTCATCGCCCAGGTGGTCGAGCACTACAGCGAGCGCGACATGGTGTGGTTCCGGATCTACGCCGGCGTGGCCGCGCTGATGATCCTAGGTGTGGCGCTCATACCGACGACCCGGATCTTCGGCGATCACACCGTCTTCGCTCTCGAGGCCTACGAGATCGGGTTCTTCGCCGTCTATTGGATCGCACAGACCGCGGAGAACTGGAACGAGAAGGTGCTCGGCTCCCGCGAGACGGCCGGCGCAGTCCGCACTTGACGTCCACCGACAAGATCAGACGTCGACCGAGAGGTGGATCGTGACGACGTCGCCCAGTTCGAGACTCTCGGCTTTGCGGATCGCGTCTTTGATCGGGACGACGTACCGATCATCTTTCGGAAACAGCGAGGTCGTCCACGTCGTCGCACCGATCTGCGCCTGCACCGGGATCATGCCCCAGCCGTAACTCACCAGGGCGGACGTCGCTTCCAGCGCCGCACTCTCCTCGTCGGGCACGGTGATGAAATGGAAAGGCGCCGGGCCCCTCCAGTACCAGATCTCGCCGTAGAACTCGAGGTTCACCGGCACAGCATACGAGCCCGGACTGACACTACGTAGTGCCTCATCAGCGGCGCGATTCCGCCCCGGTCTCGGCTGGGGGACGCCCCTTCCACCGGCCGTGATGGACCACCTCGGCAATGCTGCGCCGCCCCCGCGTCAACGAGGGTGAGCGCTTGTCCGGAGCCCGGTAGCCGATGGCGATGGCGCCGATCGGCGCGTACTCGTCCGGGACGCCGAACTCACTGCGGAACGTGCCGATCTGCTCGGGCGGAATGCCGAAGAAGCACGCACCGAGGCCTTCGTCCACCACCGTCAACAGCATCAGCAAACTGGCCATACCGGTATCGATGTCCCAGTACGGCGCCGGCCAGCGGGCCTCGTCCTTGTCCGTCCAGCCCTTGTCCGGTTCGGCGTACCGCTCGAGGTACGCCGCTTTCGACGACATCGCGACGATGATGACGGGTGCGCGGCGCATGCCCTCGGACCACGTGTCCGCGCCGGCGCCCGGCGGCGTGGTCGCGGCCCAGAACTCGGCCACCGTGTCCGGTGTGTCGAGCCGCAGAAACGCCCAACCCTGGCTGAACCCGGCGGACGGGGCATGCAACGCGTTCTCGAGTACCCGATCGATCACGTCGGGCGGCACCGGCTCGGCACTGAAGTTGCGCACCATGCGACGGCGGCGTACGACGTCGGTGAATTCCATCCGCCGAGACTAGCGGCCCGACCGACCGTACACGTGGCGTGAGACCCTCGAATTGTGACAATCGTGCCACGAATGGACGGCGACGGCTTCGTCGACTGCGCCTGCGGCCGGCGGCATTGGGGCCGCAACGGCGCCGCCGGGCTGCTTCTCGTCACCGCGAAGGGCGAGGTACTCGTCCAACATCGCGCCGAGCGCAGCCATGAGGGTGGCACCTGGGCCTTGCCGGGTGGGGCGCGCACGTCGGAGGAGGCGGCTCACGAAGCGGCACTTCGCGAAGCCTCCGAAGAAGCCGGCATCGTCGCTGACGACGTTCGGCTGGCGCACTCCTGGATCGAGGATCACGGCACGTGGTCCTACACGACGGTGGTCGGCCATGTCAGTGAGCCGCTGGACGCGCGTCCGGTCAGCTGGGAGTCGGCCGAGTTGCGCTGGGTCGCGCAGAACGACGTCGCCGACCTCGAACTACACCCGGCGTTCGCGGCAGCATGGCCGTCGCTGCGGGCACAGGCCGGGCGGCGCCTCGTCCTCGTGGTCGACGCGGCGAACGTGGTCGGCTCCCGACCGGACGGCTGGTGGCAGGACCGCTTCGGTGCAACCGAGCGGCTCCGCGACAAACTCGCCGTGCTGGCGACGACCGGTCTTCTCGCCGAGATCGTCGAACTGCCGGGCGTCTTGTGGTGGCCGGACGTTCGTCTTGTCGTGGAAGGTGCCGCACGCGGAGTGCGGTCCATTCCGGGCATCGACGTCCGATCTGCGCTGCGGGACGGCGACGCGATGATCGAGCAGGTCGTGGCCGAGGCCGTCACGGCACGGCCGAACGATCACGTCGTGGCGGTGACGGCCGATCGCGAGCTGCGCCGCCGGGTGAACGCGGTCGGCGGGGCGGTCGTCGGCCCTGGCACGCTCCGCCGCGCCACTGAATGACCACGTAAACGCCGCTTCGGCATCGTTAGCGCCTCTTCAACGGGACGCGAACCGTTACCTTTCATCGACCACATCGTCCTGTGTGCTGTCCCTGACATCCCGACGGACTGGCGTGCGTTTCGCCGCCGGCATCCATGCTCGGCTGACGACAGGGAAGAACGCCGGCCTCAATGCAAGAACGTAACGGTTCACGTCCCGTTGACGAGTCGTTAAGGGGGGTGCAGGGTCGTTTACGTGATCATTCCGTTAGGCGGACTTCTTGGCGCGTTCCTTCTTGGCCGCCTCGACGCTCTGGCGCAGCGCCTCCATGAGGTCGACGACCTTGCCCTCCTCGGGCTCGGCCTCGGGCGCCTTGGTGATCTGCGCGCCGTCCACCTTGGCCTGCACGCGCTCGAGCAGCGCCTCGCGGTACTCGTCGACGTACTCCTCCGGTTCGAAGTCCGCGGCCATCGCCTCGATGAACGACTCGGCCATCTGGACTTCCTGCTTGCGCACCGTCGGCTCGTCGTCGAGGAAGCCGAACTCGGGCTTGCGGATCTCGTCGGGCCACAGCATGGTTTGCAGCACCAGCACGTTGTCCCGCGAGCGGATGACGGCCAGCCGCTCCCGGTTCCGCAATGAGATCTTCACCAAGGCGACCCGGTCGGCCTTGTTCAGCGCGTCGCGCAGCAACACGTAAGGCTTGGCGTCGTTACTCGGCTCGATGTAATACGCCCGCGACAGCCCCGTCGGGTCGACCTGGTCGAACGGGACGAACGCCATCACGTCGACGACCCGGCTCGATGAGACGGGCAGGTTCTCGAGATCCTCATCGGTCAGCACGACCATGTCGCCACCGGGAAGCTCATAGCCCTTGGCGATGTCGGCGTAGGCCACCTCTTCGCCGTCGGCTTCACAGACCCGCTTGTACCGGATACGCCCGCCGTCCGATACATGCACCTGCCGGAACCGAACGTCCTTCTCCTCGGTGGCCGATACCAGCCGGACAGGAATCGACACGAGACCGAACGAGATGGATCCCTTCCACACCGTCTGCATCGCTGACTCCTTCCGTCACACCCGATCTTACGCGGCCAAACGAGCGCTGATTCAGCCAGTCAGCAGGAAACATGCGATTGCGGCAGCGGCGTTGACGTTCAGCGAGTCCACGCCGGGTTCAATCGGGATGACAACGCGGGTATCGGCCGAGCGCATCCAGCGTTGGGACAGGCCATGGCCCTCACCGCCCAGCACGAGTGCGATCTTGTCCGAGCGCTCTATCCGCGGCAGCGGAACTGCGTCGGGTGCAGGGGTCAGCGCCAGAACCTGGAAACCGGACGAACGCAGCACCTCCATCGCGTCGTACCAGGATTCGACCCGCGTGTAGGGCACCGCGAACACCGCACCCATGGACGTCTTGACGGCCCGGCGGTAGAGCGGGTCGGCGCATCTCGGGCTCAGCAGGATGGCACCGATCCCGAAGGCCGCGGCCGACCGGAAGATCGCCCCCACGTTGGTGTGGTCGACGAGATCCTCGAGGACGACGACGCGGCTCGCTCCGGCCAGCACGTCGGCCACCGGCGGCAGCGGGCATCGCTCCATCGCTGCCAGGGCGCCACGGTGAACGTGAAATCCGGTCACCTGCTCGACGAGGTCGTCCGGCGCTACATAGCACGGCGCGTCCTTCGACCGGTCGATCACATCGCGTAGGCCGTCCAGCCAGCGGGGCGCGAGCAGGAACGAGCGGACGGCGTATCCGGCCGCGGCCGCGCGCCGAACGACCTTCTCGCCCTCGGCGATAAACAGACCATGCTCGGCCTCGACGGCCTGCCGCAACTGCGCGTCCCGCAGCGAGACATAGTCGCGAAGCCGCGCGTCGCCGGCGTCACGCACCTCGACGATCGCCATCGCTCGCCCCTTTCCTCGTGGTTCGATCACGTTCGGCAGGCGTAGCGACATCACACCATGCGTGCACGGGTGGTGTGATGTCGCTGCGGGTGGTGAACGTGATCGAACGACGTCACAGGAGGGTGACGACCGCGATGATCCCGATCAGAACGACGACGCCGCGCAGCGCGGTCGCCGGGAGCAGGCGGGCCAATCGCGCCCCGAGCACGCCACCGGCGATCGCCCCCGTCGCGACGAGGCCGGCGACGGCCCAGTCGACGTCCGCCACGACGATGAAGATCAGGCCGGCGACGAGGTTCGCCAGACCGGCGAGCACGTTCTTCGCGGCGTTCACCCGTTGCAGGGTTTCGTCCAGCCCAAGCGCCAGGACCGCGATCAGGATCACACCCTGCGCGGCACCGAAGTAGCCTCCGTAGACGCCGGTTCCGAACACGAGCAGCCAGACCAGCGGACCGCCGTGGGCATGCCGCGGCCGGTCCTTCAGCTTGCCCACCAGCCATGGCTGAATGAGGACGAGGACACACGCCAACGCGATCAGGAGCGGGACGACCGTAGCGAACACATCCGGCGGCAGCACGAGAAGCAGCGTTGAGCCCACGACCGCTCCGGCCAGGGTTCCGCTGCCGAGCCGGACGAGCCGGTCACGCTGGCCGACCAGTTCGCGGCGGTAGCCCCAGGCACCCGACACAGCGCCCGGCACCAGCCCGACGGTGTTGGTGACGTTCGCCGTCACCGGAGGCAGGCCGACCCACAACAGGGTCGGGAAGGTCACCAGCGTGCCGGAGCCGACGACGGTGTTGATCATTCCGGCGCCCAGGCCGGCGAGCACGACCGCGAGTATTTCGATTACTGTCATGCCAGCTCCGGCGTGGTGCCGCTGCCGGCGCCGGCTCCATCAGGCCGCGCCGTCCCGTAGCGGGCCGTCACACCTCCGGCCGGCCCTCACCCGGGCGCCGCGACGCCTGCTCGGCGTCCTCCAGCGCCTGCCGCACCTCGTCCTGAGCCTCCTCGACCGCGGCGTGGGCCTCCTGCTCGGCCTGCTCGGCCGCCGCGGCGACGGCGGCCTGCACCTCGGTGTCCGCCTCCGCGGCACCGCCGTTCTCCGGCCCGTGCGGCATCTGGCCGAACTTGCCAGCCGCCGCGCCGAGACCCTCGAGTGCCTTGCCGATCTCACTCGGGACGATCCAAACCTTGTTGGCATCACCCTGGGCGATCTGCGGCAGCATCTGCAGGTACTGGTAGGACAGCAGCTTCTGGTCCGGGTTGCCGCGATGGATCGCGTCGAAAACGGCCTGGATCGCCTTGGCCTCACCGTCCGCCTTGAGAATCTGCGACTGCTTGGAAGCCTCCGCCTCGAGGATCGCGGCCTGTTTGTTGCCCTCGGCGGCGAGGATCGCGGCCTGCTTCTGGCCCTCCGCGGTCAGGATCTGGGACTGCCGAACACCCTCGGCGTTGAGAATCGCCGCGCGCTTGTCGCGGTCGGCGCGCATCTGCTTCTCCATCGAGTCCTGGATCGACGCCGGCGGATCGATCGCCTTGAGCTCGACCCGGTTGACCCGGATGCCCCACTTGCCGGTGGCTTCGTCGAGCACACCGCGCAGCGCGTTGTTGATCTCCTCGCGGCTGGTCAGCGTCCGCTCGAGGTCCATGCCGCCGATGACGTTACGGATCGTCGTGGTGGTCAGCTGCTCGATGGCCTGAATGTAGTTCGCGATCTCGTACGTGGCGGCTTTCGGGTCGGTGACCTGGTAGTAGATCACCGTGTCGATCTCGACGACCAGGTTGTCCTGTGTGATGACCGGCTGCGGCGGGAACGACACCACCTGTTCGCGCAGGTCGATATACGGAAGGACGCGGTCGATGAACGGCACCACGACGGTGAGTCCGGGCTCGAGCGTGCGATGCCACCGGCCGAGTCGCTCGACGATGCCCGCGCGCGCCTGCGGGACGATGCGAACGGACTTCGCCAGCATGACGAGCACCAGCACCGCGGCGAGGAAGACGACGAAGAGCAGAACAGTCTGCGACGTGGACATTTTGTGAGCGGACCCTTCTAGGCGAGATCTTTGAGCGGATCTTACGGCTCCTCGGCCGAGAACACGAGCGCGGTAGCGCCCTGAATCTCCACGACGTCCACCGTCGCGCCGACGTCGATCGTCGAGCCGTCGTAGCTGCGCGCGGTCCACACCTCACCGGCCAGTTTGATCTGACCGCCGGTGCCGTCGACCGTGGACAGTACGACCGCGCGGCGCCCGATGAGCGCCGCCACACCGGTCCTGGCCGCCACGGGCTGGTGAAGGTGACGCTTGGCGACCGGGCGCACGACTCCGAGCAGCGCGGCCGTCGCGGCGACGGCGATCAGGGCCTGGCCCAGGACGGACAAGCCGAGCAGCGAGGCGATCGCGCCCGCGCCGGCACCGCCGGCGACCATCAGAAAGATCAGGTCGAGTGTGGTCGTCTCGACGATGACCATGATGATGCCGAACGCGATCCACAACGACCACTCATTGTCGCCGAGCCAGTTGAACAGCTCACCCATGCACTTAGACTATGCCGTTGAAAGCGTTTTGAAACGATATGCCAGTGGCTCGGTTTAGCCCGCGCCCCGTCCATCGCGGCGTGCGGCACGTGTCGCAACGCCGGCAGTGGCACCGGCACGCAGCTCAACGGGCGTAGGCCGTCCACCGTCCGTTCGCTTGACTCAGGGTCAGATCGAGGTCGAAGCAGGCGCTCAGCGCCTCGGCGGTCAAGGTGTCCGGCAGCGGACCGGACGCGACGATCTCGCCGCCGCGCAACAGCATCAGGTGGGTGAAGCCGGCCGGTATCTCCTCCACGTGGTGCGTCACAAGAACCGTGGCCGGTGAGCGCGGATCGACGGCAATCTGGCCGAGGGTGGCGACGAGTGACTCGCGCGCTCCGAGGTCCAGACCGGCGGCCGGCTCGTCGAGCAGCAGCAGTTCCGGGTCGGTCATCATGGCCCGCGCGATCTGGACACGTTTGCGTTCTCCCTCCGACAGCGTGCCGAAGGTCCGGTCGCCCAAGCCGCCGACACCGAGCCGGTCGAGCAGCCAGTCCGCGCGTGCGGTGTCGAGACGCTCGTACTCCTCGCGCCAGCGGCCCACGACGGCGTAGGACGCGGTCAGCACGACGTCGCGCACCTTCTCGCTCCCCGGGACCCGGTCCGCGAGTGCGGCGCTGGTGAGCCCGATCCTTGGCCGCAGCTCGAACACGTCAACCCCGCCGAGGATCTCGCCGAGAATGGCCGCGTACCCCTCGGTCGGATGCAACCGGGCCGCTGCGACCTGCAGAAGCGTCGTCTTTCCCGCGCCGTTCGGGCCGAGTATCACCCACCGTTCACCGTCGTCGACCGCCCAGGTGATCCGCCGCAGTAGGAACGTGCCGGATCGCACCACGGATACGTCGGCCAGCTCCACGACCTTGGTCATGAGTGTCAGGCTCTCCCTTACGGCCAGATCGCTCGGCCCGGCCGATGGCCCGCCGGGCGCACATCTTCTCGCTCTCCTAGACCCTAAGTCAGCCGTCCGGCATAGGTGTCGCGGACGTGCTCGTTGCGCCGCTTAGCCGTTCCCCGCGCCGCTCCGACCGCCGAACCTCGTAGGCTGTGCAGGATGATCGGTCTGCCGCGCTCGGTAGTGCTCGCGTCCTGGGCCAGCGCCTGGCTGGACGGGGCCGTCGACGTCGACGATGTCGTCACCAGAGTCCGCGGCTCTGACGAGCCGCATGGTGTCTCCCGTACCGGATCGCCGGCACCGGAGTCGCTCGCCGATGCGTTGCTCGACCTGCGGTCCGGCGGCGCCACCGCGATGCGGGTCGCGCTTCCTCGCCCGGGTGATCCGGGAGAGCTCCCCGGTCCTGCGGAGCTGACCGATGCGGCGGTCGCAGCCGGTGAGGTCGCCCTGACGGTAGGCACTCCCTGCGCGCTCGTGCCCCGGATCGAGCCGTTCGGTCCTCCCGGCGATCAGGGTCACTTCGTGACGTGGGAGTGGTGGGACGCCGACCCGCTCACGCCGGCTGTGAGTCTTGCCGATGCCGATCGCGAACTGCGCCAGACGCTACTTGCCGCCGGCGACCAGCTCGCCCAGCTCGACGTGCCGTCGTGGCGGCCGGAGGTCGCTCAGCTGCTGGCCGACCTGCGCTCGGCCGAGACCGATGCACCGCTCCCCCGTGCTTTTCCGGGCAAAGCGCAGCACGTGGCCGCCCGCAGCGCCCGGATCATGGCAATCGCCGAGTACGCCCTGGCCGACGATGGCGGCGCGGTGACCGGAGCCGACGCGGACACCCGCCGCACCGCCATCGCCGAGCTCGAGTCAGCCGCCCGGCGTGCCCTGTGCGCCGCTGCAAACGCCCTCGCCGAATGATCACGTAAATGTGGCACGTCCCGGCCTGACCGGGGCTACCGGCATGCCATCCGGGGGAGCCGCCGAGCAACGGCCTGCATGGTCCCAGGCATGGGCCGCTAGCCTTGGTAGCGATGCCTGAGCAACCTCAAACCCTTCTTGTCACCATCACCGGGCGGGACAAGCCCGGTGTGACGTCCCGGCTGTTCACTGCCATCGCCGAGTTCAAGGTCGATGTGCTGGACGTCGAGCAGGTCGTCGTGCGCGGACGCCTCATCCTCGGCGTTCTCGTCACGGCTCCCGACGACATCGCCGCCTTCGAGGCGACCGTCACCGAGGCCGCCGCAAGCGTCGACGTCGCCGTGGAGATCTCGCCCGGCGGGCAGGATCCGTACCCGGGACGCTCCGGACGGTCCCACGTCACGATCCTTGGGCATCCACTGGGGCCGAACGCCGTGGCCGCCGCGGCCGGGCAGATCGCCGACGCGGGCGGCAACATCGACCGGATCGTTCGACTCGCGTCATATCCGGTGACGTCCATCGAGATGGTGGTGTCCGGAGCCGATCCGTCGTCCCTGCGCGCGGCACTGGCCACCGAGGCACTCACCCATGGCTTCGACGTCGCGGTGCAACCGACCGGCCTCATGCGGCGCGCGAAGCGTCTGATCGTCATGGACGTGGATTCAACCCTCGTGCAGGGCGAGGCGATCGACCTGCTCGCGGCGAAGGCCGGCGTCGTCGAGCAGGTCACGAAGATCACGGCTGCGGCGATGCGCGGTGAGATGGACTTCGCCGAGTCGCTGCGGGCACGGGTCGAGCTCCTGGCCGGACTACCGGTCAGCACACTCGACGAGGTGCGGGACGAGCTCACTTTGACCCGTGGTGCGCGGACGCTCGTCCGCACGCTCAAGCGACTCGACTACCGGTTCGCGATCGTCAGCGGAGGCTTCTCCCAGCTCACCGACTCCATCGCCGAGGAACTCGGCATCCACTACTCCGCGGCCAACACGCTCGAGGTCGTCGACGGCCGGTTGACCGGACGGCTCGTCGGACCGGTCCTGGACCAGGCCGGCAAGGCGGCGGCATTGGTTCGGTTCGCCGAGGCCGCGGGTGTTCCGCTGTCGCAGACCGTCGCGGTCGGTGACGGCGCGAACGACCTCGACATGATCTCCGCGGCCGGCCTCGGTGTCGCATTCAACGCCAAACCCGTCGTGCAGGGCGCGGCCGACACGGCTCTCAACGTGCCCCATCTCGACGCCGTGCTGTACCTGCTGGGCATCAGCCGCGAGGAGATCGAAGCCGCCGACGCTGCGGATTGGTCGTGAGATGGCACGGCAGCTGATCCTCGTCCGGCACGCGAAGTCGGCCTGGCCGGACGGAGTGGCGGACCACGAGCGCCCGCTGGCCGGCCGGGGACGGCGGGACGCACCCGAGATCGGCAGGTGGCTCGCCGGCAGTGGAATCGAGCCCGAGGTCGCTTACGTCTCATCGGCCGCGCGGGCGCGCGCCACTTTCGAGCTCCTCTCGGCGGAGCTGACCTCGCCGGTGCGGTCGATCGTCACCGACGACGTGTACGGCGCGAGCACCGGCGACCTGCTCGATCTGGTTCGCAGCGCCGACGACGATGTCCGCAGCGTGCTCATCGTTGGCCACAACCCCGGCATCGGGACGCTCGCGTCCGTGCTCGACGATCGCCAGAGCGGGCTGCTCGACTTCAAGACCAGCGCAGTGGCGGTGTTCGACGTCGGCACGCCGTGGGCGGACGTCAATCCGGGCGCCGCGCGTCTGGCCGCGTCCGCCGTCCCCCGCGCCAACTGATCACGTTCGGCATGATTCACGTAGCTTCGCTAGGCACGCATACATGATGAAGCTACGTGAATCATGCCGAACGTGATCATTCGTCAGGCGCCGGTGGCGTGGAAGCCGCCGTCCACATGGATGATCTCGCCGGTGGTGGCCGGGAAGAAGTCGCTGAGCAGCGCCACGACCGACCGCGCCGTCGGATCGGGCGAGGCCGGATCCCAGCCGAGCGGTGCACGTTCGCCCCAGATGGTGCCCAGTTCCTCCGCCCCGGGGATCGCACGCGCGGCCAGGGTCTTCAGGTAGCCGGCCGAGACCAGGTTCACCCGGATCCCGTCCGGTCCCAGATAGCGGGCAAGGTAGCGGGACGTCGACTCGAGCGCCGCCTTGGCCACGCCCATCCAGTCGTACGCCGGCCACGACACCGAGGCGTCGAAGGTCATCCCCACCACCGACGAGCCGGAAGTCAGCAGTGGACGACAGGCCATCGTCAGCGACTGCAGCGAGTACGCCGACACTTGCAGCGCATGAGCGACGTCGCCCCACGGCGCGGTCAGGAACCCACCGCCGAGGGCGGTCTCCGGGTTGGCGTACGCGACCGAATGAACGACGCCGTCGAGCCCGCCAAGTGCCGCCGAGACCTGGTCCGGCAGCGCCGCGAGGTGATCCGCGTCGGTCACGTCGAGTTCGATCACAGCCGGTTCGGACGGCAGCCGTCCCGCGATCCGTCGTGTGATCGACAGTGCCCGGCCGAAGTTCGTGATCGCCACCGTGGCGCCCTCTTGCTGCGCCACCCGGGCAACGTGAAAGCCGATCGAGGTATCCATCGTGACGCCCGCCACGAGGATCCGCTTACCATCCAGAATTCCCATCAGTGCCCCATTCCCAGGCCGCCGTCCACCGGAATGACCGCGCCGGTGATGTACGCCGCTTCGTCGCTGGCCACCCAGCGGACCACTCGGGCAACCTCGTCGACGCTCGCGTACCGCCCGAGCGGGATGCCGGCGAGGATTTCGGCCCGCCGCTTCTCGCTTAGTTCCGCGGTCATGTCCGATTCGACGAATCCGGGTGCGACGACGTTCGCCGTGATGTTCCGGCTGCCCAGCTCCCGCGCGATCGACCGGGCCATGCCGACCAGCGCCGCCTTGCTCGCCGCGTAGTTCACCTGGCCCGGTGACCCGAGCAGACCGGCGACGCTGCCGATCATGACGATTCGTCCCGCGTGGGCGCGCAGCATGCCACGTGCGGCTTGCCGCACAACGCGGAACGTTCCGGCCAGGTTCGTGTCGATGACGTCGGCGAAGTCGTCCTCGGTCATGCGCAGCAGCAGCGTGTCGCGCCTGATCCCGGCGTTTGCGACGAGCACCTCGACCGGCCCCTGCCGTTCGGTGATCTCACCGAACGCCGCCTCGACGGACGCCGCGTCGGTGACGTCGCACCGTACCCCCGCCAGCCCGTCCGGCGGTTCACCGCTACGGTGCGTGACGGTGACCCGGTCACCCGCCTCCGCGAACGCTCGCGCGATCGCAAGGCCGATGCCCCGGTTTCCTCCGGTGACGAGGACGGATCTGCTCACCATCGGCTCCTTCCGCCGGACGCGACAGACTGCGACTCCACCATGTAGGCCCTCTCTGCACAGACACTGCGGGACCATGCGCGTGCGCCGGACCCGGCTTCGGCCGTCCCCGACGGTACCGAGCGCCGGTGCCGGGCCGCGATGTGGGCCGGGCACAATCTTTCCAGCAGGACTCAGTGGTCCCGACCGATCGCAACCAGGTGCAGCTCACGAGTCCCATTCCGGCGGGATTCAGTGGTCCCGACCGATCGGAGCCGGGTGCAGGTCAGGAGTCCTCGAGCCGGAATCCCAGCTTCATGCCGACCTGGACGTGCTCGATCTCGCCGTCGACGAGGTGACCGCGGATCTCGATCACCTCGAACCAGTCCAGGTGCCGGAGGGTCTCGGCCGCTCGATTGATTCCGTTCCGGATCGCGGCGTCTACACCCTCCGGGGACGTTCCCACGATCTCGGTCACACGATAGGTACGGTTCATCGTCGTCTCCGTTCGATCAATACACCACTACGCGGCGCGGCGCGGCCGCGAATCATCATGATTGCGCATCCGCGCCGCGCCGATGGCGAATCCACCGCGGCTGATCTGGCGGCCATTGCCGCGACGGCTTACCGTGGGAGGGTGACCAGGGCGTCGCGGACGCGTGTGCAGTCGGTGACAACTGCACACGTGGGCCGACAAGAGGATGTGGCAACGCGAGAGCGGCGCTACCTCGTCATGATGGGTATCCGCATCGCGTGCCTGCCGCCGGCCGTCTTCGTCGACGGATGGGCCAGATGGATCTTCATCGCCGGCGCCGTCATCCTGCCGTACGTAGCCGTGGTGATCGCCAATGCCGTGTCGCGTCCGCCTGACGGAACCCTCACGCCTGCCGAACCAGTGCCGAGAGCGGCACTACCTGCGAGTTCGGTTGATCCGCTGGATTCGCAGCGGCGTATCCCTTCCCGACGATACGATTCCGTGTAATACTCCGACCGCACGCGTTCCGTATTCCCCCGTCGGTGCGCGTCGCGATGACGCCGCCGGGTGGCTTCCCCCGTGGCTACCCGGCGGCGTCCCTTTCCGGGGCCGCCTCGGATCCGCCGCCGATCGTCCATGAACGTACGGGCGCGAGCGCACCCATCGCTTCTCGGTAAGCTCGCCACGTGGTCGACCAACACGAGGACCGGCTGACGGCTGAGCAGACTCGAAGCCCGTTCCGGTTGTTCTTCACCCGTCGCTGGCTGGTTCGGTTCGTGGCGGGCCTGCTCCTCGCGACCGCATGCGTGCTGCTCGGCTTGTGGCAACTCGACCGCAACGAGCAGCGGGCCGCCCGTAACGCCGTCATCGAGGCAAACGCGGACGCCGCGCCGGTTCCGATCAACCGCCTCCTCGCGCCGGACGACACCGTCACCGGCGGCCTCGAGTGGCGCCAGGTCACCGTCCAGGGCACGTATGACACCGACCGGCAACTCCGGCTCCGCCTTCGACCGATCAGCGGCGAACGAGGCGTTCACTCCATCGTTCCACTCGTCACCGCGGACGGGACGGCCATTCTCGTCGACCGCGGGTTCGCTCCCGGAACCGACGACGTCGCTATTCCGGGCCCGCCCGAAGGGCAGGTAACCGTCACCGGCCGGCTACGCCCCGGCGAGAGCGGGCGCGGACTCGGTGGCGACGTGAACGACGGTGCCATCCGAAATCTCGACATCGCCGCTCTCGCCGATGAATGGCAGCTACCGATGTACCAGGGTTGGCTGGCGGTCGGCGACGAATCTCCGCCGCCGGACCAACCGCTGCAGCGACTGCCCGATCCGACGACCGAAGCCGGACCACACCTGTCCTACGCCGTGCAATGGTTCCTTTTCGCAACCATCGGCGTAGGCGGGTTCATCGTACTGATCCGGGCCGAATCGAAGGTGTCAACCGGTCGATCCGTGGAGTCCAGCCAACTCCAGCGGAACGACTCGCCGGACTGACCTACCTCTTCTTCTTGCCGCGCGTCGCGCCGCCACGGCCACGGAGCTCTACTCCGGACTCGGACAGCAACCGGTGCACGAAGCCGTAAGAACGCCCGGTCTCCCCTGCGAGGTCTCGGATGCTCTTACCGGTTTCGTACTTCTTCCTCAGATCGCCGGCCAGCTTGTCTCGCTGGCCGCCGCTGATCCGCGCGCCCTTCGCTAGCTTCTCGGCCACGCGTCCTCCCGTTCACTCGTGTTTTACTGTTGGGCTGCCGACCATGATCCACCCCCCTAGCGGATTTCGCCACTCGAATGCAATATCCGAGTCCGGATCCGTCCGCTAGGCCAACTCGATCAAGTCAGCGTACTCCTCGTTCCAGAGGTCTTCCATGCCATCAGGTAGCAGGATGACACGCTCTGGATCAAGCGCTTCAACCGCCCCCTGGTCATGAGTCACAAGGACGATGGCTCCAGTAAACGTTCGCAGCGCACCGAGCACCTCATCCCGGGATGCCGGATCGAGGTTGTTCGTCGGCTCGTCGAGCAACAGCACGTTGGCGCTCGAAACCACCAGGCAGGCCAGCGCCAGTCGGGTCTTCTCGCCGCCGGAGAGCACGGCGGCGGGCTTGTCCACCGCGTCACCGGAGAACAGGAACGAGCCCAGGATGCGGCGCGCCTCAGTCTCGGGCAGGTCGGGAGCCTGTGACCGCAGGTTCGCGAGGACGGACCGCTGCGGGTCGAGGGTCTCGTGCTCCTGTGCGTAATACCCGAGCCGCAGCCCGTGACCCGGTTCGATCGTGCCGGTGTCCGGCGGCTCCTGACCGCTGAGCAGCCGCAGCAGGGTCGTCTTGCCGGCCCCATTCAGGCCGAGCACCACGATCCGGCTCCCCCGGTCCACCGCCAGATCGACATCGGTGAAAACCTCCAGCGATCCGTACGACTTGGACAATCCAGTCGCGCGCAGCGGCGTCTTGCCGCATGGCGCCGGCTCCGGGAACCGTAGCTTGGCGACCTTGTCGCTGCGGCGCCGGTCCTCGAGGCCGGCGAGCAGGCGATCGGCCCGACGCTCCATATTCTGGGCTGCTGTCGCCTTCGTCGCCTTGTATCGCATCCGGTCGGCCTGCGCCTTGAGCGCGGACGCCTTCTTCTCCGCGTTGGCCCGCTCGCGGCGCCGGCGGCGCTCGTCCGCTTCGCGTTGTTCCAGGTACGCCTTCCAGCCGAGGTTGTAGACGTCCAGCGCGGTACGTGTCGCGTCCAGATGGAAGATCTTGTTGACCGTCTTGTCCAGCAGCGCCACGTCGTGGCTGATCACCACGAGGCCGCCCGAGAACGAGCGCAGGAAATCGCGCAGCCACAGGATCGAGTCGCTGTCGAGGTGGTTCGTCGGCTCGTCCAGCAGCAGGGTCTCGGACTCGGAGAACAGAATCCGGGCCAGCTCGATCCGGCGCCGTTGCCCGCCGGACAACGTCCCGAGCGGCTGGTCCAGCGTGTGCCCGGGCAGGCCGAGGCTCGCCGCCATCGACGCGGCCTCGCTCTCGGCCGCATATCCGCCCCGGGCAAGGAACTCGGTCTCCAGGCGCGAGTAACGGGCCAGGCCGCGCTCGTGCGTGTCCGGATCGGTGGAGCTGATGTCCTTCTCCGCCTTGCGCAGCCCGGCCATGATCCGATCGAGCCCGCGGGCGCCGAGGATCCGGTCCCGGGCGATCTCCGCCGGATCGGCGGCACGCGGATCCTGCGGCAGGTAGCCCACCGGGCCGGTCCTGGTCACCGTGCCGGAGTGCGGCTCACCTTCGCCGGCCAGGATGCGAGTCAGGGTGGTCTTACCCGCACCGTTGCGGCCGACAAGTCCCACCTTGTCGCCGCGTGCGATCTGCAGGCTGGCGTCGGTGAGCAGGATTTGAGCGCCGGCTCGCACGTCGAGCCTGGTTGCGGTGATCATTCGGTGGATTTCTCCGTGGCGGTGGTGTTCGAACAGACGCGAGTGGACAACGCGTTATCAGTCCGACACGGGCATCATGGCTCAAGTCTACGTGGTACCGACCCGGTGATCACATCCGTTTACCGCGCGCACACCGGGATCCCGTGATCATGTTCAATCGACCCTGGATTATGTGGGTTGATTGAACATGATCATGGGAGTGTTCGAACAACGAACGGCCGCAGATGTTGTCACACGCCGCCCGGACGCACTTCACGTGCCGCACTACCGTTGGTTGCCGTGATGAGTACGCAGAACTCCCCCGCCCAGGCCGTGACGATCGGCACCCGTTTCCGCGAGGTACTCGACCTCCGTCCGCTGACGGTCGCCGACATGGCGCGTATACCTGTCTTCGCCGCGCTCACCGCCGTGCTGGCCCAGGCGTCGATCCACCTGTTCGGCAATGCGGTGCCGATCACCGGTCAGACCCTCGGCGTCATGCTGGCCGGCCTGATTCTCGGCCCGCTCCGAGGAGCGCTCGCGATGCTGGTGTATGTGGCGCTCGGCGCTGCGGGCCTGCCCATCTTCGCCAACGCGGCAGCCGGTGCGGGTGTGATCAGCGGCCCGACAGGTGGATTCATCCTCGCCTTCCCTATCGCTGCATTCGTCATCGGACTGCTCACCGCCCGTTTTCGCACGCTTTCACCGGCCATTGCGTTCAGCGCCTGCGTGGCGGGCGGCATCGCAGTCGTCTACCTGATCGGTGTGCCCTGGCTAGCGTGGCGACTCGGCCTAACGGCCGAAGAGGCGATCACCACCGGTGCGGTCGCGTTCGTGCCGGGTGACCTGATCAAGGCAGCACTGGCCACGTACATCGCGGTCGGCGTCTACCGCGCCTACCCGGCCCTGGCCGACGGTCGGGCGAGGAAGAAGACCGCCGCTTGATCCGCGTCGACGATGTCACGCACGCGTTCGGCGAACGCGTCGTCCTGCGCTCGGTCAGCGTCACGCTCACCGAGCGCAGGATCGGCATCATCGGCGCCAACGGATCCGGAAAGTCCACCTTCGCCAGGCTGCTGAACGGCCTCGTGCTGCCGGACGAGGGCACGGTGTCGGTCAACGGCGTGACGACGGCGACGGACGCGGGCGCGGTACGCCGAGAGGTCGGGTTCGTCTTCACCGATCCGGACGCGCAGATCGTGATGCCGACCGTTGCCGAGGACGTCGCGTTCGGGCTACGCAAACACCGGCTCGGGAAGGACAAGGTGGGCCGCCTCGTCGCGGACGCCCTTGCCGGCGTCGGCCTCGGCGATCACGCCGATCACCCGGCGCATCTGCTATCCGGCGGCCAGAAGCAGCTGCTGGCGATCACGTCGGTGCTGATCACCGAACCTCGGATCCTCGTGTGCGACGAGCCGACCACGTTGCTCGATCTGCCGAACACCCGGCGGGTGCTCGCCATGCTCGACGCACTCCCCCAGCAGGTCATCATGGTGACGCACGATCTCGACTCGGTCGCCGGCTACGACCGTGTTCTGCTGTTCCACGAGGGACGGCTCGCCGCCGACGACGCGCCCGCGCCGGCCGTCGCGTACTACCGCTCGCTGGTCGAAGAATGATCACGTTAAGCCGGCATTCCCCGGCTTTACGCGGGCTACAAGCCCCGCAAAGCCTCGACAGGCCGAGCAAATGATCGATCTCGTCAACACCGGACAGGGATCGTCCTGGTTACACCATGTGCCTGCGGGCGCGAAGCTCGGCGCGCTCCCGGTACTGGCGATCGCCGTCGTCGCCATCCCGTCGGCATGGCTGATCGGAGCGTCGGCGATCATGGTCGCCGCATTGTTCCGGTCGGCCGGGTTCAGCCCCGCGACGCTCTGGCACCAAGTCAAGCCACTGCGCTGGATCTTGCTCATCCTGGTGCTCTTCCAGGGCCTGACCCGCGATTGGGAGACCGCCACTCTCGTCACCGGCAAGTTGGTCGTCACCGTGGCCCTGGCGAGCCTGCTGACCCTGACCACACGAACTTCGGACATACTCGACGTGATCGAGCGGGGGCTTCGGCGGGTGCCGCGGGTGGACGCCGAACGCGTTGCCCTCGTGTTCGCGCTGACGCTGCGCGCCATACCGGTTGTGGCCGGCCTGGCGACCGACGTAAGGGACGCACAACGCGCCCGGGGCGCCGGGACGGACGTCCGTGCCTACGGCGTCCCACTCGTCGTGCGGTCGCTACGCTACTCGGACGCGCTCGGCGAAGCGCTGGTCGCCCGAGGCCTCGACGACTGATCGGCAAGATGCTATCACTTAGGAGCAATGGGTGATATCATCGCCTGTGTGAAGCAGATGCTGTTGCGAGTTCCGGATGATCTACACGGACGGTTGGCTAGGGCCGCTCGCGAGAGGGGAACGTCGGTGAACGCTCTCGCGAATCAGATTCTCAACGATGTGATACCTGCGGCCGAGGACAACAGGCTGACCGCGCTGCGCGAGAAGGCCCGTAACCTCGGCGTTCTCGTCGACCGTCCCCGTGTGTCGATCCCGCCAGAGCGGCGAGCTGCCGCGATCGCCTCGACTCGAGGTGCAGGCTCAGTATTGGATGAACTTCTCGCCGATGGCCGGTAGACGTGCTTGTCTACGTTGACTCGTCATTTCTCGCCAGAGCGTATCTCCAGGATGAAGCCGGTCACCGCGAAGCAGTGGCGCTCCTCGACAGTGAGCATCTACTCGTCACGTCGACGCTTACCCTGCTGGATGTGACGTCGGCGCTCGTGCGGGCAGCCAGTGGTGGGCGTATTGGTGATCTTGACGGCTTGCTGCTCGCACTCGACGCGGACCTTTCCGCCGATGGTCCGATCACGGTAATAACCGCGGATCAACAGCTGATGGAGAACGCAGCACTTTCGATCGTGCGTCACCACGGGCTGCGCACTCTCGACGCGATGCATCTCGCGGTTGCCGATCTGTCCGCGCGACCACTGGCAGGAGACAACGAACAGTTGGCGTTCGCGTCACGCGATTATGCACAGCGCGCCGTCGCCGAGCAGATCGGCTTCGCGCCGATGTGAGACCGCAGTGACGTATGGCTAACCGAGCTCGACGGGGTCGATCCTGATCCGCACCGCCTTGCCGGAGCGCTTGGCCGAGCGGACGCCCTGCGCGGCCTTGAGCGCCGCAGCAAGCTCGCCACCGAGCCGGCGTGGCACCCGAACGATCGTGCGCACCTTCGCGTCCTCGCCGTCCACCGGCACCGGGCCTAGCACCTCGGCACCCTGGGGCAGTTCGGCGAGGTCGAGGACGTCGGCCACATCGTCTGCCGTTCCGGTGAGCTCGGCCACGCGGGCGCCCGGTGGGAAGCGCAGTTCGGTGCGCGTCGCAAGTTCCCGATTCGCGAATCCGCCGGGATCCCACCGGACGAGGGCCTGCACGGGACGGGCGGACGCGTCGGCCACGATAACGACTTCACCGCCGTCCGCTGCCGGACGAACCAGCGTCGCCGCGGCGAACCATCGCCGCAACGACTCCTCTTCGACACGCAGGTCGCTGCGCGCGAGCTGCGCCCGCGCGTCCAGCAGCAAAGCCGCCGCGTAGCCGCCGGGCACGACCGGTTCAGCGCCCGGCGTCGCCACCACCAGCGCTGGAGTCGCATCCAGCTGTGCGAGGACGGACGTCCCCCGCGAGAGTCGCACCGGCACACCAGGGAACGCGCGGCCAAGCTCCTCGGCGGTGCGGCCGGCACCGACAGTGGCGGCACGCACCGTTGTCTGGCCGCAGTGTGCGCACGCCCAGGCCGTCGAGCCGCACCAGTCGCACCGCGGGCCGCTGCCGGCACGTGGCAGTGCGACCGGACCGTTGCATGCCGGGCAGCGCGCCGTCCGGCGGCACTTCTCGCACGCCACGGCGGGCACGTAGCCGGTGCGGGGCACCTGTACGAGTACCGCCCCTCTCGTCAGCGCATCGCGCGCCGTGCGCCACGCCAGGGAGGGCAAGCGGGCACTGCGGGCGGCCGGGTCTCGGGCGGCCTCCTCGTCCTCGCCACTCACCCGGACCACCGGTGCGTTCGCCCGGACGGTCGCTCGCGGCGGCGTCACCGGGCGGGCCCAGCCCGACGTGATCAGCGCCTCGGCTTCGGCGGTCCTCGCGAATCCGCCGATTACGGCCGCCGTGCCCATCAGGTGCGCTCGCAGCAGGAGCACCTCGCGCGCGTGCGGATATGGGGCACGCGGCTCGGCATGCAGATCGTCGCCGTCGTCCCAGATGACGACCAGACCCAGATCGGCCACCGGCGCAAACATCGCTGACCTCGTACCGACAGCTACCTGGACCGCGCCGCGACGCACGGCCAGCCACCGCCGATAGCGCTCCTCGTGGCCCAGGTCGGCGGTCAGCACGACGTGTTCCGGCCCCTCGGGCAGCTTCTGCAGCGCGGCATCGACCCGGGCTACGTCCCGGGCATCGGGAAGCACCACGAGGCTGCCGCGTCCGCTGTGCGACGCCGCACGGACGAGCTCGGCGATCAAGCTGGGCCAGTCCGCGCCGGGTCCGGGATTCCAGACCGCGCGCGGCGTTCCGTCCCTGCGCAGTGCGTTGACCAGCGCAGCGCCGTCGGTGTGCTCGGCCCAGCTCTCCGCGACGGCATCGGACATCGCCGCCGTTCGGCCAGCGGTTGTTGGTGGCCGGTTGCCCTCCGTTTCGACCGGCCGCGACGACTCGGCCTCGGCGCGAGCATGGCGGGGCGGAATCGCCAGCCGCAGCACGTCCGCGACCGTACCGGCGTACCTGTCCGCGATGGCGCGCGCGAGCTGGGCGATCTGCGGCGACAGGACCGGCTCGGGCGAGATCACCCGGCGCAGCCGGGACAACCGTCCGTCGTGGTCACTGGCTTGGGCACGCTCCAGGATGAAGCCCTGATGGTCGGTCCCGGCGAACCTTACGGCAACCCGCGCGCCGGGTACGGCGTCGTCGGCCATCGACTCCGGCACCAGGTAGTCGAACGGACGGTCCAGATGTGGCAGGGGGACGTCCAGCAACACCCGCGCAACCGGACGCTCGTCGGCGATGGACTGGCTCTTCGGCTTGCGGGCACGCTTCGGTTTCCCGACAAGTGTCAGCTGCTGCTCATCCGCCGAGGTCACACCAAGCGTTCTACCGCATGGCGGTGACACGGTTCGAGCCGACCGCGGAGGTAACGGTTGCCGACCCGTTGACGAGGCGCTAACGAATGCGAAGCGGCGTTTACGTGGTCATTCAGGGGAGGCGCTGGGCGACGAGATCCCAGACGATGTTCGCGAGGGCAGCCTTCGGCCCCCGTGGGACCGGTGTGGTCGTGCCGTCGGCGCCGAGGATCACGGCCTCGTTGTCCTCGCTCTCGAAGCCGAGGTTCTCCCCGACCTCGTTGACGACGAGCAGGTCACAGCCTTTGGCGTCGAGTTTGCGGCGGCCGTAGTCCAGCACGCTGCCTCCCTCGTCACCAGTCTCGGCCGCGAAACCGACGATGATCTGACCGGGACGAGACCGGGAGCGGGCGATGTCGGCGAGGATGTCGGCGTTCTGCTCGAGCTTGATCGTCGGTGCGTCGCCACCAGACTTCTTGATCTTGCTCTCGGCCGGACTGACGGGACGGAAGTCGGCCACCGCCGCCGCCATGACGATCGCGTCGGCGGACCCGGCCTCGGCCCGGATCGCTTCATGCAACTCCGCCGCCGAGCCGACCGGCACAACGTTCACGCCCGCAGGGTCCGGCAGGGTGACGTTGGCTGCCACGAGAGTCACCTGCGCTCCCCTGCCGGCCGCCGCACGCGCCAGCGCGTAGCCCTGGCGGCCGGACGACCGGTTTCCCAGGAAGCGCACCGGATCGATCCGCTCACGGGTGCCCCCGGCCGATACCACGACGTGCCGCCCGGCGAGGTCGGGTTCGGCCGACTTGCGGGCGAGCAACTGAAGGACGATCTCGACGATCTCGCTGGGGTCAGGCAGGCGTCCTTTGCCCGAATCGGCGCCGGTGAGCCGTCCGATCGCCGGCTCGAGGACGACTGCTCCCCGCTCCCGCAGCGCCGCGACGTTCGCCACGGTGGCCGGGTGCTCCCACATCTCGGTGTGCATGGCCGGCGCGTAGACCACGGGGCAGCGCGCGGTCAGCAGGGTCGAGGTCAGTAGGTCGTCGGCCTGGCCGGTCGCGGCCTTGGCGAGCACGTTAGCGGTCGCCGGTACCACGAGTACCAGGTCGGCCTCCTGGCCGAGGCGCACGTGCGGCACCTCGTGAGCGTCGGACCACACGTCCGTCGCGACCGGCTGGCCGGACAGCGCCGCCCAGGTGGTTTCGCCGACGAAACGAAGCGCGGATTCGGTCGGCACGACGCGTACGTCGTGCCCCGATTCGGTCAGACCGCGCAGCACATCGCACGCCTTGTACGCCGCGATACCCCCGCTGACGCCGAGGACGATGCGCGGCCGCTGCGATGAGTCCGCCGACAATGGCCGCTGGCCCATCTGATCGATACGGGTTGGTCAGATCTCGTCGGCCGGCGTCTGCTCGACCGGCTGGGGCGGGGTGGGCTCGGCGACCGCCGCCGGGTCTACCCGCTCGGCGGTGAGCAGCCCTTCGTCGATCTCGCGCAGAGCGATCGACAGCGGCTTCTCCTGGACCTGCGTCTCGACCAGTGGCCCGACGTACTCGAGCAGGCCCTCGCCGAGCTGCGAGTAGTACGCGTTGATCTGCCGCGCGCGCTTCGACGCGTAGATCACCAGCGCGTACTTCGAGTCGGTCTTGGCAAGTAGATCGTCGATCGGTGGGTTTGTGATGCCCTCGGCCGCGCCGTGGGTTCCGGACACTGTGCCTCCGGTGCTAGATGGTTGGTGGGCGCCTTGGGCTCGGGCCCGTACAGGCGGCCCGGGCGCAGCCGCACCCGGGCGATGGACTAGTTGACTTGCGCAACCATTAAGGCTACCAATTCTTTGCACACCTGTTCCACATCGTGGTTGACCAGCGTGATGTCGAACTCGGCTTCGGCGGCCATCTCCTCACGTGCGGTGGCGAGCCGCCGCTCCTGCTCGGGTGCGGCCTCGGTGCCGCGCTCGACCAGGCGGCGCACCATCTCGTCCCAGCTCGGCGGAGCCAGGAAGATGTACTGCGCATCACGGCCGGTCGCGCGGATCTGGCGGGCACCTTGCAGGTCGACCTCCAGGAGCACCGAGCGGCCCTCGGCGAGGGCACGATCGACCGGCGCTCTGGGTGTGCCGTACTTGGCGCGCCCGTGCACCACCGCCCATTCCAGCAGCTCACCGTCAGCGACCATCTTGTCGAATGTCTCGTCGTCGATGAAGTGGTAGTTGACGCCGTCGACCTCGGTCGGCCGGGCCGGGCGGGTGGTCACCGAGACCGAGATCCACAGTTCTGGATGGGCCCGCCGCAATGCGCGCACGACCGTGGTCTTGCCCGCACCGGACGGGCCGGACAGGACGAACAGCCGCCCCGTCTTTGCTTGCGGTTTGGCCTCGCTGGTCAGGCGTGGCCCCCGAACTCTTCTTGCAACGCTGCGACCTGGTTCGCACCGAGGCCGCGGACCCGGCGGGTTTCGGCGATACCGATCTTCTCCATGATTTGACCGGCACGGACCTTGCCGACACCGGGGAGCGACTCCAGCAGCGCGGACACCTTCATCTTGCCGATGACCTCGTTGGTCTCGCCTTCCTTCAACACGTCGGCGAGTGAAGCGCTGGAGGTCTTGAGCCGGTTCTTCACCGCCGCACGCTCCCGGCGAGCTTCTGCTGCTTTAGCAAGTGCGGCCGCACGCTGTTCGGGTGTCAGAGAAGGGAGCGCCACGGGCGGTTCACCTCGGATTCCTCGTTGTTACGGACATTGGCCACCCAAGAACCTAGCGAGTATCGGCGCCTAACGGCAACGCGACCCCCCGGCCGCTGGGCATGTCGCAAGCCTAAACCCTTCTGACCACCAATAGTGAGTCGACCCGCGGGGTGGCGTGGCGAGGGCTCAGGCGGATTCGAGCAACAGCCGGCAGGACTCCACGGCGGCGGCCGCGGCGTGTTGCAGGCCGTGCCGGTCCGGGCCGGCGGCCAGGATCTGGCGCGAAGACGAAGGCAACACCTGGCGCAGCGCCGCACCGAACACCTTGCGCAACTCGGCGGGCGTGCCGCCCTGTGCGCCCAGGCCGGGTGCCAGCAACGGCCCACCCACGTCCGGGTCGGCGGGAACGTCGCCGACCGTGGCGCCGATCACCGCACCGACGGTCCCGGCGCCGGACGCGGCGTTCTCCGCCCGGATCCGGTCGAGAATCGCGCCTGCCACGGTAGCTGCGCCGCCGTGCTCCGGCGGCACCGCACGCTGGACCTCGGCGCCTTCGGGATTGGACGTCAGCGTGACGACGAACACTCCCGTACCGTGCCTGGCGGCTGCGTCGAGCAGCGGGCGCAGCGACTCGAAACCCAAATACGGCGTTGCCGTCACCGCGTCGGCCTGCAACGGCGATCGCGGGTCGGCATACGCGTCGGCGTACGCCTGCATGGTCGAGCCGATGTCGCCGCGCTTGGCGTCGAGGAGCACGAGCGCACCGGCGGACCTGGCATCGGCGATGGTGCGCTCCAGGACGGCGATTCCCCGCGAACCATGCCGTTCGAAGAACGCCGACTGCGGTTTGAGTACCGCGATCCGCTCCCCGAGCGCGTCCACGACCGAACCGGCGAACCGGTCCAGACCAGCGGCGTCGTCGGGCAGGCCCCACGCGGTCAACAACTCCGGATGCGGATCGATGCCGACGCAGAACCGTCCGCGAGTAGCGGCAATGGCGTCGAGCCGGTCGCCGAACGTCATGTCGGCCTCCCGTCCACCGTGCTCTCTGACACGATCACGTGCCCTTACCGACCTCTCCGACCGGCTTGTGCGCTCGAGCTCGTCCGACGGTTGAGTTCTCGCAGCACCCGCCTCGGCCAGAACGGTCCGCCATAAACGAGGGCCGTGTAAGCCTGCACGAGTGTCGCGCCCGCGTCGAGGCGCTCTTGTGCGTCAGCGGCCGATTCGATGCCACCGACCGAGATGATGACGGTGCCGTCGTCCAGATGACGGCGCAACAGCGCCAGTACGGCAACCGAACGATCCCGCAACGGCGCGCCGGACAAACCCCCGGCACCGGCGGCGGCGACGTCCTGCTGCGAACTGCGCAGGCCGTCCCGCGACACGGTCGTGTTGGTAGCCACGATCCCGTCCAGCCGCAGTTCGGTCGCCAGCACTGCGATCGCCACGATCTCGTCGTCGCTGAGATCCGGCGCGATTTTGACCAGAAGGGGGACGGGACGGCCCGCGGCCCCGCGTGCCGCGTCGCGCACCGCGGTCAACAGCGGACGGAGCGATTCCACGGCCTGAAGTTCGCGCAGTCCCGGCGTATTGGGTGAGCTCACGTTGACGACCAGGTAGTCCGCATAGGGCGCGACCAGTCGAGCACTGCTGACGTAGTCGTCGATCGCGGCGTCGTCGGGCGTCGCCTTCGATCTGCCGAGGTTCACCCCCACGCGAGGGCTCGGCCCCTGCGAACCCCGAACGCCCCACCACCTGCCTCGGTGATCGGCCCGCCGCTGCGACCTGCGGCCGAGGCGACCGGCGACCGCCTCGGCCCCGTCGTTGTTGAACCCCATCCGGTTGACGATCGCCCGGTCGTCCGGCAGCCGGAACAGCCGCGGCCGCGGGTTGCCCGGCTGTGGCCGCGCGGTGACCGTCCCCACCTCGACGAAGCCGAAGCCGAGCGCACCCAGCGCGTCGATCCCCTTGGCATCCTTGTCGAACCCGGCGGCGAGTCCGAGAGGGTTGGGGAATGTCACGCCGAGCGCCGCAACCGGCCGGTCCGGCCCGCGGCACAGCCGTTGCACCAGCGCCGTGCCGCCGGGTAGGCCGGTAATCGCGCGCAGCGCCGTGAAGCTGATCCGGTGCGCCCGCTCGGCGTCGACGCGCTGCAGCACATGCCGGAACACCCACTCGTAGGCGCTCATGTTCTCTCACCTGATCGTCGATTTGTCACCTGATCGCCATCACACGGAAGATCAGGTGACCAAGTCGTCCGAATTGGACCGTCTTTCTCACCTGATCGCCACTCGCTATGCCATTGCAGAACGATCAGGTGAGAAAGACGGCACAATATGCTGGATTTCCTCACCTGATCGTCGTCGTAGCAGCGATCAGGTGAGGATGCGACGATCAGGTGAGGAACGGGTGGGGTGGGGACGAGCTGGATCACCGGGTCCATGCCTCCGCCCAGGATTGCAGCGACCGCACACCGATGTCCCCGCGGCGGAGCGCCTCGATGCCCTGCACGGCCGCGGCCAGACCCTGCACCGTGGTGATGCACGCGATGTTCGCCGTGATCGCGGCGCGGCGGATCTCGTAGCCGTCGTTGCGCGGACTTCCGCCGGACGTCGTCCCGGTCGGCGTGTTGACGATCAGCGCGATGTCGCCGTCGAGGATGCGCGTGACGATGTTCGGCGAGCCGTCGTCCTCGTGCCCCGTCCAGAGCTTTTTGACCACCTCGGCGGCAACGCCGTGCCGCCGCAGTACCTCGGCGGTGCCGGACGTGGCGACGATCGAGAAGCCCAGATCGGCAAGCCGTTTCACCGGGAAGATCATGTGCCGCTTGTCGCTGTTGGCCAGCGATACGAAGACCTTGCCACTCGTCGGCAAGGTGCCGAAGGCCGCCGCCTGCGACTTGGCGAACGCGACACCGAACAGGTGGTCGATGCCCATGACCTCGCCGGTCGAACGCATCTCCGGACCGAGCAGCATGTCGACGGTGCGCCCGTCCGGCAGCCGGAAGCGGTTGAACGGCATGACCGCTTCTTTGACCGAGACCGGCCAGTCCGGCGGCAGGTCCACGAAGTCACCGGGCGGGAGCAGCCCCTCGGCACGCAGTTCGGTGATCGACGAACCCAGCATCACCCGCGCCGCGGCCTTGGCCAGCTGCACACCGGTCGCCTTCGAGACGAACGGCGCGGTACGGGACGCCCGCGGGTTGGCTTCGAGCACGTACAGCATGTCGCCGGCGAGCGCGTACTGCACGTTCAGCAGGCCCCGAACGCCGACACCGCGCGCGATCGCCTCGGTCGCGGCGCGGATCTCCTCGATCTGCTCGCGGCCGAGGGTGATGGGCGGCAGCGCGCACGCCGAGTCGCCGGAGTGGATGCCGGCCTCTTCGATGTGCTCCATGACACCGCCGAGATACAGCTCGCCATCGGCATCGACGACAGCATCGACATCAAGCTCCACGGCGTCGTCCAAGAAACGGTCCACCAGCACCGGATGCTCCGGACTCGCCTCGGTGGCCCGGCCGATGTAGTCACGGAGCGCCGCCTCGTCATAGACGATCTCCATGCCGCGCCCGCCGAGAACGTACGACGGACGCACCAGCACCGGGTAGCCGATGTCCGCGGCGATCTTCTGCGCCTGACCGAATGACGTCGCCGTCCCGTGTTTCGGCGCCGGCAGCCCGGCCTCGCCCAGCACCCGACCGAACGCACCGCGTTCCTCGGCCAGGTGGATCGCCTCGGGCGTCGTCCCGACGATCGGCACGCCCGCATCGGACAGCGCCTGCGCGAGGCCAAGCGGCGTCTGGCCGCCGAGTTGCACGATGACGCCGGCGACCGGGCCGGCCCGTTGCTCGGCGTATACGACCTCGAGCACGTCCTCGAGGGTCAGCGGTTCGAAGTAGAGGCGGGCCGACGTGTCGTAGTCGGTGGAGACGGTCTCCGGGTTGCAGTTGACCATCACGGTCTCGAACCCGGCCTCGCCGAGCGCCATCGCGGCGTGCACACACGAGTAGTCGAACTCGATGCCCTGCCCGATCCGGTTCGGGCCGCTGCCCAGGATGATCACAGCAGGACGCGACCGCAAAGCTATCTCAGATTCCTCGTCGTAGGACGAGTAGTGGTACGGCGTCCGTGCGGCGAACTCGGCGGCGCACGTATCCACGGTCTTGTACACCGGACGCACGCCCACCGCATGCCGCACGCCGCGGGCCACGTCCTCGGTCAGTCCGCGCAATGCCGCAAGCTGCCGGTCGCTGAAGCCATGGCGTTTGGCTCTACGCAGCAGCTCCGGTGTCAGCGCGTCGGCCCCGCCGATGTCGACGGCCACTTCGGTCAGCAGCAGCATCTGGTCAACGAACCAAGGGTCGATGCCCGTGGCGGCGGAGACCTCGGCGACATCGGCCCCGGCCCGTAGCGCGAGCACGACGTCGCCCATCCGGCCGTCGTACGGCGTGCGAATCCGCTCGAGCAGCTCTTCCCTGTCCCCTGGATCCGATGTGAAGTCGAACACCGCGGACGGCTTCTCCAGCGACCGCATCGCCTTCTGCAGCGCCTCGGTGAAGTTCCGGCCGATCGCCATCGCCTCGCCGACGCTCTTCATGTGCGTCGTGAGGCGCTGGTCGGCCATCGGGAACTTCTCGAACGCGAACCGCGGCGCCTTGACGACGACATAGTCCAGCGTCGGTTCAAAGGCTGCCGGAGTCCACGATCGGGGGTTCGCGGGGGCCGAGCCCTCGCGTGTGGTGATGTCGTTCGGTATCTCGTCCAGCGTGTAGCCGAGTGCGACCTTGGCCGCGATCTTGGCGATCGGAAACCCGGTGGCCTTGGACGCGAGCGCGGACGAGCGCGAGACCCGCGGGTTCATCTCGATGATGATCATCCGGCCGGACGCCGGGTCCACCGCGAACTGGATGTTGCAGCCGCCGGTGTCCACGCCGACCGCTCGGATCACCGCGATCGCCAGATCCCGCATCCGCTGGTACTCGCGGTCGGTGAGTGTCATCGCCGGGGCGACCGTCACCGAGTCGCCGGTGTGCACGCCCATCGGGTCCACGTTCTCGATCGAGCAGACGACAACCACGTTGTCGGCCCGGTCGCGCATGACCTCGAGCTCGTACTCCTTCCAGCCGAGGATCGATTCTTCGAGCAGCACCTCCGTGGTCGGCGAAGCCGCCAGTCCGGAGCCGGCGATGCGCCGCAACTCGTCGGCGTCGTGCGCCATGCCCGATCCGGCGCCACCCATCGTGAACGACGGCCGGACGACCACCGGATAGCCGAGATCCTCGGCCGCGGCGAAGCACTCGTCCAACGTGTGGCAGATCGCCGACCGGGCCGCCTGTCCGCCGATCTCGCTGACGATTCGTTTGAACGACTCGCGGTTCTCACCGCGCTGGATCGCGTCGATCGACGCCCCGATCAGCTCGACGCCGTATTTGTCCAGGATGCCGCGTTCGTGGAGGGCCACGGCCGTGTTCAGCGCCATCTGGCCGCCGAGCGTGGCCAGCAACGCGTCGGGACGCTCGATCTCGATCACCCGCTCGACGAACTCGGCGGTGATCGGCTCGACGTACGTGGCGTCCGCGATGTCCGGATCTGTCATGATCGTCGCCGGGTTGCTGTTGACCAGCACCACTCGCAGCCCTTCGGCGCGCAGGACCCGGCAGGCCTGGGTCCCCGAGTAGTCGAACTCGCACGCCTGGCCGATCACGATCGGGCCGGAGCCGATGACCAGGACGGACGCGATGTCCGTGCGCCGCGGCATCAGCGTCCCTCCGTCGCGCTCATTAGGTTCACGAATCGGTCGAACAGATACGCCGCGTCGTGCGGCCCTGCGGCCGCCTCCGGGTGATACTGCACCGAGAACGCCCGCAGTGAGCCGTCCGCCCCGCGCAGCTCGATGCCCTCGACGACGTCGTCGTTCAGGCATATGTGGCTCACCGCCGCGCGCCCGTAGCGGGTTCCGACCGGTTCGAAGGGCGGCACGGCGGTGCTCCATTGGATCGCGAACCCGTGGTTGTGCGCGGTCACCTCGACTTTGCCGGTGGACAGGTCCTGCACCGGCTGGTTGATGCCGCGATGCCCGTAGCCGAGCTTGTAGGTGCCGAATCCGAGAGCGCGGCCGAACAACTGGTTGCCGAAACAGATGCCGAAGAACGGCAGGCCGCGTTCCAGAGCGCCCTTGAGCAGCTCCACCTGCGGGTCCGCGGTGGCCGGATCGCCCGGTCCGTTGGAGAAGAACAGCCCGTCCGGCCGCACCGCCAGGACATCGTCGAGCGAGGCCGATGCCGGCAGAACGTGCGTCTCGATTCCCCGCTCGGCCAGCCGCCGAGGTGTCATCGTCTTGATGCCGAGGTCGAGCGCGACGACGGAGAACCGGCGCTCGCCTTCGGCGGGTACGACGTACGGTTCGCTCGTGGTCACCGCATCGACCAGGTTGGCGCCTTCCATCCGCGGCGATGCGAGGACCCGCTCGCGCAGCGCGACCGGATCGTCCTCGGTCGTCGAGATGCCGGCGCGCATCGCTCCCCGCTCGCGCAGGTGGCGCGTCAGGGCCCGGGTATCGATACCGCTGATGCCCACGACGCCGTACCTGACGAGCTCGTCGGCCAAACCACCCGTGGCTCGCCACGACGACACCCGGCGTGCCGGATCGCGAACGACGTAGCCGCACGCCCATATCCGGCTCGACTCCGGATCCTCGCCGTTGACACCTGTGTTGCCGATGTGCGGCGCGGTCTGGACGACCACCTGCCGGTGATACGACGGGTCGGTCAGCGTCTCTTGATAGCCGGTCATCCCGGTCGCGAAGACGGCCTCGCCGAACGTCTCGCCCGCGGCGCCGAACGACTCGCCTCGGAACGTCCGCCCGTCCTCGAGGACCAACAATGCGCTCACGCGTTCACTCCCCCAACTAACCCGAGTTCGGCGCCGCGATCAGGTAGGCAAATGCGCGGATTCCGGGCCAGTTTGTCACCTGATCGTTTGGCCTCCCTCGCGCGGCAATGGATCAGGTGACAAACCCGCGCCTTCTCGGCTCGCTTGCTCACCTGATCATTTCCAGTCGCCCGCCTCACCGGGCACCTCCGTCAGTCGGCGCCCCATCGAGGACGGTGGGCGAACCACGCAGGAAGGTGGCGACGACCCGGCCGGGCAGCTTCATTCCAGCAAACGGCGTATTACGCGACAGCGACGCCGTGTCGCGAGGCTCGACGACGCGGCTCGCGGCGGGATCGACGAGCACCAGGTTCGCCGGTTCGCCGGCGGCGATGAGACGGCCCTGGGCGCGCGCGCCGCGGTTACACCGTCCGATTCGCGCCGGCCGCGCCGACATCCGGTCGGCGACCGCGGCCCAGTCCATCAGCCCGGTGTCCACCATCGCGGCCTGCACCACCGACAGCGCGGTCTCCAGGCCGAGCATGCCGAATGCCGCGGCGTCCCATTCGCAGTCCTTGTCCTCGGCCGCGTGCGGTGCGTGGTCGGTGGCGACGATGTCGATGGTTCCGTCGGCCAGTGCTTCGCGCAGCGCCGCGACGTCCGCGCTCGTGCGAAGCGGCGGATTCACCTTGTACAGCGGGTCGTACGTCTCGGCCAGTTCGTCGGTGAGCAGCAGGTGGTGCGGCGTCACCTCCGCGGTGACGTTCCAGCCCTTCGACTTCGCCCACCGGATGATCTCCACCGAGCCCGCCGTCGAGACGTGGCACACGTGCAGGCGCGAGCCGACGTGCGCGGTGAGCAGCACGTCCCGCGCGATGATCGACTCCTCGGCGACCGCCGGCCACCCCCGCAGCCCAAGCCGCCCGGAGCGTTCACCTTCGTTCATCTGTGCGCCCTCGGTCAGCCGCGGCTCCTGCGCATGCTGGGCGATCACGCCGTCGAACGCGCTCACGTATTCCAGCGCGCGGCGCATGAGGACCGCGTCGGAGACGCAGTGCCCGTCGTCAGAGAACACCCGCACCGCTGCTGCGGAGTCGGCCATCGCGCCGAGTTCGGCCAGCCGCTCGCCGGCCAGTCCGACGGTCACCGCACCGACGGGACGGACGTCCGCGTAGCCGGCGGTCGCGCCGAGCCGCCAGACCTGCTCGACCACCCCGGCGGTGTCGGCCACCGGGTCGGTGTTGGCCATCGCGTGTACCGCCGTGAACCCACCCCGCGCGGCGGCACGGGTGCCGCTTGCGACCGTCTCGGCGTCCTCGCGGCCCGGCTCGCGCAGATGGGTGTGCAGGTCGACCAGTCCCGGCAGCAGCACCAGCCCGTCGGCGTCCAGCGTCTCGGTGCTCCCGGCGGTGAGCCCGGATCCGACCTCGGCGATCGAACCGTTCTCGATGCGGACGTCCACCGGCTCCCCGCCGAGCAGCCTCGCCCCTCTGATCAGCCTGGTCATGCCGTACCTCCGTCGCCGTCCGCCGCACCCGCGAGCATGAGGTAGAGCACCGCCATCCGCACGTGGACCCCGTTGGTCACCTGCTCGACGATCACCGACCGATCGCTGTCGGCGACCTCGGCGGTGATCTCCATGCCCCTGTTCATCGGACCGGGGTGCAGCACGAGCGCGTCGTCGGGCAGCAGCGCGAACCGGCGGCCGTCCAGCCCATACCGGCGCGCGTACTCGCGGGCGGACGGGAAGTACGACGCGTTCATCCGCTCCCGCTGCACCCGCAGCATCATCACGGCGTCCGACTTGGCCAGGACCGGGTCCAGGGAGGTCGACACCTCGCACGGCCAGGTGCCGACGCCCACCGGCAGCAGCGTCGGCGGCGCGACGAGCGTCACCTCCGCTCCGAGGGTGGCCAGCAGTAGCACGTTGCTGCGCGCAACCCGGCTGTGCAGGATGTCGCCGACGATCGTGATCCGCCGCCCGGCCAGGTCGCCGCCGTCGCGCAGCGCGAGACGGCGGCGTAGCGTGAACGCGTCGAGCAGCGCCTGGGTCGGGTGCTCGTGGGTCCCGTCGCCCGCGTTGACCACCGACGAGTTGATCCACCCGGAGTGCGCCAGCCGATGCGGCGCTCCGCTGGACGAGTGCCGCACCACGACGGCGTCGGCGCCCATGGCTTCGAGGGTGAGCGCGGTGTCCTTCAGGCTCTCCCCTTTCGAGACGCTCGAACCCTTCGCCGAGAAGTTGATGACGTCCGCCGACAGGCGCTTGGCCGCAAGCTCGAACGACGTGCGCGTTCGCGTCGAATCCTCGAAGAACAGGTTGACGACGGTCCTGCCGCGCAGCGTCGGCAGCTTCTTGACCGCGCGGCTTCCGGTCAGTTCGGCCATCTCGGCGGCCGTGTCGAGTACAAGAGTGGCCTGGTCGCGGTCCAGGTCGGCGGCCGACAGCAGATGACGGATCCCAGCACTGGTCATTGTGCCTCCCCGATCAGTACACCGTCGCGGCCGTCGATCTCTTCGACCAGCACCTTCACCGCTTCCCGCCTGGATGTCGGCACGTTCTTACCGACATGGTCGGCGCGGATCGGGAGTTCGCGGTGCCCGCGGTCGACGAGCACCGCGAGGCGCACCGCCCGCGGACGGCCGATGTCGTCCAGCGCGGTAAGAGCCGCCCGGATGGTGCGCCCGGAGAACAGCACGTCGTCGACGAGCACCGCGACCTTGTCGTCGATGCCACTGGCCGGGATGTCGGTGTGTTCGAGGGGGCGGGCAGGTCGCAGTGCGACGTCGTCGCGGTACATCGTGACGTCGAGCGCACCGGCGGGGACGACCGTCCCTTCGGCCATCGAGATCCGCTCGGCCAAACGCCGTGCCAGCGGTACACCGCGGGTGGGAATGCCGAGAAGTACCAGGTCGGTGGCGCCCTTGTTGTGCTCAACGATTTCGTGGGCGATACGGGTCAATGCCCGGTTGATGTCGCCGGCGTCGAGAACGGCGCGGGCGTCGGTCAGATCACGCGTCGCAGGCGTAGGCATGCGTTGGACCTCCTTCCCCGCCTCACGGGACGGGACTTAAAGGACGTCAGGTCGGAGCAAGCGTACCAGCACTGCTGCCGAGCCATCTGCAACCGGCGCGCCACCTCGATCGAGGTTTCGGCATTCGCCGGGTGTTCGGGCCCCTCTACCGAGACATAGGGTGGGTCAATGGCCACATCCGCTGCCGCACAATCGCCCGACCGCTCCCGGGTCCGTCTCGAAGGCATCAGCTCGCGGGCCTACGAACATCCCGCCGACCGCGGTGCGCTCGTCGCAATGCGCAAGCTCACCGGCTTCGACTCGCTCTTGCGCAAGCTCTCCGGCCTGTTCAGCGAGCGCCGCCTGCGCCTGATGTTCCTGGGCAGCGCCGTCAAGGTCGGTGACACCCAGTTCCGCGACCTCCACGACTACGTGCGAGACACCGCGTATGTGCTGGACATGGACGACGTTCCCGAGCTTTACCTGATCCAGAACCCCATGCCGAGCGCAATGGCGATCGGCCAGGATCGCCCGTTCATCGTCGTGACGTCCGGCCTGTTCGACCTGCTCGATCCGCAGGAGCAGCGCTTCGTCGTCGGCCACGAGATGGGGCACATCCTGTCCGGCCACGCCGTATATCGCACGCTGCTGCTCGCGCTGACCCAGCTGGCGTTGCGCGTCGCGTTCATCCCGCTCGGCTATCTCGGGCTGCGAGCGATCGTCACCGCCCTCGAAGAGTGGTTCCGTAAGTCCGAGCTTTCGTGCGACCGCGCCGGCCTGCTCGCCGCGCAGGATCCCGATGCGGCCAAACGCGCACTCATGAAGCTCGCCGGGGGGTCACGGCTCGCCGAGATGAACCCGGACGCGTTCCGCGAACAGGCACGCTCGTACGACGCCGACGGCGACGCGCGTGACGGACTGATCAAGCTGCTCTCGCTGGTCGGCCGGACGCACCCGTTCGCCGTCGTGCGTTTCGCCGAACTCGACCGCTGGATCGAGGACGGCCACTACCAGCGCATCCTCGATGGCGACTACCCGCGACGCAGCGAAGACGGCTCCACCACGGTCACCGAGGAAGTGCGTGCGGCGGCCCGCTCGTACCAGGAGTCGTGGTCACGGTCGGCCGATCCGCTCCTCGGCGTTGCCAAGGACGTCGCCGGCGGCGCCGCCAAGGCGGGCAAGAATCTGGTCGACAGCGTTTTCAACCGCCGTGATTCCACGTCGTGAGAGCGCGCCGACCCGGCTTGCCCCGGCTCACCACGGCCGCTGGGTCGGGGAAACGGCCGCGACCGGCCAAGTCGATCGTGAAGCGTATGATATGACCTGCAACGTCGCACTCGGGCCGTGCCCGGCTCGGCTCCGCGCACATCAAGGTCGAGATCCGGGCGCAGGCCATACGCCAGGGCTGATCATGATGGCGAGCAGGCATGACTGACGAGCACAAACCACCAGGGCAGGGACCGGTCACCGCGCCGGACAACCGGCCGTCCGCCCCACCGGGGACGCGGGCGTCCGACGCCGATCGTGAGGATGTCGCAGACCAGCTGCGCGAAGCCGTCGAAGACGGCCGGCTCGATCTCGACGAACTCGACGAACGCCTCGCCGTCACCTTCGCCGCGAAGACGCACCGGGAACTCGCGACCGTCACCGAGGACCTGCCCGCCAACCCGCGTACGGCGGCCGCCGCAGCTCCGTTGAGCCTGGTCACCAAGAGCGGCTCGAGCAGCCGGACCGGGCACTGGACGGTGCCGTCGAAGATCATTGCACAGTGCACGTCCGGTACGATCAAGCTCGACTTCACCCAGGCGGTCTGCCCGCTTCGTGAGGTCACCATCGAAGCCGAGGCGACGTCGGGGACGGTGCTGTTGATCGTGCCGTTCGGCTGGACGGTCGACGTCGACAACGTCTCGTCCACCAGTGGGAGTGTGGTCAACAAGGTCAGCGGACGGCCGGACCCGCGTGCGCCCGTCCTGCGGGTCAATGGCAAGGTGCGGTCCGGCACAGTCAAGGCGCGCCATCCGCGGCGAACCTTCTGGCAGTGGCTCACCCGCGTGCCACGCGATCCACGCAGCCGTCGAACCTGACCCGGATCGGCTACGTCGAACGAGTGCTCTTGGTCGCGGCGACCTGCGCGAGCAGCCCGTTGACGAAGCCGGGCGACTCATCGGTGGACAGATCACGGGCGAGCGCCACGGCTTCGCTGATGGCCACCGCGTCCGGCACGTCGTCCCGGTAGAGGATCTCGAAGGTTCCGATTCGCAGGACGTTGCGGTCGACCGCCGGCATCCGGCCGAGCGTCCACCCGGCCGAGTGGGTGCTGATGAGCTCGTCGATCCGGTCGCGATGCGCGATTACACCCTCCACGAGGGTCACCGCGTATTCGTTCAATGGCGGTTCGGTCGTGGCGACGCGGCGGGCGAGCGTCGCCCCCATCTCGAGCCCTTGAAGCTCGGACTCGAAGAGAATGTCGAGGGCCCGCTTGCGGGCCTTGGATCGGGCAGCCACCCCGGTGTCCCCGGCCCGTCAGGCGCGGCCGAGGTACGAACCGTCACGGGTGTCGACCTTGACCTTCTCGCCGGTGGTGATGAACAGCGGCACGTTGATCTCGTACCCGGTCTCCAGCCGGGCCGGCTTGGTGCCACCGCTGGACCGGTCCCCCTGGACTCCGGGCTCGGTGTACTCGATGGTCAGCCCCACGGCGGCCGGCAGTTCGACGAACAGCGGTGTGCCCTCGTGCAGGCCGACGACGGCGTCCTGGTTCTCCAGCATGAAGTTCGCCGCGTCGCCGACCGTCTCGGCCGGCACGTGGATCTGGTCGTAGGTCGTGGTGTCCATGAAGACGTAGTCGTCGCCGTCGTTGTACAGGTAGGTCATGTCCCTGCGGTCGACCGTCGCCGTCTCGACCTTCACGCCGGCGTTGAACGTCTTGTCGACGACCTTGCCGGACAGCACGTTCTTCAGCTTGGTGCGGACGAACGCCCCGCCTTTGCCCGGCTTGACGTGCTGGAACTCCAGCACCGACCAGAGCTGGCCGTCGATGTTGAGCACCATGCCGTTCTTCAGGTCATTCGTGGTTGCCACGTTGTTCGTTCTCTCCTGGTCACGCCGTGCCGCGGTGCCGTCAGGCGTCCAGCACGAGCAGGTCTCTAGTGGTACTCGTCAGCAGCTCCGGCCCGGCGGCACGGACCACAAGGGTGTCCTCGATGCGAACGCCGCCCCGCCCGGGCAGGTAGATGCCCGGTTCGACCGTCACCGGAGTGCGGTCCGCCAGTTTACCGGTTGCGGAGTAGCCGAGCGTCGGAGCCTCGTGTACTTCCAGGCCGATGCCGTGCCCGGTGCCATGTGTGAAGTAGTCCGCGTATCCGGCGTCCGCGATCACGGCGCGGGCCGCTTCGTCCACACTGATGCACTCCGCGTCGACCGCAAGTGCGTCGCGGCCGGCCCGCTGCGCGGCCGCGACTAGCGCGTAGATCTCACGCTGCCAGTCAGCCGGTTCGGCGCCGACGACGACCGTGCGCGTGCAGTCCGCGTGATAGCCGCGGTAGACCGCCCCGAAATCTATCTTGACCAAGTCGCCACGTTCGACGACCCGGCCGGTGGGACGGTGGTGCGGCACGGCGCTGTTCGGGCCCGCGGCGACGATCGTCTCGAACGCGATGCCGTCCGCGCCGTGCTCGTACATCCGCGACTCGAGATCGCGCGCGACGGCCTGCTCGGTCCGGCCGGCGAAGCCCCCGGCGGCGAACAGGTCCTCGAGCGCGCGGCAGGAGATCGCACACGCTTGGCCGAGCGCGGCCAGTTCGTCGTCGTCCTTACTGATCCGTAGTTCCTCGACCGGACGGTTCAGGTGCACGAGTGTGGCCGCCGCGGCGGCTCGTTCGATGGCAGCGGCGAGGGCGAGCGTCACGTCGTGTTCCTCGACGCCGAGCCGGATCGGACCGGCCTCGGCGGCCCGTTCGGCCAGTGCGGTGGCCACCGCACGCTCAGTCACCAGCTCAACGTCGGGCGCGGCCTCCTTGGCCGCCGTGGTGTAGCGGCCGTCGGTCGCGAGCACGGCCGGGCCGTCGGCGCCGATCAGCACCGCGGCATTGCTGCTGGCAAGACCGGTGAGGTAGCGGACGTTGACGAGGTTGGTGATCAGGGCGGCGTCGGCGTCGTGCGCGCTCAGCGCTTCGGCGACACGGGCGCGTCGGGCGGCATGGATCTCAGGCACCACGAAATTGTAGGCGTCCGCCCGATCGCCCGGCCACTCAGGCGCGACCGCCCCACTGGTTGGCCGCCTTGCACGTGCCTTCCCTGTCTTGCGCGGTCTGTAGACGGGGTTTGGCCGGGAACTCCGTGCTTAACGTGGTCATTCAGTAGAGTGTGCGAGACCAGTGGGCGATCAGCTCGCCATGCTCGTCGAGCTTGGTCCGGCCGGTGCGGGCGAAGCCCAACCGTTCGTAGAGCGCGATCGCACGCTCGTTCGACTCGTGCGTCCACAGCTGCGCGTCGATGAATCCGGCCTGCCGGGCACCGTCCAGCAGCACGGTCAGTAGGCGCGAGCCCAGCCGCCTACCCCATGCCTCCGGTACGACCGCGAGCAGGCTCACATGCAGTCTCCCCGGCACGATGGACGGACCGGCGCCGTCGTGCTGCCGCGCCGGCACACCTGTGATCATCCCCATCACATGCGAGCCGTCGCACCCGACCAGGCCCCGACCACCGAGCGCGGTCAAGCGGCCGGCCACCACGTCACGGGCCTGCTCCAGCGTCGATATGGGCTCCAACCCGGCCTCGCGGCGCCGTTCGTTCTCGGACAGGACCAGGACCTCGGCCATCGGCTCGAGATCGCCCTCCCCCGCACGCCTCACCCGAAGGCTCACGATCCCGCTCCGAGGATGCCCGCCAGCGCGATCAGTGCGAGTCGGTACGAGCCGGTGCCGAACCCGGCGATGGTGCCGGTCGCGACGCCGGCGACGACGCTGGTGTGTCGGAAGTCCTCGCGAGCGGCCGGGTTCGTGAGGTGTACCTCGATCAGCGGCGCACGCAACTGCGCGCACGCATCGCGTAGCGCGTACGAGTAGTGCGTGAACGCGGCGGGGTTCAGCACCACCGGCCACGACTCGTCGGCGGCCTCATGCAGCCACCGCACCAGTTGGGCCTCGTCGTCGGTCTGCCGCACGTCGACCACCAGGCCGAGGTCGGCAGCGGTCTCCTGGCATTGCTTGATCAGCGTCTCGAACGTCGCCGAACCGTAGACCTCGGGTTCCCGCGATCCGAGCCGGCCGAGGTTCGGTCCGTTGAGCACGAGCACGGTCGCTGTCATCGTCCTACCTCCGCGTAGGCGGCGGTCAGCAGCTCGGGGTCGGGCGCCTCGAGCACACCAGGTTTGGCCAACCCGTCCAGCACGACGAACCGCAGCCGATCCCCGCGGGCCTTCTTGTCGACCTTCATCGCCTCGTGCAGGCGGGGCCAGGCGGCCGCCTCGTACGAGGTCGGCAGGCCGAGCGCTTCGAGCACGGTCCGATGACGATCGGCGGTGGCGTCGTCGAGTCGCCCCGCGGCGCGGGCGAGTGCGGCGGCGAACACCATGCCGATCGACACCGCAGCACCGTGCCGCCACCGGTACCGCTCCACCTTCTCGATGGCGTGTCCCAGTGTGTGGCCGTAATTCAGCATCTCCCGCTCACCGGCCTCGCGCAGGTCGGCGGCGACGACGGCGGCTTTCATCCGGATCGACCGTTCCACGAGCTCGCGCGTGTGACGGCCGTCCGGCCGGGTGGCGGCGGCGACGTCGTCCTCGATGAGATCCAGGATGACCGGATCGGCGATGAAGCCGGCCTTGACGACTTCGGCCATACCGGTGACGAACTCCGGGCCGGGCAACGTGTCAAGGGTGGCCAGATCGCACACTACGCCGGCGGGTGGATGGAAGGCACCCACCAGATTCTTGCCTTCGGCCGTATTGATGCCGGTCTTGCCGCCGATCGCGGCATCCACCATGCCCAGCATCGTGGTGGGTACCAGCACGCAGCGCACGCCGCGCAGCCACGTCGCCGCGACGAAGCCGGCGAGATCGGTCGTGGCACCGCCGCCGATCCCGACGATCGCGTCCGACCGCGTCATGCCGCTGCGGCCGAGCTCGGACCAGCACCGTGCGGCGACCTCGGCGCTCTTGGCCTCCTCGGCATCCGGCACCTCGATGGTGTCGACCTCGAAGTCCGTCGCCAGATCGGAACGCACCGCTTCCGCGATCGCCCGAAGCGATCGCGGATGAATCACCGCGACGCGACGTGCCGCGGCACCGACCACGGCCGGCAGTTCGCCCATCAGGTCGCGGCCGACGTAGACGTTGTACGGGAGTGGGCCACCGACCTCGATGACCGTTGGTTCAGCCCACAAGCCGCACCACCTCGTCGGCGACGTCCTGCGGCGCCCGGCCGGCCGTGTCGACCGACGCGGTCGCCAGGTTCTCGTAGGTGGGACGGCGTTCGTCCAGCAGCCGCTTGAGTTGCGCGCGCGGATTGCCGATCAGCAACGGCCGGTCCCGGTTGAGCCCCACCCGCGCGGCCGCGTCGGTCAACCCGACATCGAGATGGACGACGGTCTCACCGGCCAGCCGGTCCCGCGTCGGGGCGTCCATCACCGCGCCGCCTCCGAGCGCGAGCACCCCGGTGTGCTCGACGAGCGCCGTTGCGACGGCCTCCCGCTCCATCTCGCGGAACGCCGGCTCGCCGTCGTCGACGAAGATCTCGGTGATGGGCTTGCCCGCGCGGTTCTCGACATCGACGTCGGTGTCTCGGAACGGGACGCCGAGCTTGTCCGCGACGAGGCGGCCGACCGTCGACTTCCCCGAACCGGGTGGACCGACGAGGACCACCACCGGACTCATGACTCCACCGCCACGCCGGGCGCTAGAGCGGACAGGTAGTTGCCGAAGTTACGCGCGGTCTCGGCGACCGAGTCGCCGCCGAACTTCTCCAGCGCGGCGTCGGCCAGCACGAGCGCGACCATCGCCTCGGCGACGACGCCCGCGGCAGGAACCGCGCACACGTCGGAGCGCTGATGGTGCGCGGTGGCCGCCTCGCCGGTCGTCGTGTCGATCGTGCGCAACGCCCGCGGCACCGTCGAGATCGGTTTCATCGCCGCCCGCACACGGAGCACCTCGCCGGTGGACATACCGCCTTCCGTGCCGCCGGACCGGCCGGACGTACGGCGTGGGCCGGACGGCGTGCCGACGATCTCGTCGTGCGCGGCCGAACCCCGAGAACGGGCCAGCCCGAAGCCGTCACCGACCTCCACTCCTTTGATGGCCTGGATGCCCATCAGTGCGGCGGCCAGCCGAGCGTCCAGCCGCCGGTCCCAGTGCACATGGCTGCCCAGCCCGGGCGGCAAACCATGCACGACGACCTCGACAACGCCGCCGAGCGTGTCGCCGTCCTTGCGTGCCTCGTCCACCTCGGCCACCATGGCCTTGCTCGTGTCGGCATCCGTGCACCGCAGCGGGTCGGCGTCCAGCCGCTCGACATCGTCCGGCTCCGGCGGCGGACCCGGCGGCGCGGCCACCGTGCCGAGTTCGACGGTGTGGCTCACCAGCCGCACACCGAGGGCTTGCCGCAGGAACGCCGCGGCCACCGCCCCGAGCGCCACCCGCGCCGCGGTCTCCCGCGCGCTTGCGCGTTCGAGCACGGGCCTGGCCTCATCGAACCCGTACTTCTGCATGCCGACCAGGTCCGCATGCCCCGGCCGCGGCCTGGTCAGTGGCGCATTGCGCGCCAGGTCGGCGAGTTCCTCCGGATCGACCGGATCCGGGCTCATCACCTTCTCCCACTTCGGCCATTCGGTGTTGGCCACCTGGACGGCAATCGGCCCGCCCTGGGTGCGACCGTGCCGCACCCCGCCGAGGAAGGACACCTCGTCCTGCTCGAACTTCATCCGCGCGCCCCGTCCATATCCGAGGCGGCGGCGGGCCAAGGCCGTGGCGACGTCGCCGGTCGTGATCGCAACGCCGGCCGGCAGGCCTTCAAGGGTGGCGACGAGGGCCGGTCCATGCGACTCCCCCGCGGTCAGCCATCGCAGCATGCGAATTATCTTTTCACGTGCGCAGGCGGGACGACACGCCACCTCTCCTGTGATCATGTCGAAGATCGTGAAGCTCATTCACGCAAAAACGGCCTATTAGCATTCATGATCAGCCAAGGTAGGCCTCGAGGATGGCCTCACCCCACGCGATCGCGCTGAACCCGCCGGCGAGCAGGAACGGGCCGAACGGGATCGCGGTGCGGCGGTCCGCGCGCCGCAGCGCAAGCAGTACCACCGAGTAGATCCCGCCGAACGCGAAGCCCAGGAACGCCCCGAGGACGACGTGCCCCCAGCCGATCCAGCCGAGCAACAGGCCGAGGCTCGCGGACAGCTTCACATCGCCGAGGCCGAGCTCCCCGGGCCGGATCAGTGCCAGCACGAGGAACGCTCCGACCAGCAGCGCCGCAGCGGCCCACGCGCGCCCATACGCCGACCACTCCCCCGTCATGAGTGCGGCGATCGCGAGCGCGACCGCGGCTCCGGCGAAGGCCGGATAGGTCAGCCGGTCCGGCAGCCGGTGCTCCCGAATATCGATGTACGCCATCGCGACGCCGAGTCCGGCGACGAGCAACTGGGCCGGCAGCGACGCGTCCCAGCCGCCCGCGGCGAGCAGCGCCCACAGCACGGCCGTCGGCGCGGCCAGATACCAACTGAGGTGTGGGACGGCGGCCAGTGCCCAGTACGGCGTCGGAGCCGGGACGTCCGGCACCGCCGGATCGGCGCCCACCGGCGCGCGCCTGCCTGAGCTCCGGGACGTGTCGACGACCTGTTCGCGATCTGGGATCAGCGCGATGAGCCGCGGCAGGAAAGCACCCACGACCGCGCCGAGGAGTCCGCCGAGCAGTACGCCGGTCACGGCAACGCCGCATACAACACGGATGCCGGCAGGTCGTGCCCGGTCATCAGCCGGACCTGACCGACGGCCTGATGGACGAGTAGGTCCAGCCCGCTCGTGATCCGGCCACCGGCACGCTGCCACGTCGCCGCGGCGACGGTGGGCCACGGGTCGTACACCACATCGAAGAGCACTCGGTCCGGATCAGCCTGCGCGGCCAGGTCCGCGGCCACCGCGTCGGCGGCACCGGCCGGTGCGGTCAACACGACCAGGCCGGCGACCCCACACGCCGGGCCGACCTTCCAGCCCGCTACCCGGACCTCAACGCCGGCGCGTGATGCCGCATCCAGTGTTGCGCGGGCCCGGGCCTCGTCCCGGACGTGCAGATGGACGTCCTGCATCTGCATCGCGGCCAGCGCGACCATGGCACTGGCCGCCGTCGACCCGCCTCCCCACACGCATGCGGACCGGCCCAACTCGCCGTCGGCCGCACGCACGCTGTCGACCATGCCGCCGATATCCGTGTTGTCCGCGTGTACCGAACCGTCCGGTTCGAACAGGAGCGTGTTCGCCGCCCGGGCCAGCTCCGCCGATGGGGACGCCGAGTCGGCGAGCTTGAGCGCCTCTCGTTTGAGCGGCATCGTCACGGACAAACCGCGCCACGTGGCGTCCAGCCCGCCGACGAAGGCGGCCAGCTCACCTTCGGGCACCTCATGACGCGTGTACTCCCACCGCAATCCCAGATGCCGGTACGCCGCACGGTGCAGCACCGGCGACAGTGAGTGCGCGATCGGCGAGCCGACGACCGCGCAGGTACGCTGCGGCGGGTCAACAGGCATCGCTGTCGGCGCAGTACGCCTCGAGCTCCTGCCGGTTCGCGAGGTGCTCCTCCTCCGTCGCGGCGAATTTGGTCTCACCGGTCTCGAGATTCACCGCCACGAAGTAGCAGAAATCGCCCTCACTTGGGTTCAGCGCGGCGGCCAACGCCTTCTCGCCGGGCGACGCGATCGGACCCGGCGGGATACCCGGGTTCACGTACGTGTTGTACGGCGAGTCGATCTGCCGTTGCTCGTCACTGGTGAATACGCTGTCGGCATCGCCGGCCGCGTAGTGCACGGTGGAGTCCATCTGGAGATAACCCTCCGGCACCCCGTTCGGTGCACAGCTGCCGTTGAGCCGGTTGTAGATCACCTGCGCGACGTTCGGCATGTCGTCGTCGTTGCGGACCTCGCGCTGGATGATGCTGGCGATCGTCACGGCCTGCAGGGGCGTGATGTTGCCGTCGGCAGCGCGGCTCTCGAGCTCGACCGACTCGGCCGCGGCGTGGAACCGGCTGACCATCGACTTGACGAGAGACTCGGCGGTGGTCTCCGGCTCGATGTCATACGTCGCAGGGAAGAGGAAACCTTCGACCGAACCCTCGGCGTAGTCCGGAAGGCCGAGCTCGCCGGGTGCGTCGAGGACGGTCCGTACCTGCTTCTTGGTGAAATCGGTGTCCTCGTTATCCGCGATCCGGTTCACGATCTGGTCGAGCCGCAGCCCTTCCGGAATCACGATCCTGGCCACCACACGGGATGCATTGTCGAGCAATGCATTGAGTGCGTCGGCCGCCGGCATCTCGAGCATGAGCGAGTACGTGCCGGCCTGGACGGACCGCGAGTCCGGGTTCTTCTCCGCGGCGCTGACGAACGCATCGGAACTCGCCACCACGCCGTTGTCGCGCAGCAGGTTGCCGATCTCCCGGATCGAGGCTCCATCGGGGATGGTGATCTCGACCGAGCCGGTGCCGGGGCCCTCGTAGTCCGCCGGACCGGCGAACCAGTCTCGCAGCGTCTCGTTAGCCCAGTTGTAGCCCTGCCATCCCACGAAGCCGATGATTGACAGCGAGAGCACGACCGCGAGGAACGAGCCGAAGCCGCGTTTCTTCTTTCGCCTACTGCGCCGGTCGCGCCGGGACGTTCGCGGCTGGTCGTCGATCAGCTCTCCGTAGCCGTAGCTCATTAGTCCACCCGTACGAGTTCACCTGGCGCTGCCCCCGCTGACCGTTCCCAGTCAAGCGCGTCCTGCAAGATCACCATCGCCGCCGCCTGGTCGACCGAATTCCTCCCCTGGCGAGCAGAGGTCCCGCTCGCCCGCATGGCCTTGGCGGCACTGGCTGTTGTCATCCTCTCGTCCACAAGCCTCACTGGGCATGGTGCCACACGTCGTGCCAGCCGTTGTGCGAACGTCCGCGTCTCGACGGCGGCGACACCCTCATCGCCTGACAACATACGCGGGAGCCCGACGATCACTTCCAGGGCCTCACGTTCTACCACAATCTCGGCGAGTCGTTCGAAAGCGCTGCGCCCGGCCGGGACGGTCTCGACCGGCGAGGCGAGCAGCCCGGCCGGGTCACTCGCCGCCACGCCGATCCGCACCTTGCCGACGTCGACGGCGACTCGGACTCCCTGCCGGAACGCCACTACCGGTCCGCGGTCTCCCGAACGGCCCGCTCGAGTTCTTCGAGCGCGTCGGCCACCTTCGCCGGATCGGTACCGCCGCCCTGAGCGACGTCGTCCTTACCGCCGCCTCCACCGCCCAGTGCCTGCGCCGCGATCCGAACCAGGCGGCCGGCCTTGATCCCGGCCGCACGAGCCGCGTCGTTGACCGCGACGATCACGAGCGGACGTCCATTGGCCACCGCGGCGATCGCCACCACAGCGCCACGGTCCGCCGCAAGGCGCTTGCGCACGTCGAGCGCGAGTTGCCGCGCGTCGTCCGCAGTCGCCGCGTCATCCGGCAGCTGGTGCGTGACGAGTGAGAACCCTGCCACGTCCCTCGCATCGGCCGCCAGCTCCGGAGCGATCGCCAGCAGCCGGCCCCGGCGAACCTTGTCGATCTCCTTCTGCGCGTCGCGCAGCTGGGTCAGCAGGTTGGACACCCGCTCCGGCAGTTCCTCGGGACGCACCTTCAGCGCCTCGGTCAGTTGTGCGACCAGCACATGCTCACGCGCGAGGAACCGGTACGCGTCCACGCCGACGAGCGCCTCGACGCGGCGCACACCCTGACCGATGGACGACTCGCCGAGCAGCTTGACCACGCCGAGCTGACCGGACCGCCGGGCGTGCGTGCCACCGCACAGCTCGCGCGCCCAGTCGCCCACTGAAACCACCCGCACTTCGTCGCCGTACTTCTCGCCGAACAGCGCCATCGCACCCGACGCGATCGCCTCGCGCTGACTCATCACCTCGGCGTGAACCTCCAGGTCCGCAGCAAGAAGCTCGTTGACGCGCGACTCCACGTCGTTCAGCACGCTCCCGGGCACCGCACCGGTGGCGGCGAAGTCGAACCGGAACCGCCCGGGCGAGTTCTCCGAGCCGGCCTGGCTGGCGCCTTCGCCGAGAGCTTCCCGGAACGCCTTGTGCACCATGTGGGTCGCGGTGTGCGACCGGGAGATGGACCGGCGGCGTTGGACATCGACGAGGCTTCGCACCTCCGCACCCACCGCGACAGAGCCGGACAGCACGCGCGCGCGGTGCACGATCAGCCCGGCGATCGGCGACTGCACGTCCAGTACCTGGATGCGTCCCCCGCCGGCTACCTCGATGATCCCCTGGTCGGCCAGCTGACCGCCGCCCTCGGCATAGAACGGCGTGCGGTCGAGGATCACCTCGACGTCGTCGCCCTCCTCGGCCTCGACGGACGGCTCCCCACCGACCAGCAGGCCTTGCACCGTGCCATCGGCGATCACCTGCTCGTAGCCGAGAAACTCGACCGGCTTACCCAGCTCGTCGCCGACACCGCGATAGATCGAAAGATCGACCGCGCCGGTCTTCTTCCGGCGCGCATCGGCCTTGGCACGCTCGCGCTGCTCGGCCATCAGCCGGCGGAACTCGCCCTCGTCGACGCCGAGGCCCTGCTCGGCGGCCATCTCGAGCGTGAGGTCGATCGGGAAGCCGTACGTGTCGTGCAGCTTGAACGCGGTGTCGCCAGGCAGTGTACTGTTGCCGGCGCGTTTGGTCTGGATCGCCTCCGAATCGAAGATCTGCGTACCGATGCGCAGCGTCGCGAGGAACGACTCCTCCTCGGAGTAGAACGCGTCGGAGATCCGGTCGAAATCGCGCTCGAGCTCCGGGTAGGCGTCCTTCATCGCGTCCCGGCTCACCGGCAACAGCTCCGGCATCGTCGCGCCTTCCACGCCGAGCAGCCGCATCGCCCGCACGGTGCGCCGGATCAGCCGGCGCACGACGTAGCCGCGCGCCTCATTGGAGGGACGGACGCCGTCCCCGATCAGCATCATCGCGCTGCGCACATGATCGGCGATGACGCGCAGCCGGACGTCGTCCTCGAAGCCCTCCTCACCCGGCGCGTGTTTGCCGTACTTCTTGCCGGACAGCTCCGCCGCCCGCTGCAGTACCGGCATCACCTGGTCGATCTCGTACAGGTTGTCCACGCCCTGCAGCAGATACGCGACCCGCTCGAGCCCCATACCGGTGTCGATGTTCTTGCTCGGCAGCTCGCCGACGACGCGGAACTCTTCCTTGCTCTTGACGTCCTCGATCGCCTCCTGCATGAAGACCAGGTTCCAGATCTCGAGGAAGCGGTCCTCGTCGACGATCGGGCCGCCGTCCGGCCCGTATTCGGGCCCCCGGTCGACGTAGATCTCCGAGCACGGGCCGCCCGGACCGGGTTGCCCGGTATGCCAGTAGTTGTCGGCCTTGCCCCGCCGCTGGATGCGCTCGGCCGGAATACCGGCGACCTTGCGCCACAGCTCGGCCGCCTCGTCGTCCTCGTGCAGCACGGTCACCCATATCTTGTCCGGGTCGAATCCGTAACCGCCGTCGCGCTGCGGCGAGGTGACCAGCTCCCACGCCAACGAGATCGCGGTCTCTTTGAAGTAGTCGCCGAACGAGAAGTTGCCGTTCATCTGGAAGAACGTGCCGTGCCGTGTCGTCTTGCCGACTTCTTCGATGTCGAGCGTGCGCACACACTTCTGCACACTCGTCGCCCGCTTGAACGGCGGCGTCTCCTGGCCGGTGAAGTACGGGATGAACGGCACCATTCCGGCCGCGGTGAACAGGAGCGAAGGATCCGGCGATATCAGCGACGCACTGGGCACCACCGTGTGACCGGCACGCTCGAAATGGTCCAAGAAGCGTTGCCGGATATCGGCCGTTTCCATTGTCAGGTACCTCTCGAATGATCGTTCTTGAGCTCGGACGACCCGCCCAAGCTCGCGGGGTGACCGTCCTCCTGGCCATTGTCGGCAATACCCAGGGAACGACGCAGCTCATTATCGCGCTCGGCCATACCGGCACGGACGTCGTCAGCGAAGTTCCGGAACGCATTCGTGATGTCGCCGAACTTGCCGGATACCCGCTCGGCAGCGCCTTCGGGCGTGACGCTCCGGGCCGCCTTGGCCAGCTTGCGGGCCACCAACACCCCGGCCACCGCACCGGCAGTTATCCAGAATACCCGTTTCATCACGTTCTCCCTCGTGGCAACGCATCGCTGCGCCTGGGGTTGCGCCCGTTCATCGGCGCCTCCCTCGCCGCCCTCCACCCTCGCGCCGGTCGCGCAGCGCCCGCCGGACCCCGTACGTGAACGCCGCGGTCTTGACCATCGGCCCACCGAGCGTTGCCGAGAACAGCGACGACATCGCCGCGGCGTTATCGGTCACCGTCTTCGCGTTCGCGGTGATCGCGTCGATGCGCTCGAGTTGCGCGTTGGTGGTATGCAGCAACTGGTTCGTTTCCTCGACGGTGACCGCCGTCTTCGACACGTGCTCGCGCCGCACATCGCGCACCGTCTCGGTCAACTCGTCGACGGTGCGTCCCAGTTTCAGGATCGGCACGGCCAGGAGCGCCACGAGCGCGACGGCCGCAGCGGCCGCGATCAGCGCGGCGATCTCGCCTCCGGACATGAATCTGGACCCTCCTTCGTCCCGGTCACCGGGATACCACGCCTGTCGTGGGTGACCCTACCGTGTCACGATCGACTTCGCGTTGCGGCGGACTCTCGTCACTCACCCCGGACGATCTTGCGCAGCCGAGCGTACCGTTCGGCGTACTCGCGCTCGGCGCCGCGGTTGCCCGGCTCGTAGTACACCTTGTCCGCGATCGTGTCCGGAGCGTACTGCTGCTCGACCACGCCCCGCGGATCATCGTGAGCGTACTTGTAGGCCGTGCCATGCTCCAATGTGCGTGCTCCCGAGTAGTGCGAGTCGCGCAGTGCCGGCGGCACCGGTCCGGCCAGGCCGGCGCGAACGTCCGCGGCGGCGGCACCGATCGCCTTGACCACGCTGTTCGACTTCGGCGCGAGCGACAAGGCGATCACCGCGTGCGCCAGTGTGATCTGCGCCTCGGGCCAGCCGATGAGCTGCACCGCCTGTGCCGCGGCGACCGCGGTCGGCAGCGCCTCCGGATCGGCCAGCCCGATGTCCTCGCTGGCCAGAATGACGAGCCTGCGGGCAAGAAAGCGCGGATCCTCGCCCGCCTCGGCCATCCGAGCCAGGTAGTGCAGCGCGGCATCGGCGTCACTGCCGCGAATGCTCTTTATCAGAGCGCTCGTGACGTCGTAGTGCTGGTCGCCGTCGCGGTCGTAGCGGACGGCGGCCCGCACTACGGCGTGCTCCGCGGTGGCGAGGTCGATGGTCGCGTTTGCACCGCACGCCGCCGCAGCCGCCTCTAGGTACGTCAGGACGCGACGGGCGTCTCCGCCGGCGAGCCGGACCAGATGCTCGCGTGCGTCCGCCTCGATCTTCACCCTGCCGTCCAGGCCGCGCGGATCGGCGATCGCACGATCCAGCAGCGCGCCGATATCGTCGTCGCCGAGCGGCTCGAGGCTCAGCAGCAGCGAGCGCGACAGCAGCGGGCTGATCAGCGCGAAGAACGGGTTCTCGGTGGTGGCGGCAACGAGCGACACCCACCTGTTCTCGACACCGGGAAGCAGCGCGTCCTGCTGGGTCTTGGAGAAGCGGTGGACCTCGTCGACGAACAGCACGGTGCCGGTGCCGGTTCTGACGAGTTCGCGCCGGGCGTCGTCCATCACCTGCCGGACGTCCTTGACCCCCGCGGTCACCGCCGACAGCTCCACGAAGTGCCGCTCGGTCGTCTGGCTCACCACGTAGGCGATCGTGGTCTTTCCGGTGCCGGGCGGGCCCCAGAGGATCAGCGCCATCGGCTCGTCCCGGTCGACGACGAGCCGCAGCGGCGAGCCGTCCTGCACCAGGTGGTCCTGCCCGACCAGCTCGTCCAGCGAGCGTGGCCGCATCCGGACCGCCAGCGGGGCGTACTCGTCGTCCGACCCGCCCAGCGACCCGCGCGGCCGCTGCGGCGTCACGTCGAACAGTGCATCCCCGGTCATGCGACCGAGGCTACCCCGCCGCGCCGACATCACCTGATCGTCGCTCTGTCACCTGATCTCGTCTTGCTCGGCCGATCAGGTGACATACAGCGCCTCAAATGCATGGTTCGGTCACCTGATCTCCAGTCACGGACGGTTCGTCAAACGATCAGGTGATGATTCCGCGGCGCAAGTATCGAGTTGGTCACCTGATCGCCGGAGGGGTCAGCGCTCGGGGGACGGTGCGGGGCGGCGGCGCCGTGGTGGAGCGGTCACGCCAGGCGCGAGACGGCGCGACGTCACCAGAAAGCCCGTATGTCCGATCATCCGATGGTCGGGACGGACGGCCAAGCCTTCCACATGCCAGGTACGCACCATCGACTCCCACGACACCGGCTCGGTGAATCCGCCGTGGTCGCGCAATGCCTCGACGATCTTGGCCAGCTGGGTCGTCGTGGCGACGTAACAGCACAGCACACCACCCGCGACGAGTGCGTCGGCCACGGCGGGGACACAGTCCCACGGGGCCAGCATGTCGAGGACCACCCGGTCAACCTCGCGCTCATCGAGTTCCTCGGCGAGATCGCCGGCAGTCAGCTGCCACGTCGGAGGTTCGAACCCGAAGAACTTGCGCACGTTCTTACGCGCGATCGCCGCGAAGTCGTCGCGGATCTCGTACGAGCTCACTAGTCCGGATTCGCCGACCGCCCGCAGCAACGAGAGCGTAAGCGCGCCGGAGCCGACGCCGGCTTCGACGACGTGCGCACCCGGGAACACATCGGCCATCGCAACGATCTGCGCGGCGTCCTTCGGATAGATGACGGTGGCTCCGCGCGGCATGGACAGGACGAAATCCGCCAGCAACGGGCGCAGCGCCAAGTACTGCGTCCCGCCGGTCGAGGTCACGACCGTACCTTCGGGCGCGCCGATCAGATCGTCGTGCTCGAGCGACCCCTTGTGGGTGTGGAACCGCCCGCCCGCCTGCAGCGTGATCGTGTGGTGCCGGCCCCTCGGATCGGTCAGCTGGACCTGATCGCCTTCATGCAGCGGCCCGCTGCGCCGAGCTGGAACCTGGTCCGGTCCGGTGTTTCGGTGAATCACGGGGCCTTAGCCTATGCCCGCTCAGCGCGCGGTCAGCACCGCTTCCACATCGGCGATGGACAGAATGCCGTAGACCGCACCCTCGGCGTCGACGACGAGGTACTCCGAGGCGGGTGTCGCGCGCATCGCGGACAGCAGTGTCTCGCCCGCGGTGTCGAGCCGCAGGATCAACCCGCTGCTGATCGACCGGGCGGCGTCGCTGATCGGCACCCACGGACGCCGCTGCTCCGGTATGGCTTTCACCGCCGACTCCTTGACCAGGCCGGTGGGGTGGCCGGCCGAATCGACCACCACGAGCGCGCTGACCTGTGCTTCGGCCGCCTGCCGCAGCGCCTCGGAAACAGGAACGTCGCCGAGCACCGGCGCGGCCCGGCGCGTAATCGTGCGAAGGTCGAGATTCGGGAGCCGGCTGCGCACCTTGCCGGACGCCAGCGCCTGCGCGGCCCCGGTCCACAACAGCATCGCGATGAGCGCGGCCCATACCACCGTGAACGTCCCTGGATAGCCGCGCGCGACGATGAACGGCACCGCCAGGACCGCGCCGGCGAGAATCTGGCCGGCCCGGCCCGCGACGATCGTGCCACGGTGCTCGTCCCCGGTGATCTTCCATACCACAGCGCGCAACATGTGGCCACCGTCGAGCGGCAAGGCCGGTAGCAGGTTGAACACGCCGACGATCAGGTTCGCATAGGCCAAGTAGGCGAAGAGGAAACCGACGACGCGCTGCTCGATCAGCGCGGCACCGAGCCCTGCCGCACCGGCCACGGCCAGCGAAACCAGTGGTCCGGCGAACGAGACCACCATGTCCTTGCCCGGCGCCGGCGACTCCCGTTCGATCTCGGTGTGCCCGCCGAGAAAGTGCAGGGTGATCGCGCGCACCGGCAATCCGAACGCGCGAGCGGTCAGCGCATGGCTGATCTCGTGGAGCAGCACCGAACCGTAGAGCAGCACGGCGAACGCCAGCGTGACGGCATAGACGCCCGTCCCGAGGTCGCCAATATACGACTCGACGATGGGCGCGAAGCCGACGGTGATGACGATCGCGACGATGAACCACGTGGAGCTCACGTGAACCGGGATGCCCGCGACCTTGCCGAGAGTCACCCCGCTGCGGTGCTCCCCTGCTCGCTGCTCGGAAGAGTTCTTCCCCGCCCGAGGGCTGCTCGTCGCCACGTGTCCAGGCTAACCGCTGCGCAGCCGTTCTTCGGCATCACGCTGTCGTACCTGTGCTCTAGAGTCGGGTGACATGGCCACCGGAGCGCAGATCACGAGCACCTCGGCCGACGGCGCCGCGGCACAGGCACACGTGCCACCTGATCCTGGCGGTGCACCGCACGAGCCGGACGAGGCCGGCGGTTGGGCGCTCTCGCCCTCGCGCGCGGCAGACTTCATGGCCTGCCCGTTGCTCTACCGGTTCCGGACGATCGACCGGCTACCGGAACGGCCGAGCCCGGAGGCGACCCGTGGCACCGTGGTGCACGCGGTTCTGGAACGGCTGTTCGACCTGGCCGCGAGCGAGCGCACCGTACAGAACGCACGCGCGCTGATCGACCCGGTGTGGGCCGAGCTGCTCGAGGCCGAGCCGGACGTCGCCGAGCTCTTCGTCGATGACGAGGACGGCTCCGCGCTGCGCGAGTGGCTGGCCGGCGGGGGTGCTCTTCTCGAGCGCTACTTCGGCCTCGAGGACCCGGCCCGGCTCGAACCCGAGGCCCGTGAGCTGTATGTGGAGACGACGCTCGAGTCCGGCCTCCGGCTGCGCGGATACGTCGACCGGCTCGACCGCGCCCCGGCCACCGGCGAGATCCGGGTCGTCGACTACAAGACCGGGAACGCCCCTCGCGAGGGCTTCGAGAACCGGGCCATGTTCCAGATGCGCTTCTACGCCCTCGTGCTGTGGCGCCAAACCGGCCAGGTTCCGAAGCTGCTCCAGCTGATGTATCTCGGCAGCGGCGAGGTGCTGCGCTACGAACCCGACGAGGTCGACCTGCGCGCCACCGAACGCAAGATCGCCGCGCTGTGGCGGGCCATCGAGCGAGCCATCGAAACCGGGGATTGGCGGGCCAGTCCGAGCCGGCTGTGCGACTGGTGCGACCACAAACCGCTGTGCCCCGCCTGGGGCGGCACGCCGCCCCCGCTTCCAGAGGTCACCGGCCCGACGAACGGCACCGACGAGGCCCCGTCACCGCGTACCTCTCCGGTCGACGCCTAGCGGTCGACATCGTTCTTCACGATCATTTATGTGAACGGCTTGCCTGACCACTTTCGTATACGGTCATGGGAGCTCGGCCAACGGCATGTCAGGCTCGGGCGGAGTACACGTCCAAGCGGTCGAGAAGCTCGCGGGCGATCGGCTCACGCAGGTCCGCCTGATCGTCCTGCTCGATGTCGATGTTCAGCGCGAACGCGCGCACCTGCGAGGTAGCGACAACCTGCCCTGGATGACCGGGCGCTGCGCCGCAGGCCACCCAACCGACCCACCATCCGCGTTGTGGCTCGAGGTCAAAGGCCCAGCCAGTCTTGGCGTGCAGCCGGCAATCGTCGCGCTCCTCGACAAGCGTGATGTCGCGCACGTGCTCCTGATTCTCCTCGGCGACGGGCAGTTCGCCGGTGGCAAGGCGGGAAAGGAAACGAACCTGTTCTCTTGCGGAGATCTCCAATGGCCCGAACAGCCAGAACTCATCGATGACGTCGCCGATCTCGGCATTGCCGTACTCCAGAAGCTCGACATGCTCGCGCATCCGGTCCAGCCCGATACGCGCGGCGATTACCTGGTAGATCAGCAAGTTGGACTCCGGTAGCGCCTCGCGCATGCTCATGTCCTGTTCCCACTCGTCGGGGAACCTCGACTCACCGCCCTCGTATGGGATCACCTCGTCGACGTCCTCTGCCGCGCCGGTTTCGAGGGCGATGAGACTGTGGGCGACTTTGAACGTCGATGCCGGAACCATCCGCTCCTCGGCTCGATCGGCGTTGACGACGATCGACGAGTCGGAGTCGGGGTCGTAGACGACGAATGTGCCGACAACACGCGCCTCCTCAAACACCTCCATGAGGTCGTCGCGAACCTCCGTACTGGATCCGCCCGATTCGGCACCGCCGGCGGATGCCGGCTCATCCGGGCTCGAGGTGCAGGCGACCGCTGCCAATACCGTGATCGACGCCGCGTAGGTGAACCTGACGCGCGATCTCACCACGCGCACTGTAATCGCGTTCGGGCAGCATGACCAGTGCTCGTATGATGGTTAGGTCGAGCCCTTGGTGGGACGTCACCGTTCGCCGGTATCGGGCCGTCGCTGGCCCAGGCGCCTCACCTTGGGCGATCACTGGGTCGGCTTACCCGTCACCTCGACGCAGCCGGACGCGGCGGTCCGTAGCTCGTGGACCGACTTCGGAATCGACCCGCTCGACGTTGCATGCGCGTTGCCCGAGGCGGCACTGGTGGGTACCTCACCCGAATGGCTCCGCTCGGCCAGGCTCTGTCCAGGGTCGACGAGCCGACACGCGCAGGTCATCGAGACGGTTCGTACCGCATTCGATCCCTATGCGCACGGTGAGGAGGTCCGGTTCAGTGCTGCCTGATGGCTACGCCCGGGCACACCGCTGATGGCCGGTGGGTGGACTGCTTCCGGAGCTGGTCCGTCGCTTGCGTATCATGGCCGAGTGCCTGCGATTCTGTCGCTCTTGATCGAGCTGCTCGGCGGCAGCCTCGACAGCGCGATTGCGTTGTCCGGCTCCCCAGGTGCAGCGACCATGCTGGCGATCATCGCGGCCGCGGGCTTGTTCTTCGTGTTCGCGGTTGCGTCGTATTCGGACATGCCTGTCGCGGCCGGTTCGCTTCAACCAGCCGCGGTCCGGCGCCGCGCCGAGCGGACTGCGTTCCTTCCGCTGTGTGATCCCGCCGCCCCCGGACGTCCGCGTCCCCGAGCACCTTCTGCCCGCCACCGGGCCGCGTAGCTTCTTCGCCGCTGCGTCGCCCGGTCTCGTCGATCTGTCATTCCTCCGACGAGAAGGGCTCTTTCGTGTACTCGTTTCCTCCCCTTGCCGCCGCCATCGGCGGCCTCTACACCGTCGTGACCGGCCTGACCACGCTGCTCACACCTGCGCTCGGCGCGTTCAGCGCGTCCGCGGCGATCATCCTGCTCACCATGGGCGTCCGGCTCCTCCTCGTCCCGCTCGCGCGTCGGCAGACGGCTGCCGACCGGCGCCGCCGCGAGCTGGCGCCCAAGCTTCGGGAAATCCAACGCCGGCACCGGAACGACCCCGAACGGCTGCGCCGTGAACTGCACGACCTCTACGCCCGCGAGGGGACGTCCCCGCTCGCCGGATTCGGCCCAGCGCTGGCGCAGGCTCCCGTGTTCATCGCGATGTACGGGCTGTTCCTCAGTACGGACGTCGGCGGTCACACCAATGACCTGCTCACCCATACGTTGTTCGGGGTGCCGCTCGGTGCCCGGCTCTTCGAGGTCGGCGGCGCCGACCTGGCGGTCTTCGCGGGGTTGTTCCTCCTACTGGTCCTGGTCGCCGTCGGGATGTGGCGTCTGGCAGGTAAGCGCTCGGCGGCCGACGCGCCGGGCGCGGCCATCGTCCGGCTGTTGCCTTTCAGCATGGTGGCCGTCGCCGCCTTCGTGCCGCTGGCCGCCGGGCTCTACCTAGTCGCAACGACGGCGTGGACTCTTGCCGAACGGACTCTGCTGCTGAGTTGAAGCGACCTCGATCGTCGCTTCACTAGGCTCGACGTAGCTTCACCAGGCATGCATGCTTGGTGAAGCTACGTCGAGCATGCCGAACGTGATCAATCGGCGAGGCGGTCCACTATGGCGCCGTACAAGCGTGGCAGCCGGCTCGCGAGAGGGACGATTCGGCGGCGGAGTGCCGGACGCTCGGCGGCGCCCACGAGGGCTGAGGTAAGGACGCGGTAGTCGCGGGTCAGTCGGCGCCAGGCGCGTTCATAACGGTCCGCACGTCCGGTGACGATCGCCTCGACAGCCGCGCCGGCTTGGGCCAGGCCCAGCCGGATGCCCTCGCCGGTCAGCGCGTCCACGTAGCCGGACGCGTCGCCGGCCAGGAGCACCCGGCCCGCCGTCCGGCGGCTCGTGCGCTGGAGCAGGGGGCCCGCGCCGCGCAGCGGGCTGACCGGCTCGGCCGAGGCAATCCTGCGCTGAACGGCCGGCGCCTCGTCGATCACGGACCCGTAGTCGAGCCCGCGTGCACCGAGCACGGCCACGCCGATCTCATCGTCGGCGACCGGTGTCACGTAGATCTCGGCGTGCGGCGTCCAGTGAACTTCGACGAACTCGCTCCACGGTTCGACCCGGAAGTGACGGCGCATCCCGAATCTGCGCGCCGCCGCAACGGGTTGTGCCAAGCCAAGCAGCCGGCGCACGTCCGAGTGCAAGCCGTCACACGCGAGCAACCAACTCCCGTGCAGCGGCGCGGTCGCCTGCGACGACATCCCGTTAGCGGCGGGCGTCGTCCGGACCGTCACGCCGTACCTGGAGGACTCGACCTGGGCAACCCGGGCCGCCATCACGACGACACCGAGGTCGGCCGCGCGTTTGGTCAGGGCGTCGTGCAGAACGGTGCGCCGCACACCGAGCCCCGGGCCCAGAGCGAACCGGTGCGACACCGAGCGGCGGCCGTCCGAATAGGTGATTCCGGCGAAGGCACGTCCCGGCGGTTCGACGCCGAGCCGGGCAAGTGCGTGCACCGCGCCGGGCATCAGCCCTTCGCCGCACGCCTTGTCGATCGGCGCTGGGCGTGGCTCCACCACCATGACCGACAGGCCGGCGAGGCGGGCCTCGATCGCCGCGGCCAGCCCGACCGGTCCCCCGCCGGCGACGAGCACGTCCACGTCCGGCACGGGTTACCCCGCCACGGTCGCCAGCGCCCGTTCCTCAGCGGGAATACGAAACCCAAGCAGCAGGACGGCGTTCGCGAGCGAGAAGACGATGGCGGTCAGCCACGCCGAGTGAACCAGCGGCAACGCGGCGACCTCGACCGCGACGGCGACGTAGTTGGGATGCCGCAACCACCGGTACGGCCCGGACGTGACCAGCGGTTTGCCCGGCACGACGATCACGCGGGTGTTCCACTGCTCGCCCAGCGTGGCGATGCACCACCACCGCAACCCCTGGGTCGCCAACACGAGAGCCACCATCGGCCAGCCCAGCCAGGGAACGAACGGACGGTCGAAGATCACGACCTCGGCGACACAGGAGACGAGCAGCAGCGCATGAACGACGGCCATCGGCGGGTAGTGCCCGCGCCCGTACTCGACGCCGCCACGCGAGAATGCCCAGGCGGCGTGCCGCTGCGAGACGACCAGCTCCGCGATCCGTTCGACCGCGACCGCTCCGACGAAGGCTATATAGGCGATCACCACGGATCCCATCTCATCAGCACGAGCTCGGAGCAGAACCCCGGCCCCATGGCCATCAGCACACCGACGCCCGCTGCCGGCGGGTCCTCGAGCGTGCCGCCGAGCACGTGCAACACCGAGGCCGACGACAGGTTGCCGACCTCGGCGAGCGATCGCCACGTGATGTCGAGCTCGCCGTTCGCCAGGCCGATCGTCCGCGCCGTGGCTTCGAGCACCTTCGGTCCGCCCGGATGGGTCATCCAGCGGGCGACGCCGTCGACCCCGGTACCGTTGTCGGCCAGAAAGGCCCGCACGTCGTCGCCGACGTACTGTTCGACCACGTCCGCCACGCTCGGCGCGAGCACGATCCGGAAGCCGCTGCCCCCGACGTCCCACCCCATCACCCGCTCGGTATCCGGATACAGCCGGCTGCGTGATGCGACGATACGCGGCGGCGGTCGCTCAGAACCCGCCTGCCGGGCACGCCGTTCACCGGCTACGACGACGGCCGACGCGCCGTCGCCGAACAGCGCGCTGGCCACCATGTTGGCCGGCGAATCGTCGTCGCGCTGCACGGTCAGCGAGCAGGTCTCCACCGCCAGTAGGACGGCCACCGCGTCCGGGTCACCGTTGACCATGTCGTGTACCCGCGCGAGCCCGGCCGCCCCGGCGACGCATCCGAGCCCGAACACCGGCACCCGGCGCACGTCCGCGCGCAGGCCGAGCTCGGGCACGAGACGAGCGTCGACGGACGGTGCCCCGATCCCGGTCACCGACACGGTCATGAGAATGTCGACGTCCGCGGGACGCATACCGCATCGGTCGAGCGCGACCTGGACGGCATGGGCCCCGCCGGCTAACGCGAAGTCGAGGAACGCGTCGTTCGCCTCCCCGAAGCCACCCAGCGTGCTATAGCGCTCGATCGGGAGAACGAGATGGCGCGTCTTCACGCCGGCTGCCGCGTGTAACCGTTCCAGCATCTTGCGGCGGGAGCCGGTCAGCGCGAGCATGTCGGCGACCGCGCCGGTCAGTTCGGTCTGGTCGTATCGGTGCTCGGGCAGCGCAGTGGCGGCCGCGAGAATCCGAGACATATTTATCATCGTGCCGTACCGGCCGCCCCGGCGAAAGTGCACTACGACGACGCGAGGCTGCTCGTCACCATGTGGACGAGCCGTTCGAAACTAATGTCGATATCCTCCGGCAACCCGAATCCGCCACCTGTTTCCAGCGTCACGAAGCCGTGAACCGCCGAGCGCACGCAGCGCGCCTCATGGATCGCGGTCGACCTGGACAGTCCATACCCTTCGAGTACGGCCATCAGCAGATTCAGCAACCCGGTGGCCGCTTCCCTGGTCCTCGGATCGCTCAACGGGTCGTTCGCCAGCGCGGCGTACCGGCGCGGGTGGGTGACGGCATACTCCCGCCATGCCCGCACGAAACCGGACAGCGCCTCGTAGCCGCTTCGGCCGGTGACGGCGGGTACCAGCTCGACGGTGAGCTCCTCGAGGATGCGCCTGCTCACGAGTGCTCGAAGCTCGGCGACGTCGGCGACGTGTTTGTACAGCGACGGCGCGGTCACACCACAACGCCGCGCCACGGCGGCGATGGTCAGAACGTCCACTCCGTGCTCGTCGAGCTCAGTCATCGCCGCGGTGACGACCGCCTCGGTGTTCAGGCCCGCGCGTGCCATCCGCCTAGTCCGTGCCGATGTTGTTCCGGCGCAGGAATCCTCGGATCGCCTCGCGCGGTGCGTCGCTGATGTGCGGACCGTGGGTAAAGGCCGCCACCTCGTACTCGCGCTCGGCGAGGCGGGTCGCCGTCTTCCTGGTCATGGCGAAGTCGGTGCAGAACGATTTGGGTGACCACCGGAGACCGAACACGTTGAATATCGAATCGCCGGTGATGAGCGTCCCCGTGGGTCGGTGCAGCAATGCCATGTGCCCCGGCGAGTGGCCCGGCGTGTGTATCACCTCGAGCCCGCCCGCCACGTCGAGCACATCGCCGTCGGCCAGCTCGGTCGCGACGTCGGTCGCGGGGAACCCGCCGCCGGGAAGTAGATTGAACAGCCGGCCGGTCAGGGTTGAGCCGTCGCGGGGCGGCGTCCTTCCGTCCCGCACCGCCTGGGCGTCGTCGCGATGTGCGATCACGTCTGCTCCGGTCATGGTGGCCGTTTTGGCGAGTCCGCCGGCGTGATCCGGATGCGCGTGGGTGAGCACGATCGTCGTCACGTCGGACGGGCCGCTCCCGATCGATGCGAGCGCCGCTGTGATGCGCTTGGAACCGTTCTTCATGCCGGTGTCGACCAGGGTCACCTGCCCGTCGTCCGCCCGGAGTACGTACGAGTTGACCAGGTCCCACGGTGCCGTCGGTATGCGATAGATCCCGGGTGCGACGTCGATGGCCGGATTGACCACGATGACCCCTCTCCATTTAGCTATATGGAATTACCAATTAGCTATGGATCATAGCCTATGTGGCTCGATGGCTTCACGAAGACCAGAACGCTCGTTTGGAGTGTGCGACCCGCATGTGAGGGAACGGTCTGGTCGAAGAAGCCGCAACCGCTGTGGCACGTCGACCGACGATGCAGGAGGTGCCATGCACACATTGACCAGGGGCGTGATCGCCGGAGCCACCGGCACGGTCGCGCTGAACGCAGCCACGTACACCGACATGCTGGTACGGGCAAGGCCGGCGAGCAGCGTGCCTGCCGAGGTCGCCAACGAGCTCGCCGACCGTGCTGACGTGAGCCTTGGCGAGGAGAGGACAAGAACCAACCGCACCCAGGGCGCCGGTGCGTTGCTGGGCTATGTCACCGGGTTAGGTATCGGGATCGGCTACTCGTTGGCGCCTCGGATGATGAAGAACCTGCCGGTATGGGCGACCGGCCCGGTGCTCGGGGTCGCTGCGATGGCCGGCAGTGACGTGCCTGCGACCGTCGTCGGCGCCACCGACCCGAAGAAGTGGGGTGTCAACGCATGGCTGTCCGACATCATCCCGCACATGGTGTACGGAGTAACGACGGCGGCCGTGTACCGCATGCTCGACCGCTGAGTCGGTGTCGACAAGCCCTCGCCCCACCGCTCGCCGTGGCGGGAACCGTGCAATGCGCGGCCATTACCCCCGACACCCGGCCTGCATGGATGGTTTGGCTGGGATTTGCCAGCTTTACGTGATCATTCTGTGGCGAGGTCTTCGACGGGCGGGCATGCGCACACGAGGTGGCGGTCGCCGTACGCGCCATCGATGCGCTGCACCGGCGGCCAGTACTTGTCCGCGGCCACGCCCGGCACCGGAAAGACCGCCTCCGCGCGGCTGTACGGGTGTTTCCACTCCGCGGTGAGCGTCTCAGCGGTGTGCGGGGCGTTGCGCAGCGGGCTGTCATCCAGCGGCCACTCCCCCGCGGCGACCCGGTCGATCTCGCGCCGGATGGCGATCATGGCGTCGCAGAATCTGTCCAGCTCCACCACGTCTTCGGACTCAGTCGGCTCGATCATCAACGTTCCCGCAACCGGGAACGACATCGTCGGGGCGTGGAATCCATAGTCGATCAGACGCTTGGCCACGTCGTCGACGGTCACGCCGGTCTCCTTGGTCAGCCGGCGAAGATCGACGATGCACTCGTGCGCCACAAGTCCGTTCCGGCCCGTGTACAGCACCGGGTAGTGCTCGGCCAGCCGCGTCGCCACGTAGTTCGCGGACAGGACGGCGACCTGCGTCGCTCGGCGCAGCCCTTCCGGACCCATCAAACGGATGTACGCCCACGGAATCGGGAGGATCGACGCGGAACCGAACGGCGCCCCGGCGATCGGACCGACACCCGTCGCGGGCCCGCCTTCGGGGACCAGGGGATGGTTCGGCAGGTACGGCGCCAGATGCGAACGGACGCCGATCGGCCCGACCCCTGGGCCGCCGCCACCATGCGGGATGCAGAACGTCTTGTGCAGATTCAGATGGCTCACATCGGCGCCGAACTCCCCCGGCCGCGCCACACCGACCAGCGCGTTGAGATTCGCGCCGTCCACATAGACCTGCCCGCCGGCCTCGTGCACCAGGCGGCAGATCTCGGTGATGCCCTCCTCGTACACGCCATGCGTCGACGGGTACGTCACCATGATCGCTGCGAGCTGATCGCCGTGCTCACCGATCTTCTCCCGGAGATCGGTGAGATCCACCGCGCCGTCCGCATCCGCGCCGACCACCACGACGCGCATGCCCGCCATCACGGCGGACGCCGCGTTCGTGCCGTGCGCGCTGGAGGGAATCAGGCAGACGTCGCGCTGATCGTCCCCGCGCGAGCGGTGGTAGGCGCGGATCGCGAGCAGCCCGGCGAACTCACCCTGGGAGCCGGCATTGGGCTGGAGCGACACCGCGTCGTAGCCGGTGATCGTGCACAGCCAGCGCTCCAGCTGGCCGATCAGCTCGGCATACCCCTGCGCCTGCTCGACCGGCGCGAACGGATGGATACCGGCGAAGCCGGGCCAGGTGATCGGCTCCATCTCGGTGGTGCCGTTGAGCTTCATCGTGCACGACCCGAGCGGAATCATGCCGCGGTCGAGCGCGTAGTCCTTATCCGCCAGGCGGCGCAGGTAGCGCAGCATCGCGGTCTCGGACCGGTACGAGTTGAACACCGGGTGGGTCAGGTAGTCGCTGGTCCGCGCCAACTCGACCGGGAACGACGGATGGGCGTCCGTCGCCGCGAACCCGCCGCTGCCCACCTCTGCCGGCGCTCCGAACGCCTTCCACACCAGCTCCAGGTGCTGCGCGGTGGTCACTTCGTCGCATGCGATGCGCACCAGGTCGCCGTTCACGAGGCCGAGGTTCACACCCAGGTTGGCCGCGGTCGCGACGATCGCCTCGGCTCGGCCCGGCACCCGGGCGAGCACGGTGTCGAAGAACTGGTCGTGCACAATCTCGACTCCGCCGGAGCGCAGCCCGTCGGCCAGGGCGCGCGCGAGGTTGTGCACCCGGGTCGCGATCTCCCGCAGCCCCTCGGGCCCGTGCCAGACCGCGTACATCGAGGCCACGACCGCCAGCAGCACCTGCGCGGTGCAGATGTTGGACGTCGCCCGCTCCCGGCGGATGTGCTGCTCGCGGGTCTGCAGCGCCAATCGGAGCGCCGGCCTCCCATCTGCGTCCACGGACACACCGACGAGCCGGCCGGGAAGGCCGCGTTCTAGCCCGGACCGGACGGCCATAAAGCCCGCATGCGGCCCGCCGTAGCCCAGCGGAACGCCGAAGCGCTGGGACGACCCCACGACGACGTCTGCGCCCATCTCGCCGGGTGGCGTTACCAGTGTCAGCGCCAGCAGATCGGTCGCGGCCGTCACCAACGCACCGCGCTCGTGCGCCGCCTCGATCAGCGGCCGCAGGTCGCGGATGCGGCCCGATGCGCCCGGGTATTGCAGCACAACGCCGAAGCACTCACCGTCGGGCAGGCCACCGTCGAGGTCGGCAACCTCAACGGTCAGGCCGAGCGGTTCGGCCCGCGTCTCGATCACACTGATCGTCTGCGGCAGCGTCTCGGCGTCGACGATCAGCCGGTCGGACCCCGATCCGCGTTTCGCTGCACGGTGCATCAGAGCGACGGCCTCCGCCGCGGCGGTCGGCTCGTCCAGCAGGCTCGCGTTCGCGGTCGGCAGCCCGGACAGGTCCGACACCATGGTCTGGAAGTTCAGCAACGCCTCCAGCCGACCCTGGGAGATCTCCGGCTGATAGGGCGTGTACGCGGTGTACCAGGCAGGGCTTTCGAGCACCCGCCGCACCACCACAGGCGGCGTGACCGTGTCCGAGTAGCCGAGGCCGATCATCTGTACCTGTTGGTGGTTGCGCCGGGCCATCGTGCGCAACTCGTCCAACACCCCCAGCTCGGTCGCGGCCGGCGGCAGGTCCAGTTCGGCCATGGTGCGGATGGCCGCCGGAACGGCGGCTTCGATCAGCGCGTCCAGCGACTCGTAGCCCACCGTCGACAACATGCGCTCGATCTGTTCGTCTCGCGGTCCGATGTGCCGGCCGACGAACGGCGCAGCTGTACGCGGTTCGATCTGGGACATTACGACTCCTTCGACCAATTCTTCTGTACGACCGCATCCGAATGGGCCGCACTGAGCAACCCGTCGAGCCGCTCGCCGTCTTAGTTCGTACGTCCCCCTCTGTTGGGCGGTAGCGCCCTCCAGAGCGGCCTCGCCCGACTGGTCCGTTGAGCCTGAGAGGTTGGCGGGGAGTTGCACCTTCGGCGCCTCGCCCTTCGCTCATCGGCGAACCGCGAGGACTCTCCCAGTCGGGGTCGTCAGCTCTCGCCCAAGGGTAGCGTGGTGGCTATGCGCCTGCCGCACGGGTGCGGCGGCGGACCGCGAGCTCGTCAGCCGGGTGGTCAACCGGTTCGCCCGCACGTTCGGTCGGCAACTCGACGAGCGAAGCCTCTACCTCGCGCCACACCCGGCCGACGGCGATACCGAACACACCTTGGCCGCCCTGGACGAGATCAACGACCTCGTCGGGCGACGTGCACTCGTACACACTCGCGCCGTCGCTCATCAGCGTGATGCTGGCCAGGTCGTACACACCTCGATCACGCAGGTGCTGCACCGCCTGCCGGATCTGCTGCAGCGAGACACCGGTATCGAGCAACCGTTTGACGATCTTCAGTACGAGGATGTCGCGGAATGAGTAGAGCCGCTTGCTTCCGGAGCCGACCGCCTCGCGCACCGACGGCTCGACGAGGCCGGTGCGTGCCCAGTAGTCCAGCTGTCGATAGGTGATTCCGGCCGCGGCGCAGGCGGTAGGGCCGCGGAAGCCGACGCCTTCGGGCAACGGTGAGACCGGCTCGTCGAAAAGCAGGCCCTGCCCGTCAGCTCGGGCATGCGCCTCGGCCGCCGCGTCTTCGGCAGCTCGGGCGGCACCACTGCTCGCACCATCGGCCGACGTGCGGGGTTCGCGAGGATTATTTCCCCGCGTGTGGGTGTCGGCGCTCACGTCCGGCCCTCCGTCCTGAGTTGAACACCTGTGACGCTAGGCCGGTGGCCAGCACCGGTCAACGCAACACGCGGTACAACCCTTGACCTCTCCTTGAGGTTAGCGTTCTCTTGCGGTCGATGCGGGTGCCGGGCCGGACCCTCGCTCCGGTTCCGGGTCGCGACCCCGGTCAGCCGCCGAAGTCTTCGGGCGAAACGTGATCGAGGAACTCGCGAAATTTCTCGACCTCGTCATCGTCGGTCATCGCGCTGTCTGAGATCAGCACACCGACGTCGTCGAGCAACGGCTCGGACGCGTAGATCGGGGTGCCGGTACGCAGCGCCAACGCGATGGAATCGGACGGACGCGAACTCACCGTCACACCGCCGTCGAAGATCAGCTCCGCGTAGTAGGTGCTCTCCCGCATCTCTGTGATGTGAACCTTCTCGAGGCGCACGCCCAGCGCTTCGAGAACGTCTCGGAACAGGTCATGCGTCAAGGGGCGAGGATGGGTCATGCCCTGCTGCGCGAACGCGATCGCGGTCGCCTCCACAGCACCGATCCAGATCGGCAGGTAGCGCTCACCGTCGGTTTCGCGCAACAGAACGATCGGCTGGTTGGACGGCATCTCGACCCGGACGCCGACGACGTCTAGCTCTCGCACATTTCCACCCTACTCCAAGGTTCCGGCCACTACCCACGCCGACGCGTGACGCGGTTGCCCTCGGCCCGATCACGAACCGATGCGACGCATCCTCGCCTCCAACATCGCCGAATGCAGCCGGAGGGTGAGCCGACCGACCTCGCGGGCGGTCTCGTGCGCCTGGCCCCGGCCCGCCGAACTGCGCTGGCGGAGCAACGGTGCGACGATCTGTTCGATCAGGCCCACCTCCCGCTCGGCCGCGCTGCGTATCGTGCGCAGATGCCGCGGCTCGAGACCGTACTCGGCCAACTCCCCCGCGGTGCGCGCGATCACGAGGTCGTCACCGTCGTAGCCGTTCGAGCGCTCGTCGATCAAGCCGAACGATTCGAGCTCGGCAAGCTGCTTCTCAGTGATCGCCGCGGCTTCGAGCAACGACGCTCGCGTCAGCCGCACGTCGTTGCCGCCACCGGTCGGTGCGGCCACGATGTGCGGTGGTGGCGGCACACCGTCGCCGGGATCGAGACCGTCGTCGAGCGACTCGAGCTGCTGCTTGATCACGCGTAGCGGCAGGTAGTTGTCACGCTGAGCAGTGAGCACGAACCGCAGCCGGGCCACGTCGTCATGGCTGAAGCGGCGGTATCCGGACGGGGCGCGTTCGGGGAGCACGAGACCCTCGGCTTCCAGAAACCGGATCTTCGAGATGGTGATATCCGGAAAATCAGGACGCAGCAGAGCCAGCACCTCGCCGATGCTCATCGTCTGGCGAGCGGGAACTGCGGCCATGGTCACGCACCCGGGACGCCGGCTAAGAAGCTGCCCCGAAACCGTGCTGGCTGGCGTAGTACACCAGCCGATATTTGCCGACCTGCACCTCGTCACCGCCGTGCAAGGTGACCTCGTCGATCCGGTCCCGGTTGACATAGGTGCCGTTCAGACTGCCGACGTCACGTACGACGTAGCCGTCGGCGGTGCGCCGGAACTCCGCGTGCCGACGTGACACCGTCACGTCGTCCAGAAAGATATCCGAGTCGGGGTGCCGGCCGGCTTTGACGAGGTCGGTGTCGAGCAGGAACCGGCTGCCGGCATTCGGGCCGCGCAGCGTCACCAGCAGCGCGCTGCCTGCCGGCAACGCGTCGACCGCGGCCTGCTCCTCCGGGCCGAGGTCACCGAGCTCGTCGCGTCCAGCGCGGTCGACCTCGTCACGCTGGATCGCCATGGTGCTCGTGGCATCGGGTGCCCGTTCTGTGGCCGGAACCGATTCGAGTCGGTTTCCGCATTGGGCACAGAACTTCGCATCAGCGGGGTTCTCGTGACCACATTGGGTGCAGAACGGCATCGGCTCGCCTCCTGCCACGGACCGCCCGTGGCGAACACGCGGTGCGAATCCGGGGGTCGATCGGACCCTCGATCCTCACCTGAGGTTGACGGTTGATGGCAACCTAGGGCCGCACTGCCTTAGAGGTCAACCGCTTCATGGGCTCAGTTACGATATCTCGGCTTGGTACTCGGACGCGGACAGCAGTCCGTCTACCGCACCGGCATCGGACGGGACGACGTCGAACAACCAACCGTCGCCATATGGATCGGCATTGACTTTCTCCGGTGCATCGAGCACCGCGTCGTTGCGTGCGGTCACCTTACCGCTTACCGGCGCGTACAGATCACTGACGCTCTTGGTCGATTCCAGCTCGCCGCACGCCTGACCCGCGGTGACTTCCTCGCCCACGTCGGGCAGCTGGACGAAGACGATGTCACCGAGCTGATCCTGCGCGTAATCGGTCACTCCAACGCGAACGGCCCCGGCAGGTTCGTCCAACGTGCGCACCCACTCGTGTTCTGCGGTGTACCTCAGGTCCTCGGGATACACGGATTCGTTCCTCCTATTCATCGACTGGCGCCGGTCGAGCGTACTGGTTCTCCGTGGGCTCGCGCACCGCATAGATGCCAACGACCTCATGCTGGGTGATCGTCCACGCCGCGGCGTCCTCGTTGTTGAGGAAGTGCTGGATCTCCTCGAGCGCCTCCGGATCGCCGATCGCGCGGATCTCGATCGGGAACGCCACCTGGGTGCCACCGACGTCCACGGCCGGCGCTCCGCCGTCGACGTCCAAGAAGTACGTGTCGACGCCGATCCGCACCGTCTTACCGGTCGTACCGCGAATCTGGATCGCCTCGGCGCCGGCGACACGCAACTCTTGCACGGCCGTGATCAGGTCAGAGGCCGATGCGGAAGGAACACGGATGATGACGCCGGGGCCCTCGGCCGGCAACATGCCGGCAAGCAATCCGAACTCCGTCTCGCGCTGCGCGGCCTGTTCGAGCGCCGTTTGCTCGGACTCCTCGTCGGAGAGCAGGTTGCGCCTCGTGTCGAGCAGCTCGCGCTCCTGGGCCTCCAGCCGGTCACTCTGGTCCTGAAGGCTGCTGAAGATCTCGATCAGATCGGCGCGCCGAGCGCCCTCGAGCAGGTCCTCCTCTTCGAGCTGAACCTGCTCCACAGCTGCGAAACCCAACGCCGCGACGAGCACACCGACACCGAGCTGCCCCACGTCCGGTTTGGCCCGCAACGCCTTCAGCAAGCGGGCCAGCCCGGTGTCCGGGGACAGCCCGAAAGGTCCCCGACGCCGCGTCGTTCGGCCGGCGCCGGGTTCCTCAGTGACGTGCGATGTTTCAGGCATTGAACAACAGCCGCCTGATGGCCGCCACGTTGGTGAAGATCCGGATGCCGAGCACGACGATCACCGCCGTGGACAGCTGAGCGCCCACTCCGAGCTGGTCGCCGAGAAATACGATCAGTGCGGCGATGAGTACGTTGGAGATGAACGAGACCACGAAAACCTTGTCGCTGAACGTTCTGTCCATCACCGCGCGCACGCCGCCGGTCAGCGCGTCGAGTGCGGCCACCACCGCGATGGGCACGTAGGGCTGGAGCACCAGCGGCACCGAGACGTCGAGGACAAGGCCGGCTGCGATACCGAGCAGCAGGCCGATGGCCGCTATCACGAGGTCTCCTTCAACTGCGCGTAGTCGAGTGATGCATTGCCGCTTGGAAGGGTAAGGGATTCGCTCGTGGTGATGTCGTACCGGATCCCGCCATGCGCGTTCGCGGTGCGCAGCCACACTCCGCCGGAACCGTCGGCGAAGCGCTGGCCGAGCGCACGCGGGTCGCCGATGGCCCGTACCTCGTACGGCGGCGCGACGGGCCGGCGATTCACGAGGATCACATCCTCCACCCGCCGGATCGCCGACAACGGCGTGATGCGCTCGTCATTGATACTGATCGCCTCTGCACCCGACGACCACAGGCCGTTGACGACCATGGCGAGATCCTTGTCGAGTACGCGTTCGACGATGTCGAGTTCGCCGTCCGCTCCACGGTCCGCGTCCCGCAGCTCCACTATGACGCCGGGCCCGCTGACCCGACCCAGGCCCAACGCTGTTCGGGTCTGCAGCATCGCGTCGGTCAGTTCGTCGCCGAACAACTCGCTCTCCAGCAGACGCTCCTCGATCGACAGGACTTCTGCCTGCAGGTCTGCGACGTTCTGTTCGAGCTGTGCGGTGCTCTCGCTCTCCTCGTCGATCCGCTCGATCAAGGCATCGCGTTCCGCGGAAACCACGCTCGCGTCCTCTGGAACCTGCAGTGCCACGGTCGTGAACAACACTCCGACGAGTCCCAGCCCGACAAGGAGCAGAACAGGGTTACTCCGGTCGGCTTCGCCAGAACTCTGCCGGCGACGACGCTCGATCTCGTAACCCGGGTCGAGCGAGTTCGCGATCAGCTCGTTGATGATCTGCATGGACTCGTCCGGACGCCGCGCATCTGGCTTGGCGTTCCGGTCATCCACGCGGACTATGTTCGCATGTCACACGGCACCACGCCGAGCCGGAGCGGCGTCACCCGGCATGCAGACTCAGCTTTGTTATTCGGTCGTGACCTCGGCGCCTCGGCGGAGACGGCGCAGCTGCAGGAAGTACAGCACGCCGGCCCACCAGTACAGAATGAAGCCCCATATTCCGAAGGCCCAGCCGAACACCCGAGCCAGGAGTGCAAGCGTGGATTCGCCGTCCCCCAGCAACAACAGGGGCAGCGCGTAGAGCAGGCAGAACGTGCCCGCCTTGCCGAGGAAGTGCACCGGGAGCGCCCGGAGACCGAGCTGACGCAGGAACGGGATCATCAACACCATCAGCACGTCACGGCCGATCAGCGCTACCGCGAACCACAACGGAATGATGTCGCGGATGGTGAGCGCCACGACGGTGCTGATGACGTAGAGCCGGTCCGCCACCGGGTCGAGCAACTGTCCGACCCGGCTGATCTGGTTCCATCGCCGCGCCAGCACGCCGTCCAGGTAATCGGTGAATCCGGACACCGCGAGCACGGCCACTGCCCAGCCGTCGGCACGTTCGACCAGCACCAGCCACAGGAACAACGGCACACCCAGCAGCCGCAGCAACGACAGCAGGTTCGGGATCGTCACCACACGGGTCGTTTGAACTTCGTTCCGGCCGACGTCCACCCGCACCTCCTCGAACGCAGTCTCTGCGATGGGTTGTCCCCGACACTAGCCGACTGCATCGGCGTGGCATTCCGTGTATCCGAGATGCGCGTGCGGGAACGTCTGGGCGTTCTGATTTGTTGAACAAGTGTCCGAGGGTGCAGGAGTTGATGAAGGTGGTGAGTTCCGTGCCCGAGAGTGACCGGTCGCGCCCGGCTGCGCGGGCCGACGCCCGCCCTCAGGAAGAAGACTTCGACCTGATCGGGCAGTACCTACACCAGATCGCCACGACGCCGCTGTTGACCGCGGCCGACGAGGTCGATCTGGCCAAGCGTATCGAAGCAGGCGTGTACGCCTCCGAGTTGCTGCGCGAGTCGGACGGATCGTCCGGCGACGCGCCGCGAGACCGCAACGGCACGTCCGACACCAAGACCAAGGCGGGCAAGAAGCACGCCGGACCGAGTGCACCGACCCAGTCCCGCGCCGAGCTGGAGGCGCTCATCCGCGACGGCGAGGTCGCAAAGGACCACATGATCCGTGCGAACCTGCGGCTCGTGGTCGCGGCGGCCCGCAAGTACCACCGGCGGTACGGCCTGTCGTTGCTCGACCTGATCCAGGACGGCAACCTCGGCCTGATCCGAGCGGTCGAGAAGTTCGACTACACCAAGGGCTTCAAGTTCTCCACCTACGCCATGTGGTGGATCCGCCAGGCGATCGAGCGTGGTCGTGCCGACCACGACCGGACGATCCGGCTGCCGATGCATGTCGTCGAGAGCCTGTCCCGCCTGCGTCGCGCCGAGCGTGATCTCCAGTTCGACCTCGGCCGAGAGGCGACGTTGTCCGAACTCGCCGCCGAGACCGGGCTCGACGAGGAACGCATCGCGTGGCTGCGCAACGTCTCCCGCGACGTCGTCAGCCTCGATACCCCGGTCAGCGAGGACGGCGAGACCTTGCTCGGCGACCTGGTCGAAGACCACGAGACGCCGCATGCCGCCGAGATCGTCGAGCACGACGATATGATCAGCGGCCTGCGCTCGCTGGTCGCCAGCCTGCCGCCGCGGCAGGCGGCCGTCGTCACCCTCCGCTTCGGTCTGCGCGACGGCCGTGCCCGCTCGCTGCAGGAAGTCAGCGACGAGGTCGGACTCACCCGGGAGCGGGTCCGGCAGCTGGAGAAGCAGGCACTTGCCGAGCTCCGCACTCCCGAGCGCCGCGACACCCTCCTCCTCTGGGCCAGCTAACCAACAGAATGATCACGTAAAGCTGGCGTTTCCCAGCCAAACCACGGCTACAGGACGCGTAATGCCCGTGAACGGCGAGTATCGGCGCGACCGCCGAGTCTGTTGGGTAACGGTGGGGTAACGGCATGGCCATACCGAGCGGTCGGTATTGACGCGCGGCCCCTCACGAGGTCTGATACGAGACATGGGCCACTACCGCAGCAATCTGCGCGACCTCGAGTTCATGCTGTTCGACGTTCTCGGCGTCGGCGACCGGCTCGGCCGGGGCAGCTTCGCCGAACTCGACGAACCGACCGCGCGTGAGATCCTCGCTGAGGTGGAGCGGCTCGCCACCGGCCCGGTAGCCGAGTCGTATACCACCTCCGATCGTTTTCCCCCGGTGTACGACCCCGCCACGTACTCGGTCACCATGCCCGACGAGTTCCGCAAGTCGTACCAGGCGTACATGGACGCCGAGTGGTGGCGACTCGACCTACCGCCCGAGGCCGGCGGCACCGCCTGCCCGCGACCGCTCTGGTGGGCGCTGATCGAGATGATCCAGGGCGCGCACGCCGCGGTCTACATGTACAGCGGCGGCCCCGGCTTCGCCGGCCTGCTGCACACCATGGGCACCGACGAGCAGAAGCTGATCGCCCGGCACATGATCGACCGGCGCTGGGGCGCGTCCATGGTGCTCACCGAGCCGGACGCGGGTTCGGACGTCGGCGCCGGACGTACCACGGCCAAGCGGCAGGACGACGGCACGTGGCACATCGAAGGCGTCAAACGCTTTATCACGTCCGCCGAGCACGACATGGCCGAGAACATCGTGCACTTCGTGCTCGCCCGCCCGGAGGGCCACGGTCCGGGCACCAAGGGCCTGTCGATGTTCCTCGTGCCGAAATTCCGCTTCGACCCCGACACCGGCGAACTCGGCGAGCGCAACGGCGTCTACACCACCAACGTCGAGAAGAAGATGGGCCTGAAGATATCCACCACCTGCGAGCTGACGTTCGGCGCCGACCGGCCCGCGGTGGGCTGGCTCGTCGGTGACGTGCACGACGGCATCGCACAGATGTTCCGGGCGATCGAGGCGGCGCGTATGCAGGTCGGCGTCAAGGCGATCGGCACCCTCTCCACCGGCTACCTGAACGCCCTCGAGTACGCGCGGGAACGGGTCCAGGGCCCGGACCTGACCCAGCGGCTCGACAAGTCGGCTCCGCGGGTGACGATCGACGCCCACCCGGACGTGCGGCGCATGCTGCTCATGCAGAAGGCCTACGCGGAAGGCCTGCGCGCGGTCTACCTCTACACCGCCGACTGGCTCGATCGCGCGGCGCAAGTGCGCGACGCCGGCCGCAGCGGGGACGCGGAAGCCAGCGTGAACGACCTGCTCCTGCCGGTCGTCAAAGGCGTCGGCTCCGAGCGCGCGTACGAGCAACTGGCGCTGTCGCTCCAGACGCTGGGCGGCTCCGGCTACCTCCAGGACTACCCGATCGAGCAGTACGTCCGCGATACCAAGATCGACAGCCTGTACGAGGGCACGACCGGCATCCAGGGCATGGACTTCTTCTTTCGCAAGATCGCCCGCGACCGCCGCGTCGCACTCGACACGGTCCTCGCCGAGATCACCGCGACGCTGGACGGCATCAGCGATGACCCGCGCCTTAAGGACGAGCACACCGCGCTTACTCAGGCAAAGGAGCACGTCGACGCCATGGTCCGCACCATGATCGAATGGGACGCCGCGGCCGCCGACGCACCGGACCGGATCTACCGGGTCGGGCAGAACTCCACCCGCCTGCTGATGAGCTTCGGCGACCTGCTGATCGGGTGGTTGCTGACCCGGCAGGCCGTCGTCGCCCAGACCAGGCTGGACGCCGGGCAGGACGAGGCCTACTACGCCGGGAAGGTGGCGGTGGCCCGGTTCTTCACCACGACGGTTCTGCCCGAACTGGCCGCGCGCCGCCGGGTGCTCGAACAGACCGACAGCGCGATCATGGAAATCGCACGCGAGGCGTTCTAGATGACCGCCATCCCGCCGCCCGCGGCGACCGCCGAGCGCGCAGCGGCGCATCCGCAGCGTCCCGTACCTTCCGGCAGACGCGGCCGCCCGGCCAATCCGGCAGTACGCGCCAGCATCCTCGCCGCCGCATTGGAGTTGTTCGCCGAGCAGGGCTACGACGCCACATCGGTCAACGAGGTCGTCGTCCGCGCGGGAGTCACCAAAGGTGCGTTGTACCACTACTTCGCGGCGAAAGAAGATCTGCTGTACGAGATCTACCGCGACCACCTCGACCAGCAGATGGCCGACCTCGGCGAGATCCTCACCTCCGGCCACGATCCGGCCGCGGCGCTGCACAGGGTCATCGAGAACCTCGTCGTCACGACGATCACGCGACTGCCGGTGGTCACCGTCTTCGGACGCGACATGTCGCGTCTCGCCGCCGAGCGTTTCGCCGCGCTGCAGGACGACTGGCGCCGCTACCAGGAAGGCGTCCGCGGCCTGATCAGGGCCGGACAGCGCGACGGCACGTTCGCCCGCACCACAACACCCGAACTGGCCTCGTGGATGATCTTCGGATTCACCAACAGTCTGCCACTGTGGTATCAGCCGGACGGGCCGCTCTCGCCGGCCGGTATCGCAGCCGAACTCAACTCGCTCGTACGCGCAGCCCTCGACCCGAACCGACCCGAAGGGAAAGAAAAACAATGACCCGCACGACCGATCTGACCGGCAAGGTCGCCATCGTCACCGGAGCAGCACGCGGTATCGGCGCCGCCACCGCCGCGCGCCTCGCCGCCGACGGCGCCGCCGTCGCGGTGCTCGACATCAACGAGGCGGACACCGGCGACACGGTGAAGATGATCAGCGACGCCGGCGGCACGGCGATCGGCATCGGTTGCGACGTGTCGGACGCCGACGCGGTGGCCGCCGCCGTCGAGCGAGTAACCAATGAGCTCGGCGGCCTCGACATCCTGGTCAACAACGCCGGCGTGATCCGCGACAACATGCTGTTCAAGATGTCCGAGGACGACTGGGACACGGTCATGAACGTGCATCTGCGCGGCGCATTCCTGTGCTCACGCGCCGCCCAGAAGGTCATGGTCGAGCAGAAGAGTGGCAAGATCGTCAACCTGAGCTCGGTCTCGGCACTCGGCAACCGTGGCCAGGCCAACTACTCGACAGCGAAGGCCGGAATCCAGGGATTCACCAGGACGCTGGCCATCGAACTCGGGCCGTTCGGCATCAACGTCAACGCCGTTGCACCCGGATTCGTCGAGACGCCGATGACCGACGCGACGGCCCGCCGGATCGGCATCGAGCCCCACGAGCTTCGCGAGGCCGCCGCCGCGGCGACTCCGCTGCGCCGCACCGGCAAGCCGGAGGACATCGCCGCGGTCATCTCGTTCCTGGTCTCGGACGACGCGTCGTTCGTCACCGGCCAGACCGTCTACGTGGACGGCGGCCCGCGATGACGAACTGCGCCGAACCGTCCGCAACGTCCGGCGAACCACATAGGGCGTCTCGCCGGCCCTACCCCACTACCTGAGGAGCGCCATGCCATTCGTTTCCGTCGACGAGCTCAAAGCCGCCGTGGGCACCGAGGTCGGTGTCAGTGAGTGGTTCGAGATCAACCAGGATCGCATCGACAAGTTCGCCGATGCGACCGAGGACCACCAGTGGATCCACGTCGATCCGGAGCGAGCGGCAAGCGGCCCGTTCGGCACCACGGTGGCGCACGGTTTCCTCACGCTGTCGCTGATTCCGGGTCTGGCCGCCGGGCTCGCGTCCGTGGAGGGCGCCAAGATGGGCGTCAACTACGGCTTGAACAAGGTTCGCTTCCCCGCGCCCGTCCCGTCCGGATCGCGAGTGCGCGCCCGCGTCCAACTCGTCGAAGTTGAAGATGTCCCGGGCGGTGTACAGACCGTTGCGCGGGTTACCGTCGAGCGCGACGGCGGCGACAAGCCCGTCTGCGTCGCCGACACGGTAGCCCGGCACTACTTCTGAGGCGAAGGGACACACGATGAAGGCCTGGCAAGTCACCACGAACGGCGAGCCCGCTGATGTGATGCGCCTCGAGGATGTCGAGGCGCCGAAGCCCGGTGATCACCAGGTCGCGGTCGAAGTCCGCGCGTGCGCACTGAACTTTCCGGACGTGCTGCTGTGCCGGGGCGCGTACCAGATCAAACCGCCGCTGCCGTTCACGCCCGGCATCGAGGTGTGCGGCGAGGTGCTCGACGTCGGCTCCGGCGTGAAGGGCTTCGCGCCCGGCGACCGGGTGATCGGCACGCCGTCCCTCCCGAGCGGTGGCCTCGCCGACCGAACCGTGATCGACGGGACGGACGTCTTCCCCGCCCCGGATGCCCTGGACGACGCGGCGGCGTCCGCCATGCACATCGCGTACCAGACCGCATGGTTCGGCCTGCACCGGAGGGCGAATCTGCGTTCCGGCCAGACGCTGCTGGTCAACGCCGCGGCCGGCGGTGTCGGCAGCGCGGCGGTCCAACTGGGCAAGGCGGCCGGGGCGCGGGTCGTCGCGGTTGTCGGCGGCGCGGACAAGGTCAAGGTAGCCGAAGACCTCGGCGCCGACGTTGTGATCGATCGCCGCGAGGTCGAGCTTATCCCGGCGCTGAAAGAGGCGACCGGCCGGCACGGCGCCGACGTCGTGTTCGATCCGGTCGGCGGCGAGGCGTACGAGGCGTCCACCAAGGTCGTCGCCTTCGAGGGAAGAATCCTGGTGATCGGGTTCGCGTCCGGCACGATCCCGTCGCCGATGCTCTCGCACGCCCTCATCAAGAACTACTCGATCGTCGGGCTGCACTGGGGCCTGTACCGGCAGTACGACAGCGTCGCCATCGCCAAAGTGCACCGCGAACTGGCCGCGATGGCCGCGGACGGTGTCGTGACACCGCTGGTGGGCGGAACGATCGCGATGGACGAGGTCCCGGATGGGTTGACCAGGCTGGCCGCGGGCGACACCGTGGGACGGATCGTGGTGACGCCGTGACCCTCTCGACGGCGCCGGACGGGCTCGGCGATCTGGACCGGCTCGCCGGTCTCCAGGTCGGCGACGAGCCGGTGTTCGCCGGGCCGCTGTCCGGTGAGTTGATCGAGGGCGGCAAATCGAATCTCACGTACCGCATTACCGACGGGCAGCGGACGTTGGCGCTGCGCCGTCCCCCGCTCGGGCACGTGCTTCCCACCGCGCACGACATGGCCCGCGAGTTCCGGGTGCTCAGCGCGCTGGCGCCGACGGACGTGCCGGTGCCGCGGCCCGTGCTGCTCTACGCGGACACGGACCTGCTCGGCGCCACGTTCTATCTCATGGAGTGGGTGGACGGTACGGTCTACCGCGACCTGTCCCAGACGTCGCAGCTGTCGAGCGACGAGGCCGCAGACCTGGCCGACCGGATGATGGCGGTCCTGGCGCGGTTGCACTCGCTCGATCCGGCCCACGTCGGCCTCGGCGACTTCGGACGTCCCGAGGGATTCCTCGAACGCCAGGTGCGGCGCTGGAAAAAGCAGCTGGATGCCTCCCGGAGCCGGCCGCTGCCAGGGGCGGACGAGCTGCACGCCCGCCTCGCCGATTCGATTCCCGACTCGCCGGCCCCGGCCATCGTGCACGGCGACTACCGGCTGGACAACACGATCGTCGCCGACGGTGAGATCGCGGCCGTCGTCGACTGGGAGATGACGACCGTCGGCGACCCGCTCACCGATCTGGGCCTGCTGATCGTCTACTGGGACGGGCTGTCCAGCCTGCCCGGCGGGGTGTCCCTGTCGGTGGGGCCCGACTCGCCGTTCCCGCGGGCCGCCGAACTGATCGCGTCCTACCAGAAGCGCCGCCCCGCGGACCTGTCCGCGCTGCCGTGGTACACCGCGCTCGGCTACTTCAAGCTCGCGGTGATCAACGAGGGCATCTACTACCGCTACATACACGGCCAGACCGTCGGTGCGGGCTTCGAGAACATGGGCGACCACACGATTTCGTTGGTCGAACTCGGCCACGCAGTACTCGAGGAGGGCTGATGGACGCACATCTGCAAGCCGGCGCTGCCGTCACGAATGACCATGTTAAGCACGGAATTACCTGCTTTGCTCGGCCTGTAGACCACGCATCGGCGGTAACAACCGCCTTAACGTGGTCATTCTCATCGAGGTCGGCCACCACACTGCGGGAGGGCTGATGGAGTTCAGTTACGACACACGAACCCAGGAACTGCGCGAGAAGCTGCTGGCGTTCATGGACGAGCATGTCTATCCGGCCGAGCCGGTGCATGCCGAGCAGCTGAAGACGGCCGAACCGTTCACCCAGCCGCCGATCGTCGAGGAGCTCAAGAAGAAGGCACGCGAACTCGGGCTCTGGAACCTGTTCCTTGCGCACAGCGAATACGGAGCGGGCCTGACGAACCTGCAGTACGCGCCGCTCGCCGAGATCTCCGGACGCAGCCCGCACATCGCCCCTGAAGCCATGAACTGCTCGGCGCCGGATACCGGCAACATGGAAGTGCTCGCGATGTTCGGCAGCCCGGAGCAGAAGGAACAGTGGCTCGATCCGCTTCTCAACGGTGAGATCCGGTCCGCGTTCGGCATGACCGAGCCGGATCAGGCGTCGTCCGACGCGAACAACATCAGCACGCGCATCGAGCGCGACGGCGACCACTACGTCATCAACGGCACGAAGTGGTGGTCGTCCGGTGCGATGAATCCACGTTGCAAGATCTTCATCGTCATGGGCAAGACCGATCCGGACGGCGAGCGGCACCGCCAGCAGAGCATGATCCTCGTCCCGCGGGATACACCGGGCGTAACGATCAAGCGGCACACCACGGTGTTCGGCTATGCGGATCACTCCGAGGGCGGGCATGCCGTGGTCGAGTACAACGACGTGCGCGTGCCGGCTGAGAACCTCATCGGTGAGGAGGGCGGCGGTTTCGCCATCGCGCAGGCCCGGCTCGGACCGGGGCGCATTCATCACTGCATGCGGCTGATCGGCATGGCCGAGCGAGCCTTCGAGCTCATGTGCAGGCGCGCCAACCAGCGTGCGCCGTTCGGCCGTCCGCTGGCCCGGCAGGGCGTGATCCGCGAGTGGGTCGCCGAGGCGCGCATCCGGATCGAGCAGGCCCGGCTGCTCGTACTCAAGACCGCGTGGCTGATGGATACCGTCGGCAACAAGGGCGCGATGACCGAGATCCAGGCCATCAAGATCGCCGTGCCGTCGATGGCGGAGTGGGTGGTGGACAAGGCGATCCAGGTCCATGGCGGGGGCGGAGTCAGTCAGGACTTCCCGCTGGCCGAGCTGTGGGCGGCGCCGCGCACGCTCCGTCTCGCCGACGGCCCGGACGAGGTGCACAAGATGTCACTCGGCAAGCGCGAGCTGGCCCGGTTCGCCGGCGAGTAGACGTGGGTGGTGGGAGAAGTCCTGATTCACAGGTTCAAGGTGATTAACGGCTACTACGGTAATCCTGTAGCGACCGAGCAAGCTGCCCGCTACGGCCGGCCGCACCCGGGCGATCTCGGACATGTCGGCGCGGACGAGCAGCACCTGGCCCGCTACCAACGGCCACCTCACGTCCACCTCGTCCCCGCACCGCCGAAGATTCCGTCCGCAAAACCGACCGAGACCGCACTACGAGAGAAGATCGATCATGCCTGAAGCAGTCATCGTCGCAACGGCCCGCTCCCCCATCGGCCGCGCCGGCAAAGGATCGCTCGTCGACGTTCGACCGGACGACCTCACCGCGAAGATCGTGCGCGAGGCTCTCGACAAGATACCGCAGCTCGACCCTGGGGACATCGACGACCTGATGCTCGGCTGCGGGCTTCCGGGCGGTGAGCAGGGTTTCAACATGGGCCGCGTCGTCGCCACCATGCTGGGCTACGACCACCTGCCCGGCTGCACGATCACCCGGTACTGCTCGTCGAGCCTGCAGACGACCCGGATGGCCATGCACGCCATCAAGGCCGGTGAGGGCGACGTGTTCATCTCCGCCGGCGTGGAGATGGTCTCCCGCTACGCGAAGGGCAGCTCGGACGGCTGGCCGGACACCACCAACCCGATCTTCGAAGAGGCGCAGGCCCGGACCGCGGAGGCGGCCAAGAACGGTGCCGACGAATGGCACGACCCGCGCGAAGACGGCAAACTGCCGGACATCTACATCGCGATGGGCCAGACCGCGGAGAACCTCGCACTGGCCCGGGGCATCACGCGCCAGGAGATGGACGAGTTCGGCGTGCGGTCGCAGAACCTCGCCGAGAAGGCGATCGAGAACGGGTTCTGGGAGCGCGAGATCGTCCCGGTGACCGTACCGGACGGGCGGGTCGTCAGCACCGACGACGGCCCCCGTCCCGGCACGACGCTGGAGAAGGTGCAGACTCTCGACCCGGTGTTCCGTCCGGACGGACGCGTCACCGCCGGCAACTGCTGCCCGCTCAACGACGGGGCGGCCGCAGTGATCGTCATGTCCGACGTGAAGGCGCGCGAGCTCGGCATCACGCCGTTGGCTCGCATCGTCTCCACCGGCGTCTCGGCGCTCTCGCCGGAGATCATGGGTCTCGGACCGGTCGAAGCGTCCCAGCGCGCGCTCAAGCTGGCCGGTATGACGATCGACGACATCGACCTGGTCGAGATCAACGAGGCGTTCGCCGCGCAGGTGATCCCCTCCTACCGGGATCTCGGGATCGATATCGACAAGCTCAACGTCAACGGCGGAGCCATCGCGGTCGGGCATCCGTTCGGCATGACCGGGGCGCGCATCACCACGACCCTGGTCAACTCATTACAGTTCCATGACAAGCAGTTCGGTCTCGAGACCATGTGCGTCGGGGGCGGCCAGGGCATGGCGATGGTGATGGAGAGGATGAGCTGATGGCGAGTAGGCTTGAGGACAAGGTCGCGATCGTCACCGGAGCCAGCCGCGGGATCGGCTACAGCATCGCCGCCCGGCTGCTCGCCGAAGGGGCGAGCGTGTGCATCACCGGACGCAAGTCCGAGGCGCTCGAGAAGGCCGCCGCGGAACTCGACGGGGCGGATCGCATCCTGACCGTCGCCGGCAAGGCGCACGATCCCGAGCACCAGGCCGACGCCGTCGGACAGGTCGTGGACAGGTACGGCCGCCTCGACATCCTGGTCAACAACGTCGGCACCAGCCCGGTGTTCGGCCCCCTGATGGACCTCGAGCTCGGCGCCGCGGCCAAGATCTTCGAGGTCAACGTCCTGTCTGCGCTGGCTTGGACACAGGTCGCCTACCGCAATTACCTCCAGGCGCACGGCGGCGCGGTCGTCAACATGGCCTCGGTTGCCGGCATCGGTATCTCGCCCGGCATCGGAATGTACGGTGCGAGCAAGGCCGCCGTGATCAACCTCACGAAGCAGCTTGCCGCCGAACTCGCGCCGACGGTCCGGGTCAACGCGGTCGCGCCGGCCGTCGTCAAGACGAAGTTCGCCGCCGCACTGTACGAGGAGCACGAGAACGAGGTCGCCGAGACCTATCCGCTCAAGCGGCTCGGCGTACCTGAGGATGTCGCCGGCGCCGTCGCCTATCTCGTCTCCGACGACGCATCCTGGGTCACCGGCCAGACCATCGTCCTTGACGGCGGCATCACCCTTGTCGGAACCTGACCAGAATGACCATGTTTGGCACCCAATTACCGGCTTTGCTAGGTCTGCAGACCGAGTAAAGCAGGTGATTGCAGCGCATCGCCCATACAGCCCGCAGGTCACAGATCCGCGCTGGGTACGCTCGCTGTATGGGATGGCGGACGAGTGACGGCGGAGCGTTCGGCGGTACGTACGAATCGTGGATCGACAAGCAGATCCGCGACGCCGAGGAGCGCGGCGACTTCGACGACCTGCCGGGCAAAGGCGAACCGCTGAAGAATCCGTCCCGGCCGGACGACCCGGACTGGTGGATCAAGCAGAAGGTCGCCGAAGAAGGTCTCGACCTCTCCGCCGCGATGCCGCTGCCCCTCCAGTTGCGCAAGGAGGCTCAGGGCCTGCCCGAACGGATCGTGCGGGAGCGCTCCGAGAGCGCCGTGCGCGCCGTCGTCGAAGACTTCAACGAGCGTGTCCGAGCGTCGTGGCGGCAGAGCTTCGCCGGGCTGCCCGTCCAGGCCCAGCTCGCCGACGTCGACGAACTGCTCGAACACTGGCGCGCCGAGCGCACGGCCCGCAAAGCGGCTGCCGATGCCGCCCCACAGCCGGCGCCGGAGCAGCCACGTCCGCCTGGCTTCGTGCGCCGCGCGCTCCTGCGGCTGGCCCGCAAGCCGCCCTGGTCGACCTAGCTCTCGCCCGACGAGTCGATCGCGATCCCCTGCGACGCCAGGTCGCCGGGATCCTTGGTCGAGAATAGCCAGTCTCGGAAGTCGTCGTTCGGCACGAGATCGGATTGTGCACGCAACGCACCCCGCTCGACCCGGTAGAAGCGATACCCGTGCGGGGCGAGTGCGTCCTGCACTGCGGTCACGTTGGCGTCCGGCAGGATCTCGCACAGGATGTCCGGGCGGTGCGAGCCAAGGAACGACTGCGCATGCCCGAGCACGACATCTTCGGCGCCCTCGACGTCGATCTTGACGACAGCAGGTGGGGGCGCACCGAGTTCGGTCACGATCGCGTCCAGCGAGCGCACGCCGACCGGAACACCGTCACTGAAGTGCAGCTTCGTCGAGTAGAAGTCCGGTAATGCCGACCCACCGGAGCCTTCGGCGATCAGCACGGTGTCGCCGTCCTTGCCCACGCCGTGACCGTGAATCGTGACGCGATCGGTCAGACCGTTCGCCTCCACGTTCTCCCGGGCGGCCTCGGCGACGAGCGGAACCACTTCGAACGCGTGCACCTGCGCGGCCGGGGCCACCTTCGCCGCCAGCAACGAAAAGATTCCGGTATAGGCGCCGACGTCCAGCACCAGCCTGGCATCACGGGCGAGCGAGGCGAACAGGTCCAGGGCGAACTGGTCCGCTGCCCGGGGGCGCTTGCCGTCTCCCCAGTACAGCTCCTTGGCGACGATGCACCGATCCGGGCGCAGCATGACGAACGTCACGCCCGCCATCGACGCGGTCACCTGCTCGAGCCGGGCAGGGGCGGGCAGGCGCTCACGGTGGATCCTGTCTCCCAGTAGCGTCGCGCCGCCGCGCATCAGCGTGTGCACGCCCGGCTGGGCAAGCAGGCGCTTCGCGAGCGGCTTGACGCCGTACCAGCGCTGCCGTCGCCGGGCTCGTTCGTCGTCGTTGATTCGAATTCACCGCCGCATCGAAATCCGAACACTCATCCTACGCACCGGCATCCTGCCGTCCGCGCTGGCCACTTCGGGCGCCCTCGATCGCGGCGCGCTGCTCGCCGGACAACGGCTTGACCGCCTCGCGAAGCGTCACGGCGGACAGACGATCGGCCCGCGGCAGCACCCAGTCGAAGACCAGCTCAGGTCGCTTCTTTCCGGTATCACGCAGCACCCAGCCGATCGCCTTGCGGACGAAGAACTCCCTGTCGTCCAGCATCTCATCCGCGTAGCGGGTGAAGCGCCTGAAGTCCCCGTCGCCGCGCCGCAGCGGAATCAACAATGCCAAGAGGGCGGCCCGTCGCACCCAGAAGTCGTCGTCGGCCGCCCAGCGATCCAGGACGGTGCCGAGCTCGGCGAACCGTTCGACCATCGGACCCATGACGCGCGGCGCCAGTACGTCCACCAGCGCCCACGTCCGAGACTCGCGCACCAGGCGCTCGACCAGTGCGGCATCACCCGGATCGAGAACATCGACTCCGGCAGCCAACAGCTCGGCCGCCGCTAGCCGCATCTCGTGCACTGCGGGACGCCACAACGCCGCTGCGCGTGCGACCAACTCGTCGTGGTCATCCACCGGCTCGCGCCGCAGCTCTCGCTTGACAACCGCCCGTACAGCAGGCACCCGGACGCCGTAGTGTTCGAGTTCGCTCTTCAGGTACCGCTTCTCCATCTTTGCGCGCTCGGCCGTGCCCTCGGCCCGTAGACAGTCCTCGACATCCTTCACCCAGCGATCGACATCCACCTCAGGAATCGTAGAGCGCACATCCCTGTTCCGATGGCTCATGCCGCTTCGGCGAGCAGGCTCGACGCATCGCCCACGCGGTAGGCCGCGTAGGCACCGACGTTGATCCGTGTTCGACCGCCGAGAACACTGCTCGGGATCAGGTACAACGCGCCGGCGCCGTCAACGATGAAGAAGTAGTCCACTACGTCCGGGCCGTACGGCGCGATAGATCGAGCCGCAGGAGCAGCTCCGTCCATGACGTTGACTGCTCGAGGGCGGTCTTCAGGTCGAGATCGGACCATCGACGCCTACCCGTGAAGTGAGCAGTGTCGAGGCCCAGTCGAGCCGCATGGCGCTTCAGGCGTGGCGTGGAGCTCTGAGACAGCTCAAGGGCCGAGGCCACGCCTTTCCACGTCGTCTGAGTTTCGACGGCGCTCGAAGTTGCTCGTCCGTCCAAGTGCGCGTGGTGGCAGCGACGTCTCCCATGAATCGAACACTAGTATGAGCTACCGACAGAAATGCCGTTGCGCACAAGCTCTCCGGTCTCTAAGTGGCCGATCCTCGAGCCCTGTTCGGGTGCCTGGAATACGCAAAAACATCCTAAATGTCGGGCTGACAGGATTTGAACCTGCGACCCTTCGGCCCCCAGCCGAATGCTCTGCCAAACTGAGCTACAGCCCGTAGTCCGGCAACGCCGAACCGTGCAGATCGTACCTCAGCGGCCCGTACGACAGGAAACCATTACGAGCCGCCATGATGGGGCCATGGAATCTCAACTCGTACGACTCAGCACGGAAGACCGGCTGGTCACAGATGTCACCAGCGATGTCGCTCAGTTCTGCCGTGACAAGGGCAACGGCTTGTGCCACGTCTTCGTCCCGCATGCGACGGCCGGCGTCGCCCTCATGGAAACCGGCAGCGGCTCTGAATCGGATCTCGCCGACGCCGTCGACCGGATACTCCCCCACGAGGACATCTACCGGCACCGGCACGGCAGCCAGGGCCACGGACGCGATCACGTCCTGCCGGTATTCGTCTCGCCGTCGCTCACAATCCCCGTGCTGGACGGCGACCTGCAGCTCGGAACCTGGCAGAGCATCGTGATCGTCGACACCAACGCGGACAATCCCGACCGACGGGTAAGGCTCAGCTTCCTGTCATGACGTGCCCTGGTGGGCGGGGACGGCGTGTTCGTCGCGGACTCAGTGCTTTCGCGAGCGCTTCTCGCGGACGCGGACCGAGATCTCGATCGGCGTGCCGGTGAAGCCGAACTCCTCGCGCAGCCGCCGTTCGATGAAGCGGCGGTACGACGCCTCGAGGAACCCGGTGGTGAACAGCACGAACTTCGGCGGACGGGTGCCGGCCTGCGTCCCGAACAAGATCTTGGATTGGCGGCCGCCCCGCATCGGGTGCGGGTGCGCGGCCACGAGCTGGCCGAGGAACGAGTTCAGCCGCCCGGTCGGGACCCGCGTCTCCCAGCCCGCCAAGGCTGTATCCAAGGCGGGGACGAGCTTGTCGGCGTGACGGCCGGTCCGCGCCGAGATGTTGACCCGCGGCGCCCAGCGAACCGATCCGAGCTGCCGGTCGATCTCGCGCTCGAGCTCATCGCGGCGGTAATCGTCCAGCAGGTCCCACTTGTTGAACGCGAGCACCAGCGCCCGGCCGGACTCCTCAACACTGGAGATGATCCGCAGGTCCTGCTCGCTCAGCGGCTCGCTCGCGTCGATCAGGACGACCGCCACCTCACACCGGTCGATCGCCGCCGACGTGCGCAAAGACGCGTAGTACTCCGCGCCGGACGCCTCCTTGACCCGGCGCCGGATGCCGGCGGTGTCGACGAACACCCACTCCCGCCCGCCAAGGACGACGACCTCGTCCACCGGGTCGACGGTCGTCCCCGCCACCTCGTCGACCATCACCCGTTCGGCGCGCGCGAGCCGGTTCAGCAGGCTCGATTTGCCGACGTTCGGCTTGCCGACCAGCGCGACGCGTCGCGGTCCCTCGTCCACCTCGGCGAAGGTCTCCGCCGGCGCGGACGGTAGCTCGGCCAGCACCGCGTCCAACAGATCGCCACTGCCGCGTCCGTGTAGCGCCGAGACGGGATACGGCTCGCCCAGCCCCAGGTTCCACAACGCGGCGGCGTCCGACTCCCCCGACGCGCCGTCCACCTTGTTCGCCGCCAGCACGACCGGCACACCTGTGCGCCGGAGAACTTTGACAACCGCCTCGTCCGGGTCGGTGGCGCCGACGGTGGCATCGACGACGAACACCACGACGTCGGCGGCCGCGGCGGCCACCTCGGCCTGCGCCGCGATCCGGGCCGCCATGCCCTCGGCGTCCGGATCCCACCCACCCGTGTCGACCAAGGTGAACCGACGGCCGGCCCACGCCGCGTCGTAGGCCACCCGGTCGCGCGTCACGCCGGGCACGTCCTCCACCACGGCCGCACGGCGCCCGAGGATCCGGTTCACCAGGGTCGACTTGCCCACGTTGGGACGGCCGACGACGGCCACAACCGGTAGCGGTCCGGCATCGGCGGCGTCGACGAACGCACCCTCGTCGGTCAGCAGCTCGGCGTGGTTCGCCGCATGCAGATCATCGCTCACGCCGTCTCCCGAACCGCTCGTCGGCAGGCCGGTGGTGCCCCTCCATAACGCCCCGCAGCTTCTCGCTCACGCCTCTCCCCCGAATTTCTCGTGCACCTGCCGGTGATGCTTCACCAAAGCGTCGCGCAGGTCCTTCGACGCCGCCTCGAGCGCGGCACGCGACGTCCGTCCGTCCCCGGCACCTACCCGGACCGGCTCGCCGAACACCACCCTTATCCGCGACCGGAAACGCGGCAGCGACCCCAGCGTAGTGCCGCGCGAGCCCGAGCCGAGGAAGACCACCGGGACGACAGGGGCGCCGGAGCGCAGGGCGAACCAGGCGAGCCCGGTCCGAAGCTCGGCAAAGTCGCCGGCACCGCGCGTCCCCTCCGGGAAGATCGCGACGACCCGGCCATCCGCCAGAACGTTCGTCACCGTCCGCAGGGCCTCGCGCCCGGGCTGGTCGCGATCGATCGGGATCTGCCCGGCCCAGCTCAGCACCCACCCCACCGGGCCGGCGAACATCTCGCGTTTGGTCAACGTGTGCACCGGACGCGGGCACTGTCCGTACAGCAGCGGCCCGTCGACGAAACCCAGATGGTTCGGCGCCAGGATCACCGGGCCGGACTCGGGCACATTCTCGGCGCCGTGGACGGACACCCGCCAAACTGCCCAGGCCAGGATTCTGGAAAGTTTGGCGCCGTACCGCGCGCCGCGGGCGGACGGCAGCCGCTCACTCACTCGCGCCCCTCTGCGGTTCCGGCACGCCCACCCGGAGCGACGCCGGTCTCGCGCTTCACGACGTCCAGCACGACCGCGATCGTGTCTTCGATCGTCATGTGGGACGAGTCGACGACGGTCACACCATCGGACGCCTCGGTGAACACCGACACCGTCGAATCGTCCGCGTCGCGGCGCACAACCTGGTCACGGGTACGCGCGACGGCCTCCTCGTCGGCCACACCGTGCAACTCCCTGGCTCGCCGGGCCAACCGCGCCTCCTCACTGGCGGTCAGCAGTACCCGCACCGGCGCGTCGGGTGCGATCACCGTCGTGATGTCGCGTCCTTCGATCACCACATCTCCGGCCTCGGCGTACGCCCGCTGGCGGATGCGCATCTCGGCGCGCACGTCCTGGTTGGTCGCGACCGCGCTCACCGACTCGGAAATCCGCGTCTCACGGATGGCCGCCGCTACGTCCCGGTCATCCACGAACACGGTCGGCGCCTCGGGATCCGTCCCCATCTCCAGCGGCAGCTCCCGCGCGAGACGGCCGACCGCTTCGCGGTCCGCCAGGTCGACACCGCGCTCGAGCGCCCACCAGGTCAGCGCACGGTACATGGCGCCGGTGTCCAGATAACGCAGGCCGAGTGCGGACGCCACCCGCCGCGCCACGGTCGACTTGCCGGACCCGGACGGCCCGTCAATCGCGATCACCAGCTTCACACAGTCTCCCTCATCACGGAACGATCGGGTCTGCGCGCGAGCGGCCTTCGCGCCATGCCCGAGCCTCCCTCATCACCAACCAGTAGAGCCTGCCTGGGCAGCGCCGACGTATCCCTACTCATGAACCGTCCAGCCCTGCCCGCGCAGCGCCCGGGCCAGGGTAGCCTCCGCATCGACACGCACGTCCAGCTCCACCAGGCCGGCGGGCTGACCGGGACGGTGGTCGATCCGCACGTCCTCGATGTTGACGCCCGCCCGCGCAGCGTCGGCGAACAGGGCGGCGAGTTGGCCGGGCTCGTCGGCCAGCACCACGGCGACGGTCGCGTACGGCACCGGCGCGGCGCCGTGTTTGCCGGGCAGCCTCCCCCGGCCGGTCACGCCGGCGGCGAGCACATCGCGGAGCGCCTCTCCCGATCCCGAGCTCAGTGCATCGAGCACTGTGTCGAGGCCGGAACGCAGCTTGCCGAGCACTCCGGCGACGGCTTCGGCATTGGCGCCGAGGATCTGCGCCCACAACGACGGATCGCCGGCGGCGACGCGCGTCACGTCCGTCACGCCCTGCCCGGCCAGACGCACCTCGTGGTCGGGCGCACCGGACAACTGCGCGGCCATCAACGCCGCCACCACGTGCGGTGCGTGCGACACGAGTGCCACGGCCGCGTCATGCTCGTCGGCGGGCATCGTGACCGGCGCCGCGCCAACGGTCTGGGCCACTGCGAGCGCTCGGGTGACCGCCTGCGCGTCGGTGCGGTCGTCCGGGCAGAGCACCCATGGCCGGCCCTCGAACAGGTCCGCCAGAGCCGCGGTCGGTCCGGACACCTCCCGCCCGGCCATCGGATGGCTACCCACGTACCGGCCGGGCTCGGCGGCGAGTGTGCGTACCTCGCGGGCGGGCAGTTCCTTCACGCTGGCCACGTCCGTCACGTACTCCGCGACCCCGGAGTCGAGCAGGCCGGCGACAACCGATCCGGTGCTCGCCGGCGGCACGGCGACGACTCCGAGCGCGACCGGACGAGTGGGCCCGTCCGAGGTTCCGGCGCCCATCCGGACCGCCTCCTTGAGCGCCGTATCGTCGGTGTCGCGCAGGTGGACGGCCACCCCGGCCGAGCGCAGCGCCATGCCGAGCGAGGTGCCGAGCAGACCGGAGCCGACGATCAGCACTCCACGATCGAGCGGCTCCGGTCCGTTCAACGCACCCCGACGCTTGGGCTCGATACCCACCCGTCCCTCGTCAGGGCCAACCAGCCGACGGCCACCGCCCTGTTCCGGGTTCACCCGTCCCTCCTAAGATCCGTTCGCAGCGCGCTCGCGCCGTGCAGGTACACATGGTTGATTTCGGCGCGGGCACGCGTCGTCTCCACATGGGCGAGCATGCGGATCACCCGGGGCATGGCACCTGGCACGTCGATCTCCTGGGCGCACAGTAGCGGCACGTCGGTAATGCCGATGACCCGGGCGGCGTATGCGGGGAATTCGGACATCACGTCGGGCGTTGACGTGAACACCACGCTGATCAGGTCGGCACCGGTCAGGCCGTTGCGTACCAGCACGGCGTTCAACATCTCCGAAACTCGCTCGAGTAGGTGCTCACGCTCGTCCACCTCGAGCTGGGTGGCACCGCGGATCGCCCGCACGGCCACTACAAACCAACCTCCTGATAGAGCCGGCCGATCTCGTCGCGGCTCAAGGGACGGGTCTTGCCCGGACGTAGATCGCCCAGCTTCACGGGGCCGAACTCGGTGCGGACCAACCGTTCGACCGGATGGCCGACCGCGGCCAGCAGCCTGCGAACGACGTGTTTGCGGCCCTCGTGCAGCACGACCTCGACGAGTACGCGCGCGCCCGACCGTTCGATCGGACGGAAGCGGTCCACCGTCACCACACCGTCGTCGAGCTCCACGCCGGACCGCACCTGCTTACCGATCCCGCGCTTGAGCGGGCCGGCCACCTGGGCCAGGTAGGTCTTGGATACGCCGTAGCTCGGGTGGGTCAGCCGATGGGCGAGCTCTCCGTCATTGGTCAGCAGGATCAGGCCCTCGGTCTCGGCGTCGAGCCGTCCGACGTGGAATAGCCGCTCGCGCCGCCCTGCGACGTAGTCGCCGAGGTTGGGACGGCCCTGCGGGTCGCTCATGGTGCTCACGACACCGGCCGGCTTGTTAAGAACCAGATGGACGGCTCCCGCCTCGGGGGTGCTGACCCGCATGCCGTCCACCTTGATGATCGCGCTTGCCGGATCGACGCGCACGCCCATCGTCGCGACCACCGAGCCGTTCACCTCCACCCGGCCGGCCGCGATCAGCTCCTCACAGGCACGCCGGCTCCCGACACCGGCGGCGGCAAGAACCTTCTGTAGCCGGACGCCCTCGTCCTCAGACATGGCCGTTGGCGCTCGCGTCCGTCGCTCGATCGGTGGTCTCGTCAGCCGGCTGCCTGCCGTCGGGCGACTCGTCTCCGCCCGGCTCATCGTCTCCCTCGTCGACCGCGTCTTCGCGTCGACGCGCGTCGACGCTCTCGCCGCCGCGTCGGCGCGGCCGGTTCAGGGGGTCGGTGGGCAGATCTGCCAGGTCGGTGGCGTCCGGAAGGTACGGCCCGATCGGCGGCAGCTCGTCCAGCGAAGCCATGCCGAGACGCTCGAGGAAGTACGACGTGGTCTGGAACAGTGTCGCACCGCTTTCGAGATCGACGCCCGCTTCCTCGATCAGGCCGCGGGTGGTCAAGGTGCGCATCACGCCGTCGCAGTTCACACCGCGCACCGCCGACACCCGAGCCCGAGTGACCGGTTGGCGGTACGCCACGACGGCCAGCGTCTCCAGCGCCGCCTGCGTGAGCCTGGCCTGCTGACCGTCCAGCACGAACCGTTCGACGACCGGCGCACACTCGGGACGGGTGTACAGCCGCCAGCCTCCGGCCACCTCGCGCAGCTCGAATCCGCGCCCGCTCGCGTCGTACTCGTCGGCCAGCGCCGCCAGTGTCGCGGCGATCTCGTCGCGCGGGCGCTCCAGCACCTGGGCCAGCGTCACGTCCGCGACCGGCTCGTCGGCGACCAGCAGGACCGCCTCGATGGTCGCCGAGAGTGTGGGCTCGGCCTCGTCGTTCACTGCTGCTCCTTGCTGTCATGCTCGCCGTCGCCACCCTCGGCGGACGGCTCGACGTCGAACTCGTCACTCACGGCGACGTCGGCGTCGGCGTCTCCCGTCCACCGTACGGTCAGTTCGCTCAGCGGCGCGAGTTGCTCGAACGACACCACTCTCTCTCGGTACAGCTCCAGCAGAGCGAGGAACCGGGCGACCACGTGCAGCGTGGACGGGCAGTCCGCGGAAAGGGAGCGGAACGACACGCTGCCGGACCTGCGAAGCCGGTCGATCACCACGACGGCCTCCTCGCGTACACTCACCCGGGTGCCGTGCAGGTGCTGGGTGGCCACCTCCGGCACCGGCTTGGGCTCGAGTGCCCGGGCCGCCAGCGCCGCCAGTTGCGCCGGTCCGAGGCCCACGATCACCTCCGGCAGCAGGTCGGCGTAGCGGTCTTCGAGCCCGACCGCCCGCGGGAAACGGCGTGCCTCGTCGGCCATCCGACCGCCCAGCACTGCCGCCACCTGCTTGAACGCGCGGTACTGGAGAAGCCGGGCGAACAGCAGGTCGCGTGCTTCGAGCAGCGCGAGATCCTCCTCGTCCTCGACCTCCCCGCTGGGAAGCAGCCGAGCCGCCTTCAGGTCGAGCAGGGTGGCTGCGATGACGAGAAAGTCGCTGGCCTGGTCAAGGTCCCACTCCGGGCCGTGCGCCCTGATGAAGTTGATGAACTCGTCGGTCACGACGTGCAACGCCACTTCCGTGACGTCCAACTTGTGCTTGGCGATCAGGCCGAGCAGGACGTCGAACGGGCCTTCGAAGTTCTCGAGATGGACTTCGAACCGAGCCCGCGGTCCGGAGTCCGGTTCCTCGGCGACGCCGTCGGTCACGCTCGCGACGACGCCGAATCCCACCGCGACAGCACCTCCCTGGCCAGCTGCCGGTAGGCCTTGGCACCCGGAGATGACGGATCGTGGGACGTGATCGGCAGCCCGGCCACGGTCGTCTCCGGGAATCGGATCGTGCGCCCGACCACCGTGTGAAAGACCTGCTCGTCGAAGCGCTCGAGCAACCGGGTCAGCACCTCGCGACCGTGCACTGTGCGCCCGTCGTACATCGTGGCCAACAGGCCCTCGATCTCGAGCCTCGGATTCAGCCGCTCCTGCACCGTGGCGATCGTCTCCTCGAGCAGCGCGACACCGAGCATGGAGAAGTACTCGCACTCGACTGGGACGAGCACGCCGGTCGCCGCGGTAAGTGCGTTGACGGTGAGCAGGCCGAGCGAGGGCTGGCAGTCGATGAGGATGACATCGTAGTCCGGTACCAGCGGTTCGATGACGCGCATCAGAGCCTGCTCACGCGCCACCTCGGTGACGAGCTGGAGCTCGGCCGCGGACAGCTGGATGTTGCTGCGAAGCAGGTCCATACCCTCGATCGGGGTCGGGACCATCGCTTCCTTGGCGTGCACGCCGCGCTCCATGAGCACGTTGTAGATGGTCGTGTCGGAGTCGCGGGGCGTCTGGTGCAGCCCCACCGACAACGCACCCTGCGGATCGAAGTCGACGAGGAGCACCCGCCGGCCGTAGTCGGCCAGTGCCGCCCCCAAGTTGATCGTCGTGGTGGTCTTGCCTACACCACCTTTCTGGTTGCACACCGCGACCACCCGGGCCGGGCCATGATGATCGAGCTGCTTCGGCTGCGGAAACGTCTTCTTCGGCCGCTGCGTCGGCCCGAGCTGGGCAGGGTCCGCTGTGCCGTTGGCGGGCATCGACTCGGCCAGCGGTTCCGTCGTCTGAGTGTTCACCGTTACTCCTCAGATCCTCGGCGACGTGCGGACAAGGGGGTTTGCGACGTGAGCCTACCCCGCCAGGGTCGCTGCTGCTGGGAGCCGCGCCCGAGTTTGCCCTCCCCCGTTGTGGTTCGATCACGTTCGGTAGGCGTAGCGACATCACACCATGCCTGCATGGGTGGTGTGATGTCGCTATACCTGGTGGCACTGGAGGCTGCACTAGCGGGCGCGTGGATGCGCCGCCGCGTAGACCTCGCGGAGCTGATCGACGGTGACGAGTGTGTAGACCTGGGTCGTTGTCACGGACGCGTGGCCGAGCAACTCCTGCACCACGCGAACGTCCGCTCCGCCATCGATGAGATGAGTTGCGAAGCTGTGCCGGAGCGTGTGCGGCGACACGGCTGCGGCCAGCCCGGCTCGCTCGGCGACCGCGCGCAGCACCCCCCATGCACCTTGGCGCGACAGCCGGCCTCCGCGGGAGTTCAGGAACAGTGCCGGCGTGCCCCGGCCGTGCCTGGCCAGCGCGGGCCGTGCCCGCACCAGGTAGGCATCGATGGCTTCCCGGGCATACGAACCCACCGGGACGGTGCGTTCTTTGCTGCCCTTGCCGCGCAGCAGCACCGTGCCCGAATCCGGATTCATATCGTCACGGTCCAGGCCGACCGCTTCGGAGATGCGCGCGCCGGTTCCGTACAGCGTCTCGAGCAACGCCCGGTTACGCAGCCCGAGCGGGGTGTCGTCCCGTCCCGACACGCCGAGCAGCCGCTCGACGTCCGCGACCGGGATCGCCTTGGGCAACTTGCGCGGCGCCGCGGGCGGACGTACCTCCTGCGACACATCCGCCGCCACCACGCCTTCGCGGAGAAGGAACCGGTGGAACCCGCGCACAGCCACGAGGGCGCGGGCGGCAGACGTCGCACGCAGCGGCGCATGCTCGCCATCGCCGTGTCGTAGCCGCCGCACGAATGCGGTCACGTCGCTCTCCGCGATCGCCGCGGGCTCGGTTACACCGTTCCCGGTCAGCGCCGCGACGTACCGGCCGAGATCACGCTCGTAGGAGGTGAGAGTGTTGGCGGCCAGGCCGCGCTCCACCGCCAGATGCTGAAGGTAGCCGCGCACGGCCACCTCCAGTTGCGCCGCCTCCTGATCGACTTCCACCGGCGTTAGTGCAGGATTTCGTCGAGGGGGCGAGTGGTCAGACCGTGCGCCTCGCCGACCGGTCCATACGTCACCTCACCGTCGTGCGTGTTCAGGCCCTTGGCGAGCGCGGGATCGGCCCGCACCGCGTCCCGCCAGCCCAGGTTCGCCAGCTCGACCACGTACGGCAACGTGACGTTCGCCAGCGCGTAGGTGGACGTGTGCGGAACCGCGCCCGGCATGTTCGCGACACAGTAGAACAGCGACTCGTGCACCGGGAAGGTCGGATCGTCATGTGTGGTGGGCCGCGAGTCGGCGAAGCAGCCGCCCTGGTCGATCGAGATGTCGACGAGCACACTGCCGGTCCGCATCCTGGCGACGAGCTCGTTGGAAACCAGCGTCGGAGCCTTCGCTCCAGGCACGAGCACCGCACCGATCACCAGGTCCGCGTCGATGACCGCCCGCTCGACCTCGAGCAGGTTCGACGTGATCGTGGTCGCGTGGCCGCGGTAGACGCGGTCGACCTCGCGGAGCCGTGCGACGTTCTTGTCGAGTATCCACACGTCCGCCTGCATGCCGAGCGCGATCTCGGCGGCGTTCATGCCGGACACCCCGGCCCCGATGACGACCACCCTCGCGTTCTTCACGCCGGGCACACCGCCGAGCAGGACGCCCCGCCCACCCTGCGCCCGCTCCAGCACGTGGGCGCCGACCTGGGTGGCCATCCGGCCTGCCACCTCGCTCATCGGAGCCAGCAGCGGCAGCGAGCCGTCGTCCAGCTGGACCGTCTCATAGGCGATCGCCGTGATCCCGGATTCCAGCAGCGCCTGGGTGCACTCCTTCGATGCGGCGAGATGTAGGTATGTGAACAGCACCTGGTCACGGCGCATCCGGTGGTACTCCTCGCCGATGGGCTCTTTGACCTTCAGCACGATCTCAGCCTCGCCCCACACGTCGTCGGCCGTGTCGACGATCCGCGCGCCGGCTGCGATGAACTCGTCGTCGCCGATCGCCGAGCCGAGCCCGGCCCCACGCTGCACCAGCACGTCGTGCCCGTTCTGGGTGAGTTCATGTACGCCGGACGGGGTGATCGCCACCCGATACTCGTTGTTCTTCACCTCGGTGGGGATTCCGACCAGCATGATCCACACGTCCTTTCGGGCTTCGTTGCCACCGCGGCTGAGTCTAGGCCAGCGCGGCGGCCGTGGAACCTATCCGCACCGTGTCCAACCCAGCCCGGCGCGCCAGCCGCCGCGCGTCCGACATGCCGGGTGGCATGGGTTTTCGCCACGGCCACGGAGCTGGCGGCCCGCCGCGCATCGCACCCTCGACATCGAGTACAGCACGTTCAGTTTGCGTACGGATACTTTGCAGGGCTTTCCCGGACTTTGCGCGGCTTACAAGCTACGTAAAGCCGGGAATTCCGAGCTTTACGTGATCATTCGATGGGGCTGCCGACGCCGCCCTGGCAGGCCGCGCCCGGCTCGATGGTCTGCGGGCCGCGCACGTACTGGTGCAGGAACTGCTCGAGACGCTCGTCGCTCGGATCGTCTACGGACACCTGCAGACCCCACGCGCTGGCCACAATCGGCGACCCAAGTCCCTCGAACGGGCTCACGATCACGTAATCGCTCTCGGACGAGTCCAGATCACGAACAACGTCATGCAGCGTGTCGACCTGACCCTCGGCCAGGTCGGGCTGGTAGGTGATCCACACCGCACCGTGCTCCAGGGCGTGGACGGCATTCTCGCTCGGGACGGCGGTGTCGTAGATACCGCAGTTCAACCACGCCGCGTTGTGGTTCCCGCCGGCAGGCGGCAGGGTGTCGTACTCCGCTTCGTAGTCGACCGTGCCTTCGACATGCTCGCGATCGGCGATCTCGAGCTCCTGCAGCCCTTCGATGTCAGCGGCGAGCCGATCTTCCTCTTCACCCTGCTGGACCATCTGGTAGGCGACCAGCGCGGCGATCAGCACCACTACCAAGCCGGCGACACCGTAGATCAGCAGTTTCTGGCGACGCTCCC